>PMFN01000008.1 GCA_003155135.1 Acidimicrobiaceae bacterium | reverse complement strand
CTAGCTCACCACTCGAAGACCTTGCCCATTGCGGCCTGGCTGGCTTCCCGGCCGAGTGCCGCGCTGGCTTCTTCCACCAACGCGTCGGCAGGCACAGTAGGCGACCGGTGCGTGCAGATCAGCGTGCGCACCCCGTTCTCCTTCGCCATGGCCCCGGCCTGGTGCCCGCTCAGATGCTGGAAGGTGCCCTCCAAGTCGCGCAAGTGCGTGGCCTCGCACAAGAAGGTGCCGATGCCCTTGCCGAAGACGTCGGGGGACCAGTTGGGCCCGGTGTCGGCGCTGTAGACGAAGAGGTCGTCGGGGTCCTCCCGGCCCTCGGTTGCGATGCACACCGCCAGTGTCTCGGGCCCGTGGTCGGTCCGCGAGAAGCGGAGCCGCAGGTCACCGACCGTCACGCCGGATGCAGCAGTGATCGTGCGCCAGTCAAAGGCGGCAGTGTGCTTGAAGTAGGAGCGGTCCCGTATGCCCGCAGGGCAGTAGAGCGGGATCGGCTCGCCTTTGTAGATGGGACCCGCAACGGCGAGCGACTCAATGTCCGCCCAGTGATCGGGGTGCTCATGGGTGAGCACCACCGCGTCGAGGCTCGCCACTGCGAGCACCCGCTGGAGGTTCGCGAAAGTGCCCGAGCCGGCATCGAGCAGCAGGGACGTCGTGGCCGACTGGACCAGGTACCCGCTGGCCGCTCCCCCGGCGGCGGGGAAGCTCCCGTCGCAGCCGAGGACGGTCAAGGTTCGAACTGCGTCGGGTCCCGCAACGGTCGCCATGGGGCCGATCGTATCGGCCCCTCCTTCGGCCTTAGAAGTAGATGATGCGCTTCGCCCGCTCGACGACCTCGTCGATATCCTCGGTCCACGCCCCGGTCGAGAGGTACTTCCAACCGTCGTCGCACTCGATGGTGACGATCGTGGCCTTCTCGCCCGGGGGGATCTGCTCGGCACAGCGAACCGCGCCGGCCATGATGGCCCCCGAGGAGATGCCGACGAACAGGCCGATGTCAGCCAACCGGCGGGTCCACTCGATGGACTCCTTCGGGCGCACCACGGTCTTGCGGTCGAGCAGCTCCTCGCCGTGGCACTCGATGAAGATGGGCGGGATGTAGCCGTCCTCGAGGTTCCGCAGCCCGTCGACCATCTCGCCCGATGGCGGCTCGATGGCCCACAGCTGGACGTCGGGGTTCTGCTCTTTCAAGAAGCGCCCGACCCCCATCAACGTCCCGGACGTGCCGAGACCGGCGACAAAGTGGGTGATCTCGGGGCAGTCCGCCCATATCTCGGGCCCGGTGTGCTCGTAGTGGGCCTGGGGATTCGCCATGTTGGCGTACTGATACAAGAACACCCACTCGGGGTTCTCGGCCGCGAGTGCCCGGCAGAGCCGTACGGCGCCATTTGACCCCTCCGATCCGGGGGACTCGATGATCTCGGCACCCCAGACCTCGAGCAACTGTCGCCGCTCGATCGAGACGTTGGAGGGAAGGACCACCTTCAGGTGGTAGCCCTTCAGCCGGCAGACCATGGCGAGGCCGATGCCCGTGTTGCCCGACGAGGGCTCGATCAAGACTTGGTCCGGCTTGCCGGCCACGAGCAGCCCGTCACGCTCGGCCGCCTCGACAAGGGAGATGGCGATGCGGTCCTTCACGGACCCCCCGGGGTTCCGACCCTCGAGCTTGACAAGGATCCGCACATCGGGATTGGGACTGAGGGCGCTGGCGTCGACCATCGGCGTGTTGCCGATCAGGTCCAAGACGCTGTCGTAGACGGGCATCTGTGCGATCAGCCTTCCGCCGTGGCGCCCATGCCGCCGGCCACCGCCGGGAGGATGGAGATCTCATCGCCGTCTTTCACGGGGGTGTCAAGCGACTGGAGGTAGCGGACGTCATCGTCGTTCACATAGACGTTCACGAACTTGTGCAGCGCGCCGTCGTTGGTGAGGACCTGGCCCTTCAGCCCGGGGTGCTCCCCCACAAGGGTGCGCAGCACGTCGCCGATGGTGTTCCCGTCGACGGGGACGGAGGCCTGGCCCCCGGCCTGGCTACGAAGGACGGTCGGCAGACGCACGTCGACGGGCACGGGACCTCCAGGTCACCTCGGGACACGGCGGGAGCGCCGGTTCGCAATTGTTGACTGATTCGGTGGGGATTCTATAGGCGGCGGCTGTGGCCGACGATCGCCCGGTCAGCTAGGCGTCAGTTCGTGGGGCTTGAGCACCACCGACTCCTCCATGATGCGACCTTCGGCGATCCGATAGCTCCGCACCACGGGATGGGTGTCACGTAGCGAGACGAGCACGTAATGCCAGCTCGGGTCAGGCGCCTGGGACACGTCGGTCGGTGACGGGTAGGCATCGGTGTGCGTGTGGCTGTGGAAGACGCCGATGATCGAGGAGCCGTGCGATTCGGCATCGCGGTCGGCACGGAGGTGCTCTCGCGGGTCGACCGTGTAGTACCGGGCAGAATCGGCCACGTTGCGCGTGCGATAGATCGCCGTCACATCGCCGGTGACCGGATCACCGGCGAGAAGGCCGCATGCCTCATCGGGAAGGCCGTGGAGGCAGTGTCCGAGCATCTGGAGATGGAACTCCGCTGGCAACCGCAACATGAGTGGAAGCGTAATCCTGCTGACCTGGGCCAACGCGGATCCGAGACCAGTTGGCCACCGGTGCAGACGGCCCCGACCGGTAGGTTGGGAGAATGGCAAAGGCAAAGAAGACCGTTGCGAAGCGCGCAGCCGCTCGAGAGGCCGCCGGCCGGGCGGGCGACCGCATAGTCGCCTCCAACCGCAGGGCCCGGCACGACTACGACATCTTGGACACCTTCGAGTGCGGCATCGTGCTCCAAGGAAGCGAAGTCAAATCGCTTCGCGACGGGAAGGCCCAGCTCGCCGACTCGTATGCGCGCGTCGACGACGGCGAACTCTGGCTCTTCGGGGTCCACATCCCGCCGTGGCAGTTCGCCACCGGCTTCGGGGCCCACGACCCGAGCCGCAAGCGCAAGCTACTAGTCCACCGCAAGCAGATCGACGAGCTGATCGGCCAGACCCAGCAGCAACCGCTGACCCTCATCCCGCTGTCGCTGTATTTCAAAGACGGCAAGGCGAAGGTGCAGCTTGCGCTCGCCCGAGGACGAAAGCTGCACGACAAGCGCCATGCCATCGCCGAGCGCGATGCAGCCCGGGACATGGCGCGCGCTGCCCGAAACGGCGAGCGGTGGGCCTAATCGACGGACCCGGTAGAATGCACTAGCTGGAAGGTATCCAGCGAAAGCCAGGGGGTGAACGGTTTCGACTCTGGACAGCGATGTAGGAGAAGCGAGCCGTGGTCTCCGGAGCCACGTTAAAGAGCCGGAAAACTAAACAAACGCCGAGCCTCAGCTCGCGCTCGCTGCTTAATCAGTAGCGATGTCCGTCCGGCCTCAGCCCTACGGGTCGGAAGACGGGCATCATCAAGTAGGGCTTGCCTAAGCGGCTATTCCAGCTAGCCACTAGGGACACTTAGTTGGATACGGAGTGGAGCAGCTCGCCGGCTGTGGCACCGCTCCCGACAATCTCCCGCCGGCTGCGCTCGGAGAATGCCTACTGAGATGCCAGAGGACGCGGGTTCGATTCCCGCCACCTCCACCTGGAGATGTTCATGAAGCTCAATTTTGATGGCCCCAGAGGACCCGGAGAGATGGTCTCGGTGCCGCCAGGCCAGAGAGAAGAGCCGCACAACGACCAGTTGTGCGGCTCTTTGCTTTCCTGAGTGAGATGCGAGCGCGCTGACGCACGAGGGCGGGAATCGAGCGGGGACGTATTCCGCTACGGCCCTGGTTCAACCAAGTGCTCGACTGCTGGAGGTGCGCTCGGGTTGGGGGACCCCGGCTCCCGAACGCCGCCGATAGCCCGCACGAGCGCCAGCGCAGAGGGCCGCCCACCCGGCGTACTGGGACACCGACAGACACCACGTGAAACCTGCGGATCGCAAGACTACGTTGAGGGGGCAGCGCCCGCAGAGGAGGTCCCCATGCCTGATTTCCCCGGCGTCACTCACGTGGCCCTGACTGTCACGGATCTCGGTCGGAGTCGGCCTTGGTACCAGGAACTCTTCGGAGTTCCTCCCGTGATCGATGAGGACACGGGCCCGTTTCACCACGTCGTGTGGCTTCTGGGCAGCCAGACCCTGGTCGGTATTCACCAGTTCCCGGATCCTCACGGTTCAGAGCCATTCGACGAACGGCGTCCGGGTCTGGACCACCTGGCGTTCGCCTGCGCGAACCGGGCAGAGCTCGAGCAGTGGGAGTCCAAGCTCAACGCGCTCGGCATCGAGAACGGAGGAATCGTCGACGCTCCCTATGGCTCAGGCTTGTCCTTCCGAGATCCGGACAACATTGCTTTGGAGTTCTTCGCTCCCCCTGGGTAAGAGAATGCGCTGAACCGTTACAGCCCGTGAGCAGTTGGGCTCCGACCGGACGGGTGTCCCTCCTACCCGGCGGAAGGTGACACCCTCAACCCGAAAGTTGACCGCGCTTTTTTGGGGACCCAACGGACGGCAGATCCATTGGGCTGAAGCATCCGCAGTCCGCTCGGACGGACAATCTGACCGAACCAATCCAACCGCTCGCGTCCAGCCGGCATCCGGCCGTCCAGGTTCAGAAGAGTGTGACCATTACCCGGCTATTTGGGGCACTCCGGTGCGGCGGTCTGCAGTGTCAGTTTAGGTTTACAACTCAAATCGTGTCAGTTTATACTGACAGGCATGAACATCGAACAACTCAGCGTGAATCTCTCGTCGGATGACCCGGCAATTGGGCTACGCGCCTCGTTGGCGCTCCATCGCCTGGCTGAGAGGGTCGAAGCGCACAACGTCGCGTCGGCCCGGGAAAAGGGCTGGTCGTGGCAGCAGATCGGCGACGCCTTGGGCGTCACCCGCCAATCCGTGCACACCAAATACAACAAGGAGTCATCATGACCACCGAATCCGTTGTGCCAAGGGTGCTTCACGGCTGGGCCATCTATTTGCGGGCCAGTGAGGAGGCTCGTCGCCGAGGTGATCGCCGAACTGGCACCGATCACATCTTGCTTGCCTTGTTCGAGGATCCCTCAATCGAAGTCGCCTTGGGCGTGAGCCTGCAGCAAGCTCGCCAAGCCCTTGAGTCGCTCGATCACGAAGCCCTGGGCGCCCTGGGCCTGGGGTCTGGCGCCGACGCGCCCCCACTGCCGATGCACGCCGTGCCGAAGAAGCCGAGGCTTAGAGACGTCGCGCAAAAAGATCGCCTCCGCATGACGCCCGTGGCAAAGAAAGTGCTTCAGGAAGCGTCTCAGCCCAACCGTCGGAAGCTCTATGTCACGGCCCAGCAGGTGCTGGCCCAGATCCTGGCTCTCCAACCACCAGATCCAGCGGCGGTGCTGCTGGGCGCTCTCGGCGTGAACACGTCAGAGGTTCGGCGCCGATTGGATGCGGTCACGCCCGAAAGCTGAGTCCCCAGCGACATTCACGACTTCGAGCGAAGCTGCCCTCATTGGGCCGTTCCCCGGCAGTGTGCCGTTGCAAGCACCTGGTCCCTTGTGCCGACTACAGGGGTAGCACGGACATCCACCCATGGCATTTCAGATCGCGAGTGATGAGGCGACATTCATCGACAGCGTTCGACTCCTTCAGGTGTCCCACTTTGACGGCGCAATTTGCAAGTGGGGCATGCCGGAGGGGGGGACAT
>PMFN01000039.1:177326-231730 GCA_003155135.1 Acidimicrobiaceae bacterium | reverse complement strand
GACCACGGTGACGGCCACGCCGGCCGCGGTGACATTCGGCCAGATCAATGCAGCTGTCTTTGGTGTCACGGTGGCACCACAATTCGCTGGGGTGGCGACTGGGACCGTTAGTGTCACCGCCACCAACTCGACCACGTCGGCGCAGACAACGCTGTGCACCTTCCAACTCGGAACCGCCAGCAGCTGCTCGGCAGCACAGTCGGCGATTCCAGGTGGTGCCTACACGGTGACCGCCGCCTATCCGGGCGACACGAATTTCATTGCGTCGACTTCGGCGCCCATCGACTTCTCCGTTGCCCAGGCAGCCACGCAGACGATGCTGACGCTGTCCTCGGCGACGGTTATCTACGGGAACGTGGTCACTTTCTCCTCCCACGTCTCGTCGACGGCGGGTGGCTCCCCGACCGGCACGGTGACCGTGGAGACGACCGTGGCCGGGTCGACCGTAGTGCTGTGCTCCATGGTCCTCCCCGCCACCTCCTGCACGCCCTCGTCGGGCACCATGCTCGACGCGTCATCGTCGCCCTACTCGGTCACTGCCGTGTATTCGGGCGACGCGAGCTATGGCGGTTCTGTCTCGCCCTCGCAGAACCTGACGGTGACCGCAGCGCAGACCACCAGCACGGTCCTCTCGCTGTCGGGTGGCACCACGATCTACGGCAACGAGGGCACCGTGGTGTTCAGGGTCGGCGTGGCGCCCCAGTTCAGCGGCAATCCGACCGGCGCCGTGTTGGTCCAGACCACCGTCGGCAGCGCCGTCGTCACCCTTTGCGACATCGAGCTCACACCGGCGTCGGGGGGTATTGGCAGCTGCACGACGACGGCCACCGCCCTCGACGCGGCCGCTGCGCCCTATTCGGTCACCGCTTCGTACGCCGGGGACAACAACTTCGGTCCTTCCGTGTCGCCAAGCGCCCCGTTAGTGGTCAACCAGGCGACGAGCACCGTCGCATTGACGATTTCGCCATCGAGTGCCACGTACGGCAATCTGTCATCGGTCTCGTTCCACGCGGTCGTCAGCCCGCAGTTCGTCGGTGTGCCGACCGGGGACGTGGCGGTGAGCGCCGGGGGAGAGACGCTCTGCACCGTCGCCCTGGTGGGCGGCCAGGGCGCATGCCAGCCGCCGGCTGGCGTCGTCCTGCCGGCGACCGGGAGCCCCTACGACGTGACAGGCACCTACGGCGGCGACGTCAACTTCATCACCTCGGCGACGACGGTGGGTGCCGGACTCACGATCACGAAGGCGACCACGTCGACCAGCGTTACGGTCGCCCCCTCAAGCGTCGGCTACGGCAATGAGGGCCAGGCGGTCTTCACCGTCACGGTCGCACCGCAGTACGCCGGGACGGTCCCGACCGGCACTGTCGCCCTCACCAGCGGGACCACCACCCTGTGCACCGTCACCCTGGTCGATGGGTCCGCGACCTGCTCACCGAGCGGCGCCGCACTGGACCCGGGTGGATCGCCGTACACGATCATCGCCACCTATCCGGGCGACGCCAACTTCACCGGTTCGTCGGGCACCACGCAGCTCGATGTGGCAAAGGCCACACCCGCCATCTCGGTGTCCTCGTCGGCCAACCCGTCGCTGCCGGGCCACCTCGTTACCTTCACCGCCACCGTCTCGGCTCCGGCCGGTCTGCCCCAGCCCACCGGGACGGTCGCCTTCACGCAGGGATCGACCACCTACTGCGCGGCGGCGGCCATTGTGGGGGCGCAGGCGACCTGTACCGCCTCGCTCACGATCGCTCCGTCCCAGACCATCACCGCGTCGTACCCGGGCAGTACCTCATTTCTCCCGGCGAGCAGCACCTACGCCCAGTCGGTCCTCCACGGCTACTGGACGGTGGCGCGCGACGGGGGCGTCTTCACCTTCGGCGACGCGCAGTTCTACGGCTCGATGGGCAACCAACACCTCAACCAGCCGGTCGTGGGGATGGCGGGGACCGAAGATGCCGGGGGATATTGGCTGGTCGCAAAGGACGGCGGGATCTTCGCCTTTGGTGACGCCGGCTTCTACGGCTCGACGGGGAGCCTGAGGCTGAACGCCCCGATCGTCGGGATGCAGGCAACCCCGAGCGGCCACGGGTACTGGCTGGTGGCGAGCGACGGTGGCATCTTCGCCTTCGGCGATGCTCAGTTCTACGGGTCGACCGGGGGCGCACCGATCGGCCAGAACGTCGTCGGCATGGTGGCGACTGCAGACGGCCACGGCTACTGGCTGGTGGGCGACCGTGGGGCGGTCTTCCCGTTCGGGAACGCAAGTTCGCTCGGAACCCAGTCGGTGCCGTCGAACTCCCCGGTCGTCGGGCTCGCGCCGACGCCCGACGGCGGCGGCTACTGGCTATCGACTGAGGACGGCGGCGTGTTCACCTACGGCAACGCGCAGTTCCGCGGATCAATGGGCGGCAAGCCGCTCAACCAGCCGATGGTGGGGATCGGTGCCACGTCCGACGGTGGTGGCTACTGGCAGGTGGCGAGCGACGGAGGCATCTTCACCTTCGGCAACGCCATCTATGACGGCTCGATGGGTGGCAGTCCGCTCAACTCGCCAATGGCGGCACTCGCCGACATCTAGAGCTCGAGGCGACCGCTCAGCGGTAGTCGACGGCGGCCACCCACGAGCCGTGGAAGCCGAAGGGCACGCGGGCCGGGAGGTGGACGACTGCCTCGGGCCGTCCGGCGAACTGCGAGGCATCGAGGATGATGAGGTCGCTGGCGTCGCGGGTGGCGTCGTAGACGACCGTCAGCACCCAGCCCTCGTCGTCGGCCCGCCCATCGGGGGCACGCACGAAGACCGGTTCACCGGGTGCGAGGTGCTCGGCGAAGGGGTAGCGCTTGGCCTCGCCGCGTCCGAGGTCGTAGCGGACCAGCCCGGTGGCCGCCCCGATCGTGTTGGAGTGGTCGAGCTCGGTGCAGTAGCCGTAGCGATAGGGGAGCCCGGCCAGGCTGTCGTCGATGCGGGGGAACTCGATCGGGAGGTCGTCCAGCTGGACGACCTCGGCCCGGTTCGCGTCGGGGCGGATCCGCCAGCGCTGGAGGGACGGCGAGACCGACCCGAGCGGCCCGCCCGTGCCGATGTCGAACGTCTTCTCGTAGCGGCAGACGTCGAGGAGCACGTCGTCGCCCTCGTCGAAGGCGTTCATGACGTGGAAGACGTAGCAGGGGTCGAGCCCGACCCAACGGACCTCGGACCCGGGCGCCGCCCGGTCGAGCACGCCGAGGCGTGCCCCTGCTTCTTCCATCCACCGGAAGGGGAGGCTGGCCCCGGTCGCGGCCAGTTCCGAATCGAAGACGACGGGCAGGTCCATGAAGACGACCTTCGACGCGCTCACCCCGAAGTCGTGTTGCATGGTGGCGCGAGGGATCTCAATCGGGGTGGTGTGCACCACGTCGCCTGAGGCGTCCATCTCGTGGTAGCGCAGGAACGGGGGCCCGAAGACGTCGTAGCCGAAGAACGCCAGCCCGCCGGTCACCGGGTCGCGGTGGGGGTGGGCGGTCATGGGCGAGGCCAGCATGGCGTCGAAGTCCTCGACACAGACCGTGTCGAGGTCCGTGCTGAGCCGGTGGGGGAGGCCGGACTCGACGAGGGCCAAGAGCCGCTTCGCGTGGAAGATGATGTTCGTGTTGGCCGGGCCGTTCACGGGCTCCCTCGGGCCGCGTGGGGGTCGGGTGCCGATCTCGGCGGCCAGGCGGCGGGTGCGGACCCAGCGGTTGCGGTACGACGTGGCTGCGCCGTCTCGCAGCTCCACGGCGTGGACCATCCCATCGCCGCTGAACCAGTGGTAGCGCCCGACGTCGGGCACGACGGCCGGATTGGGGCCGATCCGCAGCAGCATGCCCTCGAGGGCCGGCGGTATGGCACCTTCGACTTCGAGAGGATGCTCGTCGGTGCGCTCTTCGGCCACCGGCGCGAAGTTCCCCTCGAGGTACGGGTTCCCGCCGTGAGGGGCACGACCGAGGTCGATGAGGTCGTCGCGCATGCACGGCACGCTACCGTCCGACTGAGCGTGCGGCGGGCGGGGCGGNNCGCTGGCGCGGCCTCATTCACCAGGCCACCGACCCGGCCCTCGAGCCGCGGCTCGACGCCGGCGGCCTCACCGTGTACATCGGGTTCGACCCGACTGCGCCCAGCCTCCACGTGGGCAATCTCCTCCAGCTCTGTACGCTCCGGCGCCTCCAGCTCGGGGGTCATCAGCCCATCGCGCTGGCGGGTGGGGGCACCGGGATGATCGGGGACCCGGGCGGCCGATCCGGTGAGCGTTCGCTCCTCGGCCGCGAGGAACTGGCGCACAATCTGGGGGGCATCGAGCCCCAACTCGGCCGCTTCCTCGACTTCACCGGCGCCGGCGGGACCGCGGCGCTGCTGCTCGACAACGCTGAGTGGCTCGCACCGCTGAGCATGGTCGACTACCTGCGCGACATTGGCAAGCACTTCACCGTCAACCAGATGGTGGCCAAGGAGTCGGTCAAGGCGCGCTTCGAGCGGCCGGACCAGGGCATCAGCTACACCGAGTTCAGCTACATGCTGCTCCAGGCGTTCGACTACCTCGAGTTGTTCCGACGCCACGACTGCCGCCTCCAGGTCGGCGGCAGCGACCAGTGGGGCAACATCACCATGGGCGTCGATCTCGTCCGCAAGGTGGAGCGGGCCGAGGTCTTCGGACTCACGACGCCGCTCGTGACTAAGGCCGACGGCACGAAGTTCGGGAAATCCGAGTCGGGCGCGGACCGGGTCTGGCTCGACCCGACCATGACGAGCCCGTACCGCCTCTATCAGTTCCTCTTCAACTCAGAAGACGCCATCGTCGGCGACTACCTGCGCTACTTCACGTTCCTCGTCCGAGAGGAGATCGAAGGTCTCGACCTCGAGACCGAGGCGCACCCGGAGCGCCGCAGCGCCCAGCGGGCGCTCGCCCGAGCGGTCTGCGGGCTCGTGCACGGGACCGAGGAGGTCGAGCGCGCCGAGCGCGCTGCCGCCGCGCTCTTCGGTGAGGAGATCGCCGAGCTCGACGAGGCGACGCTGCTCGAGGTGGTCGACGACGCCCCCTCGACCAAGGTGCCCCGCACCGCGCTGTTGGGCGGCGCGGACGGCGGCCTGCCGCTCGTCGACGCCGTGGTCATGAGCGGGCTCGCCAACTCGAAGAGCCGCGCCCGCCAGTCCATCGACGGCGGGGGTGTCTACGTGAACAACCGGCGGGTCGACGACCCGACCGCCACCCTGGGCGTCGCCGATCTGCTGCACGACCGCTATGTGGTGCTGCGCCTCGGCAAGCGCAACTATCACCTGCTCGTCGCCGGGTGAGCAGGACGCCTCGTCGCCTGACCCGTCGGATCGCGCTGGCGGCCGTGACCGTGCTTGGAGCGGTCACCCTGGCTGCCTGTGCGGGACCCGACGAGCAGGGCAGCGCCTCGCAGCGGATGAAGGCGTGGTCGTCGAGCACCGAGTTCGGCGGCTCCATCGCAACGTTGCGCGCCGACTCGGCGCGCATTGCGCAGGTGGTGGCGGACAGGAGCGGCACCGGTGCCATCCACGCCGACTGTGCGCTGCTGCTCCAAGACGCCGGCGCGGCGAACGACAACCTGCCCACCCCCGACACGACGGTGACCAACCAGCTCTCCAACGCCTATGCCGATGAGGGAAGTGCCGCCAACGATTGCTACAACGCCGGGACCACCAACGCCAAGCTTCTTGCCCGCTCGGCGCGCGAACGGGCCCAAGCGGATGCGTTGCTCGCCCAGGCTCTCGAGCGCGTGCAGTCCATCACCGGGACCACGATCTCGACCACCACGACCACCGATCCGGGAAGTGGCAGCATCTTCGGATGACCGAGGGGGGCGGGCCGTGGGCGCCTGCGGACGATGACGCCTTCGACCGGCTCCGCCGGCGAGTGCTGTGGGCCATGCCGTCGGGGCTGTTCGTGCTCGGGAGCGCGGGTGCGGCCGTCGCCGGGGTGCGCCCGGTCAACCTGATGACCGCCAACTGGGTGGGCCAGGTCGCGACGTCGCCCAAGATGGTGGCGGCCAGCGTCGAGGCATCCTCTCGGACACGGGCGCTCCTCGACGAGGGAGGCGTGTTCACCGTCTCGCTGCTCTCGAGGGAGGACCGGGCACTCGTCCGGCGCTTCGTGAAGCCGGTCGCCGACATCGAACGATCCCCCCGAGGGGAGCTGGTCGCCATGGCGGCCCAGGAGGTGTTCGAAGCCCCGAGCGGCCCCCCGGTGCTCTCGGCGGCCCTTGGGTGGCTCGAGTGCGGGGTCCGCCACCGTCTCGACCTCGGGAGCCACGTGCTCTACGTGGGCGAGGTCATCGGTGCCGGCGAGCGCAGTGGCGAGGCACTCGCCCCGGGGACGCACCCCGACATCCTCTCGATGCGCGACACCAAGATGAACTACGGGGGCTGAGGGTTCTCGCCCTCTTTGGGACGCAGGTCGATGGTGAGGGTCAGCACGCCGCCCTCTAGGACCACCTCGGCGTCACCGAGCATGGCGAAGTCCATGTAGTCGATCTGTGCCTGCTCCCGGAAGCGCGCGCGCTCGGGACCCTCGACGGGCGGGAGACCCCGGTTGCGGACCGCCTCGGCCCGCTGGCGGAACCGGGTGACCATGGCGTCGGCATCGAAGGGTGCGGGCATCGCTCTCCTGGTCTCGTGCTCGTTCCCAACGTAGCCGCGGCCATCGGGGCAGCCGCTCGTGCAGATGGCTGCACCGGTTCGGTCGGGGCCACGCACTAGGATGGTTCTTGCCGCCAGGGGCGGTGGGCCCGGTTGGGTCGGTTCCCGGTCTTGGCCACTGGCCATGTTGAACGCGGCCGGTCACCAAGCAGTCCGATGGCACAAGCGCCGGGCGGCAGGTGGGCGGCAGGCATGCAAGGAGTTTGTCGTGAAGAAGGGACGCCATCGGCGCTTCGAAGAAGCGCGCAGCCTGAAGCGCTCGGTCGCTACGGTCGACCAGCGCTGCCCTGAGTGTGGAGCAGAGCCAGAGGATGTCCACGCCTCGTGGTGTCTCGCCGAAGAGGATCAGTACGACCGCATCTTGGGCTCGACCCCGCCGCCGCAGTTCGACGAGCCGGACCCGCTCGACGACTGAGCGGGTGCTGCGTCCCTCAGCGGGTGCGCAGTGCCGGGTGGGGGAGCGCGACGCCACGAGCGAGCCTCTTGGCGCGCTCGTCGAGTAATGCCACGAGACGGGCATAGGGCTCCTTCCCCACCATCTCGATGAGTTCTGCCTTCATCTCCTCGTAGACGGGTCGGTGCCCCACGAACGCCTCGGGGGACTCGGTGCACCACCAATGGAACTCCGCACCGCCCGGGCCCCAGTGCTTGCGGTCCCACTGGCGCAGCGTCGAAGTCACGTGGCCGTCTCCTGCGGCCTCGTCCTCACGGCGCAGCGGTAGCTGCCAGCACACGTCTGGCTTGAGCTCGAGCGGGTTCTTCCCCCGGGAGAGTGCGACCTGGTGCAGCGAGCAGCCCGAGCCGGTGGGAAAGCCGGGGCGGTTCAAGAAGATGCACGCCCCGTCCACCAACCGGGTCACCAGTTCGCCGTGTCGATTCTCCTTCACGACGCCCTTTTGTCCCTTGGCGTGGAACTGCCACTCGGCGGGCGAGAGCGTCGTTGCGATCTTCTCCACGCGCCGAGCGTCGGCCTTGTCCACGAAGTGCGCCCCATAGGAGCAGCAGCCCTGCTCGAGCTCGGGGGCGGGCCCGGTGAGGACCCCTTGGCAGCCCTGCCCGTAGATGCAGGTCCAGGCGCTGGTCAGGAAGGTCACATCGAAGACCCAGGTGCGCTCCTCTTCGAGGTCCTCGAAGCTCAGCCACTCATGGGCATCCTGCGGCGCTTCCGTCGGCGACATGAGCGAGCACGATAGCGGCTGTGCGCTGTGGTACTCACCCCCACCCGTATGATGTGGACCATGGCCCGATCCGTCGAAGACCTCCAACTCGAAGTTCCAGCTGAGCCGACCGCGGTGGTGACGCTGACCGACGCAGCACGTGACGTCGTCACCAATGCCATTGCCCAAGAGCCCGACCCCGAGCGGCTCGCCCTCTGGCTCGAAGTGCGCGGAGTCGTCGATGGCGCTTTCGTCTACGACCTGTATTTCCAGGCCCTGAGCGACGCGGCCGATGACGACGCCGTCTTCTCGGACCAGGACCTGCCCGTCGTGGTGCCCGCGACGAGCATCGATGTGCTCCGTGGGGCACGGCTCGAGTGGTCAGAAGAAGGAACGGGTGGCCTCGTGTTGGTGAACCCCAACACGCCGCCCCAGCCTGCGCCGAGCGGCGTACCCGACGAGGTGCTCGCCGCGGGGATCACCGGGCCGCTCGCCGTGCGGGCCGCGTCGGTGCTCGAGTCGGTTGTGAACCCGTCGATTGCGAGTCACGGTGGACGTGCCGACCTCGTCGCCATGGACGAAGAGAACAATGTCGCCTACCTCCGGCTCTCAGGCGGCTGTCAGGGCTGCGCCATGTCGCGCATGACGCTCACCCAAGGCATCGAGACCGCGCTGCGTGACGAGATGCCAGAGTTGACCGGTGTCATCGATGTCACCGACCACGACGCCGGCGAGAACCCGTACGCCTGAGCTGATTCCCACGTGCACACGGCCCTGACCGTCGGGCTGGCGGTGGCCGGCGCGATCGGGGGCGTGGTCCTCGACGAGGTGGGTGCGCGCATCCCACCGAGAAAGCTCACCGCAACCGACGACACCCTGGCTGTGGCCGGCTCGGCCGGGGACGAACCGGGTGTTGCCCCAGCAGCACCGGCGGTGTCGAGCGCCCTCCAGGCGCCCGCCGAGCGTGCCGCCGCCGCCCCCCCGGGTCCGCCGGGCCCCGCCGAGCGCGCCCTGGCCGCCGTCGTGCTCGCCCTCGCCCTCGCCGCCGCCGCCTGGCGGATCGGGCCGGTTCCGGCGCTCGCCCCCTACTGCGTGCTCTTCGCCGGCCTGCTCGCGGTGTCGGTCGCCGATCTGCGTGTGGGCCTCATCCCGCGCAAGCTCCTCTACCCGAGCTTCGCCCTGATGGTGGTGGGCTTGCTTGCCGCCAGCGCCCTCGGGCCCGACTGGCATGCCATGGGCACCGCGGTGCTCGGCGGTGCCGTCGTCTTCGCTGTGTTCTACGCCCTGTGGTTCTTCGTGCCGCGCGCCATGGGCTTCGGCGACGTCCGCCTCGCCGGGGTGGTGTCCGTCGGCCTCGCCTGGTTGGGATTCGGCACCCTCTACATCGGTCTGCTCTTCGGCTTCGTGGCCGGTGCCGTCTTCGGCATCGCCACCGCCCTCGTACGGCGCAGCGGCCGCCGCACCACCTTCCCTTTCGGCCCGGCCCTCGCCCTCGGGACGGTGGTGGGGGTGCTGTTCGGGCCGGCCGTCGTCTCGGCCTGGCTCGGCACCCGTTGAGGAGGCCCACCGCTCCCACAAAGTAGGTTGGAGGGGTGCTCCGGTACCTCACCGCTGGTGAATCGCATGGCCAGGCCCTCGTCGTGATCGTCGAGGGCCTGCCTGCCGGCCTGGCCATCACCGCCGAGATGGTGACCGATGAGCTGGCCCGCCGGCGCCTCGGCTTCGGCCGGGGACCCCGCATGCGGTTCGAAGTGGACGAGATCCGGCTCCTCGCCGGCATCCGGCACGGCCGCACCCTCGGTTCCCCCGTCGCCATCGAGATCGCCAACACGGAGTGGCCCAAGTGGGTGGAGGAAATGTCACCCGCGCCCGGAGCGCCGTCGAAGGTCCTCACCCAGCCGCGACCGGGCCATGCGGATCTCGCCGGCATGCAGAAGTACGGCTTCGCCGACGCCCGTGACGTCCTCGAGCGCGCGTCGGCCCGTGAGACCGCGGCCCGGGTGGCAGCGGGCGCCCTGGCCAAAGCGCTGCTGGCCGAGCTGGGCGTGGCGATCCTGAGCCACGTCGTCGCCCTCGGCGGCACCGAGACGCCCCACGGGGTGCGGCCGCGTCCCGGGGACCTGGCCGCGGTCGACGCCTCGACCGTGCGGTGCTTCGACGCCGACACCGAAGACACCATGGTGGCCGAGGTGAAGGCGGCGGCGAAGGACGGCGACTCCCTGGGCGGCGTCGTCGAGGTGCTCGCCTACGGTGTGCCCGTCGGGCTGGGCAGCCACGTCCACTGGGACCGAAAACTCGACGCACTCTTGGCGCAGGCCCTCATGAGCATCCAAGCGGTGAAGGGCGTCGAGCTCGGGGAGGGGTTCGAGGTCGCCTCGCGGCGGGGCTCGGAGGCACACGACGCCATCTACTTCGAAGAGTCGGCCTCGCCGCAGAGCGGCGGCTACCGCCGCGACACCGTGCGCGCCGGCGGCATCGAGGGCGGCATGTCGATCGGGGGACTGATCAGCGCACGCGTCGCCATGAAGCCGCTCGCCACCTTGAACCGCCCGACCCTGGCCACGGTCGACGTTGTCTCGAAGGAGCCAGCGAAGAGCTTCAAGGAGCGCACCGACGTCACGGCCGTGCCGGCCATGGGCGTGGTCGCCGAGGCGATGACCGCCCTGGTGCTCTGCGCCGAGGCGCAGCGCAAGTTCGGCGGCGACTCGGTGGCCGAGATGGTCCGCAACCGTGACGGCTTCATCATGGCGCTGGGCGAGACGCCGTCGGCCGTGCCCGTACGGACCGAGTGAGAAGGTCGCGTCATGGGTGCGTTCGGCGGCTCCGATGAATCCGTGTATCTCATCGGCATGATGGGTGCGGGCAAGACGACGACAGGCACCCTGTTGGCCGAGAAGCTCGGGTGGCCCTACCTCGACTCTGACGCCGAGGTCGAAGCCGCCACCGGTTCCACCGTGCCCGAGATCTTCGCGAACCGGGGCGAGGCGGCCTTCCGCCGGGAGGAGTCCGCGGTCCTGCGAAGGGCGATGGCCAGTGAGCAGCCGGCCATCGTCGGCGTCGCCGGCGGCGCGGTGCTGGACCCGGAGAACCGCGCGCTCCTGGCGTCGACCGGCCGGGTCGTGTGGCTGCGAGCTGCGGTCGACACCATCGTGGGCCGGGTCGGGACGGGCGTGGGACGACCGCTGCTCGACCACCATCCGGCCGCGACCCTGGCCCGGCTCGACGCCGAACGGCGGCCCGTCTACGCGGCGCTCGCCAACGTGGTGGTCGACGTGGACCGCCGGTCCCCGGCCAAGGTGGTCACCGAGATCCTCGACGCCCTCGCCCGTGGCGAAGCGCACATGACGCCGTGATCAGCGTTCCCGTCGAGCTCGGCGCACGTCGCTACGAGGTCGAGATCGGCCGCGGGCTGCGCCACGACCTCGCCCGGGTCATCAGCGATTCGGTCGGCCCCGGCGTCCGGCGTGCAGTGGTCGTCACCCAAGAGCCGGTGGTGGCGGCCGGATGGGCCGACGGCCTCGACCTCGGGGTGCCCCACGAGATCGTCGTGGTGGGCGACGGCGAGAGGTCCAAGTCGCTCGCCACCATCGAGACCCTCACCTCGGGGTTCGCCCGCGACGGCCTGGCCCGGACCGACGTCGTCGTGGCGCTGGGCGGCGGCGTGGTCACCGACCTCGCCGGATTCGCCGCCGCCACGTACCACCGCGGCATGGCCTACATCAACGTCGCCACCTCGCTGCTCGCACAGGTGGACGCGGCGATCGGGGGCAAGACGGGCGTCAACCTCCCCGAGGGGAAGAACCTGGTCGGCTCGTTCTGGCAGCCGCGTGCCGTGCTCTGCGACACCGAGACACTGACCAGCCTCCCGGCGCGAGAGTGGGCGTGCGGGCGTGGCGAGATGGCGAAGTACGCCTTCTTGGGCCCGGGCGAGCCCGACGCCTCGCTCCTCTCCCTCGACCTCGACGAGCAGGTGGCGCGTTGCGCGTCGATCAAGGCCGAGGTGGTCGCAGCCGACGAGCATGAGGGCGACCGGCGCATGGTCCTCAACTACGGTCACACCCTCGCCCACGCTCTCGAGGCGTCGGCCTTCGGGGACGAGTCGCTCTCGTTGCGCCACGGCGAGGCGGTGGCCATCGGCCTCGTGTTCGCCGCCCTGCTGGCCCGCCGCCTCGGGCGCATCGACGACGACCGGGTCGAACTGCACCGCAAGGTGGTCGGTGCCTTCGATCTGTCGTCTCGCCTGCCCGAGCGCGACCCGCACGAACTCGTCTCGCTCATGGGGCGCGACAAGAAGGCGGCACACGATCTCACCTTCGTCCTCGACGGTGAAAAGGGCGTCGAAGTGGTCCGCGGTGTCGGCGAGGACCAAGTCCTCGCTACCTTGGAGGAGATGGAGGCGGCAACGTGACGGTGCACGACGCCGACGACGGGCGGCTTGTGCTGCTCGTCTCGGGGCCCAATCTCAACCTGCTCGGCGAGCGCGAGCCCGCGGTCTACGGCCCGAAGACGCTCGGCGAGCACGTCGACGCAGCGGCAGCGGCGGCGAAGCGCCACGGTCTCGAGCTCCGCCACGTCCAGTCCAACCACGAAGGGGACCTCATCGACGCCATCCACGCCGCATCGGGCGAGGCGGCGGCGGTGATCATCAACGCCGGTGCCCTCACGCACACGTCCTGGTCGATCTCTGACGCCCTTGGCGCGTTCGACGGCGTGGTGGTCGAGGTCCACCTCTCCAACCCCGCCGCCCGCGAGCCGTTCCGCCACACCTCGGTGCTGGCCCGGGTCGCCGACGGTTCGATCGCAGGGTTCGGCGGCCTCGGTTACGAGCTGGCGGTCGAGGCGGTCGCCCGTCTCCTCGACCCGAGCGGTACCGCATCTTCGCAGTGACGATCGCACGACGTGCAAAGGAGCGCCACCATGGCCACGATTGCTAACGCCCTCCCGGCCCTCCAGGTCCGCCAGCGCCTCGACCGGCTCCGCGAGACCCTCGACGACGCCGAGGTCGACGCGCTCTTGGTCACCACGCTCGCCAACGTGCGCTACCTCACCGGGTTCAGCGGCTCGGCCGCCCTCTTGGTCGTCACCGCTGATCGCGCCCTGTTGACCACCGACGGCCGCTACCGGACCCAATCCGCCGAGCAGGTGGCAGCGGCAGGCGTCGGCGACGTGGTCGACATCGAGATCGGGGGAGCGGGGGCCCAGCGCGACGCCGTGCGCTCCGTCGTCGAGCCGGCCCCGGTCGCCACCTTGGGTCTCGAGGCCGAAGACGTGAGCTGGGCATCGGCCATGCG
Source organism: Acidimicrobiaceae bacterium (assembly GCA_003155135.1). GTDB lineage: Bacteria > Actinomycetota > Acidimicrobiia > Acidimicrobiales > RAAP-2 > Bog-515. Next base: position 218,609 of record PMFN01000039.1, on the reverse strand, counting down.
TTGGACCGAGCACTTGGACGGGGCGGTCGAGGTCCGCCGCACCGCCGGCGTGGTCGAGGAGCTGCGTGAGGTGAAAGACGACGGCGAGATCGCCAGGATGCTCCGAGCAGCCGCCATCGCCGACGGGGCACTGGGCGAGGTGCTGCCCCTGCTGTCCTCGGCGACCGAGCGCATCCTCACCGAGGCCGAGCTGGCCCTCGCCCTCGATACGGCCATGCGCCGCGGCGGCGCCGACGGCCTGGCCTTCGAGACGATCGTGGCCTCGGGCCCGAACTCGGCCAAGCCGCACCACGAGCCCGGCGAGCGGGTCATCCGCGCCGGCGACGCCGTGGTGATCGACTTCGGGGCCATGTTCGAGGGGTACCGCTCGGACATGACCCGCACCTTCTGCGTGGGTGGCCCGCCCCAGGGCGAGCTCGCCCGCATCTTCGAGGTCGTCCTCGCCAGCCAGGCGGAGGGCGTCGCCGCCGTCATGCCCGGCGTCGCGGCCAAAGACGTCGACGACGTCTGCCGCAAGGTCATCTCCGATGCCGGCTGGGCTGACCGCTTCGAGCACGGCACCGGTCACGGCGTGGGCCTCGACATCCACGAGGCCCCGACGGTCAGCGCACTGGGCACTGCTATCCTCGCCCCCGGCGTTGTCGTCACCGTCGAGCCCGGCGTCTACATCCCCGGCATCGGTGGGGTCCGCATCGAGGACACCCTGGTCGTCACCGAGGACGGCAGCCGTGCCCTCACCAACTTCCACAAGGACGTCGCTGCCTGATGGCTGTCTCCACCAATGATCTGAAGAACGGCATGACCCTCGACCTCTCCGAGGGCCTCTTCTCCGTCGTCGAGTTCCAGCACGTGAAGCCGGGCAAGGGCGGCGCCTTCGTGCGCACGAAGCTGAAGAACGTCCGCACCGGCCAGGTGCTCGAGCGGACCTACCGTGCCGACGAGAAGCTCGAGCAGGCGATCATCGACAAGCGCGACATGCAGTACCTCTACCGCGACGCCGACGACTACGTCTTCATGGACTCGTCGAACTACGAGCAGCTCGCCGTCCCCTCCGCCTCGCTCGGAGACTCGTCCAACTACCTGAAGGTGGGCGACGGGGCCATCCTCCAGCTCTACGGCGACGAGATCGTGGGCGTGGACCTGCCGGCCTCCGTCGAGCTGACCGTGACCGAGACCGAGCCGGGCATCCAGGGCGACCGGGTCTCTGGGGCGCGCAAACCGGCCACGCTCGAGACCGGCCTGGTGGTCCAGGTCCCCCTCTTCGTCAACATCGACGACGTGATCAAGGTCGACACCCGCACCGGCGACTATCTGACCCGGGCTTAGGCCCGGTGGCCTCCCAGGACGGCGCCACCCGCCACCAGGCGCGCGAGCGGGCGCTCTCGCTCCTCTACGAGGCCGAGATGAAGGGCGTGACCCCGAGTGAGGTGCTCGCATCGCTGCCCGTCGCCCCCGATGCGTTCGCCACTGAGCTGGTCCAGGTGGCCGAACGCCACGCCACCGCCGCCGACGAGCTGATCGAGGCGGCGTCGGTAGGCTGGCCGCTCGAACGGATGGCGGTCATCGACCGGCTCGTGCTGCGCCTGGCGGTGGCCGAGCTGCTGGAGGAGAACGGCCCACCCGTCGCCGTCGTAATCGACGAGGCGGTCGAGCTGGCCAAGACGTACTCGACCGACGACTCGGGCGGCTTCGTGAACGGGGTGCTCTCGACGGTGGCCCGTCAGGTGCGCCCGTAGGAGCTCACTTCCCGACGGGGCCGTCGGGGCAACTGCTACTATTCGTTTTCGACCGTGAAGCGGGTCCCGTGAGGCCCGGACGGACGGAGGATCAGTGGCAGAACGCGAGCGCAGCCATACCCGGCCGAAGGGTGGCGTGTTCGTTCCACACGCCCAGGTCCTCTCCTCCGCCGACGTTGCCCGGGCCCTCACCCGCATGGCACACGAGATCGTCGAGCGCAACGGTGGCCTCGACGAGGTGATCCTCGTAGGCCTCCAGACCGGCGGCGTGCCCCTGGCGGATCGCATCGCGGGGATCCTCGCCCAGGTCGAGTCCGTCCAGGTGCCTGTCGGCACGCTCGACGTCGCCTTCTACCGCGACGACATCGGGCTGCGCCCGGTGCTGCCCGAGGCGGCCACCGACATCACCATGGACCTGACCGGGCAGGTCGTCGTGCTCGTCGACGACGTGCTCTTCACCGGCCGGACGGTGCGCGCCGCCCTCAACGCCTTGAGCGACTTCGGCCGGGCCCGGGCGGTGCAGCTGGCGGTCATGGTCGACCGGGGCCATCGCGAGCTTCCCATCCGGCCCGACTTCGTCGGCAAGAACCTGCCGACCCGACGCGAGGAGATGGTCGACGTCAGCGAGGAAGGCGTGCTGATCGGCATGCTGGAGGACCGGTGAGCGGCACCGCCCTCGAGGCGGGGTCGATCCCCGCACCGCGCGCCTCGATCGGGCCGCACCTGTTGTCCATCGCCGATCTCGGCCACGACGGCATCGCCGAGATCCTGCGTGTCGCCGAGGCGTTCGCTGAGGTCGAGCGCCGGGCCATCCCGAAGGTCCCGACCCTGCGCGGGCGGGTGGTGGCGACGCTGTTCTTCGAGGAATCGACCCGCACGCGGCTCTCGTTCGAGACCGCGGCCAAACGACTGTCGGCCGACGTGCTCAGCTTCTCGGTGTCGACTTCGTCGGTGAAAAAGGGCGAGAGCCTGCGCGACACCGTCGAAACCGTTGAGGCCATGGGCATCGACACCATGATCGTGCGCCACTCCTCGGCCGGCGCCCCGGCCCAAGTGGCCCGCTGGGCCAAACGCAGCCGGGTGATCAACGCCGGCGACGGGTGGCACGAGCACCCGACCCAGGCGCTGCTCGACTGCTTCACGGTCCGCCAGGTGCTCGCCGAGCGCCAGGGCCGCGACCCGGGCGAGCTCGGGACCGGCTGCTTCGAGGGCCTCTCGGTGCTGATCGTGGGCGACATCCGCCACTCGCGCGTGGCCCGATCGGCGGTGCTCGCCTACAACGCCCTCGGCGCCCGTGTGACCCTGGTCGCCCCGGGCAGCCTGCTCCCCCCCTCCCTCGAGGGCTGGCCGGTCGAGGTGGCCACCGACCTCGATGCGGCAATCGGGCGAGCAGACGTGGTGTCGCTCCTGCGCCTCCAGGCCGAGCGCGGCAGCGGCTCGTTCGTACCCTCGCTGCGCGAGTACACCGCCGAGTGGGGGCTCACCAACGAGCGGGCCCGCCTGCTCGGCCCCGACACGATCGTGACGCACCCAGGCCCCATGGTCCGAGGGGTGGAGATCGCCGCCGACGTGGCCGAGCTGGCCAACACGGTGGTGACCCGGCAGGTGACCAACGGGGTGGCGGTGCGCATGGCGGTGCTCTTCTTGCTGCTCGGGACCGATCCACCCGCAGCGCCCGACGAGCCGAGGAAGGTGCCGGCCCATGGCTGAGGACGTCGGGGTGGCGACGGGTCGCCTGCTCGTGCGCGGCGGCGAGGTGGTCGACGCCACCGGCTCGCGTCGTGCCGACGTGCTGGTCATCGACGGGGTGGTCGAAGAGGTCGGTGCCTCGCTCGCAACCCCGGCCGGGGCCACCGTGCTCGACGCCGAGGGGGCCCTCGTCTCCCCGGGTCTCGTCGATCTGCACACGCACCTCCGCCAGCCGGGACGCGAGGAGGCCGAGACCGTCGAGAGCGGGGCACGGGCCGCAGCCCTCGGTGGGTATACCGCGGTGGTCGCCATGCCCAACACCGAGCCGGCGATCGATTCGGCCGCCGTGGCCCGCCAGGTGCTCGACCTCGGTCGCGGCGCCCCCTGCGAGGTGGCGGTGGCGGGGGCGATCACCGCAGGTCGCCGCGGTGAGGCGCTCGCCCCGATGGCCGAGCTGGCCCACCTCGGGGTGGTGCTGTTCACCGACGACGGCACCGGGGTCCAAGACGGCTCGCTCATGCGACGCGCCCTCGACTACGCGCGCGGCCTCGGCGTGACCCTCGCCCAACACTGCGAGGACGAGTCGCTCGCCTGCGGAGGTGTGATGCACGAGGGCGCGTGGTCGAGCCGCCTGGGGCTGCCGGGCATGCCCTCGGTCGCCGAGGAGGCCATGGTCGCCCGGGACCTCGCGTTGGTGCGCCTGACCGGGGCCCCCATGCACTTCTTGCACCTCTCGACCGCGGGTTCCATCGAGCTCGTGCGCCAGGCCAAGGCCGAGGGCCTGCCGGTGACTGCCGAGGCGGCCCCGCACCACTTCGCCCTCGACCACTCCGTGGTGGCGGGTTATGACCCGGTCTTTCGGGTCAACCCGCCGCTGCGCACGACGGCCGACGTCGCTGCCGTCAAAGCCGGCCTCGTCGACGGCACCATCGACGCCGTCGCCACCGACCACGCCCCCCATGCACCCGAGACGAAGGACGCGCCCTTCGACCAGGCCCCCGCAGGGATGCTCGGGCTCGAGTCCGCCCTGGCGGTCGCCCTCACCGAGCTCGCCGGCCCCGACGGCCCGCTCAGCGCCCGCGAGGTCCTCGCCCTGTTCACCTGGCGTCCCGCCGCCATCGCCCGTCTCGGCCCGAACGATGAGCGTCGGGGCGGCCACAGCGCCCACGGGGGGCCGATCGTGCCCGGTGCGGCGGCCAACCTGTGTGTCGTCGACCCGGCCGTCCGCTGGGAGGTCGACCCCGCCTCCCTGGCGAGCCGCAGCCGCAACACCCCCTACGCCGGGCGCCCACTCCTCGGACGGGTCCGCCACACCGTGCTGCGCGGGGAGCCGGTGGTGGTCGATTCCAAGGTGCAGCGGTGAGCGGGCTCGCCCGATCGGTGCGGCGCCCGCGCGCCCACCTGGTGCTCGCCGACGGCGAGGTCTTCGAGGGCGAGGCGGCAGGGGCACTGCCCGAAGGGGGCGTGGCCACCGGCGAGCTGGTCTTCAATACGGCGCTCTCGGGCTACCAGGAGGTGGTCACCGACCCCTCGTATGCCGGCCAGATGGTGGCATTCACCACGACGCACATCGGCAACTACGGCACCAACGCCACCGACGACGAGGCGGGGCGCCCCCACCTGCTCGGCGTCGTCGTGCGCGACCTCACCGTCGAGGCGTCCAACTGGCGCTCGAGCGAGGGCTTCGAGGCCTTCTTGGTGCGCCACGGTATTCCGGCCATCACCGGCATCGACACCCGCCGGCTCACCCGCCACCTGCGCACCGCCGGCGCCATGCCCTGTGCCTTCGGCACCGGGGGGATCGACACGGTGCGCACCGCCGCAGGGATCGCCCCGTCGACCGATGGGCGCGACCTCGTGGCCGGGGTGACGACGCCCGAGGCCTACCGGGTGGGCGAAGGCCCCTTCCACGTCGTCGCCTACGACTTCGGCATCAAGACCACGATGGTCCGCCACCTCGGCGCCATGGCGAGAGTCACGGTCGTCCCCGCCGCCACCGGCGCCGACGAAGTGCTCTCCCTCGGGCCTGACGGCGTCTTCCTCTCGAACGGCCCAGGCGACCCGGCCGCCCTTTCGGGCGTCTCGCGCCAGATCGGCGAGCTCGTCGGGCGCGTCCCGATCTTCGGGATCTGCCTCGGCCACCAGCTGCTCGCCACCGCCCTCGGTGGCACGACCTACAAGCTGCCCTTCGGCCACCACGGCAGCAACCACCCGGTGCAGCGGGTCTCGACCATGAAGGTCGAGGTGACGAGCCAGAACCACAACTACGCGGTGGCCGCCGACTCGGTGCCCGGCGCAGTCGTGACCCACGTCAACTTGAACGACGGGGTGATCGAGGGGCTTGCCGTATCCTCCGAGCGCGCCTTCTCCGTGCAGTACCACCCTGAGGCCGGGCCGGGTCCCCACGACGCCCGGTACCTCTTCGACGAGTTCGCCACCCTCATGGAGGCGGAGGGGGGCATCCGCTGATGCCCCGGCGCGACGACATCGCCTCGATCCTGGTCATCGGCTCGGGTCCCATCGTGATCGGCCAGGCCTGCGAGTTCGACTACTCGGGCACCCAGGCCTGCCGGGTGCTCACCGAGGAGGGCTACCGCGTCATCCTGGCCAACTCCAACCCGGCCACGATCATGACCGACCCCGCCACCGCGGACCGCACCTACGTCGAGCCGCTCACGCCCGGCGTGCTCGCCGCCATCATCGAGCGCGAGCGCCCCGACGCCCTGCTGCCCACCCTTGGGGGACAGACGGCCCTCAACCTGACCATGGCGCTCTTCGAGGACGGGACGCTCGCCCGCTACGGCGTCGAGGTCATCGGCGCCCGGCCCGAGGCCATCCGCACGGCCGAGGACCGTGACCGGTTCAAGTCCGCCATGCAAGAGATCGGCCTCGAGGTCCCCGAGTCGGGCTTCGCGCACTCCCTCGCCGGGGCGATGGTCATCGCTTCGGACATTGGCTTTCCCATCATGGTGCGCCCTTCGTTCATCCTGGGCGGGGCGGGGACGGGCATCGCGCATGACACCGACACGTTCGCTCGGCTCGCCGCCGAGGGGCTCGCCGCCAGCCCGGTCACCGAGATCCTCGTCGAGAAGTCGATCGCCGGGTGGAAGGAGTACGAGCTCGAGGTCATGCGCGACGCGGCGGACAACTGCGTGATCGTCTGCTCGATCGAGAACTTCGACGCCATGGGCGTGCACACCGGCGACTCCATCACCGTTGCCCCCGCCCAGACGCTCACCGACGTCGAGTACCAGGCGATGCGTGACGACGCCTTCGCGTGCCTGCGCCGCGTCGGGGTGGAAACCGGGGGCTCCAACGTCCAGTTCGCCGTCGACCCCGCGACGGGCCGACGCATCATCATCGAGATGAACCCCCGCGTCTCGCGCTCCTCCGCACTGGCGTCGAAGGCCACCGGGTTTCCCATCGCCAAGATCGCGGCCCGCCTCGCCGTTGGCTACCGGCTCGACGAGATCGCCAACGACATCACCCGGGCCACGCCGGCGAGCTTCGAACCCTCGATCGACTACGTCGTGACGAAGATCCCGCGCTGGGCTTTCGAGAAGCTGCCGGGGGCCGACGGACGGCTCGGTACACGCATGCAGTCGGTGGGCGAGGTGATGGCCATCGGGCGCACGTTCCCCGAGTCCCTGCAAAAGGCCATCCGGTCGCTCGAGCAGGGCAGGCTCGGGCTCAACGCCGACCCGGCCGAGGCCCCCCTCGACGCGCTCGACGACGACGAGCTGGCGAGCCGCCTCGCCGAGGCGACGCCCGAGCGGATCTTCGAGATCGAGGCGGCCCTGCGCCGGGGGACCAGCATCGCCGAGCTCCACGCCGTCACCGGCGTCGACCCCTGGTTCCTCGCCCAGGTCGCCGCCATCAGTGCCGAGCGCCAGGCCCTCGCCGAGGACGCAGCGGCCGGGCCCGGTGCCTTGGAGCGCCTCGGGCGCGTCGAGTTGCGCGCCGCCAAGCGGCTCGGCTTCTCCGACGGCCAGCTCGCGTACCTGCTCTCGAGCGACGAGGCGTCAGTGCGCCGCCGCCGCCTCGAGCTCGGTGTCGCCGCCACCATGAAGACGGTCGACACCTGCGCAGCCGAGTTCGAGGCGTACACGCCCTACCACTACGCCACCTACGAGGACACCGGCGAGGTCGAGCCATCCGGGCGTGAACGCGTCGTGATACTCGGGTCGGGTCCCAACCGCATCGGCCAGGGCATCGAGTTCGACTATTGCTGTGTCCACGCCTCGATGGCCCTGCGTGCGGCCGGCTACGAGACCATCATGGTCAACTGCAACCCCGAGACCGTCTCGACCGACTACGACACCTCGGACCGGCTCTACTTCGAGCCGCTCACCGTCGAGGACGTGACGAACGTCCTCGACGCAGAAATAGCCGCCTCGGTGGGCGAGGGGCGCCTGAAGGGCGTCATCGTCGCCCTCGGCGGCCAGACACCGCTGAAACTGGCGCACGCCATCGACCCCTCCCTGGTGCTGGGCACGAGCCCCGAGGCGATCGACCTCGCCGAGGACCGCGAGCAGTGGAACGCGCTGTGTGAGCGCCTCGGGGTGCCCCAGCCCCCCGGCGGCACCGCCAGCACGGCCGACGAGGCACGCGTGGTGGCCCACAAGGTCGGCTACCCGGTGCTGGTGCGCCCGAGCTATGTGCTCGGCGGGCGCGCCATGGAGATCGTCTACGACGACGAGGAGCTGGTGCGCGTGATGCGCGCTCTGACCGGCGAGGGCGGACCGGGGGGCGGCTCGCTCGCTCGCGAGGGCGGTGTCAGCGCCACGCGGCCCGTCCTCGTCGACCGCTTCTTAGAAGACGCCATCGAAGTCGACGTCGACTCGGTGCGCGACGCCACCGGCGAGGTGTACATCGCCGGCATCATGGAGCACGTCGAAGAGGCCGGTGTGCACTCGGGCGACTCGGCGTGCGCGCTGCCCCCCCAGTCGCTCACCGCCGAGGTCACCGCCGAGCTCGAGCGTGGCACCCGGCTGTTCGCCGAAGCCCTCGGGGTGGTGGGGCTCTTGAACGTGCAGTACGCCGTCAAAGACGGCGACGTCTTCGTGCTCGAGGCGAACCCCCGGGCCAGTCGTACCGTGCCGTTCGTGGCCAAGGCCACCGGGGTGCCCGTGGCCATGGTCGCGGCGCGCGTCATGGTGGGCGCCACGCTCGGCGCCTTGCGCGACGAAGGCATGTTCGACAGCGCGGGCGGCGCCTTCGAGCACGTGGCCGTCAAAGAGGCCGTCATGCCGTTCAACCGGTTCCCGGGCGTCGACACCCTGCTCGGCCCCGAGATGCGCTCAACCGGCGAGGTCATGGGCATCGGGCGCACCTTCGGCCTGGCCTTCGCCAAGAGCCAGATGGCGGCGGGTACCTCCCTGCCGAGCTCGGGTACCGTGTTCCTCTCGCTTGCCGATCGCGACAAGCCCCAGGGCCTCGAGGTCGCCCGCTCGTTCCTCGAGCTGGGCTTCGACCTGGCGGCGACCTTCGGAACCGCCGGCTACCTGCGCGACCAGGGGCTCGCCGTCGCCACCCTCGTGGCCAAGGTGGGGGAGGAGGGACTCGCATCAGACGCGGTGGACCTCATCGCGAGCGACCAGGTCCAGCTGGTGATCAACACCCCCCGAGGCCGGGGACCGCGCGCGGACGGCACGCACATCCGCGCTGCCGCCATGACCCACGGCGTGCCGTGCCTCACCACGCTCGCCGCCGCGCGCGCGGCCGCCGCGGGCATCGCGGACTGGGCCGTCCACCCGCTCGAGGTGCTCACCCTCCAAGAGATCCACTCCGCGCGGCGCAGCTCGTGACGGGACGCCGGCGCACCCTCGACCTGTCCACCTCGGTCGGCTCGGTCCGCCTGCGCACCCCGGTGATGACGGCCTCGGGCACGGCCGGGCACGGCGCAGAGCTCGCCGCGTACGGGGCGCTCGCCGACCTCGGGGCGGTGGTCACCAAGTCCCTCAGCCCAGAGCCGTGGCCGGGGAACGCCGCGCCGCGCGTGCGCGAGCTGGCCGCCGGCATGCTCAACAGCGTGGGCCTCCAGGGCCCGGGGGTGGCCGCCTGGCTCGACGAGGACCTGCCGGCGCTGCGCGCCGCGGGCGCCACCGTCGTGGCCAGCATCTGGGGGCGCACCGTCGAGGAATTCGAGAAGGCGGCCTCGATGCTGGCCGGCGCCGCGGTCGCCGCCGTCGAGGTCAACGTGAGCTGCCCCAACCTCCATGACGGCTCGCGCATGTTCGCCCAGTCACCGAGCGCCACCGCCGAGGCGCTCGACGCGGCCGCCGGGGCCGGCGTGGCGCGTTGGGCCAAGCTGAGTCCGACGACGCCCGACCTCCTCGAGGTCGCACGTGCCGCCCTCGACGCCGGCGCCGAGGCGTTGACCCTGGTGAACACGCTCTCGGGCATGTCGATCGACATCGAGCGGCGGCGCCCCGCCCTCGGGGCCGGGACGGGCGGCGTCTCGGGTCCGGCCCTTCACCCGGTGGCCGTTCGGGCCGTCTTCGAGTGCCGGGCGGCCTTCCCCGGGACCCCGATCGTGGGCGCGGGGGGGATCATGGACGAGCTCGACGCGATCGAGATGCTGATGGCCGGGGCGGACGCCGTCGAGGTGGGCACGGCGATCTTCCGGGACCCGAGAGCCCCGTGGAAGATCACCGAGGGCATCGTCCGCTGGTGCCGCCACCACGGGATACGCAGTCTCGACGAGGTGAGGGGAGCGGCACATGGGTGAGCCAGCGAGCGAGGCGACGTTCGGCGATCGGCTGCGCGAGGCGTGTGAGCGGTACGGCCCGCTCTGTGCGGGCATCGACCCGTCCGCCGCCCTGCTCGGCGCATGGGGGCTCGCCGACACCGCGCACGGCGTCGACGAGTTCGCGCAGCGCTGTGTGGAGGCGTTCGCCGGCCACGTGGCGATCGTGAAGCCACAGGTGGCCTTCTTCGAGCGGCATGGCTCGGCGGGAATGGCCGTGCTCGAGTCACTGGTGGCGACCGCTCGCTCGGCCGGGTTGCTCGTGCTGTGCGACGCAAAGCGCGGCGACATCGACTCCACGTGCGAGGCGTATGCCGACGCGTGGCTGTCGCCACGCAGCGCGCTGGCCGGTGACGCGGTGACGGCCTCTGCCTACCTCGGCTTCGACGCCCTGGCGCCGATGTTCGACGCCGCCGAGGAGCACGGCCGGGCGGTGTTCGTCGTGGCGCGCAGCTCGAACCCCGAGGGGCGCCCGATCCAATCGGCGCGGAGCGCGTCGGGATCGACGGTCGACGACGATCTCCTGGCCTCGGTGGCCCGGCGCAACGCCACGTGGCTCGCCGCTGTCGGTGGCGCCCATTCCATCGGTGCCACCGGCGCCGTCATCGGCGCGACGCTCGAGCCGTCCGAGTTCGACGTGCGCGGCCTCGGCGGCCCCATCCTCGCCCCCGGACTCGGCGCGCAAGGAGCAGGTCCTGCCCAGATCGCCGAGCGCTTCGCCGGCTGCCTGCCCGGGTCCGTGGTGCCCAGCGCGTCGCGCTCGGTCCTGGTCAACGGGCCGTCTAGGGAGGGGTTGCGTGCCGAGGCCGCTCGTCTCAATGAGTCCCTGGCGCGCGCATTGGTGTGATCGCGCCATTCGCAGGCGCTATGGTCGGATCCATGCCGCAACCGCCTGCACTCACCACCGAACAACGACAGGCAGCGCTCCAAAAGGCCGCAAGGGTCCGTCGCGAGCGCGCCGAAGTGAAAGAGAAGCTCAAGCTTGGCTCACTCAGCCTCCCTGAGCTCCTGCAGGCAGCCGAGGGTGACGAGACGATCGGCAAGATGAAGGTCGTCTCGGTGCTCGAGTCGCTGCCTGGGCTCGGCAAGGTCAAGGCGAGGCGCCTGATGGAGACCGTCGGGATCTCCGAGACGCGCCGGCTGCAGGGCCTCGGGGCCAAGCAGCGCGCTGACTTGCTGCGAGAGACTGCCCGCTGATCCGCTGATCTTCGTGCTCATCGGCCCCGGCGGGGTCGGGAAGGGCACGGTTGCAGAGCGGCTCGTCGCACGGGACCCCGGTCTCTGGCTCAGCCGCTCATGGACGACGCGCCCCCAGCGTCCCGGAGAAGCCGACGACGCCTACGTGTTCGTCGATCGAGATGCCTTCGAAGCGCACCGGGCAGCGGGCGGGTTCTTCGAGTCCGCCGAGTTCCTCGAGAACCTCTACGGCACGCCGCATCCGCACGGGCCCTCTGGGAGCGACGTCCTCTTGGAGATCGACGTCGAGGGCGCACGCCAGGTCCTCGATCGCCGCCCCGACGCGACCGTCATCTTGCTCGTGCCGCCCTCGCTCGAGGAGCAAGAGGCACGCATGGCGGGGCGGGGCGACGACGCCGAGCATGTGGCCGCCCGGCTCCAAAGGGGCCGGGCGGAGGTCGAGGGGGGGCAGGCAATGACCCCACTGGTGGTGGTCAACGACGACCTCGACCAGGCGGTGGACGATGTTGCCGGTATAGTGGCAAGGATCCGTTCGGAGCGCCGCGCCGCGCAAGGCGCTGCGTCGCAACGACCTTCTGAAGGAGTTCGCATGGCCCAAGGCCGCAACAACACACTGATGGACCCGCCGATCGAGGACCTCCTCGACAAGGTGGACTCCAAGTTCACCTTGGTGGCCCTCGGGTCGATGCGTGCCCGCCAGGTCAACGCCTACTACAACAGCTTGGGCGAGGGTCTCGGGCGCGTCGTGCCCCCGCAGGTGACCTCGGTCTCGGGCAAGCCGCTCTCGATCGCCTTCGAGGAGATCGCAGCCGGCAAGGCCACCTACACCCGCCCCGACCCCGAAGAGGAGGCAGCGGAGCTGGCCCTCCTCGAGGCGAAGGAAGCAGAGGAGACCGCCGAGGCCATCGCCGCAGGCGGTGCCTTCGGTGAGCAGCCCGCAGTGGTCGGCGACGACGACGAGGGTCCGGCCGCCGGTTAGGCGGACCGCGACGCGGCAGGCTGGCCGCTCGCCATGGAACCAGTGCGCGACTCGCTTCGCCCACCTCGTGTCGTGCTCGGCGTGTGCGGCGGGATCGCCGCCTACAAGGCCGTCGACGTGTGCCGGCGCCTTGTCGACGCCGGTGTCCACGTCGTGCCGGTCATGACCGTAGAGGCCACCCGCTTCGTCGGCGAGGTGACGTTCTCCGCGCTCGCCTCCGAGCCCGTCCAGACGTCGCTCTTCGACGAGTCCTCACCGATCCCGCACACCGTGTTGGGCCAGACGGCCGATCTCGTGGTGGTGGCGCCGGCCACCGCCCAGCTGCTCGCCCGCTATGCGGGCGGCTTCTCCGACGACCTGCTCTCGGCGACGCTGCTCGCCACGCGCGCCCCGGTGCTCGTCTGCCCGGCGATGCACACCGAGATGTGGGAGCACCCCGCAGTCCAAGAGAACCTCGCCACGCTCCTTCGGCGCGGTGTCCACGTGCTCGAGCCCGAAGAGGGGCGCCTGGCCGGAGGTGACGTGGGCGCAGGAAGGCTCGCCGACCCGGCCACCATCGCCCAGCGGGTACTCGAGCTGCTCGGGCGCGACGAGGTCGTGGGCACGCAAGGTGACCTCGTGGGCGTGCGTGTGGTCGTGAGCGCCGGGGGTACGCGCGAGCCCATCGACCCGGTCCGCTTCCTCACCAACCGCTCGAGTGGCAAGCAGGGCCTCGCCCTCGCCGAGTCGGCGGCGCGCCGTGGCGCCGAGGTCACCCTCGTCACCGCCGCCCCGCTCGTGGTCCGACCCGAGCTTGCCGCGCGCGTGACGGTGGTGGGGGTCGAGTCGGCCTCGGACATGGAGCGGGCCATGCTGGCAGCAGCCGCCGGCGCGCAGGTCGTCGTCATGGCCGCAGCGGTCGCCGACTTCCGCCCGAAGGCGCCGGCCGAGCACAAGCTCGCCAAGGGTGACGGCGTCCCCGAGATCGTCCTCGAGCCGACTCCCGACATCCTCGCCGCGTTGTCGAACGCCCGACGCCCGGGCCAGGTCCTGGTGGGCTTCGCCGCAGAGACCCACGACGTGCTGGCCCACGGCCGGGCGAAGCTGGAGCGCAAGCGTGTCGACCTGCTGGTCGTCAACGACGTGTCCCAGCCGGGCGTCGGCTTCGACCATGACACGAACGCCGTCGTGATCTTGGACGATGCTGGCTCGTCCTTCGACATCCCCCTCACCACCAAGAGCGCAGTCGCCGACGCCGTCTTCGATAGGGTGTCGGCTCGCTTGTCCGCCCACGAGAGAAAGACCCCCCAGCCGTGAGTATGCGAACGACATTCACCTCCGAGTCGGTCACCGAGGGCCATCCCGACAAGATGGCCGACCAGATCTCCGACACCGTCCTCGACGCCCTCTTGGAGGGCGACGCCATGAGCCGGGTGGCCTGCGAGACCCTCCTCACCACCGGTTTGGTGGTGGTGGCCGGCGAGGTGACCACCAGCACGTACGTCGACATCCCGACCCTCGTGCGCAACACGGTGTGCGACATCGGCTACGACAATGACGCGTTCGGCTTCAACGGGCGCACCTGCGGGGTCATGGTGGCGCTCGATGAGCAGTCACCAGACATCGCCCAGGGCGTCGACTCGGCCTTCGAACTGCGCACCGGATCGGGCGGCGAGGACCTCCTCAACGCCCAGGGCGCGGGCGACCAGGGGATGATGTTCGGCTACGCCTGCGACGAGACGCCCGACCTCATGCCGTTGCCCATCTGGCTGTCGCACCGCCTGGCCCAGCGTCTCGCCCAGGTGCGCCGGGTCGGCGTGCTCCCGTACCTGCGGCCCGACGGCAAGACGCAGGTGAGCGTGATCTACGAGGACGGCCGGCCGGTCTCGATCGACACCATCTTGATCTCGACCCAGCACCAGCCCGGGATCGACCTCGAGACCCTCCTGCTGCCGGACCTGCGTGAGCACGTCATCCACCCGCTGCTGCCGACCGACCTCGACACGTCGTCCCTGCGGATCCTCGCCAACCCCACCGGCCAGTTCGAGCTGGGCGGCCCCCACGCCGACACGGGCCTCACCGGTCGCAAGATCATCGTCGACACCTACGGCGGCATGGCCCGCCACGGTGGTGGCGCCTTCTCCGGCAAGGACCCCTCCAAGGTGGACCGTTCGGCCGCCTACGCGGCGCGCTGGGTGGCCAAGCACGTCGTGGCGTCCGGTGCGGCCAGCCGCTGCGAGGTCCAGGTGGCCTACGCCATCGGTGTGGCCCGCCCGGTCTCGGTGCTCGTCGAGACCTTCGGGACCGAGACGGTCGCCCCCGAGCGCATCGCCGGCGTGGTGGCCGAGTTGTTCGACCTGCGGCCCGCGGCCATCATCCGGGACCTCGACCTGCGCCGTCCCATCTACCGGCGCACGGCGGCCTACGGCCATTTCGGCCGCTCGGACAAGGACTTCACCTGGGAGGCCACCCCTCGGGTGGACGACCTGCGCCGGGCCCTCGGGCTCTGAGCCAGGCCGACGCTGCGTCGGCAGCAAGTGTGGCGGAGCAGCGCGAGCCTGACGGCGGCACCGTGGGCGACCGTGAGGTGGTCCGGGTCGTGTGCGATGTGGCCGGCCTCTCCCGCCGCTTCGATTACCTCGTGCCCGAGAAGTGGCGCGGGCAGCTGCGGGTCGGGTCACGGGTCCGCGTGGCCCTCCAGGGTCGCCGGGTCGGCGCGTGGGTGGTGGGTCTCGATCCCGAGCCCCCGTCGGGCATCGCCCTCTCGGAGCTGACCGGCAATAGCGGGCTCGGGCCGCCACCGGCCGTCGTGGACCTCGCCGAATGGGCCGCGTGGCGATGGGCCGGACCGGTATCGTTCTTCTTGAAGAGTGCGTCGCCGAGCACCAACACGTGGTCGCTCCCCGCACGCCCGCCAGCGGCCTCGCCGTCGGTCGAGCTGGCGGACCCGGCCCTCTCCGAGATCGGCCGCCGGCTGGCCGCAGGTGAGGGGAGTCGCTTGCTGCGGGTGGGTCCCTGCGCCGACCCGCTGCCGTTGCTCGAGGGCCTGCTCGCCGGGCACGCCGCGTCGGGGCGTCCCGGTTCCGTGTTGGTGCTCGTGCCCGCCGTCGGATGGTCCGAGCGCCTGACCGAGCGCCTGGCTCGGCGGGGTGTCGCCGTGGTGCACGAGCCGAGCGATTGGGCGCGGGCCGCGGCGGGCTGGCCGGTGGTGGTGGGCACCCGGGCCTCCGCGCTCGCGCCGTTGCCGCTGCTCGGCGCTGCGGTCGTTCTCGACGCGCACGACGAGTCGTACCGCGACGAGCGCTCACCGAACTGGTCGGCGATCGACGTGGTGGTCGAGCGCGCCCGGCGCGACGGTGCACCGTTGGTCCTCGTCTCGGCCACCCCGACGGCAGCGCTGCTCGAGGCGGCCCCCCTCCTCACCATGGCGCCCGCACGCGAGCACTCGGACTGGCCGAGGCTCGTCGTGTGTGACCGGCGCGGGGCCGACCCGCGGACCGGCCTCATCGGCGATGAGCTGGTCGCGCTGTTCCGCCGCCTGCTGGAGGACGGCTCGGCCCACCCGGACCGGCCGGTGGTGGCGGTCCTCAACCGGACCGGCCGGGCCAGGTTGCTGGCGTGCGCCGACTGTGGGGAGCTGGTGCGCTGTGAGCACTGCGGGCGCGCCCTCGCCGAGGGTGGCGACGAGCTGGTCTGCCCCGGCTGCGCCCGGGTTCGGCCGAGGGTGTGTGCGGCCTGCGGCTCGACGCGCCTCAAGGTCCTGCGGGCGGGCGTGGCGCGGGTGGCGACGGACCTGTCGGCACTGGTCGGCGAGGAGGCGGGCGAGGTGGCCGGCCCGCCCCGTGGCGCCCAGGGTCATGAGGGCTGGGAGGGCCGGCGAGTGCTCCTTGGGACCGAGGCCGTGCTGCACCGTGTCCGGCGAGCTGCCGTCGTGGCGTTCCTCGACTTCGACCAGCATCTATTGTCCTCGCGCACCGACGCCCAAGAGCGCGCCCTCGCTCTGCTGGCCCGGGCCGGGCGGCTCGTCGGCGCCCGATCGGCAAAGGGCGCGGCGGTGGTCTTCGTCCAGACCCGCCTGCCCGACGAGCCGGTCCTCGCCGCTGCGGTGCGCGGCGACCCGGGCCCGCTCGGCGCCGCCGAGCTCGCGCTGCGCCGCCAGCTGGCGCTACCGCCCTTCAGCGTCCTCGCCATCGTCTCGGGCCCTGGCGCGCCCGAGTACGTCGCCCAGTTGCACGGTGTCGAGGTCACAGCCCTCGAGGGCGACCGCCACCTCGTGCGCGCCACAGAGCACGCCGCCCTGTGCGACGCGCTGGCGAGAGTGCCCCGTGGGCGAGCGGGCGTGCGTGTCGAGGTGGACCCGCAGAGCGTCTGAGCGGGGGCCGCACGTGAGCGGTGCCGGTGACCTGATCCCGGCAATTACAATTGACCTGTGACTACCTTCACCATCCGCCAGTACGGGGACCCCGTGCTCAAACGACGCACCCTCGAGGTGGCAGAGATCGACGGCAAGATCGCCAAGCTGGTCGACAACATGCTCGACACGATGTACGAGGCCCCAGGCTCGGGTCTGGCGGCCAACCAAGTCGGCGTGCAGCGCCGGATCTTCGTCTACGACGTGGGCGATGGGCCGAGGGTGGTCATCAACCCCGAGATCGTTGAGTCGGCAGGGGAGTGGGCCTTCGAGGAGGGGTGCCTCTCGGTCCCGGGACTCAGCTGGGAGATCGTGCGCCCGAACGCCGTGCACCTGGTGGGCTTCGATCTCGACGGCAACCAGATCTCGATCGAGGCCGACGAGCTTGAGGGTCGGGTCTTCCAGCACGAGATCGACCACCTGAACGGCGTACTGCTCGTCGAGCGCCTCGACGAGGACCAGCGACGCGACGCCTTGAAGATCCTGCGTGCACGCACTCTCGACGGGCCCGCCGCGGACCCCGACGGCCTCACCAGCATCTTTTCGCGCTGAGGTGGCGCCACCCGCGAGCTGAGGGCCCGGAACGACGCACCCGAGCGCGTAGCGTGGGATGGTGGCCCGGCTCGTCTACCTCGGAACGCCCGAGCTCGCTGTTGCGCCGCTGCGGGCGCTCGTGGCGGCCGGCCACGACATCGAACTCGTCGTCTCGCGCGCCGACCGACGCCGCGGCCGGGGCACGGCACTGTCGCCGAGCCCCGTCAAGGCGGCGGCCCTCGAGCTCGGCTTGGCGGTCACCGACCGGCTCGATGCCATCGACCCGGCTGTGGTCGAGCTCGGTGTGGTCGTCGCCTACGGCCGGATCATCCCCGCCGACTTGCTCGAGCAGCTGCCCATGGTGAACCTGCACTTCTCACTGCTGCCGCGCTGGCGGGGAGCGGCCCCGGTCGAGCGGGCCATCCTGGCCGGCGACGAGGTGACGGGCGTCTCGCTCATGGCGCTCGACGAGGGCCTCGACACGGGGCCGGTCTATGAGACGGTCGCCGTCCCGGTCGACGGCGCCGACCTGCCCACCCTCGCGTGGCGCCTCGTCGAGGCGGGCACCGAGTTGCTGGTGCATGCACTCGCAGGCGGGGTTGCGGGCCTCCCTGCCCCAGTGCCCCAGCAGGGCGATGCCACCTACGCGGAGAAGCTCAGCCCCTCGGACTTCGAGCTGCATTTCGATGCCCCGACCGACGAGCTCCTCCGGTTGGTGCGCCTTGGGCGGGCGTGGACCAGGCTCGGCGGGAGGCGCTTGCGCGTCCTCGCCGCCGAGGGAGCATCCGCGACGCCGACGGCGCCAGGGACACTCGAGGGCGAGCTGGTCAGTACCGCCGATGGCGCGCTGGCCCTCGTCTCGGTGCAGCCCGAGGGGGGCCGGCCCATGCGCGCAGCCGACTGGCGGCGCGGGCTTCGGGCCGACGGGCGCCTCGTGCTGGGCGACGGCGACAATAGGGTGGGGTCATGACGACAGGTGCTCCAGCGCGCCACGCCGGCGAGCCCGGCGCCCTCAAGATCGCGCCGTCGATCCTCTCGGCCGACTTCGGCTCCCTTGCCGAGGAGGTCGGCGAGGTGTCGAGCGTCGCCGAATGGCTCCACGTCGACGTGATGGACGGCCACTTCGTGCCCAACGTGACCATCGGGCCGCCGGTCGTGGCCTCACTCCGGCGCCACTCGGGGCTCTTCTTCGACTGCCACCTCATGATGACCGACCCAGGCGACTTCCTCGAGGCGTTCGCCAAGGCCGGGGCCGACGGCTGCACGGTCCACGTCGAAGTGGCGGACACCACCACCCTCCTCGCCCAGATGCGCGGCCTCGGCTTGCGCGTCGGCCTGGCGGCCAACCCTGATACGCCCTTCGAGGCACTCGAGCCCCACCTCGGGGCCGTCGACCTCGTGTTGTGCATGACCGTGTTCCCCGGTTTCGGGGGCCAGTCCTTCATGCCCGAGGTGATGGACAAGGTGGCAGCGGTGCGCGCGGCCATCGACGACGCGCACCTGGCGGTCGACCTCGAGGTCGACGGCGGCATCGACCCCGAGACCGCTCCCCTCGCAGCCCGCGCCGGGGCGAACGTCTTGGTGGCAGGTTCGGCGATCTTCGGCCACGAGCGACCCTGGGAGGCCGCAGACGCCATTCGCCACGCAGCGCGAGGGGCGATGACCCCCTCGCGGTGACCGGGGCATGGAGGGCGGCGAACTACCATGGTTTCCCAAGTCGGCGACGGTTCCCTGACCGGCGTCGGGCGTTGCCAGTGGGCCTCGGAGCACCCGGCGTTCCCCAATACTGGAACGTGTTCTAGTATGGGAACGCCCTTCGAAGGGATGCCGACGTGAATGACGAGATCCACATGGGACGGGCGATCGAGCTGGCCGCCGCCGTGCGCGCCAGCACGTCGCCGAATCCGTGGGTGGGTGCGGTGGTCGTGCTCGCAGTTTCCGAGGGGGAGCGCACCGCCGAGGGAGCGACGGCCCCGCCGGGTGGCCCCCACGCCGAGGTCAGTGCGCTTGGCGCCGCCGCCCGCCTGGGTGACGTGACCGGTGCGACGCTCTACAGCACGCTCGAGCCCTGCGCCCACTACGGCCGCACGCCGCCGTGCACCGACGCCATCGTCGCGGCGGGCGTCGGCCGCGTGGTGATCGGCCTCCTCGACCCCGACCCGCTCGTCTCGGGGCGCGGTGTCGCCGCCCTCGAGGCGGCCGGCATCGAGGTGGTCACCGGGGTGCTCGCCGACGAGGTCACCGAGCAGCTCGCTGCCTACCTCAAGCACCGCCGGACCGGACGCCCCTTCGTGGTCCTCAAGTTGGCCAGCACGCTCGACGGGCGCACCGCCGCGCCCGACGGCTCGAGCCGCTGGATCACCTCGAGCGCCGCCCGCCACGATGCCCACCTTCTGCGGGCCCGCTCCGACGCGGTCGTGGTCGGGGCGGGAACCGTGCGCGCGGATGACCCCTCGCTCACCGTCCGGCTCGGGGAGGAGGACTCCCCGGGCGCGGGTCCAAGCGAGGTCTCCGGCGACCGCCAGCCTCTGCGGGTCGTCCTCGGCACCGCGCCGGCCGGGGCCCGGGTCCACCCTGCCCTCGAGCTCAGTGGCGACCTCGCCAGCGTCTTGGACGAGCTGGGCGCACGGGGGGTCCTCCAGGTCCTGGTGGAAGGTGGTGCGCACGTGGCACACGACTTCCATGCCGCCGGGCTCGTGGACCGCTACGTGGTCTACCTGGCACCGGCCTTTCTGGGCGGCGACGACGGCCGGCCGGTCTTCGCCGGGCCCGGTGCGCCGAGCATCGACGATGTGTGGAGAGGAACGCTGATCTCGGTGGAGCGCCTCGGAGACGACGTACGCGTAGAGGTGGCAGCCTGATGGTGTTTTCCCCGGTACAAGAGGCAATCGACGCCATCGCCGCAGGCGGCATGGTGGTCGTGGTCGACGACGAAGACCGCGAGAACGAGGGCGACCTCGTGATGGCGGCCGAGTCGGCCTCGCCCGAGAACATCGCCTTCTTCTTGGCCCACACGTCCGGGGTGATCTGCGTCCCGCTCACCAACGAGCGCGCCGACCAGCTCGACCTGCCCCTCATGGTCAACGCCAACACCGAGGCCCAGCGCACGGCGTTCACGGTCAGCGTGGACTACCGGCACGGCACCACGACCGGCATCTCGGCCGCCGACCGCTCGTCGACGATTGCCGCGTTGATCGACCCGGTGACGCGCCCGACGGACCTCAATCGGCCGGGGCACATCTTCCCGCTCCGCTACCGGCAGGGCGGGGTGCTGAAGCGGGCCGGCCACACCGAGGCAACCGTCGACCTGGCCCGGGCGGCGGGCCTCACCCCCGCCGGCGTGCTCTGCGAGATCGTGACCGAGGACAAGGCCGAGATGGCCCGGCTCCCCGAGCTGGCCCGTTTCGCCGAGGGGCACGGGCTCCCGTTCATCTCGATCGCCGACCTGATCCGCTACCGGCGCCGCAACGAGAAGCTCGTCCGGCGCGTGGGCCAGGCGCGCATCCCGACCGACGGGGCGGAGTTCACCGCCCACGTTTACGAGTCGGTCCTCGACGGTGAGCAGCACCTCGCCTTCGTGATGGGCGACGTAGCCGGCCACGACAACGTGCTGGTGCGCGTGCACTCGGAGTGCCTGACCGGTGACGTCTTCGGGTCGCTGCGCTGCGACTGCGGTCCCCAGCTGCACGCCGCCCTCGACCTCATCGCCAAGGAGGGCCGTGGCGTGCTCGTCTACCTCCGGGGCCACGAGGGTCGCGGCATCGGCCTCGCACACAAGATCCGCGCCTACCGGCTCCAAGAAGAGGGGGCCGACACCGTCGACGCCAACCTGGAGCTCGGGCTCCCCGTCGACAGCCGCGAGTACGGCATCGGTGCCCAGATGCTCGTCGACCTCGGGGTGAGCACCATGCGGCTCATGACCAACAACCCGGTCAAGTACGGCGGCCTCGAGGGCTTCGGCCTCGACATCACCGAGCGCGTGCCGCTCGAGTCCTCGCCCAACCCCGAGAACATCGAGTACCTCCGCACCAAGCGCGAGCGCATGGGACACCTCTTGGAGGGCCTCGATGACGTCCGATGAGCACAGCCTGCTCGCGCCCGGCACGCTGGAGGCGGTCGCCACCCGGGTCGGCAAGTCGCTCCAGGGCGACCAGGACGGGCGGGGGTTGCGCGTCGGCGTGGCGGCGGCACTTTTCAACGGGGGCATCACATCGCGGCTGCTTGACGGCGTGCTGGACGGCCTCCACGGAGCGGGGGTCGATGCCTCCGACGTGACGCTCGCCTGGGCGCCGGGTGCCTTCGAGCTGCCGCTCGTGGCCTCGGCACTGGCCCGCTCGGGACGCATCGACGCGGTGATCTGCCTCGGTGCGGTGATCCGGGGCGACACCGGCCACTACGACTTCGTGGCCGGCCAGTGCGCTGCGGGCATCGCTCGAGTCGCACTCGACACCGGCCTGCCAGTCGTCTTCGGGGTCCTCACCACCGACACCGTGGACCAGGCCCTCGAGCGCTCCGAGCCCGGGGATGCCAACAAGGGCCGCGAGGCCGCCTTGACGGCGGTCGAGATGTGCCGGCTGCTCCGCTCGTCGCCGCTCTTGGGCTGAGTTCCGCCGCCGGGCCGCGCGCAGTCTGGAATGATCTAGGCCATGTTGCGCCTGGTGCTGCCCAAAGGTTCGCTCGAGCGCGCCACCCTCGAGCTGTTCGCCGCCGCCGACCTGGCCGTTTCTCGCTCGTCGGACGTCGACTACCGGGCATCCATCGCCGACCCGCGCGTCGATGAGGTGCGCATTCTCCGGCCCCAGGAGATCCCGGTCTACGTGGCCGACGGGCTATTCGACATCGGCATCACCGGGCGCGACTGGATCGAAGAGCGCGGGGCGGACGTGGTGTCGCTCGGCCAGCTCGAGTACTCGAAGGCGACCTCGAACCCCATCCGGGTGGTGCTGGCGGTGGCGGAAGCGTCGCCGTATCGGACCCTCGCAGACCTGGCCGAGCACCGAGGCACCCTGCGCGTCTCGACCGAGTACCCCGAGCTGACCCGTCGATCGCTCGTCGCCCAGGGCATCGATGCCGACGTTGCGCTCTCCTACGGCGCCACCGAGGCGAAGGTGCCTGATATCGCTGACTGCGTCGTCGAGATCACCGAGACCGGCCGGGCGCTGCACGCGGCGGGCCTGCGGGTCATCGAGACGCTCCTCGTCTCGCACACCGAGCTCATCGCCAACCCTTCGGCCGCCGCCGACCCCGAGAAGCGCCACGCCATGGGCCAGCTCCTGACCCTGCTCCTCGGCACCTTGGAGGCTCGCGAGAAGGTGTTGGTCAAGCTCAACGTGGCGCGCGACGGTCTGGCCTCGGTGATCGAGCTCTTGCCCGCGCTGCGCTCGCCCACTGTCTCTGAGCTCTCCGGCGGCGGGGGCTATGCCGTCGAGACGGTGGTGCCCAAGTCCGACATCAACACCCTCATCCCGGCGCTGAAGGACCGCGGCGCCAGCGACATCTTGGAACTCGCACTCTCCAAGATCGTCCACTGAGCAGCGCCGTGCCCGTCGCGAGCAGCCCGAACGCATCGGCCCCCCAAGGGCGCCACTTGGCGAGCGGCTCGATCAGCGCCTATGACGCCGACCGCGGGCTCGGGACGCTCATCGACGAGGCGGGCCAGGAGTGGCCGTTCCACTGCACCGCCATCGCGGGGGGCTCACGCACCATCGATGCGGGCACCGCCGTGGTCTTCGAGCTGGCCGCCGGGCACCTGGGCCTCCTCGAGGCACGGTTCGTGGCCCCGGGCCACGCAGGCCTCAGGCCCCGGGAGTGACCTCCGCGCCGTTCGGCGGGGTCGGGCCGTCGGGGTCGTCTCGTGCACGCTCGATGGCGTCGAGCTCGACGAAGGCGAGGCGGACCTGGGCGAGCGCATCGCGCAGCTGGGGCTCCACGTCACCGAGACGAGGCCCGAGGCCCTCGACCAGGGCGCCGAGCGCGTCGATGGCCACCTTGGCCTCGTCGAGGACCGGGGGCATCTGGGACAGGTAGACAGCGGCCAACTCGAAGAGGCCGTAGCAGTGGTTGGCGATGACGACGCTGGCCGGAGTGGCCGCCAGCTGGCGACGGAGCTCTTCGACCTCGAGGGCCGCCTGCTCTTCGCTCTCGGGCCCGAGCGGGCCTCCATCGGGGGACCCGGGTGCCTCGTCGTCGACCGGGTGCTCGCCCGAGGGTGTCCACAAGCTGCTCATGCTGGTAGCCTAGGCACTTCCAATGACAGAAGCGGGGCCGCCCTCGGGCCGCCTCCACCCGGCCACCACGACCTCTACGGTCGTTCACGCGTGCGCCGGGTCGATGTGGCACCGAACGGGCTTGGCCCTTCGTGGCTCCGCTTCATCGTACGGCCCGCGGAAAGACCGCGGACCCGACCAAGAGGAGTGATGCCGCATAGTCACCGCCACCACTGGTGAGCACCGGATCAATGACAGGATCCGTGCCCGAGAAGTGCGACTCGTCGACCCCGACGGTCAGCAGCTCGGGATCAAACCGCTCCCCGAGGCCCTCACGATTGCCAGAAGTCTCGATCTCGACCTGGTAGAGGTGGCGCCCAACGCCAACCCGCCGGTGTGCCGGATCATGGACTACGGAAAGTTCAAGTTCGACGAGGCCCAGCGCGCCAAGGAATCGCGGCGCAAGACCGTGCACGTCGGGATCAAGGAGATGAAGTACCGGCCGAAGATCGGCCCGGGCGACTTCGACACCAAGACCCGTCAGGTCGGCAAGTTCCTCGATGAGGGCCACAAGGTCAAGGTCACGATCATGTTCCGAGGCCGCGAGGTCTACCACCCCGAGCTCGGAAAGCGGATCCTCGACCGGATCGCCGAGAAGACCGAGGGCGTGGCCAAGGTCGAGTCCGAAGCCAGGCTCGACGGCCGCAACATGGTCATGGTGCTCGCCCCCGACAAGCGGGCCAAGCAGGCAGCAGCTTCCAAGGCCAAGGAGGAGGGCCACGGCGACGCCACTGACGGAGCACCCGAGGCTCCTCCGGCCCCAGCAACGACAATCGACCAGCAGAGCGAGGCGCCCCCAGCGCCCGCAGAGGCCGGCACCACCGAAGAAGGATGACGACATGCCCAAGATGAAGACCGACAAAGGCGCCCAAAAGCGCATCAAGGTGACCGGCACCGGTCGCCTGCGCCGCCGCAAGGCCTTCCGCTCGCACCTGCTCGAGCACAAGTCGGCCACCCGCAAGCGGCGGCTCGGACGCGAGACGGACATCTCGAAGACCGAAGAGAAGACCGTGCGAAGGATGCTCGGCATCTGAGACCCGACGGAGGCCACCGAGCCTCCGCGCGAAAGCCCGGGCCGCATCTGCGGCCCGCCCACCCCACCACGATGAGAGGAAACCCGTGACATGGCCCGTGTGAAGCGTTCAGTCCACGCCCGCAAGCACCATCGCGCCGTTCTCGAGCAAGCCAAGGGCTACTACGGCAACAAGAGCCGGACGTACCGAGCCGCCAACGAGCAGGTGCTGCACTCGATGCAGTATGCCTACCGTGACCGGCGCGCCCGCAAGGGTGACTTCCGCAAGCTCTGGATCCAGCGGATCAATGCGGCGGCCCGCCAGCACGACATGAGCTACAGCCGCTTCATCAACGGGCTACACCTCGCCGGCGTCGAAGTCGACCGCAAGGTGCTCGCCGACCTCGCGGTCTCTGACGCCGACGCCTTCGGTGCGCTGGTGGAGGTCGCGTCGGCGGCACTCGCCGCCGCACCAGCATCGGCAGAGGCCGCTTCCTGAGCCAGGGGCTCGCCTACTCGCACCAACGGGTCCGGCGCCTGCGTCGACTGCTGCAAAAGCGCGCCACCCGCTGGACCGAACGCGTCTTCGTCGCCGAAGGGCCCGAGTTGCTGCGCTGCGCCCTCGAGGCGGGCGTGGCGGTCGAATCGGTCTATGTCGACGCCGAGGCCGGCCCCGACCGTTTCCTCGATGAGCTGCTCGCCGCCGCCCTCGCGGCGGGCGCCCGGGTCTTCACTCTCCTGCCCGGTGTGTTGGCCCGTGCGGCCGACACGGTCACTCCCCAGCCGGTCGTCTCCATCGTGGCGATGGTGGACAGACCTCTCGCAGCGCTCGACCTCGGCACTTTCGTGCTGGTGCTCGCCGATGTCCGGGATCCGGGCAACGCCGGCACCATCGTGCGCAGCGCCGACGCCGCCGGGGCGTCAGCCGTGGTCTTCGCCGGCACCACGGTCGATCTCTATAACCCGAAGACGGTCCGGTCCTCGGCGGGCTCTCTGTTCCACGTGCCCGTGGCGGTGGCACAGACCCTCGACGAGGCACTCGCCGTGGTCGCGCTCGCCGGACTGGGCAGCGTCGGCACCTCGGTGCGCGAGGGCACCGACTACACGGAGTTCGACTGGTCGCAGCCCTTCGCCCTCGTCCTCGGCAACGAGGCCGCCGGTCTGCCGGTCGAGGCGCTGGCGCGCCTCGACCACGAGACGGTGATCCCGATGGCCGGTCGGGCCGAGTCGTTGAACGTCGCGGTGGCCGCGTCGGTGCTGAGCTTCGAGGCACTACGCCAGCGCCGGCACGGCGCCGTACCAGAGGCGCCGCCGCCAAGTTCTACGATGCCTGCCGTGTCCAGCGCACCCACCACCGAGGCGGAGCCCGGCTCATGAGCACCGCCGGCACCCTCGACCATGCTGAGCTCGAGGCGAGCGCCCGCGCGCAGATCGCGGGAGCCTCGTCCACAGAGCAGCTGACGGCCGTCGAACAGGCGCTGCTCGGCAAGCGCTCGGCACTGAAGGCCGCCAAGCAGGGCCTCGGTGGGCTCCCCCCCGAGGAGCGGCGCGAGGCCGGCGCGGTGCTCCAAGAGGTCCAGCACCGGATCGAAGGAGCGCTCGAGGAGCGCAGCAGGGAACTGGCAGCGGTGGAGCGGGCGGCCCTCCTGGCCGATGACCGCCTCGATCTGACTGAGGTGGTGGCCAGCCAGGTGCTCTCCTCGCTCGGACGTGGGCACCTGCACCTCGTGACCCAGACCCGCGACGCCCTCGAGGACGTGTTCGTCGCCATGGGGTTCGTGGTCGCCGAAGGACCCGAGGCCGAGACGGACTGGTACAACTTCGAGGCGCTCAACATCCCGCCCGCCCATCCGGCGCGCGGCATGTACGACACCTTCTACCTCGACCTGGGCGAGCCCGAGACGGTAGTGCTGCGCACGCACACCTCGCCGGTGCAGATCCATCTCATGGAAGAGGCCGTGGCCGCCGCCCGGCTGCCGATCCACGCGGTGATGCCCGGCCGCTGCTTCCGGCGCGACACGCCCGACGCACGCCATCTGGCCGTCTTCCACCAGATCGAGGGCCTGGTCGTCGACCGCGGGATCACCTTCGCCGACCTCGCCGGCACCATCGAGACGTTCACATCCGCCTACTTCGGGCCCGACATCCACTCGCGGCTGCGCCCGGCCTACTTCCCCTTCACCGAGCCCTCCGCCGAGTTCGAGATCACCTGCACGATCTGTCGCGGCGCGGGCTGTCGGACCTGCTCGGGCACCGGCTGGATCGAGCTCGGCGGCTGCGGCATGGTCGACCCCGCGGTCTTCGAGGCGGTGGGCATCGACCCGGAGCAGTTCAGCGGCTTTGCCTTCGGCTTCGGCATCGACCGTTGCGCCCAGATGCGCCACGGCATCGCCGACATGCGCGTCCTGATCGAGAACGACATCCGCTTTCTCGAGCAGTTCTGACCCGAGACGACCCGAGGACCCACCGTGCGAGCACCGCTTTCCTGGCTCCGTGACTTCGCCCCTTTCGAGGGGGACCCGAAGGAGCTCGCGGCCGCCCTCGACGACCTCGGCCTCGTGGTCGAAGGGGTCGAGGTCATCGGCGAGCGCCTCGACGACATCGTCGTGGCGCGCGTGACGGAGATCTCGGCGATCGAGGGAAAGGACCGCATCCGGCGAGTGCTCGTCGATGCCGGCGCCGACCCGGTCGAGATCGTCTGCGGTGCCACCAACTTCGCCGTCGACGACCTCGTCCCCCTCGCACCCGTCGGCGCCGTGCTGCCCGGTGGCTTTGCCATCTCGATGCGCAAGATGGGGGGCGTCACCTCGAACGGCATGCTGTGTTCGGGGCGCGAGCTCGGTATCGACGATGACGCTGACGGGCTCCTGCTCCTCACCGACATCGAAGGGGCCGGGCCGGGCCAGCCGCTCACCGAGGCGATGGGCATCGAGCGAGACGTGGTCTTCGACATCACTGTCGAGGGCAACCGGCCCGACGCATGGTCGATGGCGGGCGTGGCCCGTGACCTCGCTGCTCGCCTCGGCCTCTCGTTCACACTGCCCACCCCTGCGCCCGGGCCGGAGGGTTCGACGGCTTTGGCCGACATCGCCACCGCCCGGGTCGACGCACCCGAGTTGTGCCCGAGGCTCGTCGTGCGCGTCCTCGAAGACGTCACCATCGGCCCCTCCCCGCGCTGGATGGCCCGACGTCTCGCCCTCGCCGGCATGCGCTCGATCAACAACGTCGTCGACGCGTCGAACTATGTGATGCTCGAACTCGGCCAGCCCACCCACCCCTACGACGCGGACAAGCTGCCGACCCCCGGGCTCATCGTCCGCCAAGCGCGTCCGGGCGAGGCGCTGGTCACCCTCGACGGCGTGGAGCGCATCCTCGGGACGCCGGGCCGCGGACTCGGCGATACCGGGGTCGACTGCGTCATTTGCGACACGAACGACACGGTCATCGGCATCGCTGGGGTGATGGGCGGCGAGTCCTCCGAGATCGGCGAGGGAACCTCGACGGTGTTGCTCGAAGCGGCGTACTTCACCCCGATGGCCATCGCCAGGACCTCCAAGCGCCTCGGGCTGCGGAGCGAGGCCTCGGCCCGCTTCGAGCGAGGGGCCGATCCCTGGGGCATCGACCGGGCCGTCGAGCGGTTCTGCGAGTTGGTGGCGCTCACCTCGCACGGCGCTCGCACGGCGAGGGGCACGCTCGACGTCCGCTCGCACGTGCCCGAGCCGATCCAGGTCCTCGTCCCCCTCGCCCGGGTCAACGTCCTTCTCGGCACATCGCTCAGTGGCGACCAGGTGGCCTCCCTCCTCGAGCCAATGGGCTTCGGCGCCGAGCCCACCCACGGCACGGTGCTCGTGACGGTGCCCACCAACCGCCCGGACATCCGGCCGGCACCACACGGCATCGCCGACATCACCGAGGAGATCGGCCGGGCCTACGGCTACGCGCGCCTCGATCGCCGCCAGCCAGCGTGGCCGGCCGTCGGCGGCCTCACCGAGCGGCAGCGTCAGCGGCGATTGCTGCGCCAAGTGCTGGCCGGGCTCGGGGCGAGTGAGGCGTGGACGCCGACCTTCGTGTCCGACGAGGACCACCGGCTGATTGGCCTCGAAGGCCCCGCCATTCGTGTGGCGAACTCCCTCTCAGCTGAAGAGGCGTGGTTGCGACGATCGCAGCTGCCGGGGCTCCTCCACGCACTCGCCTACAACCAGGACCGCCGGCAAGCGAGCGTTCGGCTCTTCGAGATCGGCACGGTGTTCTCGCACCCGGACGTGACCGGCGGCCACCAGGCTCGCAGCGGCTCGGGCGGCGCCGAGCTCACCGTCGTGCCCGACGAGCGCGAGCTCGCCTCTGTGGTCTTCGCTCTCGAGAACGACGACGCCCGCCACGCGGTGGCCGCCTGGGGTGTGGTCGAGACCGCCTTGCGCATGCGCGGCGTCGCACTCGTGGCGCCCGGGTCGAGCGACCTCGAGGGCACAGCCGGTCCTGCGCCCGGTCTCCACCCCACTCGCTCGGCGTGGCTGGTTGCCGAACCGTCCGCGATAGTGGTGGGCAGCGTCGGCGAGATCGATCCTGCCGTCCTCTCCGCCGTCGGGCTCGAAGACGGCGGTTCGCCCGGTCTGCGACGCGTCGGCTGGCTGGAGCTCGACTTCGGCCGCTTCGTCGATCCGGCTGTCGTCGCGCGCGCCAACGAGTCCTCGAGGCCGCTCAGTCGCTTCCCCTCCTCGGATATCGACCTCGCGTTCGTTCTCGACGATCCGGTGCCTGCCGCAGCGTTGCTTGCGACGATGCGCAACGCGGGAGGCGAGCTGCTCGCGTCGGCTGAGCTGTTCGACGTGTTCCGGGGTCAGGGCGTGCCCGAAGGCAGCCGGAGCCTGGCGGTGCGGCTGCGCTTCTGCGCCATGGACCACACGCTCACCGATGCAGAGGTAGGGCAGCTGCGACGGGCCTGCATCGACGCAGCGCGCCCCATTGGCGCGGTGCTGCGCTAAGCAGGTCCCATGCCGGTCGGAGTGATCAGGCCCGACCAAGCCGACGACTTCGACGCATGGTTCTCGGTCACACAGGCGTCCTACCGCCATGAGTTCCCGGGTGAGCCGGGATGGTTCCACGACGAACGACGGGCCATGGCGCTCGACGTGGCGGCGGGCAAGCGGACCATCCTGCTGCTGGCCACGACCAACCATGCGGAACCCGTGGGGGCGGCCGCGGTCATCGTGAATACCGTCGACAACCCGCACCTCGCCGAGATCGAGCTTGACGTCCTTCCCATCCATCGGCGCCGCGGCATCGGCCGGGAGCTCGCGGTTGCGGCCGAGTCTGTGGCGCGGGCCGAGGGACGCACGACCGTCCTGTGCTTCCAGGCCGAGCCGCCGGCGCAGGCGGGGACCTCGCCCGGCCGTCGTTTCGCGGAGGCGCTCGGCTACCACGCGGCCCAAGTCGAACAGCGCCGCAGCATCCATCTCCCAGTCGATCGAGCGCGCCTCGACGACCTCGAGGCGCGCTGCTCCCCACTGGCTGCCGCCTACCGCATTGAGGCGTGGCAGGGCAGCTGGCCCGAGGCGGACCTCGAGGACCTGGTCGAGCTTGAGCGCCGGATGTCCACCGACGTGCCAGTCGACGACATTGACTTCCACGAGGAGGCCTGGAGCACCGAGCGGGCCCGGGCCCACGATGCTCTCGTTCTCGCCATGGGACGACGCCGCCACTTCGCTGCCGCCCGCCACCTCGAGAGCGGCCATCTCGTGGCGTACACCGTCATCACGGTGCCCTCGCGGCCCGAGCGCGCCTACCAATGGGCAACGCTTGTGCTGCCCGAGCACCGCGGCCGCCGACTCGGCATCCTCGTCAAGGTGGCCAACCTCCGCACCATCGACCCGTCCGAGACCCGGGACATCGTGACCTGGAACGCCGCCTCCAACGAACCGATGATCGCTGTCAACGAGGAGTTCGGCGCGGTGTGCGACGGCGATGGTGTGTTCTGGCAGAAAACGCTGCCGTCATCTGGCTGAGCGCCTGCTGGACTGCAGTCGAGCGGGTGACCGACAAACCGTCGGCGAGAGCGAAAGACCTAGACGCGCCGGGCGCGCCAGACCTCCTCGCAGGGCCAGCGCCTCGCCCAGGCTTCGTCGACGAACGGGTACGGGGAGCGCGACCCCGGAGCCGGGCGAAGCTCGATGAGGTCGACGACCTCGAAACCGCTCAACCGGAGCAGCCTGATCCAGTCGCCGTGGCCGAGGTGGAACTCGACCGTCGGATCGTCCGGCCACTCGAAGCGGTGCATGCCGAACTGCTGACGGCGCAGCTCGGCAGTCGCCGGGAACCCGTCCTTGTCGGGGACGCAGAGCATCAAAAGGGTGCTGTTGCCGAGGAAGACGAGCTCTCCACCGGGGCGGAGCAGCCGTGCCGCTTCGGGTATCCAGCGGAGCGGGTCCGCCCAGATGGCAGCGCCGTACTCACTGATCACGAGGTCGAATGCTGAACTGACGAGCGGTACCTCTTCGCCTGCCGCACACAGAAGTGGGAACGCCACGGCGAACTCATCTTGGCACTGGCGCGCGATGCCCAGCTGACCGGCGGAGGGGTCCACACCGATAGGCCGCGCACCTCGTCGAGCCAACCAAGCCGAGACGTACGCGGTCCCGCACCCGAGCTCGACCACCCGGGCCCGCTCGAGTGCGTCTGGGAAGAGATGGACGTCACGCTCGGGTATCCCGAAGATGCCCCATGTCGGCTCCGCCGCGGTCCATCCTCGGCGCGCCGTGACGAGTTGCTCCTCGCGTCGCGCATCCCAAGCCGCTGCATTGGTGCGAACGTAGGAGAGGGGATCTGGCATCGATCGACGCTAACCCCGCCGGCCCAGGGTGTGCGGGCTGGCAGCCCGTCCGGGGATGGGTCCGGGGGTCCGGGATTGGCTGCAGGGGTGGTGACCGGAGGGACCGGCATTTTACAGACCCCTGGAAAAGTGATATCACTTTGATAGGCGTCGAGTCCTTCTCATGCGCCGGAGTCACGGGGGAGGTCATCGCATGCAGGTGTCGACGCAAGGCGAAATTGGCTCCATCAAGCCAGCGGCCTCGATCGAGGAGCGGGAGTTGCGATCAGCGTCGGGATTCCTTGTCCTGGCCCTTGCCCTGGTTGCCCTCATCGCCGGCATCGCCTTGATCAAGGTCGGCGGCCACGCCGCCATCTGGGGGGGAATCGCCCTCCTCGTGGTCGGGAGCCTCGGCTGCGTCGGGCTGACCGCCGTCACCCCGGGACAGGCCCGCGTCATCCAGCTCTTTGGTGGCTACCGCGGGACGGTGCGCACCACGGGCTTGCGGTGGGTCAATCCCTTTGCCGTCCGCCGGCGCGTGTCGGTGCGGATCCGCAACAAGGAGACGCCGACCGTCAAGGTGAACGACGCTGACGGCAATCCGATCGAGATCGCTGCCGTCGTCGTCTGGCAGGTGCGTGACAGCGCACGGGCGACCTACGGCGTCGACGACTTCGTCGCCTTTGTCGACATCCAAAGCGAGACGGCTCTTCGGCATATCGCCAACGTCCACCCCTACGACAACACCAGCACCGAGATCCTCTCCCTGCGCGATCACACCGACGAGGTCGCAGTCCAATTGGCTACCGAGATTGCAGTGCGGGTCGCCCCTGCTGGTGTCGACGTCATCGAGGCGAGGATCACGCGCCTGTCCTATGCGCCCGAGATCGCCCAGGTGATGCTTCAGCGCCAGCAGGCGGGCGCCGTCATCGCTGCCCGGACCCGCATCGTCGATGGTGCGGTCGGGATGGTCCAGATGGCGCTGGCGCGTCTCGCCGAGGAGGGCATCGTCGAACTCGACGAAGAACGAAAGGCGGCGATGGTCTCGAACCTCCTCGTCGTGCTGTGCGGCGACCGCGGGACGCAACCGATCGTCAACACCGGGTCGCTGTACCAGTAGCGCGTGTCCAAGGTCCCCCTGTCCGAGCGCAAGAGCATCCTCTTGCGGCTTGACCCTTCCGTGCACGACGCACTGGCCCGATGGGCCGCCGACGAACTGCGCAGCACCAACGCGCAGATCGAGTTCGTCCTGCGACGGGCGCTGAGCGACGCGGGGCGAAGTCCGTCCGCTGGCCCGATGCGAAGACGAGGTCGACCCAGAAAGAACGCCGACGCAGAGTGAGCCGGCACAGCTGACACGGCTCGTCTCGTTGTCGCGGGGCGAGCAGCCTCAGCCCGCTCAGCTGGCCGGGGGCTCGGCGGCCAACTCGCTCGTTTCGGGAGCCGGCGTCGACGTGGCCATCCACGAGCCGAGGAGGATGAGTGGGAAGCCGATGGCGATCCCGACGGTGAACGGCTCGCCCAAGAGCACGACGCCGAGGAGGATGGCCACCGCCGGGTTGATGTACGTGATCACCGTGCTGCGAGCCGGGCCGACCTCGACGATGAGCTCGAAGAAAAGGACGAAGGCGAGAGCCGTGCAGACCACGGCGAGCCCGACCACCGCCAGTGCCACCTCGAGCGAGACGTGCGAGGGCATGTGGGTGACGGCGTAGGGGGCGTAGAAGATCGAGGCGAGCACCAGCGACGCGAAGATCACGCCGAGGCCGGGAAGGTCGCCGAGCTTTCGGGAGATGATCAATGGCCCGATGGCATAGCCGATCGTCGGGATGACGACCTCGACCACCGCCCCCAGGTCCGTCGAATGGAGGTTGGTGCCCACGAGTGCGACGACTCCGGCGAAGCCGACGAGCAACCCCATGATCCGCTTGCCGTCGAAGCGGTCGTAGCCGAGGATCCGGTAGATGATCGCCCCCCACAAGGGCACCGACGCGATGAGCAGCCCGGTGAACGAGCTTGTCAGGTGCACTTCGGCGCGCCCCACGAAGAGCCACGGGATCGCCAGCTCGGCGACCGTGTAGGCGACGATCCAGCGCCAGCGGCGCAGCAGGTCGCCCAGGGCCTTTCGGTGGATGGCGAGCGGCAGCAGGAGCAGGGCGGCCGGCGCACAACGCAAGAAGATGAGGGTGGCGGGGGAGACCTCGCGCACGGCGATGCGGATCAGCAGGTACGGCGTGCCCCAGATGACGGACATCGCCGCAAACAGGATCCAACCACGCCGCGACACTCCCTACTTCTAACCGACAATGGCGGATCGCTCCGAACGGGACGCCAAAGGTCGGGTTGCATGAGTATGCAGGGTCCCGTATAGAGTTGCGCCATGAAGGTCGGCGTGCTGGGGGCATCGGGCTATGCGGGAGTCGAGCTGCTTCGGCTGTGCGCTGCGCACCCGGACTTCGACGTCGCGGTGGCCACCGCCGGAGGCGGGGCGGGCCAACGGGTGGCCGAGCACACCCCGTCGCTTAGCGGCGCCTACCCAGATCTCGAGTTCTCGCCAGCCGGCATCGACGGGCTCGATGGTCTCGACCTGGTCTTCTCGGCGCTGCCCCACGGCCAGTCCCAGCAGTTCATCGCCGACCTCGACGGGCGCATCGGTACGTTCGTCGACCTGGCCGCCGACTTCCGGCTGACGACGGCCGGGGCATACGCCACCTGGTACGGGGATGAGCACCAGGAGCCGTCGTACCTGGACCGGTTCGTCTACGGGCTCCCCGAGCTGACCCGGGCCGAGCTCGCCGGTGCCCCCCTCATCGCCGCGGCCGGGTGCTACCCGACGGCCGCCACCATCGCCTTGGCGCCGCTCGTGTCTGCCGGGCTGGTCGAGCGAGACCGCATCGTGGTCGATGCGGCGAGCGGCATCTCAGGTGCAGGTCGCGGTACGAGTGAGCACCTGCAATTCGGCCAGGTCGACGAGAACTTCACTGCCTACGGGCTGCTCAACCACCGCCACACCGCCGAGATCGAGCAGAACCTGGGGGTGAGTGCACTGTTCACACCCCACCTCGCGCCGATGGTGCGTGGGATCCTGGCGACCTGCTACGCCCGGCCAGCCAGTGCGACGACGCTTCCCAGCACCGACGACGCTCTGGCGGTGCTCCACGATGCCTATGACGCGGAGACTTTCATCGTCGTCACCGCCGACGTCCCGTCGACGAAGGCGACCGCAGGCTCGAACTGCGCTCACGTGACTGTGCGGGTCGATCCCCGCACGGGATGGGTGCTGGCACTCTGCGCCATCGACAACCTGGTCAAAGGTGCAGCAGGCCAGGCGATCCAGTGCGCCAACCTCTCGCTCGGCCTGAAGGAGTCGACGGGGTTGCCGATTGCCGGGATGTGGCCGTGATCTGGGGGCCGATCGCCAAAGGGAGTCGGCGATGTCGGTAGTCGCCCCGGCGGGGTTCGTCGCAGCCGGGGGAGCGGTCGGTATCAAAGCCGAGGGTGTCGCCGACCTCGCCTTCATTGGCAGCGACGACGGCAGCCCGATCGCCGCCGCCGCGGTCTTCACGGCCAACCTGGCTGCGGCTGCTCCCGTGCGGGTCAGCAAGGCCCACCTGTCGGCGACTGCTGGGCGGGCCGCCGGCGTCGTCCTCACGTCAGGCAACGCCAATGCGGCAACTGGTGCCGCCGGGGTCGTGGCCGCCGAACGCCTATGCCAGTTGGCAGCGCATGAAGTCGGTGCGCGGCAGAGCGAGATCCTCATCTGCCAGACCGGCCTCATCGGCATCCCGTTCCCCTTGGCCCAGGTAGAGCCGGCAGTCGCCGCGGTGATTGCCTCGCGCAGCGCTGAGCACGCTGCAGGCGAACAGGCCGCCCAGGCGATGCTGACCACCGATACCTTCCACAAGGAGGCACTCGTCGAGGCGAAGGGCTTCTCGGTCGGCGCCATGGCCAAGGGTGCAGCCATGCTCGCCCCCAACATGGCGACCATGCTCGCTGTGCTCACCACCGACGCCGCCTGCGACGGAGCGACGTTGCACGAGCTCTTGACCGCCGCCGTCGGGCCGTCGTTCAACTCCCTCATCGTCGACGGCGCGACGTCGACGAACGACACGGTGATCGTGCTCGCGAGCGGACGTGCCGGCCCTGTCGACCCCCGCCAGCTCGGTGCGGCGATGCGCGAGGCGTGCGGCACTCTCGCCGCACAGATGGCCGAGGACGCAGAAGGCGCCACCAAGGTGGTCCATGTGAAGGTGGTCGGTGCGCGCACCGACGACGAGGCCCACAGGGCCGCCCGCCAGGTCGCCGGGTCCCTGCTGGTCAAGTGCTCGTTCAACGGTGAAGACCCCTACTGGGGGCGCGTGGTCAGCGAGCTCGGCTGCGCAGGCGTGGCCTTTGACCCCGACTTGGTCGAGATCGCCTACGGCGGGGTGGTGGTGGCGGCCAACGGCGTGGGCGTCGACCACGATGCCCGGGCGGTTGCCGAGCACATGGCGGGCCGCCACATCGAGCTTCGTTGCGACCTCGGGTTGGGCGCAGGATCGGGCGTGGTGCTCACGTGTGATCTCGGCTACGGCTACCTCGACGAGAACCGGACGACCTCGTGAGCGCGCACACCACCACGACCTCTCCGGCCGATGTCGCGGCGCTTCTCGTCGAGGCGTTGCCTTACATTCGGCGCTTCTCCGGCAAGATCGTCGTCGTCAAGTACGGAGGCAACGCCCTGGCCGGTGCGCCCGACGATGCCGAGGCCGCCCTTGCCTCCTTCGCAGAAGACGTCGTGCTGGTGCAGTCCGTCGGCATGCTGCCGGTCGTGGTCCACGGGGGAGGGCCGCAGATCGGGGCCCTCATGAACCGCCTCGGCATGGTCGCCGAGTTTCGCGACGGCCTCCGGGTCACCGACGCCGACACCTTGGACATCGCGCGCATGGTGCTCGTCGGCAAGGTGAACAGCGACATCGTCTCGGCCATCAACGTGCACGGGCCGCTCGCCGTCGGTTTGTCCGGCGAGGATGCGAACCTCATCACCGCTGGGCAGCGTGACGAGGCGCTCGGCTACGTCGGCGACGTGGTCGAGGTCGACCCGATCCTGCTCAGCCGGCTGCTCGCCCAGGGCCTCATCCCGGTCGTGGCCACCATCGGGGCCGACGAGGACGGGCAGGCCTACAACATCAACGCCGACACCGTCGCCGGCGCCATCGCCGAGGCACTCGGCGCCGAGAAGCTCGTCTTTCTCACCGACGTGGCGGGGTTGCGCACCGTCGCCGACGACCCCGACTCCCTGCTGCGCACGGCGACAGCCGTCGCGCTCGACGATCTCGTGGCAAGCGGTGGAGCGGCCGGCGGCATGGTCCCCAAGGTCGAGGCGTGTGCGCAGGCCGTCCGCCGTGGCGTGGTGCGCGCCCACATCCTCGACGGTCGCGTTCCCCACGCGCTCCTCCTCGAGTTGTTCACCGACGGGGGTGTGGGCACGATGGTCGAGCCATGACCGACCGTCGCTTCCTCATGGGGACGTACCCCGAGCCGCCGGTGACTTTCGTGCGCGGCGAGGGATCGGTCCTCTTCGACGCCGAGGGCCGCAGCTACCTCGACTTCATCGGCGGCCTGGCGGTGACCTCGCTTGGGCACGCCCATCCGGCCGTCACCGAAGCGGTGAGCCGGCAGGCGGCCACCCTCACCCATGTCTCGAACCTCTACGGCAACGTGCTCGCTCCCGAGGTGGCGGCCACCATCGACCGGCTGATCGGCGGGGGCGAGGAACAGGCCGGTGGCCAGGTCTTCTTCTGCAACTCGGGCGCCGAGGCAAACGAGTGCGCCATCAAGGTGGCCCGTCGTTGGGCCGGTCGGGGCCGCTACGTGGTCGTCTCGACGGAGAACTCGTTCCACGGCCGCACGCTGGCCGCGCTCGCCGCTACGGGGCAGGCGGCCAAGCACACCGGGTTCGAGCCCATGCCGGCTGGTTTTCCCGCCGTCCCCTTCGACGACCTCGAGGCCATGGCCAAGGCCCTGGAGGGCGCTGATGTGGCGGCTGTCCTGGTGGAGGCGATCCAAGGTGAGGGCGGTGTGGTGGTCCCGTCGTCGGACTACCTGCGCGGCCTGCGTGACCTGTGCACCGAGCACGGGGCGCTCTTGATGGTCGACGAGGTGCAGACCGGGTTCGGGCGCACCGGCGAGTGGTTCGCCTTCCAGCACGAGCACCTCGAGCCCGACGTGGTGACCATGGCCAAGGCCCTTGGCAACGGCATGCCGGTCGGTGCCTGCTGGGCGCGTGCCGAGGTGGCTGCCGCCATGGTCCCGGGCGATCACGGGTCGACCTTCGGTGGCCAGCCCCTTGCCATGGCAGCTGTTCGGGCCACGCTCGGCGTGATGGAAGCCGAGGATGTCTGCGGCCGGGCCACGGCCGCCGGCTCACGGTTGCGTGACGGCCTCGGCTCACTCGACGCGATCGGCGGGGTCCGCGGACGGGGCCTGCTGCTGGCTGCACAGCTCACGGGAGGCGGCGCCGCTGCCGCCAGTGCGGCCTGCCTCGAAGCGGGGCTGCTCGTCAACGCCGTGCGTCCCGATG
This sequence comes from Acidimicrobiaceae bacterium, assembly GCA_003155135.1. GTDB lineage: Bacteria > Actinomycetota > Acidimicrobiia > Acidimicrobiales > RAAP-2 > Bog-515. The sequence continues at coordinate 180,691 of PMFN01000039.1, read as the reverse complement.
CGCTGCGCTTCAGCCCCTCGCTCCTCGTGGGCAACGAGCAGATCGATGCGGCCCTCGCCATCGTGGCGGCCGCGCTCGAGGGCCTCCAGCGCGCAGGTGCGCAATGAGCCGGCACTTCCTCGAGCTCGACGACGTGAGCGCTGTCGAGCTCGACCAGATCCTGGCCATGGCCGAGGCCGCCGAGCTCGGGCCCGTGCTGGCTGGCAACGGCGTGGCCCTTGTCTTCGAGAAGCCCTCCAACCGGACCCGAAACTCGACCGAGATGGCAGTCGTCGGCCTCGGGGGCCATCCGGTCTACATCCAGGGCCACGAGGTGGGTCTCGACATGCGGGAGCCGGCAGCAGACGTGGCGCGCACCCTTGCGTCCTACCACCGCATCATCTGCGCCAGGGTCTTCGACCACGGCGCCCTCGAGCGTATGGCGGACGCCCTCGACGGCGATGGCACTGAGGTGCCGGTCGTGAACCTGCTGAGCGACCGGGCGCACCCGTGCCAGGCGGTGGCCGACCTGCTGACGCTGCGCGATGCCATCGCCACCGTGAAGGGTGGCGATGGGCTCGTCGGGCACTCACTGGCCTACGTCGGCGACGCCAACAACGTCTGCCGCTCGCTGGCCATGGCGGCGGTGATGGTCGGCATGGACGTGCGAGTCGCTGCCCCCGACGGCTACCAGCTGCTCCCCGGCGACTTGGATTGGCTGGAAGACGCGGCCCGTGCCGCGGGTCGCAGCGGCTCGGTCGAGGCGCTGTCGGACCCCTTCGAGGCCGTCGATGGCGTCGATGCCATCTACACCGATGTGTGGACATCGATGGGCCAAGAGGCCGAGTCGCTCGAGCGGTTGGCGGCTTTCGAGGGGTACTGCGTGGACGACGCCCTTTTGGAGGCAGCGGGGGAGGGCGCGGTCGTGCTGCACTGCCTGCCGGCGCACCGTGGCGAGGAGATCGCTGCGTCGGTGGTCGACGGCGAGCGCAGCGTGGTCTGGCGCCAGGCGGCGCACCGGCGAACCGCAATGCGCGGCATCCTGGCGTGGCTGGTGGCCACGCCCGCAGAGCGGGCAGGGGTGCTGCCGTGAACAAGAACCAGCGCCAGCACCGGATCGCCAAGCTCTTGGCGGCCCAACCCGTCTCGAGCCAGAGCCAGCTCGTCGAGCTCCTCGCCGACGAGGAGATTGAGGCCACCCAGACCACCGTGTCGCGCGACCTCGAAGAGCTCGGGGCCATCAAGGTGCGCCTCCCCGGTGGCGAGGGCGCCTACGTCCTGCCGGAGCTGCCGACCCAGCAGATCGCCCCCGAGGACCACCTCCGCCGTGTGCTTGGCGAGTGGGCGGTCGAGCTCGCACAGTCGGGGAATCTGGTGGTCCTGCGGACGCCGCCCGGTTGCGCGCATGTCGTAGGCTCGGCTCTCGACCGGAGCGGCCTCGAGGGACTACTCGGCACGGTCGCCGGCGACGATACCGTGCTCGCCGTGGTGTCCGAATCGCATGGTGGCGCGGCCATGGCGGCCCGCCTGGCCAGCCTCTCGGGCCTCAATCCAACCGAGACCGACGGCCAACCGATGACCAATGGGCGCGAAGCGCCAACGAGGGAAGGATGAAGATGGCAAAGCGGATTGTGCTCGCCTACAGCGGTGGCCTGGACACCTCGGTGGCGGTGCGGTGGCTGATCCAAGAGCTCGGAGCCGAAGTGATCGCCGTCGCCGTCGACGTCGGCCAGTCCGCCGAGTCGAGCGGCGAGGACTGGGAGGCGATCCGCCAGCGTGCGCTGGTGGCCGGCGCCATCGAGGCGACGGTGATCGACGCCCGGGCAGAGATGGCCGAGGACTTCTGTCTTCCCGCCATTGCCGCGAACGCCCGGTACGAGGGCAAGTACCCCCTCGTCTCGGCCCTGTCGCGCCCGGTCATCGTCCGCCACCTGGTCGCCGAGGCCCGCCGCCACGGCGCCACGGCGGTGGCGCACGGCTGCACCGGGAAGGGCAACGACCAGGTCCGCTTCGAAGTGGGCACTCGCTCGCTCGCTCCCGACCTCGAGGTGATTGCCCCAGCGCGCGTGTGGGGGCTGAGCCGGGAGGAGTGCGTCGACTACGCGTTGAAGTGGGGCATCCCGATCGGGCAGAGCAAGGCGAAGCTGTACTCGATCGACGAGAACCTCTGGGGCAAGGCGATCGAGTGCGGCGCCATCGAAGACCCATGGGCGGACCCGCCAGCGGACGTCTACACGCTGACAAAGGTCACGGCCACCGGGCCGATCGAGGTGGTCGTGGGCTTCGAGGCCGGCGTGCCGGTCGGCCTGGACGGCATCTCGCTCGACCCAGCGGAGCTGATCGAGAAGATAGGCCGCATCGCCGGCTCGACCGGCTTCGGGCGACTCGACATGGTCGAGAACCGCCGGGTCGGCATCAAGAGCCGCGAGATTTACGAGTGCCCAGCGGCACTCGCCCTTCTGGCGGCACACGCCGACCTCGAGGACTTCACCTTGGAGCGCGACTTGCACCACGAGAAGGCGCGGCTCGAGCCGCGCTGGTCCGAGCTTGTCTACGACGGCATGTGGTTCTCGCCGCTCAAGGCCTCGCTCGATGCCTTCGTACGCGAGTCTCAGCGCCACGTCACCGGCGAGGTGCGCCTGCGCTTCGAGCCCCCCGGGACCCTGGCCATCCACGGCCGGCGGAGCCCGGTGGGCCTCTACGACCACGATCTCGCCACCTACGACTCCTCCGACTCGTTCCGGCATGAGGACGCGGAGGGGTTCGTGCGCCTCTGGGGCCTTGGTGTGGCGACCTGGGCTGCCCGTCAGGGCGGCGCCTCGGGGGAGGCGCGCCCCGCATGACACTCTGGCAAGGCCGGTTCGGTGAGGGCATGGCCGAGGTGGTGGCCGAGTTCACGGTGAGTCTGCCATTCGACCGCGCACTGGCCGAGGTCGATCTGGTCGGCTCGAAGGCCCACGTGCGCGGCCTCGGGCGTCACGGGATCGTGAGCCCCGAAGAGGTCGACCAGCTGCTGGGTGCACTCGACGTGGTCGGCCAGGAGCTCGCAACCGGCTCGTTCGCATTCGCACCTGACGACGAGGATGTCCACACCGCCATCGAGAGGCGCGTCACCGAGCTTGCCGGTGACGTGGGCGCCAAGCTCCACACCGGACGGAGCCGCAACGACCAGATCGCCACCGACCTTCGCCTGTGGTCGAGACGTGCGCTCGCCGCCATCGCCGTCGATGTCATGGCACTCCAGGACGTCCTCTTGCACCGCGCCCGTGAGGCAGGGGACATGTACCTGCCGGGCTACACGCATCTCCAGCGGGCGCAGCCGGTGCTGCTTGCGCATCACCTCCTCGCTCATGGGTGGGCGCTGGCGCGCGACGTGGACCGCCTGG
>PMFN01000039.1:29826-172326 GCA_003155135.1 Acidimicrobiaceae bacterium | reverse complement strand
CAAATTCTTGACTAAGTGGAAAACGATGTGGGAACGCTCAGACAGCCAGGAGGTTGGCTTAGAAGCAGCCACCCTTTAAAGAGTGCGTAATAGCTCACTGGTCGAGTGGTCCTGCGCGGATAATGTAACGGGGCTCAAGTCAAGAGCCGAAGCTACGGATTTCTGTCATATGACAGGAGTGGTAGGGGAGCGTCGATCTCGCAGAGAAGCGGCGGTGGAAACCGACGTGGAGCGTGGTCGAGCGAGAATGCTGGTATGAGTAGCGAGAGAGGGGTGAGAAACCCCTCCGCCGTAAGCCCAAGGGTTCCTGGGGAAGGCTAATCCACCCAGGGTAAGTCGGGAGCTAAGGCGAGGCCGAGAGGCGTAGTCGATGCACAACTGGTTGATATTCCAGTACCACCGTGTCCGCGCCCAATCCAAGATGGGGATCCTAAGGGGATGACCTTCGGGTCGAACCGACCGGCCCCATGGCGGATAGCGAGGGAGGGACGCAGGAGGATAGGTGAGCCCAGGCGTTGGTTGTCCTGGGGTAAGCGTGTAGGGAGAGGTCTAGGCAAATCCGGACCTCATCATCCCGAGACGCGATGCCGAGCCGTCACAGGCGAAGTCACTGATTCCATGCTGCCTAGAAAAGCTCCTAGCGAGCTGACACGGTGCCCGTACCCCAAACCGACACAGGTGGGCGGGTAGAGAATACCAAGGCGATCGGGAGAACTGTGGTTAAGGAACTCGGCAAAATTCCTCCGTAACTTCGGGAGAAGGAGGGCCCCAATAGGGTGAAGGACTTCGCGTCCGGAGCTTGAGGGGGCCGCAGTGAATTGGGGAAAGCGACTGTTTACTAAAAACACAGGAGCGTGCGAAGTCGTAAGACGATGTATACGCTCTGACGCCTGCCCGGTGCCGGAAGGTTACGGGGAAGGGTTAGCCCTAGGGCGAAGCTCTGAACCTAAGCCCCGGTAAACGGCGGCCGTAACTATAACGGTCCTAAGGTAGACCCCCTGGAATACGTGCCCAGGGGCTGCCCCTAGCAAGAGTGATCTTGCATAGTGCAGCTGGCCATATGCTGGAAACCCCGAGTATCTGGTGGTACTCATTCGTGTCACACTCCGTAGTTAGGGTTGTGTCATGGAAAGTGAAAATCCACCCAGTGCGGGCAATCAGCAGGAAAGGCCAGGATTTGCGCAGTGGGTCGTCGGCTTTGTCGACGGCGAGGGCTGCTTCAGCGTTCCAATCTTCATGAATCGAACGTGCCGGCTCGGTTGGCAAGCCCAACCGACCTTCACGGTGGTCCAAGGAGTGAAGAGCGAGAGTGCGATGCACTTGCTGAAGTCGTTCTTTGGATGTGGTCACGTTGGTCGTAATGACCGACACGACAATCATCGGGAAGCACTGAGCCGTTTCACGGTGAGGAGGCTTTCGGACCTGTCGGACCGGATCGTCCCGTTCTTCGAAGAACACCCACTGATTACGGCAAAGAACGCCGACTTTGCAAAGTTTGCGCAAGTAGTTCGGCTTATGAATGAAGGTTCCCATCTGACAACAGATGGACTCATTCGAATAGCGGAGCTGTCGCAGACGATGAATCGTCGGCAGCCGTCACATTTCCTGGAATCCTCAGAGGCCATACGCCAGCCACCTCGAGTCGACTCTCGAGGTGAAGATATGGTCCGAGCCCCATGGCGACATGGGGACTAACTCGAGCGAAATTCCTTGTCGGGTAAGTTCCGACCTGCACGAATGGCGTAACGACTTTCCTACTGTCTCAACCACAGACCCGGCGAAATTGAACTACGAGTAAAGATGCTCGTTAGCTGCATCAGGACGGAAAGACCCCGTGGACCTTTACTACAGTTTGATGTTGTGTTTTGGTACAATTTGTGTAGGATAGGTGGGAGTCATTGAAGCATTGGCGCTAGCCAGTGTGGAGACATCCTTGAAATACCACCCTTTTTGTGCCGGACCCCTAACCTCGGTCCATTATCTGGATCAGGGACAGCGTCAGATGGGTAGTTTGACTGGGGCGGTCGCCTCCTAAATTGTAACGGAGGCGCCCAAAGGTTCCCTCAGGCTGGTTGGCAATCAGCTGTCGAGTGCAATGGCAAAAGGGAGCTTGACTGCGAGACTTACAAGTCGAGCAGGTGCGAAAGCAGGGCATAGTGATCCAGCGGTTGCTTGTGGAAGCGCCGTTGCTCAACGGATAAAAGGTACCCCGGGGATAACAGGCTCATCTTCCCCAAGAGTCCATATCGACGGGAAGGTTTGGCACCTCGATGTCGGCTCGTCGCATCCTGGGGCTGAAGCCGGTCCCAAGGGTTGGGCTGTTCGCCCATTAAAGCGGTACGCGAGCTGGGTTTAGAACGTCGTGAGACAGTTCGGTCCCTATCCGATGCAGCCGTAAGAGATTTGCGAAAGGCTGTCCCTAGTACGAGAGGACCGGGACGGACGTAGCTCTCGTGTGCCAGTTGTCCTGCCAAGGGCACGGCTGGTTTGCGACCTACGGGTGGGATAAGCGCTGAAAGCATCTAAGTGCGAAGCCCGTTTCAAGATTAAATCTCTCACAGGGTTAACCTGGTAAGGCCCGTGGCTAGACGACCACGTTGATAGGCCGGAGGTGTAAGCACGGCAACGTGTTCAGCCGACCGGTACTAATCGGCCGAGGGTTTGGAGACTTGCTCGTGCTCGCTCTGGAACGCTCAGGGGTTGCGGTACATCCGCCCCCTCGTTCCGCCATCGAATGAACGCCGCACTGCGGCGCGTCAGGTGGCGGACGAGCGCACAGTTTCCGGTGGCCATGGCGGTGGGGAAACACCCGTTCCCATTCCGAACACGGCAGTTAAGCCCATCAGCGCCGATGGTACTTGGGGGGAGGCCCCCTGGGAGAGTAGGACGCCGCCGGGATTTCTCGATGAAGGCCCTTCACCTCGGTGGGGGGCCTTCATCGCGTCCGGACGCCGATTCACCATGCCGCGCTCGGTTGTAGGGGGACGCGCGCTGGAGGCCAGCGCTGGGTGCCATCGAAAGTTGGGTGGCGAGGCCGCAGGACGCCGCCCGCCGACGATCAAGTGGCGGCGGGGGCGAAGCGGATGTCGAGTGACCTGAGATAGGTCTGGAGCCCTGCGTCTTGGATCGGAATGACCCACGCGTTGGCGCCCGACTCGTTGTGGTGGGAGTGCCACATCCCCGGCGGCGTGGTGAACGCGCCGCCTGCGACCCAGTCGACGCGGATTGGGTCGATGATGTCGCCCCGTCCGTCGAGACGCTGGCCGAGCAAGGTGTAGCAGCCCTCCTGCGCCCCGACGCAGAGGTCCACGGCGACGGACTGGTGACGGTGAGGACGCTGCACCGCCCCCGGCGGGACGACCCCGAACATCGCCCACAGCACGTGAGTGGCGGTGAGCGTCTGGGGCTGTGCGGCATTGGCCAGCAGCACCGAGACCCGGCTGCGGGTGGCGGCGTCGGGTGCATGGGCGATGGCGTCGAGCTCGCTGCGCACGCGCGCTGCGGGGTAGAGGGTGGTCGAGAAGCGGTCTGCGGCAGGCGTGACACCGAGATAGCGCAGCAGCGGCTCATCGGTCACCCAGTACATCGTGGTGTCGGTGGTGCCATGGTGCGTGCTGCGCCGGCCACCGGGCAGCGTGAGGAAGTCGCCCTCGGCCCAGCGGATCTCGTGGCCATCGACGCGGGTGGAGCCTGAGCCGGCCATCGCGTAGTACAGCTCCGAGGTCGCAGTGGGGGAGGTGGACACCTGCTCGCCGGCCTGGATGCGGATGAAGCTGGCAAGCAGCCCAGGGCTCGTGGCGGGGCCGTCGTCGATACCGAGCACGCCCGACAGGTCGAGGGGGACGATCCCGGTGCCGCTCAGTTGGTGGAGCGACGGGGCGAACGTCTCGATCGGGATCGCCGAAATGGAGCCGGCGGCAATGGGGTCGGCGGCGCTCGTGTACTCGAAATAGCGGGCGTCACCGCTCCAGTCCTCGGCGAGCTCCCCGACCCAGAGCGCGCCCGGTGCCCGGGGGGCCCCGGCGTCTGCGGGCGAAGTGGCCGGAGCGGCGGCGGTCTCGGTGTCGATGTCGGTGCGGCTGACCATCGCACCATCATGGCCGCGTCGCGCCGCCAAGAGCCCCCTGGCCCTCGGGGTCGGTCCACGCGAAACGGGGGGCAAACTACACTCCCTCGGTGGACCGCAACCCAGACAGCGACGATCGGCGCGGCCCGAAACCCCGCAGCACCCCACGCAGCGCATCTTCCTCGGGGAGGCCTGCCCCGCGATCCGGCGGCACCGCATCCTCCGGGCAGCGCCGCTCCTCGGGCACCGGGCGCCCGTCGTCGAGCGCCGCCCGCAGCGACCGGCCGCCCCGACGGCGGCCCGATGACGACGAAGCGCCCCGGCGGCGCCCGCGCCCAGGGGAGTCGAGCGAGGATCGCCGCCCGTCCGGACGCCCGGGCTCTGCGAACCGATCGGGGTCACGCGGCACCGAGAGCCGCGCCGGTGGCGCGCCGGACCGTCGATCTGAGCGATCCGGCGACCGACCCCCCTCCGCGGCGCGCCGAGGGGGCACCTCGACGGGCGGGTCGCGGAGCCGCGGTGACGCCCCCGGATGGTCAAAGGACCGCCGGCCGTCTTCGGCGGGTGGCGCGGGACGGACGCGCCGCGAGGGTGAGTGGGGCGACAGCCGCGCCGGCGGCGCACGCCAAGGCGACCGGCCCCGGCCGACGGGACGACCGGCCTGGAAGGGCGGCACGTCGGGGACAGGCAACCGTCGCCCGAGCGACGAGCGCGCTGGCACATCGGAGCGGAGCGACCGTCCGGCATACGGTGAGCGTCCCCGACGCAGCGGGCCGCCGCCTGATCGCGCGGCGACCGGTCGGCCACGCAACAGCTCGTCCTCTGAGCGAGGTGGCGCGGGTCGTCCACGGCCCGGGTCGTCGTCGGACCGCTTCTCTGGTGCGCGCTCGCGGGATGGCGGATCGGGGCGTGGCGACGGTCGGCGTCCCGATGCACGGGAACGCCCCCGCTTCGACGAGGTGAAGCCGCTCCCGCCCAAGGCCAAACAGTGGGGGAACGTCGCCCGGCGCGGCGCTCGCGCCGTCACGAGGGAGGACGACGCGGACAGCCGCGCCCGCGACGACAACCAGCACGGTTCCACGATGCCGCCCGAGCCTGTCGACCAGTGGGTCCGAGAGGATGGCGAGACCGAATGGGCCGACGTCCGGCGTGTCGCGCAGTCCGACCGAACCACCGAGGGCCGCCGGCCGGCACCAAAGGCCCGGCCGCTGCCCCCCGACGTGGCTGCGGCCATCCGCAAGGCCGCCGACACCGCCACCGCGCATCACCGCGAGGTCCTCGTGACCAAGATGGAAGAAGCGGTCTCGGCCTACGACCGGCACCGCTTTCCCGAGGCCATGAAGCTGGCGAAGAGTGTGGGGGAGGAGACCCCGAGCGTGGCGGCGGTGCGCGAGCTCGCCGGCCTCGCCGCCTACCGGTCGGGCCGGTGGCGCGAGGCGGTGCGCCAGCTCGAGGCCTACGGGGCGCTGAGCGACGACGTCGAGCACATCCCGGCCCTCATGGACTGCCAGCGCGCCCTCGGGCACCCCCGCCTCGTCGCCAACCTCTGGTCGGAGCTCCGCCAACGCTCGCCCGGGCCTGACGTGCTGGCCGAGGCCCGCATCGTGGCCGCCGGATCGCTCGCCGACCGCGGCGACCTCCAAGGGGCGATTGCATTGCTGGCCACCGCCGGTGCGGCCAAGACCCTTCGCAACCCCGCCGAGCGGCACCTGCGACAGTGGTACGCACTGGCCGACCTCTACGAGCGCGCCGGGGACTTCCCGAGGGCGACCGACCTGTTCCTTCGGATCCAGCAGGCCGACCCGGGCGCCTACGACGTGGCGGACCGGCTCGAGGCGCTCGGCGCCGACCGTCCCCGGCGCAACCGAAAGCGCACGGCGACCCCGAAGTCGACGAAGCAGGGGCCCGAATAGGTCGTGAAGTGGCTGGACGGCCTGTGGCGGGACAGCGACCGGTTCGCCTTGCTCTTCGTGCTGCTGATCGGCGACTACATCCTCCTCACGCTGGTCAACAGCATCCAGTGGGGCGGCTTGCTGCGCGGGGTGCCGGTCTCGGTGACCGTGCTCTACGCCCTGCACACCTCGAGGTCCCGACCGATGCTGGTCAAGGTGGCGTGGGTCGTCGTGGCCTTCCTGCTCGTGGTCGGCATCGTCCAGGCCGCGACCAAAGCGCCCGTGCTGCGCTCGGTGGACCTGTTCATCGTCACCGTGATGCTGGCCATGGCGGCCGTCGCCATCTTGCGGCGCATCCTCGGGCAGTCGAGGGTGGAGGTGGAGTCGCTCTTCGGTGCGGTTGACATCTACATCGTCATCGGGCTCCTCTTCGGGGCCCTCTATGTCGGGATGGCCCAGTTCCAGGCGGAGCACCACCTCCAGCCGTTCCTGGCCCAGCCCGGCCGCCACACGAGCAGCGACTACTTCTACCTGAGCTTCGAGACCCTCACGACCGTCGGCTTCGGCGACCTGACGCCCTTGACCAACGGCGCCCGGTCGGTGGTGGTGCTCGAAGCCATCGTCGGACAGATCTTCCTCGTCACCCTGGTGGCCCGCCTGGTGTCGCTCTTCGCGGCGAACGAGGGCCTAAAGGCCTCCGCCCCAGAAGCACCACCGTCGCCGACGCCTTCGCCCGCCGAGGTCCCCGCGGCCGCCGGGGGGGTGCCACCGGCGGCTCCCTCGCCGCCAGCTTGACCCGTTAGGCTCGGGACATGGACCTCGAAAAGATCTTGGGTGACGAAGCCGAATCACTACTGGGCCACGAGGCCAAGGCGTTCCCGAGCGAGAACCTCGTTCTGCCGGGACCCGATTTCGTCCAGCGCATCTTCGAGTACTCGGACCGCAACCCCTCAGTGCTGCGCAACCTCGGCGCCCTCTACCGCCACGGCCGCCTCGGCGGCACCGGGTACCTCTCGATCCTCCCGGTCGACCAGGGCATCGAGCACTCGGCCGGTGCGAGCTTTGCCAAGAACCCCCTCTACTTCGACCCGGCGAACATTCTGGAGCTCGCGCTCGAAGGGGAGTGCAGCGCCGTGGCCACGACCCTCGGCGTCCTCGGCATCGTGTCGCGCCGCTACGTGCATCGGATCCCCTTCATCTGCAAGCTGAACCACAACGACTTGCTGCACTACCCGAACACCTACGACCAGGTGCCCTTCGCCTCGGTGCGCCAGGCGGCCGATCTCGGTGCGAGCGCCGTCGGGGCCACGATCTACTTCGGCTCCGAGCAGTCCGACCGCCAGCTCCACGAGGTGTCCGAGGCCTTCGCCGAGGCGCACCGCCTGGGCATGTTCACCGTGTTGTGGTGCTACCTGCGCAACCCGGCCTTCAAGAAGGACGGCGTCGATTACCACATCTCGGCTGACCTCTCCGGCCAGGCCAACCACATCGGCGTGACCATCGAGGCCGACATCATCAAGCAGAAGCAGGCCGAGAACAACGGCGGCTACAACGCCATCGGGTTCGGCAAGACGGACCCGCTCGTCTACGACCAGCTGACGACGGACCACCCGATCGACCTCACCCGTTGGCAGGTGGCCAACTGCTATGCCGGGCGCATCGGGATGATCAACTCGGGCGGCGAGTCCAAGGGCGACAGTGACCTCGCTCAGGCCGTGCGCACGGCAGTGATCAACAAGCGCGCCGGCGGCCAGGGGCTCATCGTGGGGCGCAAGTCCTTCCAGCGGCCGATGGGCGAGGGCGCTGCCCTCATCCACGCCATCCAGGACGTGTTCTTGAACCCCGAGGTCACCATCGCCTAATGGGACGCGCCCAGCTTGCAGAGCCAAGCTGGTCTTCGAGCCACCTGACGGGAGCCCCCGTCGCGGCGGCGAGATGGCGGGGGCGCGACCAGCCCAGCTGCGGGTCAGCGGCATCGGGATGCGGCGCCAGTATGCTCGAGAGGCCCTGATGTGCCGTCCGACCGGGGCGGGCCATCGGCGCGCAGTGCAGAACGGCTGAGAGGACGAACCACCGTGTCGACGACCGAGGACCATCCGACAGAGCAGATCGACCAGGTGGTGGTGCGTTTCGCCGGCGACTCGGGCGACGGGATGCAGTTGACCGGTGACCGCTTCACCTCGATGAGCGCGGTTCTCGGCAACGACATGGCCACCTTCCCGGACTTTCCCGCCGAGATCCGGGCCCCAGCCGGGACCATGGCCGGGGTCTCGGCCTTCCAGGTCCACATCTCCGACCACGACATCCTCACCCCGGGTGACGCCCCCAACGTGCTCGTGGCCATGAACCCGGCCGCGCTGCGCGCCAACCTCGGCATCATGCCGAAGGGATCGACGCTCATCGTCAACGCCGACGCCTTCGACGATCGCAGCCTGACCAAGGCGGGCTACCAGGAGAACCCGCTGACCGACCACTCGCTCTCCGCGTTCACCGTCTACGAGGTGCCGATGACCTCGATCACCCAAGAGGTGTGCAAGGAGGCCGGGGTCAAACCACGCGACGCCGAGCGCTCAAAGAACTTCTTCGCGCTCGGCCTCGTGTCATGGCTCTACACCAGGCCCATCGACCCGACGATCGAGTGGATCACCAAGCGCTTCGCCGACCACCCCCAGGTCGGCGAAGCCAACACCCGGGCGCTGCGTGCCGGCTACGACTTCGGCGAGACGGCGGAGCTCTTCGAGTCCAACTACGAGGTGCGCCCCGCGCACTTCGAGCCCGGTGAATACGTCAACATCACCGGCAACACGGCCCTCGCGTGGGGGCTCATCGCCGCCGCCCGCCAGGCCGGCCTGCCGCTCTTCCTCGGCAGCTACCCGATCACGCCCGCGTCGGACATCCTCCACGAGCTCTCCCGGCGCAAGGAATTCGGCGTGCGCACGTTCCAGGCCGAAGACGAGATCGCCGGCGTCGGCGCGGCGATCGGCGCCGCCTTCGGTGGGGCACTCGGGGTCACCACGACGAGCGGCCCGGGCCTCGACCTCAAGTCCGAGGCCATCGGCCTCGCCATCAACTTGGAGCTGCCGCTCCTGATCGTCGACGTGCAGCGGGGCGGCCCCTCGACCGGTCTGCCGACCAAGACCGAACAGGCCGACCTGCTCCAGGCGATGTACGGGCGCCACGGCGAGGCACCCCTGCCCATCGTCGCGGCAAAGACGCCGTCGCACTGCTTCGCGGCAGCCATCGAGGCGACCCGGCTCGCCGTCAAATACCGCACCCCGGTCATCCTGCTCTCCGACGGCTACCTGGCCAACGGCGCGGAGCCGTGGCGCCTGCCCGAGGTCGCCGACCTGCCGGTCATCGAGCCCAACTTCGCCACCGAGCCCAACCACACCGAAGCCGACGGGTCGAGCGCCTATTGGCCCTACGTGCGCGACCCCGAGACGCTGGCGCGCCCGTGGGCGCCGCCGGGCGTCCCCGGACTCGAGCACCGCATCGGTGGGCTCGAGAAGGCCGACGGAAGCGGCAACGTCTCCTACGACGGCCTGAACCACGAGCAGATGGTGCACCTGCGCGCCGCCAAGGTCGCGGGCATCGCCCGTGACATCCCCCTGACCGCACTCGACGACCCGTCGGGTGCCGCCGAGATGCTGGTGATCGGCTGGGGCTCGACCTACGGGGCGATCCTGGCGGGGGTCAAGCGCATGCGGGCCCGCCGGGGGCGCGATGTGGCCCACATCCACCTCACCCACCTGAACCCGTTCCCGGCCGACCTGGGAGAGATCCTGGCCCGCTACGACAAGATCCTCGTCCCCGAGCTCAACGGGGGACAGCTCTGGCGGATGCTGCGTGCGGAGTTCCTCGTCGACGCCACGGCGCTGTCGAAGATGCAGGGCACGCCGTTCCGCCCCGTCGAGATCGAAGAAGCCATCCTCGAGATGCTCGGAGGTACAACGTGACGACCACCGCCGTGCCGGTAACCACCAGGAAGGACTGGAGCTCGGACCAAGAGGTGCGCTGGTGCCCGGGCTGCGGGGACTACTCGATCCTCGCCGCGGTCCAGATGCTCCTGCCCGACCTCGGCGTGCGCCGGGAGAGCACCGTGTTCCTCTCGGGCATCGGCTGTGCCGCCCGCTTCCCCTACTACATGAACACCTACGGGCTGCACTCGATCCACGGGCGAGCCCCGGCGATCGCCACCGGGCTCGCCACCACGCGCCCGGACTTGGACGTGTGGGTCGTCACCGGCGACGGCGATGCGCTCTCCATTGGGGGGAACCACCTCATCCACGCGCTGCGGCGCAACGTGCGCATCACGATCCTCATGTTCAACAACCAGATCTACGGCCTCACGAAGGGGCAGTACTCGCCGACGTCGGAGGTGGCCAAGGTCACCAAGTCGACGCCGTTCGGGTCGGTGGACGCGCCCTTCAACCCGGTGAGCCTCGCGCTCGGCGCCGAGGCCACCTTCGTGGCTCGCACCCATGACATGGACCGCGCCCACATGCAGGAGACCTTCCGCCGGGCCCACGAGCACGACGGCGCCGCCTTCGTCGAGGTCTACCAGAACTGCAACGTCTTCAACGACGGCGCGTTCGCGGAGATCACCGGCAAGGAGGTGCGCTCGGACATGCTGATCCCGCTGCACCACGGCGAACCGATCCGCTTCGGCGCCGAGAGCCAGCGCGGCGTCGTCCAGCGCTCGGACGGCCGCCTCGAGATCGTCGACGTGGCCGAGGTGGGCGAAGGCGCCCTCTTGGTCCACGACGAGCAGCGCGCCGACCCCGGGCTCGCCTTCGCGCTCTCCCGGCTCGCCAACGGCCCCCACCAGCCCACGCCCATCGGCGTCTTCCGCTCCGTCGAGCGCTCGGAGTACGGCGAGGAGATGGAGCGCCAGATCACCGTCGCCCAGGACCGTCGCGGCGTGGGTGACCTCGCCACGCTGTTCCGCTCCGGGTCGTCATGGACGGTCGACTGAGCGAGGATCGGCGCCGCCGCCCCTGACCGGGCGGCGCCGCACGCAGAGAGCTCGGCGCCGCATCGTTCGGGTCCTGCTCCGAGCGGCTTTGGCGAGCGCCCCGGCGCACGCAGTTCCCACGCGAGGCGGCGTCACGTGCACCGTCGCTCCCGGAGCCAAACCGCGCGCTCAGTTGGGGTCGTCGAGGGTGCGGTAGACCATACCGGTGCGGGGCTTCGGCCGGAAGAATGTGGTCTTCGGTGGCATGCGCCGCCGTTCGTCGGCCCAGCGTGCGATCTGCTTCACGGTCACCGGCCGCAGCAGCACCGCCCCTTGCGCCTCGCCGGCCGAGAGGGACTCGACGACCTCCGCGGTGCTGTGGCGGTGGGTGACCGAGCCGGCCGGCAGGTCGTCGAGGACCAGGGAGACGAGGGAGGAGTCGAGATCGCTTCGCGCCGCCTCGTAGGCCTCCTCGCGCGGGACGAGGAGCCACGCGCTCTCGGGGTCGATCAGGGCCAAGGAGGAGGATTCGCCGAGCGCGCTGATCACCCGCTCACTGCGGTCCCCGGCGCGCACGACGTCGAAGTACCGGCCGAAGAGCGTTGGCAGGTCCGTGCCCTCGGGGAGGTGGTCGATGGTCCGGTGGATGGCGCCGACGTCGAGCTGTTCCTCGCTCAGCTCCACCACGAGCGCCATCACCTGGTCGTAGGGGCCGGGCGCGCCATTGGTCGCGGCCCGGCGCTCGGCCTGGTAAGTGCGCGCGGTCTGGTAGCGGTGGTGTCCGTCGGCCACCACGACCGGCGCGCTCGCCACCGAGTCGACCACCGCGGCCACGACGTCGGGGTCGTCGAGCACCCAGAGCTGGTGGCGGACGCCGTCGTCGTCGACGACGTCCTCGTCGGGAGCGGCCAGGTCGCCGAAGGTGGCGCTGAGCCCGCTTGCCAGGCTGAGCACCCAGATGGGGGAGAGGTTGGCCCTCGTCGCACGCAGCAGTTCGAGGCGGTCGCTCCGCGGCGTGGGGAGCGTCTCTTCGTGGGGGAGGATGTCGGTCTCTTCGTCGGGCTCCCCGAGGCCGAGTGCGCCGATCACCCCCGTCGAGGACCCCCCGTCCGGTGACGTCATGCGGTAGGCGTAGAGGGCCGGCCGCTCGTCACGACCCACCGTGCCCTCCTCCTGCCAGCGGTCGAGCAGCATGGCGGCCGTCTCGTAGCGGTCGAGCCCGAGCCCGAGGTCCGCCACCGGCAGCTCGACGCGCACCGCGTTGGCCGGGTGGCGTGCGGCCAGTCGCGAGCGCTGGGCCGGGTCGATCACGTCATAGGGAGGGGCGATCACCTGGGAGAGGTGGGCCCGCTGCGTGTCGTAACGCAGTCCCTGGAAAGGGTCGAGCCGTGGCATGCGCCCAGGATCGCACACAGTGTCGGGACGCGACGAGGGGCGGCCCGAAGTGGAGCCGCCCCTCGTCAATCCCCAAACGTGGTTAGAAGCCCGAACCGCCCACCACCGGAGCGTTAAGCGGCTTGCCGCCCATCGAACCGTTGAAGACGTAGTCACCAAAGGCGAAGCCGCCGCCGTCCTTGGCGATGAGCAAATAGCCCTTGCCGTCGGTCGACGACACGATGCCGACGATCGGCTGGTTCAGGTGCCTGCCGCCCATGGAGCCGTAGAACTGCGCGTCACCGAAGGCGAAGACCCCGCCGTCGGACGCTACCTCCCAGTAGCCCTGGTGGTCGGGCGTCCCCGCCACGCCCACGATGGGCGCGTTCAGGTGCTTGCCGCCCATGCTCTGGAAGAAGCCGGCGTCGCCGAAGTTGAAGATGCCGCCGTCGGAGGCGACCATCCAGTAGCCGGTCCCCGACTCGGGGGCGGCCGTAGGTGCAGGCCCGAAGTTGTAGAGGAAGGAGCCCTGGGGGTCGGTGAACGCCAGTCCGTTGGACCACGACTCAGAGTTCGGATTCGACGAGCCAAGGTTGAAGCCAATGGAGTAGAGCTCACCACCCGGGCACGCTTGCGCCCACGTCGTCATCAGGCTCGACCAGGACACCAGGACCTGATCGGTCGAGCTACCTGGATATCCGGCGAACGAGTGGGTCGACCACCACTGGGCGTTGCCGCCTTGGATCGCGTCCTGGCTCGTCCACTGGCCGGCCGGCTCGGTGGCCGGCTCGTAGACGAAGCTCGTGTAACCGGTAAGTGTCGCGGCGTCACAGAAGGCGGCGATCTGCAGGCTGACGGGGTAGCCCCTTCCGAGCAGTTGGCGGTAGGTGACGGCCGAAAGCCCGCCGGGAAGCGCGCTCGCCGGGACGGGTGTCGTGAAGGGGACGAGCGCCCTCACGTGGTCAGCGGCGCCCTCGACGACCTGCTGGAGCGACGCCGCTGCCGCCGAGGACGGATCGGTCACGTTCGAGTCGACCTGCTGGATGCCGAAGTTGGTCGGTTCGCCGGAGGGCTCGTCGACGTACCAGCCCTGAGAGCCCGAGACCGGCGTCGTCACGCCGTTGGGCGTGAGTGCCGTGACATAGAGCACGCTCGTGGGTGAGGACGCACCTGCCGTGGACAGCGCCCAGGCGCCTCCGCTCAGTGCCAGTACCGCCCCCATCCCGATCGGCACGAGATGGCTCCGGATGAATTTCATGCTCCGCCTCCGAGAAATGACTTGTTACCAATGAGAAACTTAGCCCATGAATATCGCATCGCAGGTTTCTGTCAAGTTCGGCTCGTGCGCGGGCTCCGGGAGAGCGGCGAGGTGGATCCGTGCCCGACCGGGCTGCGACCGTAGACTCGGCCTGTGGATGCCCCCCCGCCCGTCGAGGCCGATGTAGAGGGCGAGGACGTGGGCCTCGGCCGGGTCTGGACGGCGCCCAATGTGGTCACCATGGTGCGGCTCGCCTGCATCCCCCTGTTCGTCTGGCTGCTCTTCGGGGCGCATCGCCAGAGTGCGGCCGCCGTGCTCCTCGCCGTGCTGGGTGCCACCGACTGGGTGGACGGACAGCTGGCGCGCCGCTTCCACCAGGTCTCGAACCTCGGCAAGATCTTGGATCCGCTCGCTGATCGCGTGTTGGTGCTGACCGGGGTGATCTCGATCATCGTCGTGGGCGCCGTGCCCTTGTGGTTCGGGTTAGCCACGATCGCCCGTGAGGTGCTCGTGTCGGCCGCGGTGCTGATCCTGGCGGGGCTCGGTGCGTCGCGCATCGACGTGCTGTGGGTCGGCAAGGCCGGCACGTTCGCGCTCATGTTCGCCTACCCGGCGTTCCTCCTCGGCCACGGGAACGCGGGGTGGCAGGAGCCGGTGCGCATCGTGGCGTGGATCACTGGCATCATCGGGCTCACCTTGGCGTGGGTGGCGGCAGCGTCGTACGTGGCACCGGCGAGGAAGGCACTCTCCGCCGGTCGCCGTGGCAGGGACCAGACACAAGGAGCATCAGCATGAAGGCAGTGATCATGGCCGGCGGCGAGGGGACTCGCCTCCGGCCGCTCACCTCCAACCAGCCCAAGCCGATGCTGCCGATGGCGAACCGGCCCATGATGGAGCACGTCGTCAACCTGCTGCGCCAGCACGGGATGACCGACATCGTCGTCACCGTCGCCTTTATGGCGAACGCCATCCGCACCTACTTCGGCGACGGCTCCGAGCTCGGGGTGCGCATGGTCTACGCGACCGAAGAGACCCCGCTCGGCACGGCTGGCTCAGTGCTGAACGCGCGCGACGAGCTCGATGAGCGCTTCTTGGTCATCTCCGGCGACGTCCTGACCGACATCGACCTCTCGGCCATCGTCGACTTCCATGCGGAGAAGGGCGCGCTCGCCACGCTCGGGCTGGTCTCGGTCGAGAACCCGCTCGAGTTCGGCATCGTGATCACCCACGAGGACGGCTCCATCGAACGGTTCTTGGAGAAGCCGACCTGGGGGCAGGTCTTCAGCGACAACATCAACACGGGCATCTATGTCCTCGAGCCCGAGATCTTCGACTTCATCGACGGGGGCGGCCCGGTCGACTTCTCGAGCGAGGTGTTCCCGGAGGTCCTCGAGGCGGGGCGTCCCATCTACGGCTACGTCGCCGACGGCTACTGGGAGGACGTGGGCACCACCGAGGCCTACCTGA
Source organism: Acidimicrobiaceae bacterium (assembly GCA_003155135.1). Taxonomy (GTDB): domain Bacteria; phylum Actinomycetota; class Acidimicrobiia; order Acidimicrobiales; family RAAP-2; genus Bog-515. The sequence continues at coordinate 157,315 of PMFN01000039.1, read as the reverse complement.
AGGCCCACCAGGACATCCTGGACGAGAAGGTCCAGATCGAGATCGACGGCTTCCCGCTGCGCACCGGCGTCTGGCTTGGCCGAGGGACCACCGTCGACCCGACCGCCACCATCTCGGGTCCCGCCATCATCGGCCCCAACTGCTCCATCGGTCCGGACGCGGTGCTCGGCGAGTACACAACGCTCGGGTCGAACATCCGAGTCGGGGCCAACGCCGAGGTGCGCCGGTCGGTGATCTCGGACAACAGCTACCTCGGCAACGGCGTGCGCGTCCAAGGATCGCTGATCGGCCGGTCCTGCGACCTGCGCGAGGGCACTCGGTGCGAGCCGGGGTCGGTGCTGGGTGAGGGCTGCCTCATCGGCGCCCACGCCGAGCTGCGAGCCGGCGTGAAGGTCTACCCCTTCAAGACGGTCGAGACCGGGGCGGTTGTCAACTCGTCCATCATCTGGGAGTCACGCGGTGCGCGCCTGCTCTTCGGCCGCGACGGCGTGCGGGGGATCGCCAACATCGACATCAGCCCCGAGCTCGTGGTGCGCCTCTCCATGGCGTGGGCATCGACCCTCGAGAAGGGGAGCACGATCACCGCGTCGCGCGACACGTCGCGCGCCGCCCGGGTGCTCAAGCGCGCGGTCATGGTCGGGTGCAACGCGGCCGGCGTCAACGTGGAGGACCTCGAAGTGGCGACCGTTCCGGTCACGCGCCACGCCGTGCGCTCGTCGGGCAGCAACGGCGGCGTGACCGTCCGCCTCGCACCCGACGACCCCCAGTCGATCGTCATCCGGTTCTTCGACGACGAGGGCCTCGACATCCCCGAGAACGCCCAGCGGAAGATCGAGCGCGTCTACTACCGCGAGGACTTCCGGCGAGTGCTGGCGGGGGAGATCGGCGAGATCGACTTCCCCGGTCGCACCATCGAGCACTACACGGCCGACCTGTTCAACGCCGTCGATCTCACGACGGCGCGCACCACCGACCTCAAGCTGGTGCTCGACCTGTCATTCGGTGCCGCCAGCTTCGTGATGCCGAACCTGTTGGCCAAGCTCGACGCCGATGTGCTCGTCGTGAACCCCTACGCCCACACCTCGCTCATGATGAGCGTCGACCGCCAGGCCAACGCGGCCCGGGTCGCCGACCTCGTGCGCGCCTCGGGCGCCCAGCTCGGTGCGGTGATCGATCCGGACTGCGAACACCTGACCATCGTCGACGACGAGGGCGAGGTGCTCTCCGACGACCAGGCGCTGCTCACCCTGCTGCGGCTCGTCGTCGAGACCCACCCGGGGGCGACGGTGGCCCTCCCGGTTGCGGCGAGCGACGTCGCCCAGGCAATCTGCGCGGAGGGTGGGGCGTCGATCATCTTCACGAAACTCTCCTCGGCCCACCTGATGGAGGTGGCCTCGGAGGGCGGCGTCACCTTCGCGGCCAGCCAGGCCGGGGGCTTCATCTTCCCCGACTTCCTCCCCGCATACGACGCGGCAACGACCCTTGTCGAGCTGATCGCGCTGCTGAGCGACACCGGCCAGACGCTGTCCAAGCTCGTCCACTCCCTTCCTCCGGTGCACATCGCCCACGAGTCGGTGGTCACCCCCTGGGAGCAGAAGGGGATGATCATGCGGACGCTGGTCGAGCAGCTGTCCGATCGCGACCTCGTACTCGTCGACGGTGTGAAGGTCCCCGAAGAGGACGGGTGGGCGCTGGTCCTCCCGGACCCCGAAGAGCCCGTGACCCATGTCTGGGCGGAGGGCCCGAGCGACGCTCGGGCCCGCACCAGGGCACAGCAGTACGCGGTCCGGCTGCGCCAGCTGCTTCGTTGAGGCACGGCGCCGGGGGCTCGGGCGGGTCGACAGGAGCGGTGGAGCGCGGCGGGGCGGTCTTGTAACGTGCTCGCCTATGAACATCCCCGAGGACCTGCGCTACTCGAGCGACCACGAATGGGTCCGGCTGGAGGGCACGAGGGTTCGGGTGGGGATCACCGACTATGCCCAAGACGCCCTCGGTGATGTCGTCTTTGTCGACCTGCCGGCCGTCGGCGCCGAGGTGTCGGTCGGTGGGTCCCTCGGCGAGGTCGAGTCCACCAAGTCGGTCTCGGAGGTCTACGCACCCGTCGCTGGCGTGGTCGTCGCTGTCAACCCTGAGCTCTCGGGCGCCCCTGAGCAGCTCAACGCCGATCCCTACGGTGACGGGTGGATCTGCGAGATCGAAGTGGCCGATCCGGGCACAATCGACACGCTGCTCGACCCGGGCGCCTACCGCGCCCTGACCGAGGCTTGAGCGACCAGCCCGGCGGTGTGCTGCCGGGGACCATCACCGAGGAAACCAATTGCAGGGAGCGGCTACCGTGGAAGACGTGTTCTGCCACAATTGTGGGCATCGCAACCCGGCGGGGGTCAATTTCTGCTCGTCGTGCGGTTCCGCCCTCCCCGCTGAGTCCTCCGAGGCCACCATCACCCTCCAACCGGTCGACGACCACGGTGAGGCCGGCGAGGAGGAAAGTGCCGTCACGCTGGTCGAAGTGCCCCACGGTACAGGGGTCCTGGTGGTCAAGCGTGGGCCAGAGGTGGGCAAGCGCTACCCCCTCGCCGACGACATCACCCGGGCCGGGCGTCACCCCGAGAGCGACATCTTCTTGGACGACATCACCGTGTCGCGGCGCCACGCCGAACTGGTCCGTGGACCCGGCGGCGAAGTCGTGATCAAAGACGTGGGATCCTTGAATGGCACCTACGTCAACCGGGAGCGGATTGAGACGGCAGTGCTCTCCGGAGGCGACGAGGTGCAGGTCGGCAAGTTCAAGCTCGTCTACCTTGTGGCCGGCGACGAATGACTTGGCGCGTGGGCGAGAAGATCACTGGTGGAGGCGTCCAGAAGGTGGCGTTGATCCAGGCAGCACAAACGGGCGGACGACGAGTATGAGGCAAGCAGGGGGAATGAGGACAGCAGCGGGCGTGTCGCGGTGACGAAGACCTACCTCTCCATCGGTGACGTGCTGAGCCTCTTGCGCCAGGAGTTCCCCGACATCACCATTTCGAAGATCCGGTTCCTCGAGAGCCAGGGGCTTGTGAATCCGCAGCGCTCGGCCTCGGGCTACCGCAAGTTCTACGAACACGACGTCGAGCGGCTGCGCTGGGTGTTGCGCCAGCAGCGTGAGCACTTCTTGCCCCTCAAAGTCATCCGTGACCGCCTCGACGCAGAGGGAGGCGGGATCCCGTCGTCGAACGGTGAGGCCGCGGCAGTCGCCGCGGCACGTTCGCACCAAGCGGTGGCCCGGACCAATCGGGCCGACGTGGTCGAGACCGTCCTGGACGAGCCCGCAGCGCTCGGCGCGCACTCGCTGCGGCCAAACGGCAATGGGGTGATCCACCCGACCGATGTGGTCAGTGTCCTGGCGGCGGTGTCGGCCGGCGCACCCGAGCGTGACGAGACGACGCACGCGAGTGCCGCTGTCCCCTTGGCCGAGCGGCCGCGCAGCCCTGTCCACCCGCCGAGCGAATCGGTGGCGACCGGCGCGCCGACAGTGGACGAGACTCACGCGCACCGCGAGCCAGCCGTGCCACCCCCGGCCGTGGCTCCCCGTGCGACGGCCAGCCACAAGGCAGAGCCGGTTGCAACGCAGGCGCATTCGGGCGAACCGCCCGCCGAGCCGCCGGCGACGCGCCACGATCGTCCCACCGATGCCGGTGCCGGTGCCGGTGCACAGGCCGAACGGACATCGGCCCGGTCGAAAGCCGAGCCGGCGTCGCCGCCGGCGCCCCGAGCCCGCCAGCACGGCGCCCCTGGGGCGGGTGAGGGGTTCTCCCTTTCGGCCGGTCCGAGTGGGGCGAGCCTGACCGCCGAGGAGCTGGCCCAGGCGAGTGGGCTCTCGGAGATCGAGATCGCATCCCTCGAGGGGTTCGGGCTCGTCCAGTCGAGCATGGTTGCCGGTGAGACCTACTACGACGAGGATGCCTTGACCGTCGCCCAGCTGGTCGCCCAGTTCGCCGCCTACGGGATCGAGCCTCGCCACCTCCGCCTCCACCACAACGCGGTGGACCGCGAGCTCGGCCTCATCGAGCAGGTCACGACCCCGCTCCTGCGCCAGCGCAACCCCGAGGCCCGACAGCGTGCGATCGACACCGCCACCGAGCTGGCCCGCCTTGGCCAGAGCCTGCGGGCGTCGCTGCTGCGCACCGAGCTGCGCCGCCATCTCGGCTCCTGAGGCCCGAGGCGTGGCAGTTCCCGCAGGCCACCACCGCCGCGACGCGCCGTTCGGGGGGCTGGGGCACACTCCCACCCCAGGGCGCTACATTTCAGTCATGGTCGAAGTCCGGCTCAGGGCGGTCCGGGTTGATCTTCAGTCCAACACCCCGGTCCTGCTGCTCCAAGAGACCGATGGGGAGGGGCGGACCCTCCCCATCTTCATCGGCACGCCCGAGGCGACGGCGATCGCCTACGCCCTCCAGGGCGTCGACACCCCCCGCCCGATGACCCACGACCTCATCCGCGACATGTTTGCCTCCCTCGACATCGAGGTTGAGCGCGTCGTGGTCACCGAGCTTCGCTCCTCCACGTACTTCGCCGAGCTGCACCTGCTGGCCGGGGCCAACCGCTCGATCGTGAGCTCGCGGCCATCCGATGCCGTCGCCGTCGCCGTGCGCACGGGCAGCCCGCTGTTCGTCTCCGACGAGCTGATGGACGCCGAAGGGGTGCTCCTCGCCGTCGAGACCGAGGGCGAGGAGGAGGACGACGCGACACCAGAAGAGCTGGTCGGCCAGTTCCGCCAGTTCCTCGACTCCATCCGCCCCGAAGACTTCGGATGAGGTCCCCTACCCGTCGGGCCGGCGCAGCAGCGCTGGTCGCCCTCTGCACCGGCGTCCTGTTCGCTGCCTGCTCGTCGGGATCGGGATCGGGATCGAGATCGACCACCACGTCGACGACCAAGGCGAAGGTCACCACCACGACCTCGGCCGCCACCACGTCGACCACCGCTCCGGTCACCACGACGACCGCTGTCGCTCAAGCCTCGACCTGCCAGCCGAGCCAGCTCACCATGACGCCGGGCCAGTCCAACGGAGCCGCCGGCACCATCGGCCTCGAGATCACCATGGTGAACACGGGGTCCACCTGCACGATGCAGGGCTATCCCGGCATGCTGCTGCTCTCGAGCTCGGGGACGGCACTGCCCACCAACGTGATCCGCGGCGGGAGCTTCGACAGCGCGTCGGCGAATGCCCCGGCCGTACTCGTCACGCTCCACACCGGCCAGAACGCCTCGTTCTCGCTCACCTATGAGGACGTGCCCGTGGGCAACGAGACGACGTGCCCCACCTCGACGAGCGCCGAGATCACCCCGCCCAACGCAGTGCCACACAACGTCATAGCCCTGGCCATTGCACCGTGCGGGGGTGGCACGATCCACGTGTCGCCCGTCTACGCCGGCGCCTGAGGCCGACCCCGACGGGGTCTACCCTGGCGCGGTGACCAAGACCGCCGCGTACGGGGAGTGGCCCTCGCCGCTTCCCGCCAGCGTCGTCGCAGCCGGATCACTTCGCCGCTCGGCGCTGAAAAGCGACGGTGTCTTCTGCTATTGGGTCGAGAACCGGCCGGGCGACGGTGCCGACGTCGTGGTGCGGACCCGCCGAGGCGAGCAGCCCTCCCAGGTGTCAGCGACCGGTGCGAGCGTGCGCTCTCGGGTCCACGAGTATGGCGGTGGCGCCTACGCGCTGGTCCGCCGCGACGGTGCGACATGCCTGGTCGAGGTCCACCTCGACGACCAGCGCGTCCACCTGGTCGACACGGCCACCGGGCGGTGCCGGCCGCTCGGGTGCGAGGCGCCCGAGGGCGAGGAGTGGCGCCACGGCGACCTGTCGGTGACCGGCGACGGCGAGTGGGTGCTGGCCGTGCGTGAGCGCCACCGCGACGAGCAGGTCACCCACGAGCTCGTTGCCGTCTCGATCGGCGCGCCCGGCCGGGAGGCCACCCTCGCCTGGGGGCGTGACTTCTTCGCCGCCCCGAGGTCGTCTCCCGACGCAACCCTGGTGTCGTGGCTGTGCTGGGACCACCCGCACATGTCCTGGGACGAGTCCGAGCTGTGGGTGGCGCACCTCGAGAGCGGCCCGACGGGGCTCCCGGTGATCGAAGGAGCCGAGCGCGTGGCCGGGGGACCGGGGGTTTCGGTCGGCCAACCAATGTGGTGCGACGACGGCTCACTCGTCTACGCGGCCGATGACTACGGATGGTGGCAGCCCTGGCGTTGGCAGCGGGGCGAGCCGGCCCGGCGGCTGAGCGAGGAGCATGCCGAGTTCCACGGGCCCGACTGGGGCCTCGGCACGGCCACGATGGCCGAGCTGGCGGACCGCTCGCTCCTGGTCGTGTGGCGGAGCGAGGGGCGCGACCGCATCGGCGTGGTCGGGCGCGACGGTGGGCCGCTCACCGAGATCGACCAGCCGTGCGTCGAGATCGACTCGGTCACCGCCCAACACGGCACCGCACTGTGGCTGGGGGCGACCGCATCGGCGGGGCCCTCGCTCTGGTGGTCCCCGGAGGCGGCGCCGGGGGCCCCCTACGCCGGCCGTGTGACGCCGTTGCTCGCCGACGCCGACATCGCTGTTGCCGAGCCGTTCAGCTTCGTGAGCGAGCACGACCGTGTCGTCCACGGCCTGTTCTACGCGCCCACGCTGGGCGGGACGGCAGGCCCGGCGGGGGAGTGGCCTCCGTTGGTCGTCGCCTGCCACGGCGGCCCGACCGCCGGCGCGCGTCCGGGGTTCAACCCCCTCGTGCAGTTCTTCACGACGCGCGGCTTCGCCGTGGTCGATGTTGACTACGCCGGCAGCAGCGGGTACGGGCGCGCCTACCGCCGCAGCCTGGCGGGGGGCTGGGGCGTCGTCGACGTCGCCGACTGCATCGACACGGCCGCATTCCTCGCCGATGCCGGTCTCGGTGGCCCTGGCGCACCCCGACGGGTGGACGGCCGGCGCATGGCCATACGAGGGGGGAGTGCGGGCGGCTTCGCGGCGCTCTCGGCCATGGTGCAGAGCGACCGGTTCGCCGCGTGCGCCTCGTGGTACGGCGTCACCGACCTGCTCGCGCTCGTGGCGAGCACCCATGATTTCGAGGCTCGCTACACCGACGGGCTGATCGGACCGCTGCCCGAGGCGCACGAGGAGTACGAGCGGCGCTCGCCCATCAACCGGGTCGCCGAGATCCACGGCGCGGTGCTCATCCTCCAGGGCCTCGACGACCCGGTGGTGCCGCCCACGCAGGCGACCTCGATGGTCGACGAGCTCCGCCAGCGGGGCATCCATTGCGAGTACGTGGCCTTCGAAGGCGAGTCCCACGGGTTCCGTCGGGCGCACACCATCGAGGCTGCCCTCGAGGCCGAACTCGACTTCTACCGGCGGGTCTTCGGTCGCAGCTCGCTGTAGGCCCCCTGTTAGGATTCCCCGGACAACGCGACGCCCTGGGCGTCACCGGCTCGCCGGGCGGACCCACGGGGATTTGCATGCTGCGAGAGCTCCGAGAGCGATCACGGGCATGGGCATCGGCAATCGGGCCCGAGCTCGGCGATGCCCTGCTCTACGGGGCGTCCGCCCTCTTCGCCGGTCTCGTCGGGCTGTTCTCGACCATCTCGCTCTACCGCACCTGGGGGCAGCTTGCCGTCGGGCCCTACGCCGTGGCGACCCTCATCGTGGCCGTGGTGGCGTGGCGCCGCCGGCAGCGTGGCTCGGACCGCCAGGCGACCTCCCGACGGCTCGTCGGGCTGCGGGTCTTGGCGTTCGCCATCGTGGTGCTCGGGGCGACCCTGCTGCCGCTCGCCCTCGAGATCTCGTGGCGCAACGACGGGAGCGCCTCGAGCCACGTCCAGCCCGAGGTCGTGGTGATCGAGCAGGCCGCGGCCCGCATCACCAAGGGTCTCGACCCCTACCACGCAGCGGTCGCCCACGACGGCCAGGTGACCTCGGCGAACCCCGGCGAGCCGCCCTACGAGTCGTTCTTCCCGTACCTGCCGCTGATGGCGGTCTTCGGGCTGCCGTCGACGACGCATGTGAGCCCGGGGCTCGGCGACGCCCGCATCTTCTTCGTCCTCGTCACCTTCGGTGTCGGTGGACTGGCGCTCGCGCTGTGCCGGGGCCCGACCGAGCCGAGGGTGCGCGCGCTGCAGGTGCTGACCGTGCTCCCGACCGCCGCCCTGCCCCTCGCCACCGGCGGCGACGACCTGCCCATCGTCGCCCTGTTGCTCCTCGCCATGGTGCTCGCCCAGCAGCGGCGACCAGGCTGGTCGGGCGTCGTGCTGGGCGTGGTCTCGGCGATGAAGTTCACCGCGTGGCCCCTCGCCGCGCTGGCGCTCTTCGCGGCGCGAGACGCGGAGGGCCGTCGGCGCCCGGCGCGCATGCTGGCCGGCATGGCGGTGGTCGCTGTGCCACTCACGCTGCCCTACCTGGTGCGCGATCCCCACACGTTCTGGGCCAACGTCGTGCTGTTCCCCCTCGGCCTGGCCGGTATCGCCTCGCCGGCGGCGAGCGCCATGCCGGGACACCTGATCGTGACCGCGTTCCCCTCGCTGCACCGGGTGCTGCCCATCGGGGTCGCCCTGGTGGGCGGCGCCTTCTTGGTGCGCCACCTCGTCCGGCACCCCCCGTCGAACACGTCGGCGGTCTGCACGCTCACGGGCTGGGTGCTCCTCGTCGCCATCCTCTTCGCCCCGGCTACGCGGGTGGGCTATCTGCTCTACCCGATCAACTTCTTCGTGTGGGGGGTGCTCTTCCGAGGAACCGAGGAACACGAGACCTCCGACGGCGCCCTGGCCGGTGCTGCGCACGAGCCGGGACCCGGCGCCAACATCGGCCCGGCCTGAGCGAGGCGCCCGGTCGGGCGGGGGAAGCCCGGCTCAGGTCGTCTCGTCGTCGACCTGGTAGAGCCGGAGCACGAAGTTCGTCGTGTCGCCACCGCCCGAGGGCAGCAGACTGGCGCCCGAGGTGGCGCTCGCCGACGAGCCCGAGGACCCGGGGAACGTGGTGGGGGCGATCACCACGCCCTGCTCCCAGTACCAGCCGTCGTCACCGGCCAACTTGCCCAGGACCTCGATGCTGCCCGGCGAGCCATCGGCCGGCCCGACATTGGTGATGGACCAGCCCTGCCGCTTCATTTCGGTTCGGAAGAAACCGATGAGTTGCGCCTGGCTGGTCGAGAGCGCGAAGCGCATCGACTCGTCGTACTGCGACGCCCCAGCCGAGGTGTCGATGACGCCGACGGCCTTCGCACCCTCGGGGATGGTGACGGCGTTGATGATGTTGGCGGGAGGTTCCCCGGCCTGGATGATGGGGGAGAGGGCACGAGACGCCTCCACCCAACGCAGCGTGCTTCCCGCCACCGCGTGACTGGCGGTGCTGGCGTCGATGGTCTTGGTTCCGGGGTCGGTCGTGACGTTCAATATCCCGAAGATGAGCGCCATGACCAGACCGAGGCCGAAGACCAAGAAGGCCGGCCGCAGCGAGAAGCTCTTCTGCGGCGGCGACGGGGGGGCACCGTGAACGGGCGCCTGGTCGGCCACGGTGGTGGGGGACTGCGCCATCGCACCCAGCCTACGGTGCCTCCGGCGGCCCGGCACCGCGCGCCGGAGGTGGCGCCAGCACTACGACGGTGCGCCGCGCCCGATGGCGTCGGGCGCCGGCGTCCAGCCGAAGTGGTCGATCGGGCCGTGACCCGCTCCGAGCCGCCACCCGGAAGCGCCGAGGAGCGCACGCCCCACATAGGCCTTGGCCTCTTCGATGGCCGACAAGGGGTCGCGCCCGAGCGCGAGCCCTGCGGCGATCGACGCCGAGAGTGAGCAGCCCGTACCGTGGTCGTTGGCCGTGGGCACCCGTGTCGCCTGCAGGACGCTGATCCCCCTCGGCCCGGCGACCACGTCGGGGGAGGAGCGGAGCGCGTCGTCGTTCTCCGCGTGCTCGAGGCGCGAGAGATGCCCGCCTTTGACCACGACCCACGTGGCGCCGAGGGCACGCAGCTGTTCGGCGCAGGCGGCCATGGCGTCGGTGCTGTCAAGGGATGCGACATCGACCCCGCAGAGCACGGCCGCTTCGCGAAGGTTGGGCGTGAGCACGGTGGCACGGGGGATGAGACGCTCGAGATAGGCCTCCACCCCGCCTTCGCCGAGCAGCGGATGGCCGGTCGATGACACGAGCACCGGGTCGACCACCAGGTTGGGGAAGGACCGGTGCCGTGCGATCTCGGCGACCGCCGCAATGGTCTCGGGGGTCGCCAGCATCCCGGTCTTGACCGCCGCCACGCTGAGGTCAGTGAGCACCGCGTCGATTTGGGCGACCACGAACGAAGGGTCCATGGCCACCACGCCGAGGACGGCCGTCGTGTTCTGGGCGGTGACCGCGGTGACCGCAGAGGTGCCAAAGACCCCGTGGGCGGCGAACGCCTTCAAGTCCGCCTGGAGGCCGGCACCCCCGCCTGAGTCCGAGCCGGCGATGGTCAGGGCCACGCGTGGCGTCATGGGGCGAGCCTACGACGGGTGCGGGCGCGTCGAGCATGGCGCTGTCACCATCGGGTCTGCAGGGGCGACCGGTAGGCTTGGTGCGTGGCCTCAGCGCACAATCCGAACGACGAGAGCCTGTGCATCGGCGGCGAGGCGCTCGGCTCGCGGCTCATCCTCGGCACCGGAGGGATGGTGAGCCTGCGGGCGCTCGAAGATGCCCTGGTGGCGTCCGGCACGGCAATGGCCACCGTCGCCGTCCGCCGCATCGAGCAGTCCGGGCGTGGCTCGTTGCTCGAGCTCTTCGGCCGTCACGGCATCAAGGTGCTCCCCAACACCGCAGGCTGCTTCACCGCGTCGGAGGCCGTACTCACCGCGAAGCTCGCCCGTGAGGCGTTCGAGACCGACTGGGTCAAACTCGAGGTCATTGGCGATGAGCGCACCCTGCTCCCCGACCCGGTCGAGCTGCTCGCCGCCGCCGAACAGCTCGTCGACGACGGGTTCGTGGTGCTGCCGTACACGAGCGACGACCCGGTGCTCGCCCGGCGCCTCGAGCAGGTGGGCTGCGCGGCGGTCATGCCGCTCGGCTCGCCCATCGGGAGCGGCCTCGGCATCCGTAACCCCCACAACCTGGCCCTCATCCGCGAGCTGGTCACCGTGCCGGTGATCCTCGACGCCGGGGTGGGTACGGCGTCCGACGTCGTCTTGGCCATGGAGCTCGGTTGCGACGGCGTCCTCGTGGCGTCGGCCATCAACCGGGCGCACGACCCGCGCGCCATGGCCAAGGCGATGCGTCTGGCTGTCTCGGCCGGGATCGGCGCCCGACGTGCCGGGAGAATCCCGCAACGGTTCTTCGCCGAGCCGAGCTCGGCTTTCGAGGGCCTCGCCGACCTGGCCGGCGGCTAGCGCACGCTCGGATTTCCTCAAAAGTTAGGCTAACCTAACTTTATGAGGATGGTTGGCCTACTTCGAGGGCCACGGGCGCAACACACCAGAGTGTTCAGCGTCCCTTTCGCGGCCGTCTCACTCGCTGCGTTGGTCCTGGCCGGCTGTGGTGGAGGGGGAGCCGGGGCGTCGTCGGGCAGCATCACCCTCTACAACGGCCAGCACCCCGAGACCACCGCCGCCCTCGTGGCCGGCTTCGAGAAGTCGACCGGTATCAAGGTCATCGTGCGCAGTGACGACGAGGACGTCCTGACAAACCAGCTCGTGACCGAGGGGTCGGCGTCGCCCGCCGATGTGATCTACACCGAGAACACCCCGGCCCTCCAGCTCCTCGCCGGCAAGGGACTGCTCGCCCCCATCGATGCCTCGACGCTCGCCCAGGTGCCGAGCAGGTACAACTCGCCCGACGGCAAGTGGGTGGGCGTGTCGGCCCGGGTGAGCGTGATGATCTACAACACTGACCTGGTGAAGACCTCCCAGCTCCCCACCTCGGTGCTGCAGCTGGCCGAGCCGCGCTGGAAGGGCAAACTGGCGCTCGCCCCAGCGGAGACCGACTTCCAGCCGGTGGTCACCGCCGTCGCCCAGCGCGACGGCCAAGCTGCCGCGCTCGCCTGGCTGAAGGGCCTCCAGGCCAATGCGGTGGCGATCTACCCCGACAACGAGACGGTGACGTCCATGGTCAACTCGGGGCACGCGGCGATCGGGATCATCAACCAGTACTACTGGTACCGCGAGCGGGTCCTCGTCGGGGCTTCGGGCATGCATTCCGCGCTCGCCTACTTCGCACCGGGCGACCCAGGCTACGTCGTCAACGTCTCGGGTGCCGGCGTGCTGGCGTCGTCCCATCACAAGGCCGACGCCCAGAGATTTGTCGCCTACCTGACCTCGAAAGCGGGTCAGGAGATCATCGCCCACAGCGACAGCTTCGAGTATGCCATCGGCTCGGGGGTGACCACGGCGCAGGGGGAGACCCCGCTCGACCAGCTTGCCCCGGACCCGGTCTCGCTGAGTGAGCTCGGCGACGGGTCGAGCGCGGTGGCACTCCTCCAAGAGGCCCAGCTCCTGTGAGTGCGCACCCCAGCGGGGCGCCGCGCTGAGATGGCCGTCGTCGACGTTGAGCCGCTGCTCGAGGGCCGGGTCTCGGCGAGCCGGCGTTCGAGTGCACGGCCGCGCCTGGTCCTCGTCCTCGCCGTCGGCGTGGCGATCCTGCTCGCCCTCCCCCTCATCTTCCTCCTCCTCGAGGCCCATTCGGTCGGCCTCGCTGGACAAGACGGCCTCGGCCGGCTCGTCTTCCGCCACCTCACCGCCCAGCTGCTCTGGAACACGGTGCGACTCGTGGTGGTGGTGACGGCTGCGTCCGCGGTCATCGGGACGCTCGCGGCCTGGTGCGTCGAGCGCACTGACATCCCCGGGCGAAGGTACTGGGCCGTGCTCGTGGTGCTTCCCGTCGGCATCCCCGACTTCGTGGTGAGCTTCGGATGGGTCGCCGTCGCCCCCGCCGTGCGGGGCTTCCTCGGTGCGGTGCTCATCATGACGCTCGCCACCTACCCCCTCGTCTACCTGCCCGTCGCCGCCGCGCTGCGCTCCTCGGACCCCGCCCAGGAGGAAGTGGCGAGGAGCCTCGGGGTCGGGCGCGTCGCCACGTTCCTCCGGGTGACGCTCGGCCAGGTGCGCCTCGCCGTCTTGGGCGGCGCGGTCCTCGTCGCCCTGGCCCTCCTCGCCGAGTACGGGGCGTTCGAGATCCTCGGCTATCGCACCTTCACGACCGAGATCTTCACCGAGTTCGGCATCGGCGACACGGCGGTGGCCTGCGCGCTCTCCCTCATCCTGGTCGTGCTCGGCTTCGTGGTGCTGGCGGTCGAGTTCGTGGGCCGCGGCCGCGGCCGTGTGGTGCGCACCGGTGCGCTCGCCGCCCGGCCGCCGGTGCGCTGGCGCCTCGGGCGCTCGACGCTTCCCACGCTCGCCGCCATGGTGCTGCTCGTCGGCCTGGCCCTCGGGGTGCCGGTCGGGTCGATCGTCTACCTGCTCCTGCGCCACGGCAACGACACGCTCCCGCAGGCGTCGATCCTCTCGGCCGCGCTGCACACCGCTGGCTACAGCGCGGCGGCCGGCGTCCTCGCCACGGCGCTGGCATTGCCCGTTGCGCTCTTGTCGGTCCGCTGGGAGGGCCGGATCTACCAGCTGCTCGAGCGGAGCACGTATCTGGTCATGGCCGTGCCGGGGCTGGTCATCGCCTTGGCCCTCACGTTCTTCGTCGAGCACTATCTGGGCGGGACCGGGTACGAGAGCGCTGCGCTGCTCGTGCTGGCGTACGCGATGTTGTTCTTCCCCTTGGCCCTCGTCGCCGTGCGCACGTCATTGGCGCAGGCCCCCGTCGCCTTGGAGGACATCGGCCGCTCACTCGGCTGCTCGCGCCTTGCCGTGCTAGGCCGCGTCACCCTTCCCCTCGTGGCCCCGGGCCTCGCTGCGGCATTCTCACTCGTGTTCCTCTCGGCGCTGACCGAGCTCACCGCCACCTTGGTGCTCATCCCGAGTGGGGTCGAGACCCTCTCGACGCAGTTCTGGGCGTACCAGACGGACTTCGCCTACGGCCAGGCGGCCCCCTACGCTGCACTCATGATCGCCATCGCCGCGGTGCCGAGCTTCGTGCTCGGCCGCTGGTTCGACCGCCTGCCGGCTCGTCGCGGGGTCAGGGCGTGAACAGTCTCTCGTTGCGCGGCGTCGAGAAGTCCTTCGGTGCCCAGTGGGTGCTACGCGGCATCGACCTCGAGGTCCGCACCGGTTCGCTCACGGCCATCCTCGGCCCGTCGGGCAGCGGCAAGACGACACTGCTGCGGATCGTGGCCGGCTTCGAGCGCGCCGGGGCGGGGACAATCACGTTGGGCGGCCGCCTGGCGGACGGCCCCGGGGTCTACGTCCCCTCCGAGCAGCGGCGCATCGGCTACGTGCCCCAAGAGGGCAGCCTCTTCCCGCACATGAGCGTGGCCAAGAACATCGCCTTCGGGCTCGGGCGCCACAAAGGCCGCTCGGCGCGCGTCGGCGAGCTGCTCGAGCTGGTCGGCCTGTCGGGGCTCGAAGCCCGCTACCCCCATGAGCTCAGCGGGGGCCAGCAGCAGCGCGTGGCGCTTGCACGGGCCCTCGCCGTCGACCCGGGGGTGGTGCTCCTCGACGAGCCGTTTTCTGCACTCGATGCCAACCTGCGGGCGTCGCTGCGCGCCGACGTGCACTCCGTGCTGCGCCAGTCCGGGGCGACGGTCGTCCTTGTCACCCATGACCAGGACGAGGCGCTCTCGATGGCCGACCGCGTGGCGGTCATTTCCGAGGGCGCCATCCGCCAGTACGACACGCCCCAACGGCTCTACCAGCACCCCGTCGACCAGCGGCTCGCCTCCTTCTTGGGCGAGGCCAACCTGGTCGAGGCCACCATCGAGGGCGGCATGGCCACGACGGCGTTCGGCCGCCTCGCCGTCGACGTCGAACCCGGCGGGACCGGCCGCTGTGTGGTGCTTGTCCGGCCCGAGCAGATCGTGCTGCACGAGCACCCCGGCGCCGACGAGCTGAGCGGACGGGTACTCGACTATCAGTTCTACGGCCACGACGCCGTCGTGCGCATCGCGCCGGATGGGCCGTGCGGCGCGACCACGATCATCGCGCGCCAGCCCGGCTCGGTGGTGTTCGAACCCGGCACCCGGGTCGGACTCAGCGCGGCGGGCGAGGTGCGCGCCTGGGCGGGGGAGGCCCCGAGCGAGGCCGAGCCGGCCGCGCAATGACGCCGGCGTAACTACCCGCGTGTGGTCTTGGTGCACTAGAGTCGCACCAGGACTCGTGAAGGAGTGTCGATGGCCAAGCGCGCAACTCTCCCGCCTGCAGGCGATGGGTTCAGTGGACCCCAGGTCTGCGAACTCGTCGGCATCACCTACCGCCAGCTCGACTACTGGGCGCGCACCGGACTACTACGGCCGACCCTCGCCGAGGCGCGAGGCAGCGGGACGAAGCGCCGCTACTCGTACCACGACGTGTTGGAGCTCAAGGTCATCAAGCAGCTGCTCGACGCCGGTGTCTCGCTCCAGATGGCCCGGCGCGCCGTCGAGTGCCTGCGCCTCGATCTCGGGGCGGACCTCGCCTCGGCGAACCTGGTGCTGACCGGCACCCATTCGGTCCTGGCCCACAGCAACGGGGAGGTCGTCGACCTCCTCGCCGGTGGCCAGGGCGTGTTCAACATCGTGCCGTTGTCGGGAGTCGTGGACGAGCTGGCTGCCGACATCGTCCGGATCGAGCGGGGGGAGCCGGCGACGTCCGGGCGGCTGGGGCCGGTCCCTGCCACTTCCCCTCGAGCCGCCGGGGAGTGAGCGGGGCAACCCCTTTGCCCGCGCGTCGGCGCGGCCACCCTTCCGGCGCGCCGGCCGCCACCGTGCGCTTCGCCCACCCGAGCGAGCGCCTCTTCGCCTCGCTCCTTGACCTCTACGAGGTCCGCTGGCTCTACGAGCCGGTCGAGTTCGCACTGCACTGGGACGATGACGGGTCGCCCAAGAGGGGCTTCCGCCCCGACTTCTGGCTGCCCGAGCAGCGCTGCTTCATCGAGCTCACCACCGCCGACCAGCGGCTGGTGACCAAGAAGAACGCCAAGGTGCGACGTCTGCGCGAGCTCTACCCCGAAGTCCAGATCGTGGTCGTCTACCAGCGTGACTTCCTCGCCCTGATCGAGCGCCACGGGCTGACACTCGACCCGGCGAGCGCCGCATAAGGTAGGCCGGTGGCAGCCGACGAGACGACGGCCCCGGAGGCGGCGGACCGGCGGTCCCCGCTCCACGAGGTGCACCTCGCCCTCGGGGCGAAGATGGTTCCTTTCGGTGGGTGGGAGATGCCGCTGTCGTACCCGAACGGCACCGTCGCCGAGCACCGTGTGTGCCGCAGCGATGCGGTCGCCTTCGACGTCAGCCACCTCGGCACCGTCCGTCTCGAGGGGTCCGATGCGTTCGATGTCCTCCAAGGGGCCCTCACCAACGACCTGCATCGGATCGGCCCAGGTCGTGCCCAGTACACGCACCTCCTCGACGAGGAGGCGTCGGTGCTCGACGACATCATCATCTGGTGGGTGGCTCCGGAGCGCTTCGACGTGATGCCGAACGCCTCGAACACCTCACGGGTGCGGGCGGCGATCGGTGGCATCGATGTCACCGCCGAGCGCGCCGTGATCGCCGTCCAGGGGCCCCGAGCCCGGGAGCGGCTGGCCGTCGTCGCCCCCGAGGCTGCAGCCGTTGGGCGCTTCCGGGTCCTCGAGTTCGACTGGAAGGGCGCCCCCTGCGTGGCGGCGGGCACCGGCTACACGGGTGAGGACGGCGTCGAGTGCGCCGTGCCCGCCGAGCAGGCCCCGGCCTTCTTCGAGGCCGTGGTGGCCGCCGGTGCGATGCCCGCCGGGCTCGGTGCGCGCGACACGCTGCGGCTCGAAGCCGCCCTGCCCCTTCACGGCCACGAGCTCGGCCCGGGCATCACGCCCCTCCAGGCGGGACTCGGGTGGGTCGTTGGCTGGGACAAGAGCGAGTTCACCGGCCGTGCGGCCCTCGACGCCGAGCGCGAGACCGGACCCCGGCGCCGGCTGGCCGGCCTCGTCACCGAAGGACGCCAACCGCCGCGCGAGGGCGCGGTGATCCTGGCCGACGGCCAGATGGTGGGGACGGTCACGAGCGGCAACTTCTCGCCGATGCTCGAGTGCGGCATCGCCCTCGGGTTCGTGGACACCGAAGCCGGCCTGACCCAGGGCGACAGCGTCGCCCTCGAGGTGCGAGGCAGATCCCTGCCCGCCGTCATCTCGCCCACGCCCTTCTGGCCCCCGAAGAAAGGCGCCTCCTAGTGGCCGACTACCTGCCCCACACCGACGCCGAGGTGGCGACGATGCTCGAGTTCTTGGGCCTCGCCTCGACCGAGCAGCTCTTCGCCGTCGTCCCCGAGGCGCTGAAGGTCCAGGCCGGCCTCGAGCTGGCAGCCGGGCAGAGCGAGCCCGACGTCTTCGCCCGCATGGAGTCCTTGGCCGAGCAGAACCTGGCACGTGCGGACCGCATGGTGTGCTTCGCCGGCGGCGGTGCCTACGACCACGAGGTGCCCTCGGTCGTGCGCGCCTTGGGCGGTCGCTCGGAGTTCATGACGGCCTACACCCCCTATCAGCCCGAGGTCGCCCAGGGCGTCCTCCAAGCGGTGTTCGAGTTCCAGACCATGGCGGCGCGCCTCGCCGGGCTGCCGGTCGCCAACGCCTCGCTCTACGACGGGGCGAGCGCCCTGGTCGAAGGGGTCAACCTCGGGGTGGCGGCGAGCGGGCGTCCGACGGTGTGGGTCTCGGGGGGGGTGCACCCGCACCAACGCGCCGTGCTCGCCACCTTTGCCAAAGGGACCGGCCACGAGCTCGTCGAGGTGCCCCTCGAAGATGGCGTGACCCGCTGGCCGAGCGACGGCGGCCAACCCGGCGTCATCGTCGCCGCCTACCCGAACTACCTGGGCTGCCTCGAGGACCTCGGTGCCGTGCGCGCCCTCGCCGACCAGCACGGGGCGATCATGGTGGTAGCGGCTGACCCGGTGTCCGCGGGCATCGTGCGCTCGGCGGGGGACTGGGGAGCCGACGTCGTGGTCGGCGAGGGGCAGGCCTTCGGGACGCCGCTCGGCTTCGGTGGCCCCTACCTCGGCCTGTTCGCCTGCACGCTGGCCCAGGTCCGGCGCCTGCCGGGGCGCCTCGTCGGCGAGACCGTCGACACCGAAGGCACGCGGGCGTACGTGACCACGCTGCGGGCACGGGAGCAGGACATCCGCCGCGAGAAGGCGACGTCGAACGTCTGTACCAACCAGACCCTGATGGCCGTCGTGGCCGCCATCCAGCTCGGGTGGCTGGGCACGAGGGGACTCGCCGAGGTAGCCCGGCGCTGCGCGCTCGGCGCCCACTACTGCCATGACGCACTCGTCGCCCTCGACGGGGTCGAGCCACTCACCCCCGGAGCCTCCTTCGTGCGCGAGTTCGCCATCCGCACACCGATTCCGGCCCGTACGGCATCGGAGCGGCTCGCCGAAGAGGGGTTCTTGGCCGGGCTGGTGCTGGCCGACCTGACCGGCGAGGGCGGCGACGGCTCGGTGAGCGCCGACGGCGCCGAGCACGGACTGCTGGTGGCGGTGACCGAGCGGCGGACCAGGACGCAGATCGACGCCTTCGTGGGCGCCCTCGACAAGGCGGTGCGCTGATGAGCGAGACCCGGAGCGACGTGATCCCGAGGGCGGCGGCCGGAGGCCGGGCGACCAGCGCGCCGATCATGGGACGAGCCGCCGAGCCGACCATCTTCGAGCTCTCCGAGTCGGGGCGCTCCTCCTACCAGCTGCGCACAACCGGCATCCCCGAACGCTCGCTCGCCGACCTCATCCCCGGCGACCACCTGCGCCCGGAAGCCCCGCCGCTGGCCGAGGTCTCCGAGCGCGACCTCGTCGCCCACTTCACCCGCCTGAGCGCCCGGCAGTTCTCCGTCGACCTCGGCGCGTACCCGCTTGGTTCGTGCACCATGAAGTACAACCCCAAGGTGTGCGACGCGGTGGCCGGGTTGGCCGGCCTCGCCCAGGTGCACCCTGGGGCGCCGGCCCACCTCGTCCAGGGCTGGCTCGAGATCCTGGTCGACCTTGAAGCTGCCCTCTGCGAGATCACCGGCATGGCGGCCGCCACCCTCCAGCCCGCCGCCGGCGCCGCGGGCGAGCTGACGGGGCTCCTGCTCATGCGGGCCTGGCACGACGCCAATGGGGAACAGCGCCGGCGGGTCATCATCCCCGACTCGGCACACGGCACGAATCCCGCTTCGGTCACCCTCGGCGGCTACGAGGTCACCACGGTCCCGAGCGACGAACGCGGTTGCGTCGACATGGCGGCACTACGCAGCGTGCTCGACACCGACGTGGCGGGCATCATGCTGACCAACCCGAACACCCTCGGGTTGTTCGAAGAGGACATCGCCGAGGTCGCCGAGGCGGTCCACGAGGTTGGCGGGCTCCTCTACTACGACGGGGCGAACCTGAATGCCATCTTGGGGGTCGTACGCCCGGGCGACATGGGCTTCGACATCGTCCACATGAACCTGCACAAGACCTTCGCCACCCCCCACGGCGGCGGTGGACCCGGAGCTGGCCCCGTGGCCGTCTCGGAGCGCTTGGTCGACTTCCTGCCCGGGCCCAAGCCCGCCCGGCTGGACGACGAGAGCGGCGATCGCTTCGGCTGGATCACCCCGCCACGCTCGATCGGTCGCGTCCACGGCTGGCACGGCAACGCCCTGGTGCTCGCCCGGGCGCTCACCTACATCGAGGTGCACGGCGCCGACGGCCTGCGCCGGGTAGCCGAACGGGCCGTGCTCA
Source organism: Acidimicrobiaceae bacterium (assembly GCA_003155135.1). GTDB lineage: Bacteria > Actinomycetota > Acidimicrobiia > Acidimicrobiales > RAAP-2 > Bog-515. The sequence goes on along the minus strand of PMFN01000039.1, from coordinate 137,547 downwards.
ACGCGAACTGGATCCGTCGCCGGCTGGCCGGGTCCTTCGATGTCGCCTACGACCGCCCGTGCATGCACGAGGTGGTCTTCTCGGCGAGCGCACTGCGCAAGGACGAGGGCATCAAGGCACTCGACGTGGCCAAGCGCCTCTTGGAGGAGGGCTTTCATTCACCAACGGTGTACTTCCCGCTCATCGTCGACGAGGCGCTCATGATCGAGCCGACCGAGACCGAGAGCCCCCAGACGCTCGAGGCGCTGGCCGACGCCCTCGAGCGCATCGTGGCCGAGGCCCGCAGCGGGGACCATTCCGCCACCGAGGCGCCGCGCACGACGCCGGTGCGGCGCGTCGACGAGGCCCGGGCGGCCCGCACCCTCGTGCCCACCTTCGACGCCCGAGGGGACTGAGCCCGCCCGCAGGCTCGGTGCCACAAAGGGGGGCGACGTGACAGCTGACTGGGCGAGGCCGGTGGTCCACTGGGAGATCGTCGCCGCCGATCCCGAACGCCAGGGCGAATTCTACCGGCGGCTATGCAACTGGGAGGTGGGGGAGGGTCCCATCATGGGCATCCCGGCCGGACTGGGCGGACCCGAGCCCGGGCCCGCCGGCCACATCCGCGCCGGGGAGCGACCGGGCGTGATCCTCTACGTCCAAGTGCGTGACCTCGTCGCTTCCCTGGTGCTGGCCGCCGAGCTGGGTGCAACCGTCGTGCTCGGGCCCTTCGACGTGCCCGGAGGACCGACCCTGGCGGCCATCGAAGACCCTGAGGGCAACCCCCTCACGCTGGTCCAGCAGTGAGGGATCTCAGTCGAGCTCTTGGTAGCGCTCGGTGCGCAGGCTGCCTTCGACCATGAGCGACAGGAATGCGGCAGTCGCCGGGTCGCCCGGGCGTTCGCGTGCGCAGGCATCGGCGTCGTCGACGGAGCGCCAGATCTCGATCACGATCCAGCGGTCGTCCGTCCCCCTTGCGGTGGTGCGCCGGACGAGTCCGGGCTGCCGGTAGGCGAACTCGATCTGGACGCGCCGGTCAGCTTCTTCGAATTCGGCGTCGTCCACACCGGGGCGGACCTGGAAGCGGAAGACCTTGAGCATTGTGCGCCAACCTAACGGAGCGTGCCGGGCCGATCCCGAAGGAGGCGGAGAAAACCGACACTTCGAATGGCTAACTTGCTAGTCGTCCGACGACGTACTGGAGGAGCTGTGGAACCAATGCCCGAGGCGTGGCCCGGAGGGGGTCGGCGGAGTCCGTGCACGCCGAGCAGGCGCGGCGGCGGCCTCAGGGTGGGCTGGTCCCGTTGAGCGGTCCTTCAGACCTCTCGGTCACGAGCGGGGACGTCAAGGTGACGACGCACGGGGGCGTGGTGACCGTGACCATCGATCGTCCGGCCAAGCGCAATGCGATCACTCAGGCCATGTACGCGACCATGGCCGATGCATTGGCGGCGGCGGATGCGGACACCGGCATCGGGGCCGTGGTGGTGACCGGCGTCGGCGACGTCTTCACCGCCGGCAACGACCTCGACGACTTCGCGAGCGGGGGTGCACTGGACGAGTCCGTCCGCTTCCTTTCGGCCATCTCCTCGGTCAGCGTGCCGCTCATCGCTGCCGTCAACGGATTGGCCATCGGTGTCGGCCTCACGATGCTGTTGCACTGCGACCTCGTCTACGTCGAGCCCGACGCCGAGCTCTCCGCCCCCTTCGTCGAGCTCGCCCTGGTGCCCGAGGCGGCGTCCAGCCTGCTCTTGCCGCGCGTCATCGGCGAGCGCCATGCCTCCGACCTCCTCCTGGCGGGGCGCCGCATCGACGGCACCGAGGCAGCAGCATGGGGACTGGCGAACGCCGCGCTCACCCCGGCCCTCGACGCAGCCGTGTCGGCGGCGCAGCGCCTGGCGACGATGCCGCCCCACGCCGTGCGGGCGTCCAAGATGTTGTTGCGCTCCGACGAGCGAACGGTCAGCGGTCGGATGGCCGAGGAGATGCGCGCGTTCGTCGAGGCACTGAAGGGGCCTGAGTTCGCACAGGTCATCGCCGAACGCCGTCGGCCGAGGTGAGCGCCCGCTCCGGCATCTCCGGTTACCCACAGGTAAAATCTTGGTGACGGGGCGGTGTCGAGTGGCGGGAGACAACGATGCGGCGACAACAACGAGGGTTGCGTGACGGGCTCTTGGCGGCCATAGGGCTCGCGACGGTGACGCTGTTGGCCTTCCCGCCGACAGCGGCTGGCGCGTCGAGCGCGCTGCCGAGCTTCTACTCGGTGCCCGCGGGGGTGTCGTCGAAGGCCCCCGGGAGCCTGCTCAAGTCCGAGAAGATCGCAGCGCCTGGTCTCGACGGCACCGCCTACCGGGTGATGTACGTCTCAACCGACGAGCAGGGTAAGTCGGTGCCGGTCACCGGTGTCGTGCTCGTGCCGAAGGCGGTGGCGCCATCGGGCGGCTACCCCGTCGTCACGTGGGCCCACGGCACGAACGGGATGGCCGACCAGTGCGCGCCCTCCCTCGCCCCCTTCTCCACCGACCTCTCCGAACCCATCGCGAACCAGCTGCTCGCCCAGGGATGGGCGATCACCGCGAGCGACTACCAGGGGGAGGGGACCCCGCCCGGAGAGCTGCCGTACCTGGTGGGGGACCTCTCGGGGCGCAACACGATCGACATCGTGAGCGCCGCCCGCCACCTGGCAGTGGCGCACACGTCGTCGACCTACATCGTCTGGGGCCATTCCGAGGGTGGCCAGACGGCGATGTTCGCGTGGCACCTCGGCCCTTCCTACGGGTCCAAGAACGGTTTGCACATGGTGGGCACCGTGGCGGGCGCGCCGCCGTCGCAGTTCGCCTACATCTACGACGCACTCCAGACGAGCCCCTACCGCTTCTACCTGTTCATGGCGGCGGCCGGCTACAACATCGCCTACGGCAACCGGGCGGCCCCGCTTACCGCCGTGCTGACGCGCACGGCCATGGGACTCCTGCCGGACCTGAAGAAGGGGTGCTTCAACTACCTCGAATCCACCCTCGACAAGTACTCGATGGCCCAGCTGGTCAAGACGAACCCGTTCAACCTGTCGTCCTGGAAGGTCCTGCTCACCAAGAACGACCCGGCGAGCTTCTCGGCCAACGACATCCCCTTGCTCATCTACCAAGGTGGTGCCGACGAGCAGATCCCGGTGGTCTCGACCCAGCTGCTGGCCCAGCACCTCTGCAGCCAGGGCCAGGACCTCGAACGGTGGATCTACCCCGGCCAGAGCCACGCCGGGGTGGTGCCGGTGGCTGCCCCCGACCTCGTCCACTGGATGGCCGACCGCTTCGCAGGCGACCCCGACCCCGACCCCTACCAGCCGACCGGCGAGGCCGGCGTACAGGTCACGACCTGCCCCAGCTGAGCAGCAACCGCCCGGGGCCGCCGTTGGGGACCACCTGATCATTGAGGTGCGCCCGGCCTCTCGTAACGTGGGCCCGTGGATGACGACGGCGAAGTCGAGGACTGCGATTCGTGCGCTGCGCGACAAGCGGAGATCGAGCGGTTGCGCGCCCGGGTCGCCCAGCTCGAGGCGGCCAACGCCTCGCTGCGGCAAGCCGTCACCAACCGGGACTACGAGCGGCCGCCCCACTACGAATGAGCGGCGTGCGGGCGCCCAGCCTCAGTCAGGAGATGCCGTGGTGGCGGTCCGCGCCAGGATGCCGAGCGTGGCTCGGAGGGCACCCTCGGAGATGACCGGGAAGATGTTCGCATCCTTCCAGGTGGGGTCGATGTTGGACCAGTCGTAGTAGGACGTGACGAGTGTGCCGTCATCGGCCGGTTCGAGCCGGTAGCCGTAGACGTGGCCGATCTGTGGGCGGATCTTGCCGAGAATCGTCCACGCGATCTCGCGATCGGGCTCGAAGGCGGTGATCGTGACCGTCACGTCGTAGAGGCCCATCGGGTAGTCGTTGAGGGCTTCACGGTCCATGTGGACGACGAAGCTGTCCCCGGCAGCTGCCACCGGTTCCCCGCTGGCAGACATGAGCATGCCGGAGCTGTCGATGGCGACGTGGCCGTGCGGATCGCACAAGATGTCGAAGATGGCACCGGGGTCGGCTCGGATCGTGCGCTGCACCTCGATGCGTTCGCTCTCCATTTCGACATCCTGGCACTTTCCGCCGTGCAGGGCCTTCACCTGGGAGGCACCTCGCGTTCGGGTCGCAACATGAAAGTCAGGCGCGGGCACGTTGCGGTCTGAGCCTCGCCAGTGACCTTGAACCCGTGGCGTTCGTAGAACGAGATGTTGCGAGGGTTCGCGGTTTCGAGATAAGCGGTCCCATGGGCCGCGTCGACGACGCGCAGACAATGCCCCATGAGTTGGCCCCCCAGCCCCGCGCCCTGCGACGGCCCCTCGACACCGAACCAGGGGAGGTACCAGACCGCTGAAATGGGGTGAGCTGCGTCGATCTGTTCTACGAGAGAGAACATCTCGGGAAACCGGTCAGGCGCGATGCTCTCGGTCAATACTTGCCTGATGAGCTCGTCAGCGGGTTCGACCAGCGGTGCCAACCAGAGGGCGACGGCCGAGAACTCGCCGAGGCGCCAGGCGGTCCGCTGCCCAAACGACTTGCCGCCGAGCGCAGCGACGAAGCGGGTGAAGTGCGTCCGGTACTGCCCGAGGTCGGCGTACATCCAGCGAGCCAGCGGGTCGTCGATGAACGCCGACACCAAAGTGGCGAGTGCCGCTCCTGCGTCGGGCTCGGGGACCACCGAAATTGACGACGAAACCACCTTGTGAGCCTATGCAAGGCCGGGGGACGGGACCTCGCCGTAGCGGCCTCTTCGATCTGTCGCTGGCTCCGACTTCTGAGATCGTCCGCGTCCGGTCGCCGTGTCGTGGTCCACGACGTCGGCTGGACGGCGAGGCAACGGGGGTGAGGCGCATCCGCCCGGCTGCGGGCCGTGGGTCGGCAACGAGTATCTCGTTTTCCACGAGCAGCGACTGACCGTTGCACGCCCCTGTCGAACGCTCAGTCCAAAAGATCCGGCTGTTCCCTCACGATCCGTTGGAAGAGGGGCTGGAAGCTGAACCAACCCGCGATATGCGACCCGACCTGCGAACGGGTGAGTTCTGCACTCTCGTGTGCGATGTGGACGGGTTGGCCGGCTGCCGAGGCGAGAAGTTGGGCCTGGCAGGAGCGCTCCATGGTGATGAACCACCACGCTGCCTCGTCCACGGAGTGGCCGACCGTGAGCAGGCCGTGGTTGCGCAAGATGACGGCTTTGCGCTCCCCGAGCGCATGGGCGATGCGCTTTCCCTCCTCGGTGTCGAGCACCACCCCGGTGAAGTCGTCGAACAGCGCATGGTCCTCGTAGAAGGCGCAGACGTCCTGGGTGATGGGTTCGAGCAGTCTGCCCATGGCCGACCAGGACTTGCCGTAGATCGAATGGGCGTGGGCGGCGGCGACCACGTCGGGCCGGGCCGCGTGGACCTGCGAGTGGATGGCGAAGGCGGCGGTGTTGACTGGCTGGTCGCCCTCGACGACGTCGCCCAGATGGTTCACGCAGATGAGCGAGGAGACGCTGACGTGGCCGAAGTGCATGCCGAAGGGGTTCACCCAGAAGCGGTCGCCGTGCTCGGGGTCCCTGGCGGTGATGTGGCCGGCCACACCCTCGTCGAAGCCGCACTTGGAGAAGAGGCGAAAGGCCGCGGCGAGCCGCTGCTTGCGATAGAGGCGCTCGACGGCGGGGTCCTCGTAGGCGCCGTTGTGGGGATGGGGCAGGACCTCAGCCATGTGGACTCCTTTGCGTCGAGGTCCCACCACTGTATTCGGGTGCGATCCCGGAGTCTCAGAGCACGCCGGCGAGTGCGATACCCACCGAGGCGGCAGCCAGTGCAAGCACCAGACCGCCGCCGACGTAGAGGCCGGCTGACGCGAAGCGGCGCTCCTCGATCAGCCGGAAGGATTCGAAAGTGGCGGTCGACCACGTGGTGAGGCCACCGCAGAAGCCCGTTCCGAGGACCAGCTTCAGATTCCCTGACGCTCCGTGGTACCAGACGAGACCGGTGAGGACGCCCAAAAGCAGAGAGCCGGACACGTTGATGAGCAAGGTCCCGAGCGGAAACTCTCCGGACCGGCGCTGCGACACCCACATGTCCGCGAGATAGCGCCCCATCGCTCCGATGCCTCCGAAGGCTCCCGCCACGAGTGCCACCACCATCAGTCGGCTCCCGATTCGGCAAGTTCTTCCCGGAGGACTGGCGCTGTGCGAAGCCACCGTCCGAAGGCGACGCCGAACGCCACGGCGATCCCACTCGCCGCAAACGACAAGAGGATGTATTCGAGCGCAACGGCGAGGTCGCCGCCCTTACCCAAGACGACAGTCTCGACTGCGAAGGTCGAGTAGGTCGTCCAGCCCCCGAGCAGGCCTGTTCCGAGCAGCGGCCGCAACATCGGCTCTTTGGGAAGCGCAATCAGCACCTCGATCAGCAGCCCGAGTAGGAACGCACCCGATACGTTGATGACGAAGGTCGCCCACGGGAGGTGGCCGGCCACGCTCGGCCACGCCTGCTCCACTCCAAAACGGGCGAAGGTGCCGAAGAACCCTCCGATCCCGACGAAGGCGACGGCGACTCCCCGGCGTCGCGAGAGGCCCGCAGGCAGGAGGTCCGGATCGGTCGGGAGTTCGTCGCCGGCACCGAGGGCCCGACCGAGGCGATCGCCCATGTGGTGGTGTTCGCCGGCCTGCGGCACGTGGTCTTCGGATGACATGGCTCCTCCTCCTCTCGGAACAGGAGCCATTAGCCACTCGGGCGGTTAGGCCGGTCCGTCCGACCTCGGCGGGATCCATCGCCGATGTAACAGCGCCAATTTAGCGTGCGGTACCGCCGTGGCATGCTCGAAGAAGCTGGATGATGCTGGTGTGAATAACGCCATGCCGTATAGTGCAAATAGCGATTATACAAATATGTATACTTGATGCGATGGCAGTGAACCCCTTCCACTACGGCACACCGGCGAGCGGCGATTTCTTCACCGGACGTGAACAAGAGCTCGCCGCCCTCACGAGCCGGGTGCGCAACGGCATCAACGTGGTGGTCACGGCCCCCCGGCGCTACGGAAAGACGTCGCTGCTCGAGCGTGCATGCGCCGAGCTCACCCGTTCTCGGGCTGCAATCGTGCGAATCAACGTCCTCCAGTGCCCCGACCTGGCAACACTGGCGGCGAAGCTGGCGTCTGAAACGTACAGCCTGCCGGGAGGCACCTGGCGGCGTGCCCGTCACGCCGTGCCGGAGTTCCTCCGTCGTTTCCGTGTGACGCCGATCATCACGTTCGACGAGGGCGGCCATCCGACGTTCCTCTTCAGCCCGGGCCTCAGCGGACCGCGAGCCGACGAACTGGTCGCCGACGTCTATGCGATCCTGTCGTCGCTCAGCGCGAAGCGACCGGCCGCCCTTGTGCTCGACGAGTTCCAGGCCGTTCCCGAACTCGGTCCGCACCTCCCCAGCCTGCTGAAGGCGCTCGCCGATGAGCACCCACAGGTGTCGCTCGTGTTGGCGGGCTCTCGCCGGCATCTGATGGAGGAGCTGGTGCTCAACACCGGTGCACCGCTCTACAACATGGCCGAGCGCATCGCCCTCGGGCCCATTGACCCTCCGACGATGGAGGCGTTCCTGGTGGCACGTGCGGATTCGGCCGGCAAGCCGATGAGCAGGTCGGCGGCGGGGGAGCTCGTGGCTCTGGCCGGCCCCGTACCCCACGACATCCAACGGCTGGCCTATGAGACCTTCGATGCTGCGGGCCGGCGCATCAACTCTGATGACGTGGTGGCCGGCCTCGAGCGGATCGTGATGCACGAAGCCTCCGCCTATTCGGACCGGTTCAGCCGTCTTGGCATCGGCCAGCGACGTGTACTGCAAGCGCTGGCGGAGCGGTCGCCACTCGAGCAGCCCTACACCGCCGAGTTCGCACGGCGGGTCGGCTATGCCGGGCCGCCAGGTGTACGCCGAGCGGTGATCGCCCTCGAAGACGACGAACTGGTCGAGTCACGTGCGAACGGCCTCGTCGTGGCCGACCCGTTCTTCGCTTGGTGGTTGCGTGGCTTGCGCTCCGGGGTGGCTCCAGTGGAGGACTAATTGCCCGGCAGCGGGACTGGTTGGCTCCTAGATTGAGGCCCTGGGCGCAGGGGTCGCTCCAGGCGGGAGGTCGAGATGTCAGAGATACCCGAGGGCACCGAGGGGGAGCGGCCCGCAGGCGACGAGCGCCCCCCGCCTCCGAGCTATCCCGGCACCCCGCCGCCGGCGCCGGTACCTCCACCGAGCTGGAACCCACCGCCGCCCGCGCCCCCTCCGCCGGCCAACCCGTACGGGCAGCCGCAACCGCCCGATCCCGGCTACCCGCAGAGTGGGTCTCCCCCGGCCTACCCGAGTGGGGGAGAGGCTTATGGGCCGTCGGGTACCCCACCCCCGGTCTACGGATCGCCCGCCTACGGGCCACCGGGCTACGGGCCTCCGGGGTCTGGGCCCCCGGGCTGGGGTGAGCAGCCCCCGGCGAACCAGTCGGGTTCGCTCGCCAGCTATGGACCACGCCTGGGCGGCTGGCTGCTCGACTTCGTGATCGTGAACGTGGTGGCGTTGATCATCACCGCGCCGTTGCGCTCAGTCGGAGCGGGCCGGATCAACTTCCATGTGACCACCACCACGAACGGCGTCACCCACATCCGCTACGTGCACTACTCATTCATCTCGGCCGCCGTGTACATCTTGATCATCCTCTTGTACGGCGCCATCTTCTGCGGGCTCCAGGGCCGGACGATCGGGATGCGCGCGGCGCGCACGAGGGTGATCGACGGCGCCACGGGTGGACCCATCGGGTTTTGGCGGGGCTTCGGGCGCGGTGCGCTCGAATACCTGCTGTTCCTGGTCTTCTTCCTGCCGTGGGTCCTCGACATGCTCTTCCCGCTCTGGGACTCGAAGAACCAGACGCTCCACGACAAGGTGGTCAACTCGGTCGTGGTCCGCCAGTAGGGAGGGGATCGCCGAAGGTGCCCATCCGCCCGGGGGGTTGGGCGGATGGGCAGCCGTTCGAGCGTGCTGACCCGCCCCCGGGGGGTGGGCGGGTCAGCAGATCTAGGCGATGGCGATCGCCGGCGCCGTGGCGAGGTCCTCTGGCGAGGTGCGCACCAGGGCGAACACGATGACCGCCGAGGCGGCCAGCAGCACGGTGCTCACGATGAAGCCGTTGGTGTAGCCGTGGACGATGCCCGCCGCGATGTTGGCCGGCGTCTTGGCGTTCGCCGCGATGAACGAGGCCGTCGCCGTCGCCGCGATCGTGTTGAGCAGGGCCGTGCCCATCGAGCCACCGACCTGCTGGCTCGTGTTCAGCATGGCGCTGGCCACGCCCGCGTCGTGTGGGCCGACACCGATCAGTGCGGTGCTCGAGAGCGGCACGAACGTGAGGCCCATGCCGAGGCTCATGAGGATCTCCGCCGGCAGGATGTGGGATACGTAGCTCGAGTCCACGCCGAGCTGGGTCAGCCACGCCATCCCCACCGTCGCCGCGACGAGCCCGATGGTCATGAGCGACCTCGGGCCGAAGCGGGGGAGGAGCCGGCTCGAGAGCCCGGCCGCCACGATGATGCCCGCTGAGAACGGGAGGAAGGCGAAGCCTGACTTGAGCGCCGAGTAGTGCAGCGTGCCCTGCATGTAGAAGGTCAGGAACAAGAACATGCCGAACAGCGCCAAACCGACGAGGAACGATGCCAAGTAGGACCCGCCCCGGTTGCGCTCGAGGATGACCCGCATGGGGAGGAGTGGGTTCTTGGCGCGCAGCTCGATTGTCACGAAAGTGGCGAGCAGCACCGTCGCGATGGCGAGGAGGGTCAGCGTCGTCGAGGACGTCCAGCCGTTCTCGCTCGCCTTAGTGAAGCCGTAGACGAGGGCGAGGAGCCCGCCGGTCACCGACACGGCACCGGGGATGTCATAGCTGGTGTTGCCCTTGGCCTTGCTCTCGTGGACGAGGGGGAGTGCGGCCACAGCCGCCAGGATGGAAATCGGCACGTTCACGAGGAGGCACCAGCGCCACGAGGCGTACTCGGTGAGGACGCCGCCGAGGATGAGGCCGAGCGCAGCACCGCCGCCGGCGATCGCACCATAGACCCCGAAGGCCTTCGCCCGGTCCTTCCCTTCGGTGAAGGTCACCGAGATGAGCGAGAGGGCGGCCGGTGCCATGAGGGCGGCGAACGCACCCTGGAGGGCCCGTGCACCGAAGAGCATCCCGCCGCTGACCGCCACGCCGCCCAACGCCGACGCTCCGGCGAATCCGAGGAGGCCGACGATGAACATCCGCTTGCGGCCCCGGTAGTCGGCGATGCGGCCTCCGAGGAGCAGGAGCCCGCCGAACGCGAGCGTGTAGGCCGTGACGACCCATTGGCGGTTCGCCGTAGAGATGTGCAGCGAGTGCTGTGCCGAGGGGAGTGCGATCGTCACGATCGACGCGTCGAGTACCACCATCAGCTGGGCGATGGCGATGACCGCCAGTGCCCACCACCGGCGGGGGTCCGGACCAGGTGGCGCAGACGTGACGGATTCGTGGTCGCTCTGGGTGATTGCCATGGGGGGATTCCTTTTCGCTCCGGGGGGACGGGTACTGACTGCACTGCTGCTCTGCTGATGGCGGGAACTGGGGGGTACTGCCTATTCGGGACTGCTATTAGCGCTGCAACAGGGGGAGAAGGATGTCGTCGACGAGGTGATCGCAGAAGGCCTGGTCGACCGGCTCGTTGTTTACGAGGATCCGCATGAAGAGCATCGAGGGCAGGATCTCGTGGATGAGTTCCCCGTTGGCGGTGGGTGCCAGCTCGCCGCGCTCGACGGCACGGCTCACGATGGCGTCGCAGCTGATTCGCTTTCCCTCGAGGACCTGCTCACGCATCAGGGTGGCCAGGGCATCGTCGGTGCGCATCGCCTGGAAGACGCCCGCAATAAGGGCGCCGTCACCTTGGGCCATCGAGCGACGAGCTTCCTCCAAGAAACTGAGCAGGTCGCCACGGAGGGTCCCGGTGTCGACATTGCCGAGCGACTCGCACTGGCGCTTCTGGACAGCTTCGGCGACGATCGCCGCCTTGCCGTCCCAGTGGCGGTAGATCGTTGCCTTGCTGGCGTGGGCCCGCTCGGCGAGGGCATCCATGCTCATGCGCTCGTAGCCGACCTCGACGATCAGCTCGAGGGCCGCCTCGAGGATCGCATGGCGCCGCTCGTCGAACCGACACGAGAAGGCCGCTTCAACTGGGAGTTCGTCGATTGTGCTTGTGGTCATGGGGGCTCCTGCGAAACGAAACTGTTTCGTACACTAGCGGGACCAGCTGCCGCGCCGCGCGCTTTGAGCAAGAAAATCGAAACTTTCGTGGACCGCCGCCGCCGCCTCCCTACGCTGCAGGGAGGTGAGGCACGAAGCTGGCTCACCAGGACGACCACCGAAAGGGAGACCACATGGAGCTGGCGATCCACCTGACGAACTTCAAGTACCAGGGCGGCCCCGAGAGCGTGGCGGCGAATGTGGCAGCCGCCGCACGGGCGGCCGACGAGGGCGGGTGTTCGGCCCTCACCCTCATGGACCACTGGTTCCAGATGGAACAGTTCGCCCCGGCAACGGACCCGATGCTCGAGGGCTACACGACCCTCGGGTTCCTGGCGGCACATACCGAGCGCATCACCCTCGGGCTGCTGGTGACGGGCGTGACGTACCGTCACCCCGGCCTCTTGGCCAAGATCGTGGCCACCCTCGACGTCCTCTCCGAGGGCAGGGCGCAGCTCGGCATCGGTGCGGCCTGGTACGAGCGTGAGCACCTCGGACTCGGGGTGCCCTTCCCGCCGCTCGCCGAGCGCTTCGAACGGCTGGAGGAGGCCCTCCAGGTCTGCCACCAGATGTGGAGCGAGGACGACGGGCCCTATGAGGGGCGCCACTACCGGTTGGGTGAAACGATCTGTTCGCCGCGCCCGATCCAGCGGCCCGCACCCCGGATCCTGATCGGTGGGAGCGGTGAGCAGAAGACGCTGCGCCTGGTTGCCCGCTATGCCGATGCCTGCAACCTCTTCGCCACAGACCCGGCGCAGGTCTCCCACAAACTCGAGGTGCTCGAGGGCCATTGCCAGAACGAAGGGCGTGACTCGTCGACCATCAAGAAGACGATCATCGGCGGCGGCGACCCGTTCGCGGATCCCGACGGATTCCTCACCGCCATGGAGGGCTACGCCGAGATCGGCATCCAAGAGGTCGTCGCCATGCCAATGGGCCCGGATCCGGCCGGCTGGGTCTCCACGGTGACCGAGAACGTGCTCCCTCGGTTGCGCGGCCTCTAGGCCGGGACTCGCGCGGGGGACCGTCTCGTACCACGCTCGAGGGCCAATCAACTGGCTCCGATCGGGTACTTTACATAATGAGCATTATCGGCGGTCTAGACTTGGATCGATTGCTACCTCGGAACCGTCCCTAGCCCGGTAGGCAAAGAGATCAGCTGCGACGAAGGTGAGCGACAAGAGGGCCGCACCCCAGGCGTCCCGTTTGCCAATGGCACGAAAGCTGGCCAGACACACGACCGTGTCGAGCGCATCGCTCGCCGTGGCGGCCAGCATCCAGCGGCGTGATTCAGCCAGTGCGCCGCCACGTGCCGCCGCAACCGAGCCGAGCCCGACCACGAGATCACGGACCCCGATGGTCCGCATCAGCAGCACGCTGGTCCCCGAGGGCTCGAGGCCTGAGGCAAATCGCAACGGGACCTTCGGGGCGCTGAGCATCGCCACGCCGACACCCGTGCGCAGCCATCCGATCATCTCCGCACTGGTCGTTGACACCTCTTCGAGCGTAGGGCGGGCAACCCGCCGGTGGACCTCTTGATGTGGTTTCTCGGACCCGAATGACGTGGCACGGCGCCTACCTGGCGTCGTCGGAGGCGATCTCAAACGGTTCGAGTCACCAGCTTCGGACCGAAATGCGGCATAGTGCGAGGACCCGAAATTGGTTCAAAAGGGGTCAACCGTGCTCTTGTTCGATCAACCTCATGTCCACCGCTGAGGCCCCGCCGCCGAGCGCTGCGGCGCCTGCGGCCGCGCTTCCAAACCCGACGGAGCTGCTCAAGAGTCGCAGCTACCTCGCGCTCCTCTTCTTGGGCGCCCTCATCGGCGTCCCAGTGGCAGCGATCGCCTATTTTTTCCTGGTCGGCGTCGGCAAGGCGCAGACCTACGTCTTTGCGACGCTGCCCAAAGAGTTCGGTTTCAGCTCCCAGCCACAATGGTGGCCGTTCATTCCGCTCTTCATCAGTGGGGTGCTCGTCGCACTGAGCATTCAGTACCTTCCGGGCACTTCTGGTCACGAGCCGGCGGAGGGCTTCAAAGCAGGGGGGCTCGTCCAGCCCAGCGAGCTGCCCGGCATCATCATCGCCTCTTTCGCCACCCTCGCACTCGGCGTGGTGCTCGGCCCCGAGGCACCCCTCATCGCCATCGGGAGTGGGCTCGGTGTGCTAGCTGTCCATCTCTTGAAGAAGGACGCCCCGCAGATGGCGAGCGTGGTCATTGGGGCAGCCGGCAGTTTCGCGGCCATCAGCACGCTGCTCGGATCGCCGTTGGTGGGGGCGTTCCTCTTGATGGAAGCGTCGGGAATCGGCGGACCGCTGCTCGGCATTGTGCTGGTACCTGGCCTGCTGGCCGCCGGGATCGGCTCGCTGATCTTCGTCGGACTCGATCATTGGACGGGCCTCACCGCACCCACGCTCTCCATCTCGAACATTCCTCACGTGGGTGCGCCCAGTCTGGTGCTCTTCCTCTGGGCGATCGCCATCGGCCTGATCTGCGCAGTGGTCGGATCGGGTATCCGCCGCATCGCCCTGTGGCTCCAGGCGGTGGTCACGCCTCGTCGCCTGCTCCTGACCCCGGTGGTTGGGCTCGGTGTGGGAGTCCTCGTATTGATCTTCACCGAGGTCACCGGGAAGTCGGGCAGCTTCGTGCTCTTCAGTGGGCAGACGCAGCTCCCGACGTTGATCCACGAGGCGGGGAGCTGGGCGGTGGGATCAGTCATCCTGCTCATCGCCTGCAAGGCGATCGCCTATGGGCTCTCTCTCAGTAGCTTCCGTGGTGGGCCCATCTTCCCGGCGCTCTTCGTGGGCTCCGCAATCGGCATCGCCCTCTCGCACGTGGGCGGTCTTCCGCTCATCACCGGCGTCGGTCTTGGAATCGGGGGGATGTCGGTGGCCATGCTCGGCCTGCCGCTCGTCTCCGTCCTCCTGCCAGCCCTGTTCCTCGCGCAGGACGCTGTGGACCTATTGCCATTGATCATCGTCGCCGTCGTGGTTTCGTACGTCGCGTCCGCCCACGTGGCGCCGAAGCTCCCCACCGAGACCTCCCCCTCAGCCGGCTCCGGTGCACCCGCACCTGGACCCGCGGGGTCCTGACCTCCAGCAGCGGTCGGACCCTGCCTGCCACCCGAAGAGCGAGTACTGGCTCTTCGGATCAGGGCGAAGCCGCAGAGGCGTGACGCCTCGACGAGTGCGACGTCGACGACGCTGGGTTGCCATGACCCTCCAGCTGTCGGAGCATAGGTAGATGGTGCAGCCCGCTCGGGAGCGTCGAGCGCCCAGCGGTAGGCGCAGCATGGTGCGACGACGGCGCACACTGGCGGCTGCAATCGTGGCCCTCGGGTTGCTGGCAATCGTGCTCTTCCTCGAGTTGGGCTCGGACCCCTCGCCGCCCCCAGCCGTTCGCTACAAAGCAGTGGCGGTGCCGTCGTCCACCACCACCACCACCACTGCCCTCCCGAGCCCGCCCTATGCGGTGTCCGATGAGACCTTGACGTTCGTCGACCCGAGTCGACCGACGCCTCCGCGCGGTGACGTGGCGGGTTCGGCCACCCGGACCCTCGAGACGGAGATCTTCAAGCCGGTCGGGCTGACCGGGCCGCTCCCGTTGATCGTCTTTGGCCACGGCTGGAACTCGAACCCCGGGGTCTACGAGCAGCTCTTGGACGAGTGGGCCCAAGCCGGGTACCTGGTCGCCGCCCCGGTCTTCCCCGACTCATCGAACCTGCTCCCCGGCACGCCCATCTCGGACTACGGGGAGCAGGCCGAGGACCTCTCCTTCGTCATCACAGCCATGTTGAAGGGGCCGGCTGGTCCGGTCGACCCGCAGAAGATCGTTGTCGCCGGCCACTCCGACGGCGGGACCGACGTCGCGCTGATGGCGCTCAACCCCACCTTTCGTGACCCCCGCGTGGCTGCCTATCTGTCGCTGTCGAGTGAGATCCCCGACGGCATGGCCGGGCCATGGGGTGCGGCGAGCGACGTCCCGCTGTTCGTGGCCGTCGGGACCGAGGACGAGTACGGACTCCTCCCCCGCTCCACGCAGGTCTTCGACGTCGCCGACCAACCAAAGGTGCTCGTCGTCGCCCAGGGCGGCGACCATCTCGGCTCCTACCTCGGCCCCTCGTCGGAGGAGGTGGCGATGCGCAACGAGACCCTGCGCTTTCTTTCAGCCGCCCTCCGCTCCCCCACCCCGACGTCGGCATCCCTTGGCGCCGCGCTCGCGCCCACCGGAGACCCCTCCCTCGTGGTGACCTCGGGTGCGCCCTGACCCCCGACGGGGGGAACGACGGAGGGACGTTGCGCATAAATTCGAACTGCTGGCGCAGAGTCCGGGCGTCGGCAACGTCGAACGAGAGGGTGAAGGTCGTGCCCGAACTTCCCGAAATGCAGGCACTGGCAGAGCGTCTCGACGCGGCTTTGGCCTCGAGGCGCCTCGAGGCTGTGGCGGTGCTCGGCTTCTCGGGGCTCAAGACCGTCGTGCCCGGTCCCGACGACCTCGTGGGCCGGCGGCTCGAAGGGGTCGACCGGAGGGGCAAGTACCTGCGCTTCCACTTCGAGGGCGCCCTGACGGTGGCACTGCACCTGTCCCAGGGTGGGCGCGTCGACCTCGAGGATCCTCCGAAGGAGACCAAGCCACGCGGCTCGGTTGTCCGCTTCAGCTTCGAAGGCCCGCTCTCCTTGCTCGTGCGCGAGCACGGCACCCAACGAAAGGTTGGGTGGTGGGTGCTCGCCTCTGGCGACGAGGGGCCCATGGGCAAACTCGGCCCCGAGGTCACCGACGCGTCGTTCGACGACATGTTGGCCAAAAGTGATGACAACCGCCACATCCACACCGTGCTGCGCGACCAGCGTTTCGTGGCCGGCGTCGGGCGCGGCTACGCCGACGACGCCCTCAACCGCGCCCGGTTCTCGCCGTTCTCCTCGCTGCGGTCGTTGAGCGCCTCCCAGCGTCTCGAGCTCCTCTCGGCCGTCCGCTCGGTGATGGACGAGGCACTCGTCGAGGAGCGAACCCGCACTGGGGCCCTGTCGGCGGCCAAGCTCGGCGAGCGCTTCTCGGTGCACAACCGCGCCGGCCAGCCCTGCCCGCAGTGTGGCGCCGAACTGCGCCGTGTGTCCTATGAGTCCTACGAGATCACCTACTGCCCGCAGTGCCAGACGGGTGGCCGACTGCTGGCCGACCGGCGCCTGTCACGCCTGTTGCGCTGAGCCGGGCCGTCGCTCCGGCCCCGGACCTCTCGGCTCTTCTACGCTGAGGCGTCCACATCGCCACGGCAAGGAGCGTCATGACAGATCTGTTCTCCATCGAAGGCAAGGTGGCCCTGGTCACCGGCGGCTCGCGCGGGATCGGCCTCATGATCGCCTCAGGGTTCGTTGACGCGGGAGCGAAGGTCTACATCTCTTCGCGCAAGGCCCAGGTCTGCGACGAGATGGCAGCAGAGCTCTCCAAGCGCGGCGAGTGCATCTCGCTGCCCGCTGACCTGTCCACCGAGGACGGCTGCCGCGGGCTCGCCGCCGAGCTCGCTACGCGAGAGGCTCGTCTCGACATCCTGGTCAACAACGCCGGTGCTACGTGGGGCGCACCCCTCGAGACGTTCGACGAGGCGGCATGGGAACGCGTCCTCGCCCTCAACGTGAAGGGTGTCTTCCACACCACCAAGTTCCTCCTCCCTTTGCTCGAGGCGGCCGGGACAGCCGAGCGGCCCGCACGGGTCATCAACATCGGCTCCATCGACGGACTGCGCACCCCGGCCATGGAGACCTACTCCTATTCGGCGTCGAAGGCAGCGGTGCACATGCTCACCCGCCATCTCGCCAAGCGGCTCGCCCCGGCCGTGACGGTCAACGCCATCGCCCCCGGGCCGTTCGAGTCGAAGATGATGGCATCGACACTCGAGGCCTTCGGTGAGCAGATCGCACAGTCCACCCCGCTCCGACGGATCGGGCGCCCCGATGACATGGCCGGCACCGCCATCTTCTTGTCGTCACGGGCCGGCGCCTACTTGACCGGGGCCGTCATCCCCGTGGACGGCGGTATCTCCACGGTCGGGGGTTAGCCCCGGGTTAGCCCGGGCGCTCCCGCCGTCGGGCCTGTCTCGAGGTTCGTGGCTGGACATCGTGGGGAGGTGAGAAGCGTGGCATCCGCATCACCGGTCCGCTTCGGCACGCCCCCGGGCCGATGGGTCCTGCTCGCAACGGTCGGCGGGTCCGCCATGGCGATGCTCGATTCGACCGTCGTCAACGTCGCCCTCCCCTCGATCGGCAAGGACCTCGGTGCCACGGTGGCCGGGCTCCAGTGGGTGCTGACCGGCTACCTGCTGCCCCTCTCGGCGCTGCTCCTCATCGGAGGGAGCCTCGGCGACCGCTTCGGCCGCCGCCGGATCTTCGTGGTCGGCGTGGTGTGGTTCGCGGCGTCCTCGCTCTTGTGTGCCGTCGCCCCGACGCTCAACGTGCTGATCGCCGCGCGCCTGCTCCAAGGAGCGGGCGGGGCGCTGCTGGTCCCGGGGAGCCTGGCGCTCATCGAAGCGACGTTCGCTCCCGACGACCGCGGCCGCGCCATTGGGGCATGGACGGGCCTCGGCGGGGTGGCGAGCGCGATCGGGCCCCTGGTCGGTGGCTGGCTCGTCGCGGCGGTGTCCTGGCGCCTCATCTTCGTGATCAACCTTCCGGTTGCCCTCGTGGTCCTCGTAGCGGCCCGCCACGTACCCGACTCGCGGCGAAGCGGAGCAGGGCACATCGACGTGGCGGGGGCGATCCTGGTGGTCCTCGGCCTGGCGGGTGCCACGTACGCCCTAATTGAAGGACCCGGCGGGCAGTCCGCCACCGGGCTGTGGGTGGGCGCCGGGATCATCGGCGCTGTGGCGCTGGTGGCGTTCTTCGTCGTCGAGGCGCGCCGCAAAGACCCGATGCTGCCGCTTCGATTCTTTCGTTCCCGCCAGTTCTCTGCAGCCAACATCGTGACGTTCCTCGTCTACGGCGCGCTCGGTGGCGTGCTGTTCCTCCTCACCGTGGACCTCCAGCAGGTCCTCGGCTACTCAGCCCTGGCGGCGGGCGCCTCGTTGCTGCCCGTCACCTTGATCATGCTCGGGCTCTCGTCGCGTGCAGGCCAGCTTTCCCAGCGCATCGGCCCGCGCCTGCCAATGAGCCTCGGGCCGCTCGTGATGGCGCTCGGCTTGGTGCTGATGGTGCGGATCACCCCGACGAGTGCGTATGTCGCCGACGTGCTGCCCGCGGTCGTGGTCTTCGCGCTCGGCCTCGCCCTGACGGTGGCCCCGTTGACCACGACCGCCCTCGGCGCGCTCGACGACCAGTTCGCCGGCACCGCCTCGGGCGTGAACAATGCGGTCGCACGCCTCGCGTCGCTGCTGGCCGTGGCCGTACTCCCGGCGCTCTCGGGGCTGACCGGGACCGCCTATCGGGTCCCCGAGGAGTTCTCCTCTGGCTTTCACACCTCGGTGCTCATCGGGGCGGGGATGTGCGCGGCGGGCGCGCTCGTCGCCCTGGTGGGCATCACCAACCCGACGCTCGCAGCGTCGGGCCCGCCGCCAGCAGGGCTCGTGCCGCACAGTTGCCCCCTCGACGCTCCCGTGCTCCGCGGCGCCCATCCGGGGCACCGCTGAGACCCTCGATGCCGCGTCCCGAGCTGCCCGCGTGGCAGGGTAGTGCCAGGAACGAGAAAGGCACCCCATGACGGACGACGCAGTAGATGTCATCGTCGAGATTCCCGCCGGGAGTCGGAACAAGTACGAGTACGACCACGAGCGCCACGTGATCCGACTCGACCGGCGGCTCTTCACCGCTACGCGCTATCCCGCCGACTACGGTTTCGTCCCCGACACGTTGGCCCTCGACGGTGACCCGCTCGATGCGCTGGTGATCTTGGAGGACTCCACCTTCCCCGGTTGCCTGGTGAGCGTCCGCGTGCTGGGTGTGTTCTGGATGACCGACGAGAAGGGCCCCGACGCCAAGCTGATCACCGTGCTGCAGCAGGACCCCAAATGGGACCAGACGAGCGAGCTCGACGACCTCCCGATCCACTACCTCGAAGAGATCAGCCACTTCTTCAGCATCTACAAGGACCTCGAGCCCGGCAAGATGAGCGAGGTCGGTGGTTACGCCGGGCGCGACGCCGCGTTGCAGGAGCTGGCGGAGTGCCGCCAGCGCTTCCTCGACGAGGTCTGAGCCCGCTCAGAACCCCGGGATGGGCGAGAGCGGTGAAGACCCGCTCGAGCCGGAGCTGCTCTGCTGCTGCTGGGCCTCGGCCTGGGACCCGAGGGTGACCTGCGCGGTCTTCTTCTCGGCCCCCTGGTAGTAGGTGACGCTCACCTGCTGGCCCACCTTGTCGCCGCTCACCACCTTGGACACGTCATCGGCCGAGGCAATGGTGGTCGAGTCGATGCCGACGATCACGTCACCCTGCTGGAGGCCCGCCTTGTCGGCCGGGCTCCCGCTCACCACGGCCAGGATCACCGCACCCGACGTCGGGGTGAAGCCGTATTGCTGGCGCAGCTGGGCAGTGAGCGTGGTGATCTCGACGCCGAGATAGCCGCCGCCGTTCGCGGCCACGCCGCCCTTTTCCAGCTCGGGCAGGAGCGATTCGATCTTGGCCGACGGGATGGCGAAGCCGATGTTCTGGGCACTCGAGCCGTCGCTGGTCGACCCGGCCACCGCCGTGTTCATGCCGATGACCTGGCCCGAGGTGTCGATGAGGGGGCCGCCCGAGTTGCCAGGGTTGATGGCCGCGTCGGTCTGGATCAGGTTGGTGAGCGTTTCGGTGTTCGCCGAGGCCGAGTCGCCCGCCGTCACGGTGCGGCCGAGCGCCGAGACGATGCCCTGGGTCACCGTCGGGGTGCCCGCCGCCAGCCCGAGGGCGTTGCCGATGGCTACCACCGCGTCACCCACCTGGGCCTTGTTCGAGTTGCCGAACGTGATGGTCGGAAGGTTCGAGGCGCCGGTCACGTTCAAGAGGGCGACGTCGTTGGCCGGGTCGGTGCCGAC
This sequence comes from Acidimicrobiaceae bacterium, assembly GCA_003155135.1. GTDB lineage: Bacteria > Actinomycetota > Acidimicrobiia > Acidimicrobiales > RAAP-2 > Bog-515. Next base: position 117,258 of record PMFN01000039.1, on the reverse strand, counting down.
GAGGGTTGCGGCCTGGGCCTTCGTCGTCCCTGACTCGGTGACCGTGATGGTGCCGCTGCCGCCGGCGTCGAGGGCGATGACGTGGTTGTTGGTGATGACCATGCCGTCCGAGGAGATGATCATGCCGGTGCCCTGGTCCTCGGAGCCCTGGGACTTCACATCGATCGAGACGACGGCGGGGAGGACCTTTTGCACCAGGGATGGGATGGTGACGTTGCCGCTCAAGGTGGCGGCGCCGGGCGAGGCGTTGCTCTCCTGGATCACCGTCGAGGTCGGCGACCCGTTGTTGAACAGGGCCGTCACCCCGGCCCCGACCGCACCGCCGATGAGGGCGGCCACCGCCGCGATAGCGAGCCAGCCGCGACCTCGCCGCTCCTTGGGCGCCGACGGGCTCGGGGGGTTGTAGGGAGGGTAGCCACCGGCCGCGCCGGCGTCGGCGCCCGCCACGAGGGCGGCGGGTGCGCCGCCCGGGCCGGGCCCGCCGTAGTAGGGCGAGTTGTAGGGCGTGTACGGCACCGCCTCGGTGTCCCCGCTCGCAGGACCGAGGGGGATGGCGCCGCCCGGGGCCGCCGTCCCCGCCGGCGTGCCGAACGGCGGTGTGGCGCTCGGGGCCAGCGTGGTCTCGTAGCCCGGGGCGACGGTGCCCAGGGTCGCGTCCTGTGCCGGAGACGGCGCATCGACGCCGTGCAGCGGAGTGTCGACCGGTGACGTGGCCGGGGTCGCCTCGTTACTCGTGTCGAGGACGGGGTTTCCCAACGTGGGATCCTCCGGGGTGCTCGCTGGTGGGCCGTCGGGTGTCGCGAGTCGGCCCGTTTCGGCGGGGCCGGGGCCGCCCACGCTCCGGGACCCAGCAGTGTCCCCGGCGGCCGACGGCGCGGATTCCTCGGGCGTTCCGCCGGACTCGTGATCCGGCTGGTCGCTGTGCTCGCTCATTGGTCCTCCATGGATCGCGACGCGTGTCAGGCGCCCCGCCGGGCGGTCTGGGCCGCCGGAGCGGAAGGCCCTCATCGTAGGAGAAAGCAATTCTTTCGATGCATCGGGGAGTCCATCGCCGCTGGTTGGCACCCCCTTGGTGCTCCCATGCGGCCCGTGGACCCGGTTGCGGCACGGGCGCGGCTCTCGGCGCGGTAGCGTGACCGCCGCATGTCTCGGCGAATTGATATCGAACTGACCAGTCGCGCCCCCGATGGGAATTTCACCTGGAGGGCGGCTGGCGCGCGCCAGCCAAAGGGTGTCGTTGACGCATCGCTCGTCCCCGGCGGCGTCGACGTGGGTGGCGTGGTGCGCGCCGAGATCGAGGTGGGCATCGAGGGCATCGAGGTCATCAGCGTCCTCCCGCCGAAGGCGCCGAGGACCGACGACGCCGAGGCGCAGCGTATCGAGGTGGTCGGCACCGTCAAGTCCACGCCCGACGTCTCGGTGACGCTCGCACCGGGCAGCAAGCGCCGTCGCGACGGCGACGACCGTCCGGGTCGTGGTGACGATCGCTCCCGTGGCAGAGGACGGGCCGGCGCGCCGCGCCGAGACGGACCCCGCAGCTCGGGCGAGCCGGGCGGCGAGGGCGCAGAGCGCCGGGTCGCAGGGCGCCCCGGGCCGGGTCGCAGCACCGCTGGACGCCGGAGCGGTGCCGAGGGGTCCCCCGGCGAGCGCAGCGGCCGCTCGGGCCCCGAGCGCGAGGGTTCTGGACGCGGTCGCGATGAGCGCGAGGCAGGGCGCCGCGACCGTCGCCCGGCGGTGTCGACCGCGCACCGCAATGCCGCGCTGGCGGCACTGCGGCCCGAGCAGCTCCCCATCGCCGAGCAGCTCGTCCGCGGCGGGATTCCGGCCGTGCGCCAGGCGATCGACGAGCAGAACGCGCGCGCCAGGTCCGAGGGCCAGCAGCCCGCCTCGGCCGAGCCCATCATGGCCATGGCCGAGGAGCTCTTACCGGTGGTGACGCTCGCCACGTGGAAGGACCGTGCGATGTCGGCCCAGCAGGCCGGACGCGAACTGCGCCTGCGCGAGCTGCGCGCCGTGGTGGCCGCGTCGCGCACCGTCAGCCTCGACGAGGAGGGCCGTGCCCTCGCCAAGACGCTGCAGGAGTCCCTCGACTCGCGGGTGAACGCATTGCGCGACGAGTGGGTGGCCCGCATCACGAACGCCCTCGACGAGCACCGTGTCGCCGACGCGCTGCGCGCCGTCGCCCGCCCGCCCGAGCCCGCCACGCGGTGCCCGGCCGAGCTGGCGGTGCGTTTGGCCGAGTCGGCCGGAGCCGCCATGTCCGCCGAGACCCCGCCCGAACAGTGGCTCTCGCTCCTCGAGGCCGTGGTCGAATCACCGGTGCGCCGGACGGTCCACCCCTCAGGCATTCCGTCGGACCCGGCTGTGCAGGCCGCCGCTCGCAATGCGGCCGGCCTCGTGCCCCAGCTGGCCAAGCTCCTCGGGTTGCGGATCCCGCCTCCCCCGCCGAGGCGCATGACGACCCGGCGTCCGCCCCTCAGCGAAGCGAGCGGTGCAGGACCACTAAGCGCGCCTTGAAGCCCGCTGCCTCGAGCAGCTGCTTCGTCGCACGGTCCCCCGGCAGCGCTGTTGCGTCCACGTCGCCGCAGCGGTGCTCGGTGAAAAAGGCCATGAGCCCCTCGAGGAGCGCCGAGCCCACCCCTACGCAGCGCGCGTCGGGCTCCACGTAGCAGCCGAGCACCCGGCCGAGCGCGCCTCCCTGCGATTGGAGCACCTGGCCGGCGGCCACGCCGACGACGACGCCGTCGAACTCACCGCACAGGACGATCCGGTCGTCCCGCTCCCCCATCCAGCTGGCATCGATGCCCGCTGGCTCGGCGATCTCGTCGGTGGTCGCGTCGCCGAGCCGGGCGAGGAGTCGCGCGCCACGGGCCTCGGCCTGCTCCTCGCCTGCACGTGTGAGCAGCGAGCCCACTGTGGCGGCGTCGGCAGCCTCGGCCCTGCGGACGTGTTCCATCTGGGCTCTCAGCCCCCCGGCGAGCCGGGAGCCTCCTCCTCGCCGAGCAGCTGGGCAACCCGGTGCAAGATCGTCCGGCGGTGCCTCGAGCCCGTCTCGTAGCGCTCGACGGCCAACAGCTCGTCACGACCCAGGCTGTCGAGCCGACGCACGACCTGGGACGCCGAAAGGGTGTCGTAGCCGGGTATGGCCAGGTCCACGCGCGGGCGCTCACCGCTGGCCGAAGAGGCCGTGGCGGCAGCCGGGCGCACGGGGCGGGGTGCGATGGGGCGGGGGGCATCTCTGAGGTCTCTGGGGGCCTCTGGCTCGCCCGGTGTGCCCGGTGTGCCCGCCACCGGGCCGGCGGTGCGTTCGGTGGCGGGACGAACCGCTGAGGGAGCGCTCGGAGGAGGTGGGTCCGTCGTCGCCGCGGCCGGCGTGTGGACCGGTGGCGTGGTGGTCCGGGAGGTGGCGGGGGGACGAGCGCCCGGCGTGGTGGAGCGCGGCCCGGGATCCGTGGCGCCCGGCGGCGTCGTGGGAGCGCTCGAGGTGAGTCCCTCGACGCGCTGGCGCAGCTCTCGGCCCCCGACGGTGACGGCCATCTTGCCGATGAACTTCGCATTGTTGAGTTGGCGGTTGATCTTCTGGCGACCCTTGGCGGCCAGTTCGGGGAACTCCTCGACCGCCATCAGCAAGAGGCCGGTCGGCGCGTAGACCAACACGTCGAGGGTCAGCTCCGCGAGGTGCTTGTCGTCGGCGTGGGGGTCAGGTGCCGGCTGCGACGCGCCCGACGTGGCGACGCGCTCGGTGTTGGGGGCCGCGCCCGGTGCCGTCGGGTCGGGGACCACCGGCTCGGACAGGGCGCCGCGGGTGGCAGGGATCGATCGGCGCGCAGCCGTCCCGCTTCCCTGCGGTGCGTGGTGGGGGTGCTCGTCGGCTGTGGGTTCGTCAGACACAGTCGCGACAGAGCATCTTCTTCTTGTCGGCTAGCTGGCTCGGGTGCTTGACCAAGAAGCAGGACCGGCAGACGAACTCGTCGGGCTGCTTGGGGAGCACTCGCTCGGAGATCTCGGAACGGTCGTCGGTGTCGACAACGTCGTCGTCTTCGGGTTCGTCCTCGACGACGAGGCGCTCTTTCAGGATGACGTCCAGGCTGGCCTCGACGTCTTCGTCCTCGGGCTCGTCTTCTTCCTCCTCGTCGGCCTCTTCGGTGGCCGCGGCAGCGGCAGTGGCAGCGGCAGCGGCGGGGACGGCGACGGGTACCTCGATGACATCGCCAGCGACCTCTTCGAGGGGGTCGTCGACGTCGATGTCGTCGTCGACTTCGATGTCATCGACAAGGTCTTCGGGGTCGTCAGCGTCGACGTCAGCGACGTCATCGTCAAGGTCTTCGAGTTCGTCGGGTCCTGCAACGTCGTCCAGGTCGTCTGCCATGGCCGCCTTCCGGGGGAGGGGATTTGCCGCGGGAGCATAGACGGTCGGCGCGCCATCCCACGCACACCCGCTCCCGCCGTCGCCGAGGAAGTCGGCGACTCGCATTGGTTAGAAGAGGCGGCTAGGCCCGGGCGTCTTTGGCACCATCGCACTCGTCGGCATGTCTCCTCTGCCGATGATGCGACGTTCTCTACTCGACCGCCCGGGCCACCCTCCGCCTCTCATCATCCCCCCCTCAGAGCCATCCGGTTCGGTCGAACCTCGGCGCTCCTTTGGGGCGATTGGGACTGGCGACACGATAGGCGCACAAGGCCTGTGGGGGTCAACTCAAACCGCATCGCTCTCAACTGGGGCTTCTTACAAAAGCCCAGTTCAGAGCCGTCAGAAAAATGTCAGGATTGTCGGGCTGCTCGTCGTGCTTCGGCGCGCCGCTCGGCGTCGAGGCGTTCGAGGTCGGTCGAGCCGTGATCCACGTGGACCATGGCCGCGGCGATCGCTCGGTGCCCGGCGACGTCGGCGATCGCCCGGTGCATGGACTGGGCGACCCGACGGTAGGCAGGGTGGCCCTGGGGCCCCGAGCGCAGCTCGAGGACGTGCATGGCCTCGCGGGCGTTCATCTGCATCACGTAGTGGATCCGATAGGCGAGTGCGACCGCGTAGGGCGCCTGCACGGGGTACTCGGCGACGAGCGTCTGGTAGAGGTCCGCTGAGCGCGCCATGGACTCGGCGAAGCGCTCCTCGCTCCCCGACTGGGCCACGATGTCGGGCAGGTCGTAGCCGAGCCGTGTGGTGAGCGGCTGCCAGTCGATGCTCAGCAGCCGGTGGCGCTGGAGGTCGCGGAAGGCTCCGTAGTCGCTCACGATCTCGAAGCGGTAGTCCGTGCGCTCGAAGGCGCGCCCGGGGCGGTGCCGGCGGTTCTTGCGATCCCCCACATACGAGCTGAGCAGCGCCACGCGGTCCTCGGCCGAGAGCTTGCGCACCCGCCGCAGCGCCTCGTCCTCGCTGAGTGTGCTGTACGGGAAGCAGATGGCGGCGAGGACCTTGTCCTCGCCTTCGGGGTCGAAGTCGACGAGGCGGACCTCGTCGATGGCGTCGGGGACCGCCCCGTCCGCCCCGGGCACCTCGTCGGGCCAAAGGCGCTCGACGACCGCGCGCGTCTGGTCCCTGGTGGCGGCGAGGTACTCGGACCACTCCCCTCCGCGATCGGGCCGGTCGACGCGCTGGAGGAACGAGGGGATGACTTTGCGCAGCTCGACGAGCATCATCTCGGCGTAGGTGCGTGCCTCGGGCAGCGGGTGCGAGCGCAGCCGCAGGAGCAGCAGCTCGTAGGACTGCCCGGTGCCGTAGATGCCGACGTTCGAGAGCGACGACGCCGGCAGGAGGCCCCGCAAGGCGTCGAGCGCCTTGGCCCGGATTGCCTGGCGGTGCACGAAGTCCGAGTCCGAAGCCGCACGCGGGTGGCGCGTCCCGAGCCACGCCTGGATCTCGGGCAGCAGCTCGGCGTAGGTGTCGAACATGCGGTCCATGTCGCCCACATAGCGGGCGCCCACGGGCGAGTCGAGCAGCTCGGGTGGCCGGTAGTAGCGGTAGTGCCCGCTCGCCAGCCGGTTGTCGTAGCCGAGGTAGCGAGTCGACTGCTCGAGGTAGGCCATGAGTCGGCCCCACTCGAGGATCTTGGTCAGCACGTTGGAGGACTGCTCGCAGGCGAGGTGCACGCCACCGAGCTGGGCCACCGAGTCGTCGCCGTACTCGCCGAAGACCTTCTGGTAGAGCTCCTCGGCCCGCTTCAGCCCGACGGTGGCGTCGACACTGAGGTCGCCGCTGATGTCGAGGTCCCCGACGAACTCGTCGAGGAACAGCCGGCGCAGCGTCTTGGGCGAGCGCGAGTACCGGGCGAACAGGGCTCCTTTGACGACTTCGGGCAGGTTGACCAGGGCGAACACCGGCTGGTCGAGGTTGGTGACGTACCGGCGCAAGATGGCCTGCTCGTCGGGCGTGTACGTCTCTTCCACGTAGGGGAACATGCCCCGCTCACCTTAGAACTGCGCGCTCGGCTCGGTGGCGGATGCCGCGAGGCCCCCGGCGGCCACCACGTTGCGCACGAGCATGCCCACCGCGGCCTGGGCGGCGGCGGCGGTGGCGGGGTTCGGGGTGATCATCGCCACCTGCCCCACGAGGTCGGCGAGCTGCTTGATGGCGCGCACGAAGTCCCCCGGGGCCATCTCCCCGACGTCGAGGGCGGCCACCTCCAAGACGGTGGCGAACGACGCCCCGCGCGCCCAGGAGGTCACCGCCCCGGCGAGGCCGACCTCGGGGGAGCGCGTCCGCGGTACGAGGTGGACCTCCTCGGTGCCCCGGATGCGCTCCGCTCCGGTGACCAGCACACCGAGGCGGTCTGCGAGCTCGGCGCGCCGCTGCTCGCCCAGCCGGTCCCCGGGCGCCCCCTTCTTCTTCTTGGCCTTGCGCTCCTCGGTCCGCCGGTCGGTGCGGTGGCGGCGTGGCGCGTGGGCGATGGGCTTCTTCGCCCGGCGCCGTTCGAAGACGAGCGACGACAGCACGCCAGCGAGCACGGCGGGTTCGGTGTCGTCGAGGACGCCGCTCGTGACCGCCTCGGCGAGCAGCAGGTCGGCCTCGTGGTAGATGCCCGCGAGCTGGCGGCCCGGCTCGGTGAGCGACCACGCTCGCACGTAGCCGAGCTCTTCGAGCACGGCCAGGCGGCGGCCGAGGTGCTCGGCCAGCAGATCGCGGCCACCCCGGGCGGGGTTGGCGTTGGCCTGCCACTGGGCGAACGAGCGCCGCAGGACTTGGAGGGCGGTCTCGCGGTCGAAGTGGCGCACCAGGTTGACGGCCAGGTTGTAGGTCGGGCGGAAGGACGAGCGCAGGTCCGGTGGGGGCGCGACGGCGATGCGGGCCACCTCGGCGAAGGTGGTCTCGGGCGTCCACAGGACCACGGCGTGGCCCTCCTCGTCGAGTCCGCGCCGTCCGGCACGGCCGGTCAGCTGGGCGTACTCCCCCGACGTGAGTGGGGCGCGGCCGGCCCCGCCGAACTTGGTGAACCGCTCGATCACGACGGTGCGCGCCGGCATGTTGATCCCGAGCGACAGGGTCTCGGTGGCAAAGACCGCTTTCAAGAGTCCGGCCGAGAAGCAGGCCTCGACCGCCTCGCGAAACGCCGGGACCATGCCGGCGTGGTGCGCGGCCACCCCCGCCTCGAGGCCCTCGAGCCACTCGTCGTACCCGAGCACGGTGAGGTCCTCGTCGGACAGCTCGGTGACGTGGGCCTCGGCGATGGCGCGGATGGTGCCGCGTTGGGACCGGCTAGCCAGGCGCAGGCCGTCTCGGAGCACCTGGCGGACGGCGTCGTCGCAGGCGGCGCGGCTGAAGATGAACACGATGGCCGGCAGGAGCGACTCGTCGTCGAGCAACTCCAGCAGCTCGGTGCGCCTCGGGCTCTTGAACGGCAGCGGGGGCCCCTGGCTGCGGTGCCCATACCACTGGCCCGACTGGCGCCCACGCATCGCCCGGCCAACCGCATGGTCGACCCGGAGCCCCTCCTCGGCCGGGCGCGAGCCGTCGAGGAGGGGGATGAGCGAGGTCGCCTGGTCCTCGCGCGAATGGAGGGCGAAATGGTGCCGGAGCGTGATGGGCCGGTGCCGCTCGACCACCACGTCGGTGGGCCCGCGCACCGAGCGCAGCCAGTCCCCGAGCTCGGTGGCGTTGTTGACCGTCGCCGACAGGCACACAAAGGTGAGCTCGGGTGGCGAGAGCACGAGTACCTCCTCCCACACGCCTCCCCGGTAGGGGTCCTGGAGGTAGTGCACCTCGTCCAAGATGACCGTGGAGAGGCCGCGCAAGAGGTCCGAGCCGGCGAGCAGCATGTTGCGCAGCACTTCGGTGGTCATGACCACCACTGGGGCGTCGGGCCGCTTGGCGGTGTCCCCGGTGAGCAGTCCGACCATGGTCTCGCCGTGGGTGGCGACGAGCTCGGCGTACTTCTGGTTGGAGAGCGCCTTGAGCGGGGTGGTGTAGAAGGCCTTGGTCCCGGTTCCGAGCGCGGTCTCGACCGCGTAGGAGGCGACGAGGGTCTTGCCCGCCCCGGTCGGTGCCGCCACGAGCACGGAGCGCCCGGCGTCGAGTGCGTCGAGGGCGCGGACTTGGAAGTCGTCGAGCGGGAAGGGCATGGCGTCGACGAAGCGCTCCCGGATGTGGGCGCGCCGCTCCCCCGAGACGCCGCGCCGCCCTTGGGCGACCGGGTCGGGGCTCAACGGCCGAGGATCTTCCCGATGGCGATGGAAACGAAGTAGAAGGCGGTCAGGGGCACAGCGAGGGCGAGCATCGAGAACGGGTCAGAGCTCGGCGTAAAGATCGCAGCGGCGAGGGCGATGCCGATGACCGCCCAGCGCCACCAGCTGAGCAGCTTCTTCGGCGTGACGACGCCGAGGAGCTCCAAGGACACGAGCACGACGGGGAACTCGAAGGTGATCCCGAACAGCGCCATCATGAGCAGGATGAGGCCCAGGTACTGGTTGGGGTTGTAGATCTGGCGCAGCTCGGGGCCGCCGATGGCCTTCAAGAACTCGAGGGCGTGCGGGAAGATGTAGTACGCGAGGGCGCAGCCCGCCAGGAACAAGGCAATGGACGCCGCCACGAAGGGCACGGCGTAGCGCTTCTCCGCCGAGCGCAGCCCGGGGGTGATGAAGCGCCAGAACTGCCAGAAGATGATCGGCGAGGCGAGGACCAGGCCGCCGAACGCGCCGATCTTGATCCGCAAGGAAAGCCCGTCGAGGGGCGCAGTCACGTAGAAGGCGCAGTGCCGGGGGTTGACCTGGCAGTAGGGCCGCTGGAGCGCGTGGAGGATGGGGTTGTAGAGCAAGAAGGCGACGACCGCCATCACCAAGAATGCGGCGACCATGATCATGAGTCGACGCCGGAGCTCGGTGAGGTGCTCGGTCAGCGTCATGGCGTCGGGGGTCGGTTTCTCCTTGCCCCTCGTCGGCAGCCGGATGGCCATGCGATCGCTGCTCCGCTGCTCGTCCCCGGTGTCCCGGGATCAGTTCATGCTCGGGTCGTCGGACACGAGCGGGAACGCCGGCTGCTCGTCGGGCGTGCTGTGCCAGCGGACGAAGGGGGCCTCGGCGACCGGGGTGTCCCCGTTGCGGGCGCCCGGCGTGTTGGGCGCGCCCGGGTCGCTCACGAGCTCGTCGCCTGCCACCGCGTCCACCCCGTGGTCGGCCACCAGCGGCTCGTCGGAGATGTCGGCGAGCGAGTTGAGAAAGGACAGCGGCGAGCGGGTGAGGCGGGCGATCTCGGCGGTCGAGGGCAGGTCGGGCATGGACTCTCGCACCTCACTTTCGATCTTTTGGTGGAAGGTGCGCAGCTGGTTCCAGACAGCGCCGAGCTGGCGCGACACCTGGGGCAGCTTGTCAGGGCCCAGCAGGATCAGGGCCAGGACCAACACCACCAGCAGCTTGGCCGGGCTGAGCGACAACATGTGCCCACACTCTACCGACGCTCGCCCGGCCCGAGCGGCCGGGGCGCCCTGCTCAGCGGCCCGGTGGCGCCGGCACGCTCAGAGGCTGGCGATGAGACGCTCGACGCGGTCGTCGTGGGAGCGGAACGGGTCTTTCAAGAGCACGGTGCGCTGGGCCTGGTCGTTCAGCTTGAGGTGCACCCAGTCAACGGTGAAGTCCCGGCGGCGCTCCTTGGCCCGCCGCACGAAGGCACCGCGCAGGCGGGCCCGGGTTGTCTGGGGGGGCTGGGTCATTGCCAGGGCGATGTCGGCGTCGGTGCAGGTGCGCTCCATCTGCTCGCGCCGCTGCAACTTGTAGAAGAGGCCACGGCTCCGGTCGACGTCGTGGTAGGTGAGGTCGGTCATCGCCACCTTGGGGTGCGAGAGCGGCAGGTCGTGGCGGGCCCGTACGGCCTCGATCAGGCGGTACTTGGCTACCCAGTCGCACTCCCGCCACAAGGAGAGGGGGTCCGATTCGAGGCCCTTCAGGCAGTGCTCCCACATGTCGAGGGCCCGGTCCTCCTCGGGGGTGAGCCCGTGGCTATCCCGGAAGCGCAGGGCGCGTTCCAAGTACTCGCTTTGGATGTCGAGGGCGCTCATCTCGCGCCCGTTGGCCAGGCGCACCCGCCGCCGACAGGTGACATCGTGGCTGATCTCGCGGATGGCGCGGATCGGGTTCTCGAGGGTCAGGTCGCGTAGCACCGTCGAGGAGTCCTCGAGCATGGCCAGCAGGATGCTGGTCGTGCCCACCTTCAAGAAGGTGGCGTACTCGCTCATGTTGGAGTCGCCGACGATGACGTGGAGCCGGCGGAAGCGCTCGGCGTCGGCGTGGGGCTCGTCACGGGTGTTGATGATCGGGCGAGAGCGGGTGGTCGCCGAGGACACCCCCTCCCAGATGTGCTCGGCCCGCTGGCTCACGCAGAACACCGCACCGCGGGCAGTCTGGAGGACCTTGCCGGCTCCGGCGTAGATCTGCCGGCTCACGAGGAACGGGATGAGGACCTCGGTGTAGCGGTTGAAGTCGTCGTTGCGCTCGGTCAGGTAGTTCTCGTGGCACCCATACGAGTTGCCCGCCGAGTCGGTGTTGTTCTTGAATAGGTAGACCTCGCCGCGGATGCCCTCCTCGCGCAGGCGTGACTGGGCGCCGGTGACCAGCTGGGAGAGGATCCACTCCCCCGCCTTGTCGTGGACCACGAGGTCGGCGATGCGGTCGCACTCGGGGGTCGCGTACTCGGGGTGGCTGCCGACGTCGAGGTAGAGCCGAGCGCCGTTCTCCAAAAAGACGTTCGAGGAGCGGCCCCAGCTGACGACGCGCCGGAAGAGGTACCGGGCCACCTCATCGGGACTGAGCCGACGTTGGCCACGGAGGGTGAAGGTGACGCCGTACTCGTTCTCGAGCCCGAAGATCCGCCGGTCCACATCTGTCACCGTAGTCTTGCGCCCGCTGTGCCAAGCGGGCATGCCCGCAGGGCCAGCGTGATGACGTCGGTGGCCACCGGTCCGGCCCCGTGTGGGGCGCCGTTCGAGGTGCTCCGAGGGGCCCGGGGCGGGCCCCTCGGCATCAGCTGGCGGCGGCCTCGGTCCCGAGGAGGTCGGCGAGCTCGGCGTCGCCGAGGCGCCGGAAGGTGCGCCGGCCGTTCTGGCGGGCGAGGACGGCCGCTTCGAGGTCGCTCGGGCCGAGCGTGCGCTCCGCGCCGGCCAGCGCGCCCACCGCGGCGCGCAGGGCCCCTGCGAGCTCCCAGCCGTCCTCGTAGGCCGCAGCCACGCGCTCGTTGATGGTCTCGGCGTCGCCACCGAGCACCGCGAAGCGCTCCTCATCGGTGATCGTGCCCTCGTAGGCGATGTGGTAGAGCTGATCGGGCCGGCCGTCGGCGCCGAGCTCGGCGACGAGGATCTCGACCTCGAGCGGCTTCATCTCGTGGGTGAAGACGTTGCCGAGGAATTGCGCGTAGAGGTTGGCGAGCGAGCGCGCGTCGACGTCCTCGCGCGAGTACGTGAAGCCCTTCGTGTCGGCGTGGCGCACGCCGGCCACGCGCAGCTGGTCGTACTCGTTGTACTTGCCGACCCCAGCGAAGGCGATGCGGTCGTAGATCTCGGAGATCTTGTGCAGCGAGCGCGACGGGTTCTCCGCCACGATTAGCACGCCCCCGTCGTAGACGGCCGCCACGAGCGAGCGTCCCCGGGCGATGCCCTTTTGGGCGTACTCGGCACGGTCCTTCATGACCTGTTCGGGGGCCACGTAGAAGGGCATGCTCACTGGTGCTCACCCCTTCCGCCGACCGCCCGCTCGGCGCGCCGTCGCTCGATCAACGCGTTGAAGCGCTCGGCCACCTCGGCCTCCTCGGCCCGGGCATAGCCGGTCTCGTCGACGACGGCCACGAGCGGGTAGATGCCGCGCACGAGGTCCGGGCCGCCGGTGGCGGCGTCCTCGTCGGCCGCCTCGTAGAGGGCTTCCACGGCGAGTTCGATGCCCTCGTCGCGGGTCAGCCCGTCCCGGAAGCCGAGCTTGATCGTGGTGCGGGCGTCGCGCCCGCCCGACCCGGTCGCCTGGAAGTCGGCTTCCTCGTAGTGGCCGCCGGTCACGTCGTAGGTGAAGATGCGCCCGATGCCCCGGGCGAGGTCGTAGCCGCAGAACAGCGGCACGACGGCGAGGCCCTGCATGGCATAGGGCAGATGCGCCCGCACCATCTGGGCGAGCTGGTTGGCCTTGCCCTCGAGTGAGAGGGCCACGCCCTCGACCTTCTCGTAGTGCTCGAGCTGGACCTGGAAGAGGCGGACCATCTCGACGGCGGGACCGGCCGCCCCGGCGATGGCGACGGCTGAGTGCCGGTCGGCGGGGAAGACCTTCTCCATGGCGCGGTGGGCGATGGAGTGGCCCTCGGTCGCCCGGCGGTCGCCGGCCATCACCACGCCGTCGGCGAAGCGCAGGGCCACGACGGTGGTCGAGTGCCGGATGGTCAGCTCGGTCTCGCGCATCGTCGGCACCGCCGCCGTGTTGGTGCGCGCCAGCAACGACGCGAAGTCAGGACCCGGGTCGTCTGGGAGGGGAAAGAGTGGGAGCGCCACGTGGAGCTACTGGCCGCCCTTCTGGACGTAGTTGCGCACGAACTCCTCGGCGTTGTCCTCCAAGACCTCGTCGATCTCGTCGAGCAGATCGTCGAGGTCCGCCTTGATCTTCTCGCCGCGCTCAGAGGTCGCCGGGGCGTCGTCGACCACCGGTTCTTCGGTGCGCTCGGTTGTCGTCTTCTTTTTCAGCTCTCGCTCTGCCATGACCTTCTCCTCAGGAGCGCAATCGCTCCAACAGCTCGCTCGGGGTGGCACTCGCGTCGATCAGCGCCCGTGTGTGCTCTTCAGTTCCCTTGAGTGGATCCATCATAGGGACGCGCCGAAGTGGGTCGGTGCCGAGGTCGAAGACGAGGGAATCCCAGTTCGCCGTCACGACCGCGTCGGGCCATTTGGCGAGGCAGGTGCCCCGGAACCAGGCCCGGGTCCCCTTGGGCGGCTCGGTGATGGCCCGGATGACCGAGTCGTCGTCGGTCAGCCGCTCCATCGAGAGGCGGGCGAACAACGAGCGCTCCGGCCGCAGGTCGTGGTACTGCAGGTCGAGGGCGGCGAGGCGCGAGTCGTCCCACTCGCAGTCGTGGCGCTCCCGGTAGGCCTCGATCAGGTGCAGCTTGGCCACCCAGTCGAGCTGGCGCACGAGGGACATGGGGTCGCTCTCCAAGCCGGCGAGGACCCCCTCCCAGCGCTCGATCACGAGGTCACCAACGGCCTCGTCGCCGAGGACGGCGAGGCCGTGCTCCTTCGCGTAGCGCCGGGCGGCGGCGAACAGCTCCCACTGGATCTCGAGGGCCGTCGCGGTCGAGCCGTCCGCCAGGGTGAGCGGGCGGTTGAGGTCGACGTCGGTCGAGACCTGCTGGAAGGCCCGAACCGGGTCGGCGAGGCCGAGGTCGCGCTCGGGCAGGGCACCGTCTTCGATCATGGCGAGGACGAGCGAGGTCGTGCCCAGCTTCAAGAAGGTCGCCACCTCGGCCAGGTTTGCGTCGCCCACGATCACGTGTAGGCGGCGGAAGCGCTTCGGGTCGGCGTGGGGCTCGTCGCGCGTGTTGACGATGGGGCGCTTGAGCGTGGTCTCGAGGCCGACGATCTCCTCGAAGAACTCGGCACGCTGGGTCAGCTGGAAGTGCACGGCGCGCCGGTCGAGGGCCGGGGTCTCGCAGCCGACCTTCCCGGCGCCGCAGTAGATGGCTCGGCTCACAAAATGCGGCACGATGCCCGCCACCACGTCGGCGAACGGGACGGTGCGGTCCATGAGGTAGTTCTCGTGGCACCCGTAGGAGTTGCCCTTGCCGTCAGAGTTGTTCTTGTAGACGACGATGGTCGGCGCGTCGGGCATGAGTGAGGACACCGCCGTCATCGAGCGCCGCAGCACCTCTTCGCCGGCCCGGTCGTGAATGAGCGCCTCGATGGCGTCGGCGCACTCGGGCGTCGAGTACTCGGGGTGGGCGTGGTCGACGTAGAAACGGGCGCCGTTGGTGAGCACGTTGTTGGCCAGGTGGGTCTCGACCATCGGGGGCATGGCGCCCTCCCGGGCGAAGCCACGCGCGTCGTTGCCCGGCGTCTCGTCCTCGAAGTCCCAGCCGATGCGTCGGTTCACCTCGGCGGCATACGCGTTGACGAGCAGTGACGAGGCGGTGATGGGGTTCCCGTCGCCGCCCACGCTGTGGATGCCGTACTCGGTCTCGATACCGCAGACCTTCTCAATGGCCACGGCGCGACCCTACCTGTTCGCTGTCTGGGAGAACCCTGGCGAGGGGCCGGGCCGTGCTCAGAGGTACTGGCCGGTCCCGACCCGCTCGATGGCCCGACCACCGACCTCGTTGTCGTTGTCGGCCATGAGGGTGCGGACGTAGACGATCCGCTCCCCCTTCTTGCCCGAGATGCGGGCCCAGTCGTCGGGGTTGGTGGTATTCGGGAGGTCCTCGTTCTCCTTGTACTCCTGGCGGATCGACTCCAAAAGGTCGTCGGTGCGGATACCCGAGCCCTCAGCGGCGATCTCGCGCTTGATGGCCAGCTTCTTGGCTCGGCGCACGATGTTCTCGATCATCGCCCCCGAGGCGAAGTCCCGGTAGAAGAGGATCTCCTTGTCGCCGTTTTGGTAGGTGACCTCCAAGAAGCGGTTCTCGTCGTCGGCGCGGTACATCTCGGCGACCGTCGACTCGATCATCGACTGGGCGGCCTTGGCTGGGTCCCCGCCCCCGAGGCGGTCCACGTCATGCTGGTCGAGGGGAAGGTCCGCGGTCAGGTACCGGCTGAAGATCTGGGCGGCGGCCTCCTCGTTGGGCCGCTCGATCTTGATCTTCACGTCGAGGCGACCCGGCCGAAGAATGGCCGGGTCGATCAGGTCTTCCCGGTTGGAGGCACCGATGACGATCACGTCGCGCAGCGCTTCGACGCCGTCGATCTCGGCGAGCAGCTGGGGCACGATGGTCGACTCCATGTCCGAGCTGATACCGGTGCCGCGGGTGCGGAACAGCGAGTCCATCTCGTCGAAGAACACGATGACCGGCACGCCCTCTTCGGCCTTCTCCCGGGCACGCTGGAACACCAGGCGGATCTGGCGCTCGGTCTCGCCCACGTATTTGTTGAGCAGCTCGGGGCCCTTGATGTTCAAGAAGTAGCTGCGCACGTTCGTGTTGCCGGTGACCTGGGCCACCTTCTTCGCGAGCGAGTTGGCGACCGCCTTGGCGATGAGGGTCTTGCCGCACCCGGGGGGTCCGTAGAGGAGGATGCCCTTCGGGGCGGGCAGCTTGTAGGTGTTGAAGAGCTTGCGGTGCAGGTAGGGCAGCTCCACCGCGTCGGTGATGGACTCGATCTGGATGTCGAGGCCGCCCACGTCGGCGTAGGTGATGTCAGGGACCTCTTCGAGCACCAGCTCTTCGACCTCGGGGCGGGCGAGCTTTTCGATCAGGAGCTGGCTACGGGTGTCCATCAGCACGGCGTCGCCGGCCCGCAGCTTGGTGCCGATCAGCTCCTCGGACAGCTCGACCACGCGCTCTTCGTCGGCGCGGGCGAAGACCATGGCCCGGTGTCCGTCCTCGAGCATGTCCTTGAGGGTGACAACCTCGCCGGCGAGCTCGCCGTCTCGGACCAGCACGACGTTGAGCGATTCGTTGAGGACGACCTCGTTGCCCTTGCGCAAGATGCCCGGGTCGATGTCGGGGTGCAGCGCCACGCGCATCTTGCGCCCCGAGGAGAAGACGTCGACGGTGCCATCCTCGTTGATGCCGAGGAACGTCCCGTAGGCGGCAGGCGGCTGGGTGAGCTTCTCCACCTCCTCGCGCAGCGTGGCGAGTTGCTCCTTCGCCTGCTGGAGGGTGAAGGTCAGCTTCTCGTTCTGGGAGACCGCGTGCGAGAGCTGGCCCTTGCTCTCGAGCAGGCGCTCTTCGAGGGACTGGACGCGCGCCGGGCTCTCCTGGAGCCGGCGGCGAAGCAGCTTGACTTCTTCTTCAGCCTCCTCGAGGCGGGCACGCACCACGTCGAGGTCCGCCTCGGGGTCACGTCCCCACTGGTGCTCTTCGGGATCCGTCGTCGCACTCACCTCCCCGGTGGCCGCTTTGGCTCACCATACCGGTCCCCCCGACCCCGCGTGCGCACGGGGGCTGGACTGCCCGGCGCCCGCGTGCAGGGGCCCCGCACGCCCCCTGCACGGTCTTCTCGGCTCCCTCTACTAATCTTTCTTCCAGCAGGGAACCGCCGCCGTGATTGGCACGGCCCCCACACATCTTGACGCCGGCCCTCGACCACGAGGAGTTGGCAGCACCAAGCGTCAGCCGAGGGAAAGGCAACCATGAAGGTCTGGATCGATCAGGATCTCTGCACCGGCGACGGTCTCTGCGAAGAGATCGCGCCGGCGGTCTTCACCTTGCTCGACGACGGTCTCGCCTATGTGAAGGAGGGCGACGCGGTGAAGAGCGAGCCAGGCGGCTCCGCCGGCCTCGCCCTCGTGCCCGAGGACCTCGAAGACGCCGTGGTCGAGGCGTCCGAGGAGTGCCCGGGCGAGTGCATCTTCATCGAGCGCGACTGACCTCGCCCACCCAGAGGGTCGCAGTGCTGGGCCCGCGATCAGCCCCCGTGCGGCCGCCTCGGGGCGATGTTCAAAGGACCAGGCGCCGAGCCGTGGTGAGAAAGCCGGTGTGGCCCACCATGCGGTGGTCGGGGCGCACCGATCTCGCCTCCACGTGCCACGTGCGCCGCAGCAGCTCCATGGTCTCGGCCAGGCCGAACGGCGCGTCATCGAGCGCCCGGCGAAGTTCCGCGGTCTGGTTGATGGTCGGCAGGTAGGCGAGCAGGATGCCGCCGGGCCGAAGGGCGAGGGCGGCCTGGGGCAGCACGCGCCAGGGCTCGGGCATGTCGAGGAGGATGCGGTCGAGCCCACGCTCGTCGATGGCCTCGGTGACATCGCGGATCTCGACCCGGTAGTCAACGTCCTCGCCCAGCATGGCCTCGACGTTCTGGCGGGCGTGGAGGGCGAAGTCCTCACGGATCTCATAGCCGACCACCGACGCGCCGGCCCGCAACAGGGTCATCGAGAGCGCTCCCGAGCCAACGCCGGCCTCGAGCACGCGCTGGCCCGGGCCGATGTCGGCGGCGACCAGGATGGCACCGAGGTCCTTCGGGTAGATGACCTGGGCGCCGCGCGGCATCTTGAGCACCACGTCGGCGAGTGTCGGGCGCAGCACCAAAAAGGCCCTCCCCGTCGAGCCCACCACACTCGTTCCCTCGTCCTGTCCGATGATGGCGTCGTGGTCCAAGATGCCCGCATGGGTGTGGAACTGGTGGCCGGCGACGAGGCGCAGCAGGTAGCGGCGCTGCTTCGGATCGATGAGCAGGACCCGTTCGCCGTCGACCAGCGGCCGTTGGGCCGCCGCGCTCACCGAGAGCCGGCGCGTCGGGCCTGGCGCCGTGTGGGTGGCACCACGAGGCTCAGCTCGTAGTGCTCGCCGGCCTCGATGGGCCGGATGATCAAGGGCGCTGGCTCGTCGCGCCGGGCACGCCGGACCAGCCAGGCGCAGACGGCGATGACGAACCAGGCCCAGTGCTCGCCGGCGAGGCCGCGCAGCGTCCCTGAGCGGATGAGACGTCGGAGGAGAAAGCTCATCGAGGGTGGGTCACACCCGGCGGATCTCGACGACCGCCGAGCGTCGGCGCCCGCGTCGGCGCCCCGCGAGATACGTGAGGGTCAGCACGACCATGACCGCCGCCCCGGCGATGACCGCCACCTGGGGGAGGCGTGCCTGGGCGGTCGCCTCGGTCTCGCCGATCACCTGGGAGAACGCAGCCTCGAGGTCGGCGCGCGAGATGCGCTTCCCATTCGTCCCTACCGCCATCAGCTGCCTCCTTGTGCTTTCGACTCGCGGCGCTTGGCCGTGCCGGGCCCCGAGGACACCCGCCACGCGGCGAGTGCGATCAGGATGATCCCGAGCACCGCCACGATGACGTAGGGAACCCACGAAAGGTTGCCATGGAACGTGCCGGTCTCGGTCTGGAGTGCGCGGAGCACCGCCACGAGCAGCAGGACCAAGCCGAGCGCGAGCAGCGCCGAGCCCGCCACGCCGAAGATGAGGAAGCGCCCGACGCCCTTTAGGGGCTCAACGGTCTCCTGGCGCACGTAGTCGATGACGACTTGGACGGTGTCGACGCCGGTCTCTTGGAGCCGACGGGCATCGCTGTCCTTGCGTTTCCCTTCACCCGCCACGTTCGTGTTGCTCCTCTTCTCTGGGCCGGGATGAACCTGGTCCCAGCCTCGGGTCATTCTCGGGGCCACGACATCCTCCCCTGCCAGGCCTGATGCCGCAAACAGCCGAGACGAGCCTTCTGCTCATGGCCGATCTTTGAACAGATAGGTCGACGAGGCGCGCCCGACCAGATCCCCGTCGGCCGTGGTGACCGAGGCCTCGACGAAGGCCACCCGCGCCCCCCCGCCGACCACCTGCGCATGGCAGAACAAGACGGTGCCGACCGGGACCGGCGCGAGGAAGCTGACCTTCAGCTCTGCGTTGGACGCGAAGACTTTGCGCTCCCCCACCGAGGTGACCGCGGCCGCCCCCATCGACGAATCGCAAAAGCCGCAAAGAAAGCCTCCTTGGAGGATCCCGGCCGGGTTGGCGAAGCGCTCGTCGGCCACCATGCGCCAGCGGGTCGAGCCCCCCTGGCCCTTCTCGACGCAGGTCATGCCGAGGGTGAGGTCGCAGTTGGGGGGAACCTGCATCCGGCGGCGCGCTGGCATCGGGACGACGATAGTCCCAGGAAAACGGCGTGCTGTCCCCTTTGTGAACCGGTGAGTTCTGGGTAGGGTGAGCGCATGGTCGCTCCTCCCTCTCTCACTGACGACGCGGTGCTCGAGCAATTGGGCATCAACGTGATCCGCGGGCTCGCCATGGACGCCCCGCAGAGGGCGAACTCAGGGCATCCGGGGACGGCGATGGCCCTCGCCCCGCTCGCGCATGTCCTGTTCTCCAAGATCATGCGCTTCGACCCAAGCGAACCGGAGTGGCCCGACCGCGACCGCTTCGTGCTCTCGAACGGGCACGCCTCGATCCTCTTGTACTCGATGCTCTACCTGACCGGCTACGGGCTCACCCTCGACGACCTCAAGGCCTTCCGCCAGCTCAACTCGCAGACCCCGGGACACCCCGAGCGCCGCCACACCCCCGGCGTCGAGGTGACGACCGGGCCTCTCGGCCAGGGCTTCGCCGACGGGGTCGGCATGGGCATCGCCGAGCGCTTCTTGCGTGCCCAGTTCGGCTCGGAGGCCTGTGATCACTTCACGTTCGTCATCTGCGGTGACGGTTGTCTCCAAGAGGGCATCAGCCACGAGGCGGCGTCCCTGGCCGGCCACCTCGGTCTGGGCAAGCTCGTCTACATCTACGACGACAACCACATCACCATCGACGGGCCGACGGAGCTCAGCTACACGGACAACCGCGTGGAGCGCTTCGAGGCCTACGGCTGGGACGTCGACCCCATTGGCGAGGTGGCCAACGACACGGTCGCCCTCGAAGACGCCATCCGCCGGGCCATGGCCGTCGAGGACAAGCCGAGCCTGATCGTGTTGCGCAGCCACATCGGCTGGCCCTCGCCCAACTTCACCGACACGAAGGAGGCCCACGGTGACCCCCTCGGTGAGGACGAGATCCGTCTCACGAAGGAGATCTTGGGCCTCCCGCCGCAAGAGGCGTTCTGGGTCCCCGACGAGGTGCTCGACCTCTACCGCGGCTCGATCGAGCGCGGGCAGGCCGAGCGCAGCGAGTGGGAGACCCGGCTCGCCGGCTCGAAGGTCGACCGCACGCGCTGGGACGCGGCGCTTCGCGGCCACGGGGTCCCCGGGTGGTCGGACACGCTCCCTACCTTCGAAGTGGGTGAGAAGATCGCCACCAGGAAGGCCGTCAACACCTGCATCAACGCCACCCTTGGCGCCATCCCCGGCCTCGTCGCGGGCGCCGCGGACCTGACCGGCAACACCGGCGTCAAGCTCGACGAGGGCGGCGGCATGCAGTCGGTGGAGAACCCCGGCGGGCGCCAGATCTACTACGGCATCCGCGAGCACGCCATGGGGGCGGCGATGACCGGCATGGCGCTGCACGGCGGGGTGCTCCCCGTTGGGGGCACGTTCTTCGTCTTCAGCGACTACATGCGTGGCGCGGTCCGCCTGGCCGCGCTCTCGAGGGCGCACGTCATCTACTCGTGGACCCACGACTCGGTCGGCCTCGGCGAGGACGGGCCGACCCACCAGCCCATCGAGCAGCTGGCTTCGCTGCGCGCCATGCCCGGGATCCAGGTCGTCCGGCCCGCCGACGCCACCGAGACCGCCGAGGCGTGGAAGCGCGCCGTCGACGGCGACGAACCGACCGGCCTCATCCTGAGCCGCCAGGCGATCCCGGTGCTGGCCGAGACGGCCGGGCGTGCGGCCGAAGGGGTGGCACGCGGGGCATACGTGCTGCGCCACGAGGAGGGCGAGCGGCCCGAGATCATCCTGATCGGCACCGGCGCCGAGGTTCACGTGTGCCTGGAAGCGGCCGACCGGCTGGCGGCCTCGGGCGTGGCTGTGCGCGTGGTGTCGATGCCGTGCTGGGAGTGGTTCGAGGACCAAGACGACGAGTACCGCTCGAGCGTCCTGCCCGAGGGCGTCGTGCGGCTCGCCGTCGAGGCCGCTGCTTCCTTCGGCTGGGACCGCTACGCGGATGACTCCGTCTCGATCGACACCTTCGGCACCTCGGCGCCGGGCACCGTCGCGCTCGAGTGGTTCGGCTTCACCCCTGACAACGTCGCCGAGCGGGCACGCCGGCTCCTCGACGCCACCCGCGATCATTGAGGACACCATCCGAGGAGGATGACCATGAGCAAGCTCACTGAGCTCTTCGACAACTTTGGCCAGAGCCCGTGGCTCGACAACCTGCGCCGGGACTGGCTGCACGACGGCAGGCTGGACTCGTTGGTGGCCGACGGCATCCGGGGCATCACCTCGAACCCGACCATCTTCGCCAAGGCCATCTCGGGCCAGGACGACTACGACGACCAGTTCCGCTCCCTCGTGCCCGCCACGAGCGTGGAGGACGCCTACTGGGACCTGGTCGTCCAAGACATCAACGAGGCACTCGAGCGCCTCGCGCCGATCTACGAGCGGAGCGGCGGGGGCGACGGCTTCGTCTCCCTCGAGGTGGCCCCCTCCCTCGCCCACGATGCAAAGGCGACGATCGAGGCGGGCCGCGCCCTGCACGAGCGCATCGCCCGGCCCAACTTGTTGGTGAAGGTCCCCGCCACCGTGGAGGGGCTCGAGGCGATCGAGACCCTGATCGGTGAGGGCCGCAGCATCAACGTCACGTTGATCTTCGGGATCGAGCGCTACGACGCGGTCATCGAGGCGTACATCTCGGGCCTCGAGGCCTACGCCGCCTCGGGGGCCGAGGACCTGTCCTCGGTCGCGAGCGTGGCCTCGTTCTTCGTGAGCCGCGTCGACACCGAGGTCGACCGCCGCTTGGAGCAGATCGCCGGCGGCGAGGACGGGAACAAGGAGATCCTCGCCCTGCGGGGCAAGGCGGCGGTTGCCCAGGCCCAGTTCGCCTACCAGCACTTCACCGCCGCCTTCGCCGGGGAGCGCTGGGACGCGCTCGCCGCCAAGGGGGCCAGGGCCCAGCGCCCGCTGTGGGCCTCGACATCGACCAAGAACCCGGCCTATGACGACCTCTTGTACGTGAACAGCCTGATCGGCCCCGACACTGTCAACACCATGCCCGATGGCACCGTCGAGGCCTTCTTGGACCATGGCACCCCGGCGCGCACCGTCGACGCCGAGCCCGGCGCTGCCGAAGCGGTCCTGAAGCGCCTCGAAGAGGTGGGCATCGATTTTGGTGACGTGGCCAAGACGCTCGAGGACGAGGGCGTCGACTCCTTCGCCAAGTCCTTCGACGAGCTCATCCAGAGTCTGACCGACAAGGCCGAGCAGTTCAGCGTCGACATCGACACGAAGGCGGGAGCGGCCGCCACCTCGGGCGAGAACCCCTCGGCGGCGGGCTGAGGCAGGCACACCCGCGCCGCAGCCGCGCCAAGAGGGCTAGAACAAGAGGGCGAGGTCCGTCGACGGGCCGCCCGCATCGACCGACACCACATGAGGAGGACGACCGAATGAACGGCGTCACCACACCACCGCAGAAGACCCCGCCCCTCGCCATGGTGATCTTCGGCGCCTCGGGGGACCTCACGTCGAGGAAGATCCTCCCCGCGCTCGCCAACCTCGCCGATCACGGACGGCTGAGTGAGAACTTCCAAGTCATCGGCGTGGCCCGTACGGAGTGGTCCGACGAGGACTTCCAAAAGGCCGCCCTCGTCGACGTCCCGAACGCCGGATCGGAGTGGCGCCGTCTCGTGTCGAATTTCCGCTACGTGTCCGGCGAGTACGCCGCATCGAGCACCTTCGACCAGCTGAAGGGTCTTCTCGGCGAGGCTGACTCGAAGCACGGCACGGGCGGCAACCGCCTGTACTATCTCGCCACCATCCCCTCGGTGTTCGCCCTCGTGGCCGACGCGCTGGCCAAGGAGGGCTGCAACGTCCCGGGCGAAGGTGGCGATTTCTGCCGCCTGGTGGTCGAGAAGCCCTACGGACACGACCTCTCCACCGCCCTCGACCTCGACGCCGCGGTGCACCGAGCTTTCGACGAGGACCAGATCTTCCGCATCGACCACTACATGGGCAAAGAGACCGTACAGAACGTGCTGGCGCTGCGCTTCGCCAACGCCATCTTCGAACCCATCTGGAACCGCCGCTACGTCGAGAACATCCAGATCACCGTGGCCGAGAGCATCGGTGTCGAACACCGCGGCGGGTTCTACGAGACCGCCGGCGCGTTGCGTGACATCGTCCAGAACCACGTCATGCAGGTGCTCGCCCTCACCCTCATGGAGTCCCCGACGGGCATGGACGCCGACCACATCCGAGACGAGAAGGTCAAGCTGCTGCGCGCCGTCGACATCCCGACGCCCGATGAGGCGGTCGACAAGTCGGTGCGCGGCCAGTACCTGGCGGGGGTGGTCGACCAGCAACCGGTGGTCGGCTACCGCCAGGAGGACGGGGTCGACCCGCACTCGGAGACCGAGACCTTCGTGGCGCTGCGCCTGCGGGTCGAGAACTGGCGATGGGCCGGCGTGCCGATCTACATCCGCACCGGCAAGCGCCTGCCGGCTCGAGTGACCGAGGTGGCGCTCACCTTCCAGGGCGTCCCCTTCCTCGCCTTCGAGGGCGAGCTGGCCCGCCAGCTCCGCCCGAACGCCCTGATCCTGCGCATCCAGCCCAACGAGGGTGTGAGCCTGCACTTCGGGGCGAAGATCCCCGGCGAGGCCTTCCGGGTCCAGTCGGTCGCTATGGACTTCGAGTACAACTCGGCCTTCGCCGACACCGGCATGGACGGCTACCCGCGGCTGCTCCACGACGCCATGAACGGCGACGCCACGCTGTTCATCCGCACCGACGAGGTGGAACAGGCCTGGCGGATCGTCGACCCGTACCTCCAGGCCTGGTCCGAGCCCGGCGGCGGTCTGCACTTCTACAACGCCGGCACCTGGGGCCCGCACATCGCCGACCTCCTCCTCGAACGCTCCGGCGACGCGTGGCGCGTGCCCGATCTCTCCAAATCGTGAGCTCGTCTCGAGCACAGGGCCTCGACGGCGTCACTCCTGTCGACGACGTGCCGGCAGCTTTCGCGGCGACCGTCCAAGAGGCGTTCACCCGCCGGAGCGGTGCCACTTTCAGCCTGGTGCTGTCGGGCGGCCCGACGGCACGCGCCTGCTACGAGCACCTCGCCGCGCTCCCCGCCGGCTCCATCGACTGGGACGCGGTCGACATCTACATCGGCGACGAGCGCGGTGTCGCGCCCGACGACGAGGACGCCAACCAGCGGCTCGCGCGCGAGAGCCTCATCGAGCCGGTCGGTGGGGTCCACGCATTCTTCCCCATGCCGACCGACGGCCCCTTGGCGCACTGCGCCCAGCGCTATGACGAGGTGCTCCACGCCGCACTGGCGGTCGACGCCTTCGACCTCGTGCACCTCGGCCTCGGTCCCGACGGGCACACCGCCTCGCTCTTCCCGGGCTCGAAGGGGCTCGACGCTCCTGAGGATGTCTACGTGGTGGCCAACACGGATCCGACGGGCAACAACCGCCACGAGCGTCTCACGATCACGTTCTCGGCGATCGCGCACTCGCGCCTGTGCGTCGTCACCGTGATGGGCGAGTCGAAGCGCGACGCGGTCCGTGCCCTGCTCGACGGCGAGGACCTCCCGGCCGGGCGGGTCCGCTCGGGCGAGGTGCGCTGGTTGCTCGACGAGGCCGCCCTCGGCTCGGCGGTGCCCCGGTGAGCACCGCCCCGAGCGCCCCCGACCTGCTCAGCCTCGACCTCGACGAGATGGTGGCCGAGGCCGCCAAGGTCCGGGACCGCCACCACGGCAACCGGGTGACCTACTCCCCCAAGGTCTTCATCCCGCTCACGATGCTCTGCCAGGACCGCTGCGGCTACTGCACGTTCGCCAAGGCCCCGGCGCGCCTCGCCGACCCCTACCTGTCGCACGACCAGGTCATCGACATCGCCCGGGCCGGCCTGGCGGCGGGCTGCCACGAGGCGCTGTTCACCCTGGGCGAGCGCCCCGAGCTGCGCTACGCGACGGCGCGCCGCTGGCTCGACGAGCACGGCTATGCCTCGACCGTCGATTACGTCGCCGCCATGGGCGAGGCGGTGCTCGCCGAGACTGGCCTGCTACCGCACGCCAACGCCGGGGCGCTCTACGCCGACGAGCTGGCGAAGCTCCGCCCGGTGGCGGCCAGCCAGGGCATGATGCTCGAGACCCTCGTCCAGGACCTCCCGGCCCACCGCCGGGCCCCCGACAAGGTCCCCGCCCGCCGCCTCGCCACCCTCGAGGCAGCCGGGGAGCTCGCCATCCCCTTCACCACCGGCATCCTGGTCGGCATCGGGGAGGACCGCGCGGATCGCCTCCGTGCCCTCGAGGCCATTGCCGAGTCGCACCGCCGGCACGGCCACGTCCAAGAGGTCATCGTCCAGAACTTCCTGCCCAAGCTCGGCACGACCATGGCCGCCTGGCCCCCGTGCCCCGAAGAGGAACTCGTCTGGTCCATCGCCGCCGCCCGGCTGCTCCTCGACCCGGCCATCCACCTCCAGGCCCCGCCCAACCTCTCCGACGACCTCGCTCCGCTGCTGGCGGCGGGCATCGACGATTGGGGCGGCGTGTCGCCGGTCACCACGGACCACGTGAACCCCGAGCGGGCGTGGCCCGCCCTCGATGTCTTGCGCCGCGCCACCGAGGCGGCCGGCCACACCCTGGCCCCGCGCCTCACCGTCTACCCCGAGTACGTGCTCGACCCCGAGCGCTGGCTCGACCCGGCCCTGCGCTTCCCCGTGCTCGACTCGAGCGACGCCGAGGGCCTCGCACGCGACGGCTCGTGGTGCTCGGGCGGCGAGGCCCCTCCGCCGCTGTTGGTCGACACCGTTGCGCGCCGGCCGGTCGCCTTCTCCCCGGCTGCGGGGAGCGCAGTGGGCGAGGTGCTGGCCGGGGTCGGCCTCGGCCAGCAGGTCGGCGAGGACGAGATCGTCACCCTGTTCGCCGCACGCGGCCCCGAGGTGCGCCAGGTCGCCGAGGTGGCCGACGACCTTCGCCGCCAGATCATGGGCGACGAGGTCACCTTCGTTGCCAACCGCAACATCAACTACACGAACGTGTGCACCTTCAAGTGCCGGTTCTGCGCGTTCTCAAAGGGCCCGCTGTCGCTCAACCTGCGCGGCGCGCCCTACCTGCTCGAGCTCGACGAGATCACCCGCCGGGTGGCCGAGGCTGAAGCGCTCGGCGCCACCGAGGTCTGCCTGCAGGGTGGCATCCACCCGAACTTCGACGGCGACTACTACGTGGACGTGATCAAGGCCGTGCGCGAGGCGTCGGCCACCATCCACATCCACGGCTTCACCGCCCTCGAGGTCACCGAGGGGGCGAAGCGCTCCGAGGTCTCCTTGGCCGACTACCTGGTGCGCCTGCGCGAAGCGGGCCTCAAGACCCTTCCGGGGACCGCCGCGGAGATCTTGGACGACCCGGTGCGCGCCGTGCTGTGCCCCGACAAGATCAACACCGAGGAGTGGCTCGAAGCGCACCGCACCGCCCACGGCGTCGGGCTGCGCTCCAACGTGACCATCATGTTCGGGGCGGTGGAGCAGCCCCGCAGCTGGGCGCGCCACATGCTCGTCACCCGGGCCCTCCAGGCCGAGACCGGAGGCTTCACCGAGTTCGTCCCGCTCCCCTTCGTGCACATGGCCACCCCGCTCTATCTCCAGAAACGCTCGCGTCGGGGACCGACGTTCCGCGAGGCGCTGCTCATGCACGCGGTCGGTCGCATCGCCTACCGGGGGTCGATCGACAGCATCCAGGTGAGCTGGGTGAAGATGGGTGCCGAAGGCGTGCGCCAGCTCCTGTGCTCGGGCGCGAACGACCTCGGCGGCACCCTCATGGACGAGAACATCTCGCGCGCCGCGGGTGCGAGCCACGGGCAGGGCATGGACCGGGCGGGCTTCGCTGCGGTGGTGGCACCCCTCGGGCGACCGCTCGTCCAGCGCACAACGCTCTATAGCCGTGTGCCGGTAGCCTCGCCCCTGTGAGCGACGCCGGCACCACCGAGCCCACCAGCCTCGTCGTCCCCGAGATCGTCCCCCCCGCCGAGCGGCCCGACCCCGAGGTCCTCGAGGCCGCTTTCGAGCTCATCATCAGTGGCCGTCAGGCCTCCTCCAGCCAGGCTGAGCTGCTGCGCTCCATGCTGGCCACGGTCTGGGAGCTCGGCCGTGAGGGCACGAGCACCGGCGACCTCAAGATCGCCGACGCAGCCCTTGCCGAGATGGCCGAGGCCTTCCGGGTGTTCCGCCCCTACCGCTCGGTGCGCAAGGTCACCATGTTCGGCTCGGCGCGGACCAAGCCGGCCGACCCCGTCTACCTGCTGGCCAAGGACCTGGCCGCGGCCATCGCTGCCGCCGGCTGGATGGTGGTCACCGGTGCCGGGCCGGGCATCATGGCGGCGGGCTCCGAGGGCGCGGGTCGTGACCATGCCTTCGGGGTGAACATCCGCCTCCCCGGCGAGCAGGGTGCGAACCCGTTCATCGCCCAGGACCCGAAGCTGGTCGAGATGCGCTACTTCTTCACGAGGAAGCTCATGTTGTTGAAGGAGAGCCACGGTTACGCGGTGCTGCCCGGGGGCTTCGGGACCCAGGACGAGTGCTACGAGCTGTTAACCCTCCTCCAGACCGGCAAGGCCGAGCCGGCGCCGGTCGTGCTCGTCGAGACGCCTGGCGGCACCTACTGGCATGGCTGGAAGCGCTTCTTGGAGGAGCAGGCCATTGCGCCGGGCTGGGTCTCCCCCGACGACGTCGCACTCTTCCGGGTGGCGAACTCCGTGGAGGAGGCGGCTAACGAGATCCTCGGCTTCTACGCCAACTACCAGTCGTGCCGCTGGGTGGGCGACCTCCTGGTGCTGCGCGTCCTCACCACGCCGTCGAAGGCCGAGCTGGCGGACCTCAACCGCCGGTTCGCCGACATCATCGCCTCCGGCTCGATCCGACCCGTCGCACCCCTGCCACCGGAGCGCTCCAGCAACGACGCCTTGGACCTGGCCCGGGTGGCGCTGCGCTTCGACCGCTACCACTTCGGCCGCCTGCGCATGCTCATCGACGCGCTCAACGAGTGCACGGGCTGAGGAGCCAGGACCGCCGTCGCTACTGCCTTGACCTCGCGTCATGTCGGCGCACCGGGCGACGTGACCGGCGGACGGGCCCTCAGCCGACTCGTCGTGCCTGCAGCAACAGCAGCCGCGGGATGCTGGCCGCGGTGGTGAAGCCTCCGGTCTCGAGGAGGACCTCGGGTGGCGGTGACGGCTCGACCATGTCCTCGACGAGCAGGCCCACCTCGCCCATGGCGTGGACGTAGCGGCTGATGGGCCGGTGGGCGAAGGACAGGTGGACGCCGGGAGCGACCTGGTCGATCGCCACGTCGTCTGGCAGGTAGGGCCCGACCCTCCAGTAGTGCTCGGCTGCGACCTGGTCGTCCACCCAGCCGCTCCCGGGCGCCTGGAGGAGCGGGTGGACCAGAACCAGGACGAACCTTCCCCCCGGCGCGAGGACCCTGGCCACTTCGCGCAGGGCTGGCTCGAACGGGTCGACGTGTTCGAGCGCGAGGCAGATGACCACTGCGTCGAAAGTCCGGTCCGCACAGGGGAGCTGCTCGGCCCGGGACCGGGCGAAGCGGGCCGATCCCCCGCGGTCGTGGGCCGCTCGGATCTGCGAAGGCGTGGGGTCGAGGCCCAGCACGTCGGTGCCGAGCAAGGCGATCCTCCGAGCGATGTGCCCTTCGCCGCAGCCGACGTCGAGGACGCGACGAGCACCGCGTAGGTGCTCCTCGACCAAGGGGAGCACCTGTTCTTCGTACTCCGGATCGGCGCCCTCGGTGAAACCCTGCTGCCACCACGCTGCGTGTCGTTCCCAGAGGGAATCTCCGAGCATGCGGTGACCTTACCGGCGGTCGAGCGCAGTGCCCATGCGCGCCGCCATCCTCGATCCGTTCACGGTTGCGCCCGCATGGAACCGACAGGAGGGACCTCAGCGCGTTGCGCCGGGCGCCCGTCGTCAATAGACATCACGGAAGTTGCCGATGAAGGTGATCCGGTTGCCGTCGGGATCCTCGATCGACGAGAGCGTCACCCCCTTGTCCGCCGCCACCACCGGGCCGGGACTGAGTTCACGGCCTTCCAACTCGGCGATGTGCACGGCAAGGTCCCGAACGGCGAGATTGAGCAGTGCGGACCCGGCTCGGCTCGGGTCGCAGAAGACCTGCACCCATCCAAATTCCACCACCTTCCACTCGACGAGCGTCGTCATCGGGTGGTTGTCCGGCGGCCGGCCGAAGAGCCTCGTGTACCACGTGCGTGCCGCCTCGATGTCGGACACGGGCACGACGGCGAGCAGTTGTGCGATGGCCATGGTCGGTTCCTCCCACGGGGGTGCCCGCGGGCACCGCCGCTCAGCTGAAGACGGTTCTCGGGCGCTCGAGACGCTCACCGTCGACGGTGAGGTCGACCTTCTCGCTGTAGAAGCAGGCAAGCCCGGCGATCTTCTGACTCTCAGGCAGCGGCGTCCGGTAGATCCAGACCAGGTCCTCGTGGAGCGTTCCCCCCAACTCGATCGACCAGTAGGTTGCCGACCCCTTGTAGGGGCAGTGGGTCACCGTGGACGACGGCCGCAGGAGCTCCACCGACAGGTCGGTGAGCGGCAGGTAGTAGCGAGGTGGCAGCCCGGTCTCGAAGAGGATCCTCGGCTGGTGCGAATCGGCGAGCGTGTGCCCGTCGAGCTCGACAACGACATGGCGGCTGCTCGCCAGGATGTCCACGCGCGAGTACGGGCTCCGGGGATGGGTGTAGACGGGCTCGTCCTCTTCCAGCCACTCGTCCATGGCGTCCCACTCGATCCGCACGGCATCGCGCAGCGCCTCGATGGGCGAGTCGCCGTAGTGGAGCGCCGCCCCCGGGGCCCGCTGCGCGCCGGCCACCACGTCGAGACGGGCCGCGTCGCCTCGGCTCGGTGAGTGGTACCGCTCGCCGGTGTCCGTCAGGTCCGCCACCACGTCGCCCAGAGGCAAGTAATAGGCCGGATAGTGGGGGTTTTCGAACACGAGCAGGGGTCGTCGGGTGTCGGCCACCAGCTTGCCCCCCAGGTAGGCCCGCACACGCTTGGCGCCCTGCTCCACCCGCACCGATCCTCGATCCTCGGACATGGGCCACCTCCTTTGCCTCGCGTCGAACCTACCGGCGCGTGGCGGCGCGCCGCTCAGTCGAAGGGGTCGTCGATGGCCTCGGGGGGGACGAGCAGGAGCGCCGCCTTCTCCACCGCGCGCCTCGCCCTCGTGATCCGCCGCTCGGTGGCCACCGCCGCATCGGCGGCCTCGCCGCCGGCCAGAGCGTCATGGAGGCACTCGATGGCCACATCGGCCAACCGCTCGGCGATATCGGTGAGGGCACCGGCCAAGCGGGCCAGCTCCTCGTCGCCCACCGCCATCTCAGGCCGGGGGCAGCGACACTTCGACGATTTCGAGCTTGCGGTCGGCGTAGTCGGCGCGCAGCACCTTCTTGTCGAACTTGCCGACCGAGGTCTTCGGGATGGCGTCGACGAAGCTCCACCGTTCGGGTAGCCACCAGCGCGCCACGCGGCCCTGCAGGAAGTCGATCAGCTCCTCGGCGCTCGGGCTCGCACCCTCGACCGGAACCACGCAGACGAGCGGTCGCTCCTGCCAGCGGGCGTCGGGGACGGCCACCACGGCCGCCTCGAAGACGGCCGGGTGGGCCATGACCTCTCCTTCGAGCTCAACGGAAGAGATCCACTCGCCGCCGGATTTTATGACGTCCTTCGTCCGGTCCGTGATGGTCATGAAGCCCAGGCGGTCGAGCGTGCCGACGTCGCCGGTCCGCAGCCAACCGTGGCTGAATTTCTCCGGGTCGTCGTCCCGGTAATAGGAGGCGGTGATCCACGGCCCACGGATCTCGAACTCGCCCACCGACTCGCCGTCGTTCGCCAGGATCTCCCCGTCATCGTCCACTACGCGCACCTCGACCCCGCCGACAACCCGGCCCGCCTTGACCCGGTAGTGCATCTGCTCTTCGGGTAGGCATCCAGGCGGTGGGAGGGCGAGGGCGGCGAGGGGGCTGGTCTCGGTCATGCCCCAGCCCTGGATGATCGGCACGCCGAAGCGCTCCTCGAAGGCCTCGATGAGGCTCCGGGGGACCGCCGAGCCGCCGGCGGTGACCGAGCGCAGTGAGTCGAGCTTGGCGTCGGAGTTCGCCGCGGCCCGCAACAGATCGTTCCAGATGGTCGGCACCCCGCAGGCGAGGGTCGGGCGGAGCTCGTCGATGACTTTGACGAGCGGCTCACCCTGGAGGAATTGCTGGGGAAGGACGAGGTCGGTGCCGATCAACCAGGCGGAATACGGCACGCCCCACGCATTGGCGTGGAACATCGGCACCACCACCAAGATGCGGTCCGCCTCGGTGAGGCCGATCGAGCTGGCTGAGGTCTCGGCCATGGTGTGGAGGAACGTCGATCGGTGCGAGTACACGACGCCCTTGGGGTTGCCGGTGGTGCCGCTCGTGTAGCACATGGCCGCCGCGTCCCTCTCGTCGAGCTCAGGCCAGTCATAGCCCGGTTCCTCGGCGGCGAGGAGCTCCTCGTAGTCGAGCGTGGGCCCGACCCCGGTGAGGTCCCCCTCCCCCGCCACGATCACCGTCTTGACCGAGTCAAGCGTGTCGTAGACCCGGGCGAGCAGCGGGGCGAGTGAGCCATCGACGATGATGACGCTGTCCTCGGCGTGGTTGATGACGTAGGCGAGCTGCTCGGGGAACAGCCGGATGTTGAGGGTGTGGAGCACCGCCCCCATCGACGGCACCCCCAGGTAGGCCTCCATGTGGATCTGGTTGTTCCAGCAGAAGGTCCCGACCCGGTCGCCGCGCCGCACGCCGAGCCGCTCAAGGGCGGCCGCCAGGCGCTCGGCGCGCGAAGCCACCTCGGAGAATGTCGCCTCTCGGTAGCGGTCGGCCTCGACCGTGATGACCTTGCTGTCCGGATGCACCTGTTGGCCGTGACGCAGGATGTTGCTGATCAGCAACGGTGCATCCTGCATGGTGCTGCGCATGGCGCCCCCTTGTTTTCTCGAGTGCACCGGCGAGCGTAGTGCCCGCGGCCCGGGCGAACCCGCTCGCCGTGGCGCCCCGGGCCGACCGTTGTGTCCGAGCGGTGCCCACGCCGGGCGCCGGACGGCCGGGGAGATGCTGTGGGGAATCGGGGCGCGGTCTTGGTGGTGTTGGGCGTGGCCGCACTGGCGGGATCGATCGGCCTGGGCGGCTTCGTGGCCCTGCTCGGAAGCGCGACCGATGCCTCGTCGGCGGGTCCCGTCGCATCCGGCGCTCCTTCGGCGCCGGCGGTGCCGACGAACTGGGCCGTCCTCGAGCAGGGGGCGGCGCTCACCTGCCCCGGGCTCCCCTGGGGCGTGCTGGCGGCCATCGGTCGGGTGGTGAGCGACTCGGGCCGGGCCGCGCCCTCGGTTTCGGCGTCGGGTGGCGCGGTGCCCGGCGGCGAGGGCCCCCTTTCCTTTTCACCCGCGGCCTTCGCGTCGGCCGCCACCCTCGGGCCGGGCGGCGCCGAGCCGCCCTCCCCGCTCGACACCACCGACGCCCTCTACAGCCTCGCGACCTTCTTGTGCCGCGCCGGGGGCGCGAGCGCAGGTGGCCTGAGCACTGCGATCTACTCGTTCCTCGCCGACGAGCACCAGGTCGACGACGTCGAGGTGCTGGCGGGAGCACTCGACGCAGCGCCCGGGCTCGACGAGGCGGCGGCCACCGCCGTGCTCTTCGCCGCCGGCGCGCTGGGCATCCCCTACGTGTGGGGCGGGACCGGGCCAAACGGCTATGACTGCTCGGGCCTGGTCCAGGCCGCCTACCGCTCCGGCGGTGTCGTGCTGCCCCGGGTGGCGCAGGACCAATACGACGCCGGACCGGTGCTGGCCGTGGGCTCGGCTACCGAGCCGGGCGACCTCGTGTTCTTCGGGACCTCGGTTTCCGACGTCAGCCATGTCGGGATCGTCGTCGCCCCGGGCGTGATGATCGACGCACCGTACACCGGTGTCCAAGTGCGAGAGGACGCGCTGCCCGCTTCGGTCGGCGACGGCTGGGGCGGGGAGTACTTCGTCGGGGTCACGCGTCCCGAAGCGTCGCTGTAGCCCGCGAGGGCACCTCCGTCACCGCCTCCGTCGTGCTCTTCGCCGGTGAGCTGAACGCCGCGGCGGACCGGATGGCGAGGACGTGGGCCCTCTCGGGCCACGGCAGCGGCGCCGAGGGTACAGGCCCGGCACAACGGGGTAGGTGAGTCCAGTCCCCTACTGGAGAGGGCCGGGCGCCCCACAGGCGGCCCGCAACGACGATGGGAGCCAGGATCGTGACCAGCCCAGCTGATGTCCTCACTGCGGTCAGTGAGAGTGGCCGCCAGGTGGCCGATGTGACCCGCGATCGCGCCCATGACGTGGCCCACAGCGCCCGGGGTGGCGCCCACCAGCTCGCCGGTGCCGCAGCCGGGGGTGCCCATGACGTGGCGACTACCGCCGTGAGCGGCGCCACGGACGTGGGCCGACAGACGAGCACGGGAGTCTCGAGTGTGCTGCACCAGGCCCGGGGGGCCGCACGCCGCCAGGCGACGTCGGCCAAGAAGGCGGCCCGGTCCCAAAGACGTGAGCTGTCCCGGCGCCAGCGCCGCCTCGCAGCCACAACGCAGCGCAAGCTGGCCTCCACCCAGCAGTCGGCCGCACGCCGGGCGAGCACGGCACGAAGCCGGGCCGGGGCCCAGACATCGTCGGGGCGGTTCCCTCGCTGGTGGATCGTCGTCACTGCCGCCGTCCTCGTCGGCGTGGCCACGGCGGTCGTGGTGAGCCGCCGTCAGCCCGTGTCGGCCATCCCGACCACGAGTGAGCCAGCTCCCCCGCCCTCGACCCCGAGCGCGCAGGCCAACGAGAATCAGGACAACGGGCACACCGCACCGTCGTCGTCCGCCAAGTCGAAGCGCTGAGCCTGCGTCGACGAGGCGCGCTCAGCGGTCGGCGATGTTGGTCGCCATCGCCACGAGGATGCCGTCCCAGGGGTCCGGCGGGGCGTTCAGGGCCGCTGCAGCCGCCGCGATGATGCTGTCGTAGTTGACCCGCCACCCGGTGAAGGCCACCCAGGCCTCGTCGCGATCTGCCTTGATCGGCACGCCGCTCGTCTCGAGGTACTCGAGCGCAGCGTCGAACTGGGCACGTGTGATCGAGATCGGGTCCGAGGGCCTCGGATCCGGGTTGTAGGGGAAGCGCCAGTAGTTGGCCAGTGTGCGCAGGGTGATCGTGCCCGAGCGGAGCGTGAGGTGGGGCGCCACCCCCGTCGGGATGTCGACCGCCGAGATGCGCAGGGCGGCGAGGTCCAAGACCGTGCGCGCCGCTGCGACCCAGTGGTTGTTCGGGTCAGGCGATCGGTAGAAGTTCAAGATGACGAGCGAGGTGTGCGACTCGGCGATCTCGATGAACCAGTTCTCCCACTCCGTCCAGGTGGCCTCGTCCATGACCTCGATCGACGCCGTGCGGTTGGCGATCGCCAGGGCCTGCCACGGCGAACCCGGCGACCCCGCCCGCACGGCGAGCTTCGACACCATGAACTCGCGCTTTTGGAACGCGGCGTAGATGGTGGGCAGATAGGAGATCAAAAGGGCGAGGAGGGTGAGCCCGATCACCGCCTCGGCGTAGACCACGAAGATCGGCGCGATGTGTGGCGGGGCGGCGAACCCGAGGGTCAGCAGCGAGGAGCCGCTGTAGCGGATGGCTTCGTCCACCGGGATCGACTCGAAGCCCCAGAACATGAGGGCGAACCCGACGAAGACGATGAAGAGCCATCCGGCCTGGAAGAACAGCAGCGTGAGCGGCGCACGGAAGGCCTGCACCTTGTCGCGCCACGCGTAGGAGCTGCGCGGCGGGGCGACCGCGTTGAGCAGCCGGCCCATGGTCGCGCCCATCAGTGCGGTGAGGCGGACCCGGCTGGCGCGCGGCAGCATGAAGTTGCGGATCGCGGCATCGAGGACGATGACGACGAGGGCCGCACCGAACACGACGGCGATGATCCGGGCGACCAGCATGGGCGCAGGCTAGTGCCGCGGCCGCCAACGTTCGCTCTGTCACACCCCGGTGCAACCCTCGATGTGTGCCCCGAGTCCGCCGAGATGACGCTCCCCGGGTCGTCCACCGGACGGCTCGGATCGCCGTGCGGGCGACTCCTGCCCAGACCCGCCGCTGCTACCGCATGCTCGAATCCGGCGGGGACGTCTGGGCCGGGCTGATCGAACTCAACGCCCCCCGCTTCGCCCGCAGGGGTCGCCCCATCTTCTCCTTCGTCGAGCTGTGCTCCGAGGTGGCCGGGCTGCAGGTGGGCGAGCTTTCGGTCCCGGCCCTGCGCTCGGTGCTGAAGCGCTACTCGGACGCCTGTTTCCACACGGCCACGACACCGAGACATCGTCGGGGCCCGCAACATCGCCGCCCGAGGCGGCGGAACCACGACGGCCCCGGCCGTCGTCACGCACCGCCGGGCCGGTCATCCACCAGCTCGACGTGACCGACGTCGTCACCTCATGGACGAACGCCGGTCCTGCCTGGCACCAGGCCGCCCCCGATCCGGGGGAGTCGCTCGCCGAGGCTCACCCGCGACACCGGGCCTGGGCCAGACCCGTCCGGGTCACCGGCGAGGATCAGCAGACGTCGCAGACCTTTCCTGAAGGGGCACTAGCGACTCACGCGCACAGCGGCGCCCCCCGGCACGCCGGCGCGTCCGACGCTACCCTCACCGGGTGACCTCTCCGAGTGCCCTGACCGCCCGCAAGACGTGGAGAACCGTCGAGCCGATCCACGCCATGGTGTACTTCGCCCCCGAGCCCGCAGAGGAGTACGCCGGCCTCGGCCTGGCGGGCACAGAGGGCTACTTCGCCTCTCGCTCAGCCCCGCTCGGTGCGGCCTCTGCCGAGCTGGTGATCGCCACGTTCTACAACTTCAACCCCGAGCTGGTCCGACGGGCCATCCCCCGGGCGTGGTCGCTGGCCTCACCCGAGGAGATCCTGGCAGCCCGCCTGCGAGGGGTGGACCGGGCACTGCGCTCGATGCTCGGGAGTGACGTCGAGTCCGCCGAGATCGTCGAGGCATCAGGTATCGCCCGGGACGCCGCCGAGGCGGCTGCCCAGCGGCCCGAGGGGCGACCCCTCTTCGCCGCCCATGCCGCCCTGCCCTGGCCGACCGACGCGCACCTGGTGCTGTGGCACGCGCAATCCCTGCTGCGCGAATACCGCGGCGATGGGCACATCGCGGCCCTCGTCGTTCACCAGCTGGGCCCCGTCGAGGCGCTGCTCCTGCACGCCGCGAGCGGGGACGTTGCGGGCCCCACCCTCCAGGCGACCCGGGCCTGGGGGGACAGCGCGTGGGCCGAGAGCCTTGCCACGCTCCAAGGGCGCGGCGTGCTCAGCGAGGGTGACGATCTCGTCCTCACCGACGAGGGTGTCGAACTGCACAGCCAGATCGAGGACCTGACCGACGAGCTGGCGGTGTTGCCCTACGAGGCCATCGGCGAGGACGGTTCGGCGCGGCTCCGCCAGCTCGTGCGGCCGTACTCCCAGACGGTGGCCCGACTGGCCTACCCGCGCATGTTCCCTCCGTCGACGGGCGACGGCTGAACTCAGGTGTCGCTCACCCAGTTCGCGCCGTTCCAACGGATGCTGCCCGCCCAGGCTGCGCCGTCCCAGTAGCGCTGGTGGTAGGGGTCCCCGGGAGAGGGGAACCAGCCCGGTGCCCACTGTGGTGCGGGGGCGCCAGCAGGAGCGCTCGGGGTGAAGGCGGGCGCGGCCAGCGTCGTGGCACCCGCCCCAACCGCCGGAGCGACCGAGGAACGCATGGCCGGCAGCGGGGCGAGCTCGGCAGTTGCCACGGCGGTGCGCATGGCCGGCAAGGGTGCAGGCTCGGGTGCGGCGGCGTGGAACGGTGTGAGGGGTGGGAGCGCGGCGGGCCCGCTCGTGACCGGCGCAGGTGCGGTCGCCGCGCTGTAGGGCGTCGAGCGGGTGGACATTGGCGGTTCCCAGCCCATCGGCGCGTAGGAAGGTGCCGACTTGCGACGGCGCCGCACGAGCAGCACGACGACCACGATGAGCACGACGACGCCACCGGCGATGAGGCCGAGCACGAGCGGCGTGGCCCAGGTCGACAGTGCCACACCTGTCGGCGGGATCGCCTGATACTGCGCGAGCGACGTGGTCATGAGGTTGGCGGTCGACGCGGAGAGACTGTCGTCTTCGATCAGGACGTAGACGTTGGCGCGCTCGAACGTTTCGGCAGAGGCGATGACGGCAGCCCCGTTGCGAACGACCGGCACGCACGTCACGATGCTCGACCCGGGAATGGACGGGTCGGTCGTGGCTTGCTCGGGCGCGGCGCCGGTGCGGCCCTCGCAGAAGCCTGTGGCGAGGGTGGGGACCGACATGGCGGCCTGGGCCCCGGAAAGGCCGATCAGGGTGTCCACGACCACGTCGGTCGACGACGGCTGCTCCCAGGCGTCGATGGCGGTGCTGATGCTGACGCTCAGGCTCTTGGCCAGCTGGTTCTCTATCGCCTGGAGGACGGCCTGGTAGAGCTGCAGGGCCTGAGGCGATACCTGGCTCCATCCGGCCCCTGGACCGGGAATCATGTGCGCGGCCAGGTTCGAGTTGCCAACCGGGCTGGCGCCCGCCGGCGCCGCGCCGAGCGCGGCGGTGACGCACACGATGCCCGCCATGCCGGTGGCGGCCAGCCTCGCCATCCTGGTGCCGCGTGCCTTCACGTTCGCCCTTCCACAAGTGACGGCGTGGGTGCGCCCGACCGCCGGTTCGGTGCGCGAATCGTAGCGTTCAGGCATTCGCAGGTCGCGGAGCCATACGCTTGACGCGGCCGTCGGCAGTAGCGTTTGGCCGTGGCCCCTTCGCTGCCCGACTTCGCCGATCTTCCGGTGCGAGAGGGACTACCACCCGGATCGTCATGGGGCGTCTGGGGCGACGATGACCGATTGGGCTGTCTCAACCTGCTCGGCGAGGAGAGGACCCGAGCAGGGTTGTCGGCCGTCGTCGACGCGCGGGTGTTCTCTCTCAACTTGGAGCTCGACCTCCCCGACCCGCCCCTCTTCGGCCGACCGGCCTTCCGCCACGACGTGAGCTGGCTGGCCGGTGGTGCGGGCCACGACGACAGCCTCTCGGACTGGAACACCCAGTCCTCGAGCCAGTGGGACGGCTTCCGCCACATCCGTCACCCGCTCTACGGCTTCTACGGCGGGGTCGACGACGAGCGCCACGGTGTGGATGTGTGGGCGGCGCGCGGCATCGTCGGGCGCGCCGTGCTCTGCGACGTTGGTCGCTGGCGTGAGGCCGAAGGTCGCCCGATCGACTACGCCGAGGCCGACCCGATCGAGCCCGACGACGTGCGCGGGGCGCTGGCGGCAGGGGGGACCCAGGTCGAGACGGGCGACATCCTGCTGCTGCGCACGGGTTGGCTCCGCTGGTACCGCTCGCTCGACGCGGCGGGGCGCACCGCCCTTCGGACCGGCCACCGGGCTCCGGGTCTGCGGCCAGGGACGGCGACGGCAGCGATGCTGTGGGACCTGCACATCGCCGCGCTGGCGGCCGACAACCCGGCCGTCGAAGTCTGGCCACCTGGGGCGACCCTCGCACCCGACAAACGGGACGCGGTGCGCGCCGACCCCGAGCGGTGCCACGAGGCCTTCGTGCACTTCTCGCTCCTCGCGCTGCTCGGCCTCCCCCTCGGTGAGCTCTTCGACCTCGATGCCCTCGCGGATGCCGTCGCCGCCGACGGGCGCAGCGCGTGCCTCCTCACATCGGCGCCGCTGCGGTTGCGCCACGGCGTCGCCTCACCGGCCAACGCGCTCGCCATCCGCTGAGCCCGTGCGTGCACGGACACGCCGGCGGGTAGAGAAGAGGTGACGCCAACACGGGAGGTAGCACGTGAGTGCAACGGACAAGGCCAAGGACAAGCTGCAGAGTGTGAAGGGAGACGTGAAGGAGAACGTCGGGCACGCGACGGGCGACCGGGACCTCGAAGCCGAGGGCACAGCCGACAAGGCGTCGGGCAACTTGAAGCAGGCGGGCGAGAAGGTGAAGGACGCGTTCACGAAGTAGGCGTCACGCCGGTCATCGAGGCCCCACTGGGGCTGGTTGGATGGTCAGCGAAGAGCGAGTTGTCCGGGCCGCAAGG
The DNA here is from genome assembly GCA_003155135.1 of Acidimicrobiaceae bacterium. Lineage (GTDB taxonomy): Bacteria > Actinomycetota > Acidimicrobiia > Acidimicrobiales > RAAP-2 > Bog-515. The sequence continues at coordinate 77,963 of PMFN01000039.1, read as the reverse complement.
GGCTCGGGAGGTCGGATTCCCCCATGAGGAACCGGTCGACACTCGCCGCAGCTGACCTTCCTTCCGCGATCGCCCACACGATGAGGCTCTGGCCCCGGGTCATGTCACCGCAGACGAAGACGCCCTCGACGTTGGTCGCCCAGTCGGCATCGCAGGCGAGCGCGCCGCGGGGGTCGAGCTTTAGGCCGAGTTCGGCGACGACGCCGTTGCGCTCGGGGCCGGTGAAGCCGAGCGCGAGCAGCACCAGGTTGCAGGCGAGCTCGAACTCACTGCCGGGCACGGGTTCGAACGTGGTGCGGCCCTCGGTCACGGTGATCTCCACCTGGTGGCCACGCAGGGCGCCGACCCGGCCGCTCCCGTCGTCGACGAACTCGGTCGTTGTGACCGAATAGAGGCGTTCGCCCCCCTCTTCGTGCGCTGCTGAGCTGCGCAGGATGAGTGGCCAGGTGGGCCAGGGGTTGTCGTCGGTCCGGTCGCCTGGCGGCTCGGGCATGATCTCGAACTGCCGCACGGTGGCGCCCCCTTGCCGGTGTACCGTGCCGAGGCAGTCGGCCCCGGTGTCGCCACCGCCGAGGATGATGACGTGGCGCCCGGCAGCATCGATCAGTGGGGCGCCGAGCGTTCCCTCCTGGACCATGTTGGCGGGCTTCAGGTAGTCGAGGGCTACGTGGATGCCGTCGAGCTGGCGGCCCGGTACGGTGAGGTCCCTCGGCTTGGTCGCGCCGCCGGCGAGGACCATCGCGTCGAACTCATCGTGGATCGCCGCGGCGGAGAGCAGCGTGACGTCGGGGGCTGACGCCGTGCCAGCGCCGCGCTCGTCGCCGGGCTCGAGGTCGGCCAGCGCATGGTCGGCCATGCCGACGGCGGTGCCGCAACGGAACTCCACCCCTTCGGCGAGCAACTGGGTGAGGCGGCGGTCGAGCACCGCCTTTTCCATCTTGAACTCGGGGATCCCGTAGCGCAGGAGCCCCCCGGGACGTTCGGCGCGCTCGAAGACGACCACATCGTGGCCGGCCCGGGTCAGCTGCTGGGCGCACGCGAGGCCGGCCGGCCCCGATCCCACGACCGCGACCCGCCGTCCCGTCCGCTCACGCGGCAGCTGCGGCTTCACCCAGCCCTCGGCGAAGGCGCGCTCGGCGATCTCGTACTCGATCCGCTCGATGGTGACGGGCTCCGCATTGATGCCGAGCACGCAGGCACCCTCGCAGGGCGCGGGGCACAGACGGCCGGTGAACTCGGGGAAGTTGTTGGTGGCGTGCAGCCGCTCGATGGCGTCGGAGAAGTCATCGCGATAGACGAGGTCGTTCCACTCGGGGATCAGGTTGCCAAGCGGGCAGCCCTCGTGGCAGAAGGGGATGCCGCAGTCCATGCAACGCGCGCCCTGCTGGCGCACCGCTTCTTCGGCGAAGGGCTCGTAGACCTCGCGCCAGTCGCGCAGGCGCACTCGCACCGGCCGGCGCCGCGGCAGCTGGCGGCCGTACTTCATGAAGCCGGTCGGCTCACCCACGAGACACCGCCATGACCGCCTCTTCGACCGACGTCCCCGCCTCGTTCGCCCGCCGGGTGGCGTCGAGCACGCGCTGGTAGTCACGGGGCATGACCTTGACCATGTCGCTCACAGTGGAGGCCCACGAGGCGAGGAGGCGCACAGCCAGCATTGAGCCGGTCTCTTCGAGGTGGCGCTCGATCATCTCGCCCACCCACACGCGGTCATCGTGGTCGAGGGGCTCGGCATCGACCATGTCAGGGTTGAAGCGGTCGGTGAAGGTGCGCTCGGGGTCATAGACGTACGCGATGCCCCCCGACATGCCCGCACCGAAATTGCGCCCGGTGGGCCCGAGGACCAGCACCCGGCCACCGGTCATGTACTCGCACCCGTGGTCACCGACACCCTCGACCACGGCGGTGGCGCCCGAGTTGCGCACGCAGAAGCGCTCCCCCACCTGTCCGCGGATGAACACCTCGCCGGCCGTTGCGCCGTAGAGGATGACGTTGCCGGCGATGATCTGCTCCTCGGCGGCGAACGGCGAGGCTGGCGGCGGCAGCACGATGAGCTGGCCACCGCAGAGCCCCTTGCCGAAGTAGTCGTTGGCGTCGCCGATGAGTCGCATGGTCACGCCACGTGGGACGAACGCCCCGAAGCTCTGGCCGGCCGAGCCGTGGAAGGTGAGGTCGATCGTGCCGGGCTCGAGCCCAGCGCCGCCGTGGCGGCGGCTGATCTCGGAGCCGAGCAGGGTGCCGACTGTTCGGTCGACGTTCGTGATGGCAAGGTCCATCTTGATCTTGGTGCCTTCGTCGATGGCGGGTTGGCAGGCGGCGAGGAACTGGTGGTCCAAGGCGGCGGCGAGCCCGTGGTCCTGCTCCCTCGTCTGGCGGCGTGCCGCACCGGGGGCGAGCTCGGGGAAGGTGAGGACCGGTGCGAGGTCGAGCCCGGATGCCTTCCAGTGGGTGATCGCCCCGTCCACGTCGAGGAGGTCCGATCGCCCCACCGCTTCATCGATCGAGCGCAGCCCGAGTGAGGCGAGGTACTCACGCACCTCCTCGGCGATGTACTCGAAGAAGGTGGTCACGAACTCGGGATCGCCGTTGAAGCGCTTGCGCAGCTCGGGGTTCTGCGTGGCGATCCCGACCGGGCAGGTGTCGAGATGGCAGACGCGCATCATGATGCAGCCCGACACAATGAGCGGCGCGGTGGCAAAGCCGAACTCTTCGGCACCGAGGAGCGCCCCGACGATGACGTCGCGCCCCGTCTTCATCTGGCCGTCCACCTGCACGACGATCCGGTCTCGCAGCCCGTTCAACAGCAGCGTCTGCTGCGTCTCGGCCAGGCCGAGCTCCCAGGGGATCCCCGCGTGCTTGAGGGAGGTGAGCGGCGCCGCTCCGGTCCCCCCGTCGTGGCCGGAGATGAGCACCACGTCGGAGTGCGCCTTGGCGACCCCGGCCGCCACCGTCCCGACGCCCACCTCGGCCACCAGTTTCACGTGGACGCGTGCTCTCGGGTTCGAGGACTTGAGGTCGTGGATCAGCTGGGCGATGTCCTCGATGGAGTAGATGTCGTGGTGCGGCGGCGGTGAGATGAGGCCGACGCCGGGCGTCGAGTACCTGGTCTTGGCGATCCACGGGTACACCTTGTGGCCCGGGAGCTGGCCGCCCTCGCCGGGCTTGGCCCCCTGGGAGATCTTGATCTGGATGTCGTCGGCGTTCACCAGGTACTCACCGGTCACGCCGAATCGGCCCGAGGCCACCTGCTTGATGGCACTGCGCCGCGAGTCGCCGTTGGCGTCAGGGGTGAAGCGATCGGCGTCCTCGCCGCCCTCGCCGGTGTTGGACCGCCCGCCGATCCGGTTCATGGCGATGGCGAGCGTCTCGTGCGCCTCGGCCGAGATCGAGCCGTAGGACATCGCCCCGGTCGAGAACCGGGCGATGATCGCCGAGGCCGGCTCGACCTCGGCGATCGGGATGGGGCCGCCCTCTGCCGGGCGGAGTCGCAAGAGGCCGCGCAGCGTCGCCAGTCGCTCGGACTGGTCGTCGACGGCCGCGGTGTACTCCTTGAAGATGGAGTAGCGCTTGGACCGGGTGGCGTGCTGGAGCTTGAAGACCGACTTCGGGTTGAACAGGTGCAGCTCACCCTCGCGCCGCCATTGGTACTCGCCGCCGACCTCGAGCTCGCGGTGGGCCCGCTCGGTCGGCCGCTCGAGGTGGGCGAAACGCTGGCGGGTGGCCACCTCAGCGGCGAGCACGTCGAGTCCCACCCCGCCGATCCGGCTCGCGGTGCCCGTGAAGTACTCGTCGATGACGTCGTGGTCGAGGCCGACCGCCTCGAAGACCTGTGCGCCGGTGTAGGAGGCGACCGTCGAGATGCCCATCTTCGACATGACCTTCAAGACGCCCTTACAGGAGGCCTTCACGTAGTTCTTGCGCGCCTGGCGAGGTGTCACGCCTTCGAGCTGGCCGCCGGCGATCATGTCGTCGAGCGTGTCGAGAGCGAGGTACGGGTTGACCGCTGCCGCCCCGTAGCTCAGCAGCAGGGCCATGTGATGGATCTCTCGGGCGTCGCCGGTCTCGACGACGAGGCCGACCTTGGTCCGGGTGCGCTCGCGCACCAGGTGGTGGTGGACGGCGGCGGTCACGAGCAACGACGGGATGGGGGCGAGCTCTGTGGTCGAGTTGCGGTCCGACAAGACGATGATGTTGGCCCCACCGGCGATCGCCTCACTGACCTCGGTGCGCACCTTTTCGAGCGCGTCGGCCAGAGCCCGGCCGCCCTCAGGCGTGGGCGCGCCGGCCGTGCCTGCCTTCGCCACCGGGAACAGGCAGTCGATGGCGAATCCGGAGAACCCCGGCGTCTCGCCGTGCTCGTTCACGTAGAGCAGCTTGGCCAGGTCGTCGCGGTCGATGACCGGCTGGGGGAGGAGGATCTGGCGGCACGACGAGGGCGTGGCCTCCAAGAGGTTGCCCTCGGGTCCGACCGTGGCACCGAGCGACGTCACGAGCTCCTCGCGGATGGCGTCGAGCGGCGGGTTGGTCACCTGGGCGAAGAGCTGGGTGAAGTAGTCGTAGACGAGCCGCGAGCGGTCCGAGAGCACCGCGATGGCGGTGTCCGAGCCCATCGAGCCGATCGGCTCGGCGCCGGTTCGGGCCATGGGGGCCAAGATGATCCGCAGTTCCTCTTGGGTGTAGCCGAAGAGCCGCTGATGGGTGACCACGCTTGCGTGCTGGGGGGTCAGCATGGCGCGCATCGGCAGCTGCTCGAGCTTGATCTGCTGGCGGGTCAGCCATTGTCCGTACGGATGTTCGGAGGCGAGGCCCGACTTGATCTCGTCGTCGTCGACGATCCTGCCCTTGGCCGTGTCCACCAGGAACATCCGCCCCGGCTGGAGGCGGCCCTTGCGCACGACGGTCGAAGGCTCGAGATCGAGCACGCCGACCTCGCTCGCCAGCACCACCAGCCCGGTGCTGGTCACCCAGTAGCGGGCGGGGCGCAGGCCGTTGCGGTCGAGGACCGCCCCGATGAGGGTGCCATCGGTGAACGCCACTGCGGCGGGCCCGTCCCAGGGCTCCATGAGGGCGGAGTGGTAGCGGTAGAAGTCGCGCCGGCGCTCGTCCATCTGGGCGTGGTTCTCCCAGGCCTCGGGGATCATCATCAACACTGCGTGGGGCAGCGTTCGACCGCCGAGATGCAGCAGTTCGAGCACTTCGTCGAACGACGCCGAGTCGCTGGCCCCCGGTGTGCAGATCGGCAGGATCCGCTCGATCTGACCGGGGAGGGCGTCGGTGGCGAGCAGGGCCTCTCGGGCGCGCATCCAGTTGCGGTTCCCGGCCACGGTGTTGATCTCGCCGTTGTGGGCGAGATAGCGGTACGGATGGGCCAGTGGCCAGCTCGGGAACGTGTTGGTGGAAAAGCGAGAGTGCACAAGCGCAAGCGCGCTCTCGAGCCGTGGGTCGGAGAGCTCGGGATAGAACTCGCTCACCTGGTGGGCGGTGAGCATCCCCTTGTAGACGAGCGTGCGGGCCGAGAGCGACGGGAAGTAGCAGTCGGTGACCAGATGCTCGGCCCGCTTGCGCACCACGTAGGCGAGACGGTCGAGGTGGAGGGGGTCGGCGATGGTCACCCCGGGGGCTGCGGCAAGGAAGACCTGCTCGATGCGGGGCTGTGCCCGCTGGGCGCTGGCGCCGAGACCGGAGCCCTCGACGGGCACCTCGCGCCAGCCCAGCACGTCGAGACCCTCCTCGGCGGCCACCGAGGCGATCTGGGCCCGCGCCTTGGCGGCGTCGTCAGGGTCCTGGGGCAAGAAGGTCATGCCGGTGGCGTAGTGCCCGGCGGCAGGAAGGGCGAAGCCGGCGTCGTCGGCGATGTCGCGCAAGAAGCGGTCGGGGACCTGGACGAGGATGCCCGAGCCGTCCCCGGTGGCCTCCTCGGCACCCGAGGCCCCGCGGTGGGCGAGCCGCTCGAGCACGGTCAGGCCCTTGGCCACGATCCCGTGGCTGGGCCGCCCGTACAGGTCCGCGACGAAGCCCATGCCGCAGGCATCGTGCTCGTTCGCTGGGTCGTAAAGGCCGGTGGCACCCGGGGCGCCACTGACGGACTGGGCCATCGTCATCCTTCTGGGCTCGGATCCACCGCCCCGTAAGGCGTGGCGGTGGGAAGTGCTCCTCTGCGGAGTGCTGCCGCCCGGGACGACGTTGGCCCTGGAGCAGACCTCGACACTACACGACGACCTGCGCCCGCCCAACGGGCTGCCGGGGCCGGGCCCTGCGGGCCCGAACGTAGAATCGCACGATGAGCAATGGTGCTCCGCCAGGTCAGGCAGGTCGGGGCCCGTTCGACGTGGCCGTGCTGGGTGGCGGCGTGATCGGCCTCGCTGCTGCGTGGCGATTCGCCCTCGCTGGCGTCACGGTGGCGGTGGTCGACCCCTCCCCCGGCCATGGCGCATCCTGGGTGGCGGCAGGCATGCTCGCCCCGGTCACCGAGGCGCACTTCGGGGAGGAGCCCCTCTCCGAGCTCCTGCTGGCCGGTGCAGCGCACTGGGAGGACTTCGCCGCCGAGCTCGAGGCGGCGGCGGACATGCGTGTCGGCTATCGGCGCTGCGGGACGGTGGTGGTCGGGCTCGACAGCTCCGACCGCCGCGCCATCGACGACGTCCTCGCCTACCAGCGGTCCCTCGGGCTCGACGCCGTCCGCCTGTCGGCCAGCGAGTGCCGGGGGCTCGAGCCGGCGCTGTCGCCGGGCATCCGGGGTGGCGCGCACGTGCCGGGCGACCACCAAGTCGACAACCGGGCGCTCCTCGCCGCCCTGCTCGAGGCTTGCAGGAGAGCCGGGGTCGAGTTCTTGGCGAGAAGCGCCCGGCGGATCCTCCTCGACGCCCGAGGTGGCGCCTCGGGTGCCGAGCTCGACGACGAGAGCGCCGTGGCGGCGGGGATGCTCGTCGTGGCGGCGGGCGCACGCAGTGGCTCCCTGCTCGGCCACGTCGGGGGGTCCGTTCCGCAGGTGCGGCCGGTGAAGGGGCACATCGTGCGCCTGCGAGGGGGGCCACGCGCCCCCCTCCTCTCGCGCACGGTGCGGGGCCTCGTGCAGGGACGGGCGTGCTACCTGGTGCCGCGCTCGGACGGGTCGCTCGTCATTGGCGCCACCAGCGAGGAGCGCGGGTTCGACGGCAGCGTCCAGGTGGGCCAGGTCTTCGCCCTTCTCGACGACGCACGCCGTCTCGTCCCGGGCCTCGACGAGCTTGCATTCGAAGAGGCCATCTGCGGCTTCCGGCCGGCCACGCCGGACAACGCCCCCTATGTCGGGTGGACCACGACCGAGCGGCTGGCAGTCGCCACCGGCCACTACCGCAACGGCATCCTGCTCGCGCCGATCACCGCTGCTGCCCTCGTCGCGCTCTACGCCGGCGCGGCTCCCCCCTCCCCGATGGGCCACTTCGGCGCCGAGCGGGGCTCCCATCTCGCCCTCGGCGCGAGAGGAGCGCTCGGCGAGCCATGACGGAGGCGGCGCAGGTGGTGACGGCGACGGTCAACGGGGTGCCCATGGAACTGCCCCGCGGGACCTCGGTCGCCGCGCTCGTCCGCCGAGAGTCCTGGCATGGTCGCGGGATCGCCGTCGCCGTCAACCGGGAGGTCGTCCCGCGCTCGCTATGGGAGAGCGTCGAGCTGGAAGACGGGGCGGCCGTCGAGGTCGTCACCGCCGCCGCAGGCGGTTGAACGGCGGGTTTTCGCTGTCGCGCGACAGATGGGAAACTGCAGCAGTGCGCGAGCAGTCGACAGCCTTCGTCCTGGCCGGCGGGGGGACGAAGGGGGCCTTCGAGGCCGGAGCGCTCAGCTTCCTGGTCGAAGAGTGCGGCGTGGTGCCCGACGTGATCACCGCCACCTCGGCAGGTGCCATCACCGGCGCCGTGCTCGCCCAGGGCCGCTCGATGGCCGAGTTCGCCGCCGCCACCGACGATCTGCGCGAGGACTTGCTCGCGATGACCCACACCGAGATGCTCTTCGCCAAGCAGCCCTGGGTCGCCGAACTCGACGGCACACCTTTTGGCCGGGTCATCGACGACTACATCACCGACCGGATCCGGCCACCGATACCCGGCGAGGATCTCGGCCCCATCGTGGGCGGCGTGCCCACCCGCCCGGCTGGGGGCCGCAGCTGGGGCCGCCTCCTGGCGGGCATCGTGAAGTCCCTTCCCAAGCTTCCCCCGGCTCGCCGAGGGCTGCGGGCGAACCCGAGCTCGATGCTGACGCTCGACCCCTTGACCCGGGCATTGAGTGTGCCTGGCACGAGCGGCATCCGGCCGATCGACCCAGCGCTGATCGCCCGCCCGGGGATCGAGCTGCGCCTGGCCGTCCTGGCCCTCGGTGCCGGGGTACTGCGCTACGTCACCCAAGACGGCACGATCGTCGAGTCCGACGCCGTGACACCGGTGGCCGGTGCGGGGCGCGGTCCGGTCCCCCTCCTCGAGGGTGTCATGGCCTCGGCCAGCGTGCCGATGGTGTTCCCGCCGCGCTCGATGGCCGACGACGTCTATGTGGACGGCGGTGTCCTCCAGAACATCCCGGTCGAGGCGGCGGCCCGGCTCGGCGCGACCCGGATCTTCGCCATCGTGGCCATCCCTCTCACCCAGCCGCGCGACGAGCGTGACTTCGCCTCCATGAACATGGTCGGGGTCTTCTTGCGCTCGGTGGGGGCGGTCGCGTTCGCTGACCGCCAGCTGGCCAACCTCCGTTATCCGCTCCCCCCGTCGACCGAGCTCACCGTCATCGACCCGCTCCTCGACATCGTGGGCCCCTTCGAGGTCGCCCAGGGCCTCATGATCTTGGACATGGACTACGGCTGGCTGCGCGCGGCCGACGTGATGGCCGAGGTCACCGACGACGTGCGTGCCGCCGCCGAGGCGGCAACCGACGCCGCCGTCACGGCTCGGACCCAGTCGTGGCACCTCGAAGAGGCGCTGTGGTCCGGTGGGCGGCCCCGCGCCAGCCAGCTCCGCTCCCTCGCCCGGCTGAAGGCGACGGTGCGTGACAACATCAACGAGCGAAAGAGCCTTGGGCTGCCGACGCCGCCCGACGCCAACCGGTGGTGGGAGGGCTACGAGGGTCACAGTGGTGCTCGGCCACCGGCTCTGTTGGCGAACCCGCTCGACGCGCTCGACTGATCGGGGCCTACCCCTGCGTGAGCGGGGTCCAGCCGACCCCGTCCCACCAGCGGGTCCCCCGCTCTCCCGAGGGGTCCGGATACCAACCGGCGGGTGGCCCCGCTGCCCGTGCGCGCTGTGCGTCGGCGAGGGCGACCGGGTCGGCCAGGGGGGCTTCGACGGGAGCTGCGGCCCCGGCGTTGAGGCCCCGTCGCACCGGGCCGAGGTAGGCGAGCCCGAGGCACGCGCCAAGGATCCCGAAGGGCAGGAGCCAGCCGATGACGAGGGCGATCGACCAGCCCAGCTTCTGGATGGGGTTCAGCTGACTCCTGGGGCGGCGGAGCATGTCGAGCAAGGCCCAGAGCACGATCACGAGCGAGATGAAGTAGACCGCGCCGGCTAGGGCTTCGAGACTGACCGAGGTGGCGGCCACCATCAGGGGCCCCCTCGGACGAGGACAGTCGGCCCCTCGCTCGTCGATCCAGCCATGCCCCATGTTGCCTTGCTTCGCGCCGTGGGCGCGACGACGCCGAGGCGACGGCGCTGTTAGGGTCCGACTTCCTGACGGGGCCAACCCAGTCGAAGCCAGGAGAGGCCAATGACGCTTCGCCATCCCATCTCGATCCTTGCGGCGGCGACGCTCGCCGCCGCCACTCTCGGTGCTGTCGGTGTCACACGGGCCTCGGCGGCGAGCCCGGCCAAAGTCGTGCGGGCCGCGCTGCCGGTCGGGGCGGTGCAGCACATCTTCGTGATCGACCTCGAGAACGAGGGCTACTCGGCGACCTTCGGACCCGGTTCGCCGGCCACCTACCTGAACGGCACCCTGCGCCCGGAGGGGGTGCTCATCGAGCACTACTACGGCATCGGGCACAACAGCCTCGACAACTACATCGCCCAGGTCTCAGGCCAGTCCCCCACCCTCACCACCCAGGCTGACTGCGCGGTGAACGGCTTCGTCTACACCGACGTCACCCCGGGCACCCCCGATGCCCACCAGACGGCAAACCCAGGCCAGGTCGACGGCTCGGGCTGCGTCTACCCCGCCGGGGTGGCCACCATCGCCAACCAGCTCGACGCCAAGTACCCGCCGAACCCGAAGACCCACGTGGCCTCGTGGCGTGGGTACGACCAGGACATGGGCAACGACCCCACGCGCGACGGCGGGACGCCCGACCCGAGCGGAGGGACCGACTGCGCCCACCCGAGCGTCGGCGCACCCGACACGGCGGAAGTGGCGACGGCGAGCGACCAGTACACGACGCGGCACAACCCCTTCGTGTATTTCCACTCGATCATCGACCAGGCAGCCGAGTGCAGTGCCAACGTCGTGCCCCTCGGGACCCTCGGCGCCAACGGCACGCCGAGCCCCTTGGGGCACCTCGCCATCGACCTCTCCAAGTCGTCGAGCACCCCACGCTTCGCCTTCATCACGCCGAACCTGTGCAGCGACGGCCACGACGGCACGTGCGCCGGGCTCAACAGCGACGGTTCGAATGACGGCGGCCTCGTCGGTGCCGATGACTTCCTCGCCCACTGGATGCCCCTCCTGCTCAACTCGCCTGCCTATCGTGCCGGCCACATGATGGTGGTGCTCACCTTCGACGAGGCCGAGGGCGACGACTCGGCGTGCTGCGGGGAGCAACCGGGCCCGAACACCCAGGCGCCCGGGAATGCGGGCGCAACCAGCGATGCCGCAGCACCGGGGGGTGGCCAGATCGGCGCACTCGTGCTCGACCGCCGCTACATCATCCCGGGGAGCACCGACACCACTGGCTCCTACAACCACTACTCGGCTCTGCGCAGCTACGAGGACCTCCTTGGGCTCACGACCGGTGGCGCCGACGGGCTCGGGCACCTCGGCTTCGCCGCCGCCAAGGGCCTTGCCCCGTTCGGCACCGACGTGTTCAACGCCAAGCGCTGAAGCGCTGCGCCGAAGCGCCTGGTGGCGGCCCCCCCTGGGGCGAGCCCGGGATCAGTCCTCGGGTAACTCGGAGCGCCGCCTGCGCTTCTCGGCGAACAGCGGCGTCGAAAGCATCGCAGCGAGGACGACGGTGAGTGCGCCGGCGGCGAGGAGCACCCAGCCGACCACCGAACCGATGGTGTCGCCGGTGCAGCCCGGTGCCTGGGCCAGCAGGACCTGGGACATCTCGCAATGCGTCTGGCGGATCACGAAGACACTGGCGAAGATCGTGCCGACGAGGATCGAGCAGGCGCCGAGCAGGGCGCACGTCGCCGGAGCCAGGCGGGTCATGGGGAGATGCTACGTGCGCGGGCCTCTGCCTCTGCCGGTACCGGTTCCCCGGATAGAGCGCGCACAGTGCGACGATGGAGGCATGGCAACCACCGACGAACTCCTCGTGGCCCTCGACCGTCGCTTGCTCGAAGCGATCGAGTCGAAGGCGACGAGCGACACGATATTGAAGCTCGCCGAAGCCCGGGCGTGGCTGTCGAGCCCCGCCCAGTCCCACGGCGCACCGGCGACGGTCGCCTGAGTTCAGCGCGCGGTGATGCGCCAGTAGTGCTCGTCGTCCTCGGCTGGTGACGCCGAGGGGAAGTAGGCCGCCAGGGCGCGCAGCTGCGAGGGGTAACAGGCAAGCGCGGCACGTTTGGCATCACGCATGGGCGAGATGACGGGCCGGCACGCCACGACCTCCCAGCCTGCAGCGCAGACCTCGGCGAGGGCGTCGTCCTCGGCGCCGGGGAGCGCGTGCGAATACGGGAGGTCCGAGTAGGCGAGCCACTCGATGCCCTCGACGTGCCGGGCCACCCGCAGAGCTTCGGTGCGCACCTCGACGTGGTCGGGGTGCACCACTCCGAGGGGGATGGCACAGCGACGGGGACGGAGCTCGCCGACGAGGGCAGCCAGGGCCGCGCCCAGCCTGGCCGGCCGCCCCGCATCGGGCCCGTAGTGCCCGTCGAGCTCTCCGAGCCCGAGGCCTTTCACCCCGAGGACTTCGAGCGCGGCACGGTCCTCGGCGAGCCGGACAGCCATGACGCCGGCCGTCGAGCGGAACCCGCTCGCCGCGTCCCACTCGGTGAGCCGCGTCGCTGGCGCCGGCGCGGCGGTGAAGGCCGTGGCCACGATGCACTCGTCGGCGCCAGCCACGAGCGCCGATGCGCTGAGCACGGCGTCGTCGAGGTGTGGCGAGAGGACGAGCAGCACCCGTGCCTCAGGGGGCGGCCGGTGATGTGGGTCGTCCGGCGTCGAGGGTGGCGAGCTGGGCCTCCATCGCTCCGACGAAGTCGGCGACGTCGCCGCGGAAGTGCGCCAATGCGAGGTCGAGGCGGAAGTGGACCCACTCGGCGGCTTTTGGCCCGTAGTAGACGGTCGTCGGCTTCTGGCGGTTGGAGACGGAGAACGTGGTGAAGCCCTCGCCGTGCGAGAAGCCGAGCAACTTGGCGAAGTCGCACTCCCGGGTCTGGGCACTCCCGAGAAAGCACACGCGCACGTTGGTGATCACCATCTCACCGTGGTCGATGGCGCTCGGGTGCTGCTCGCCGGCGACGAAGTGGCCCTTGGTCGCCCCGACCCGGTAGCGCACGCCGGCCACGACCGGTATCGAGACGCCATGTGACTGACCCTGCCAGGTTCCCGGGCCCTTGCGCTCCTCGACGAGGGCGCAGTTGGTGACCGAGGCGAACTGCACCTCGCCCGCGTGCAGCAGGAGCGCAGAGGACGTCTCCCCCTGGTAGTTGCGCGCCGTCTCGACCAACGCGGCGTAGCCGTCGCGCTCGCTTTGCCACGCCGCCAGCGCCGACGCCTGCGCTTCTGCCGCCTTGCGCTCCTTGTGCGCCTTGAACACCTTGCGCTCCCTTCGCCCGCCCGGGCGGCATGTTAGGCCGACAGCGGAGGACGGGCGCAGAGTTCAGCAACCGAAGACCGGTGAGCAGGCCTGGGCGATCGAGGGGGGGCACTGGCGCAGGCAGGCGTCGCGTCGAGGGCCATGTCGAGTCGGGGCACGTCGAGGGCGTGGACGGCGAAGATGGAGCGGTGGGCGCCGTCGCCCGGCGGCGGTGCAGCCCCCGTGGAGCCCGGTGGCCTCATCTCGTTGCGCAGCTGGAGCGCCCCCGTCGGCGTCGAGCCTCGCGATGCATGGCCCTCGACATTGCCGGCCCTCACGCCAATCCAGCGCGAGGGTTCAGCGGCGGCGTCGGTGCGCGGCCATCTTGGCCCGCACCTCTTCTCGCTGTTCGAGAATCTCGCGGTGCGTGATCGATCCCGCCTCGGGGTCGAGCCCGAGCGAATTCAGCCACGCAGAAGAGTCGAGAGTGATCGAGCTCGGGTCGAGGCCGATGTCCTGGGCGATCTGCTCACCGTGGAACTGCACGAAGTACTGGGCGAGGTGCATCATCTCGGCGACCACGTCGAGGTCAGGGGCGAGCGTGGTCATGGCCCCGTCGATGAACATGAAGTCCTTCATGAACAACATGAGCTCCTTGGGCACCCGCAGGCCGTGGCGGACGAGTGCCTTGGTGACCCTGCGCATCTCCGAGATCATCTGGTCGGCGTCCGCCGTGCTCGGGTCGATCCCGGGACGGTCTACCGGGATCTCCTCCATGAAGACGTCGAGGTCGGTCTCGGGGGGGATGGCTCCGAGGTCCTGGTAGCCCTGGAGCACCCCACGATGGTTACCGGCGATGGCCGACATCAACATGTTCAAGAAGATGAGCCGCCTGCGGTTGGTCAGCCGGCCCGTGATGCCGTAGTCGAGGAGCACCACTCGCCCGTCGGGGTGCACCATCAGGTTTCCCCCGTGCAGGTCGCCGTGAAAGACGCCATAGATCATCGCCCCCTCGAGCACCGAGACGAGGCACGCGCGGATCACCGCAGCGGTGTCGACGCCGGCGGCCCGCATGCCCGCGACGTCGTCGAAGGCGAAGCCATCGAGACGCTCCATGACGAGTACGCGGCGGGTGACGAGGTCGGGGTGCGGTCTCGGGACCAGGATTGCCCGCTGCGCGGTCTTGTCCAGCACCATGGCGATGTCGAGCATGTTCTCCGCCTCGAGCCGGAAGTCGAGCTCTTCGACGACCGTCTCGGCGAAGAGCTCGATCAGTGCGGGGAAGTTCATGATCTTGAGCACGTCGATGTGCTTCGCCAGGACCGGGGCGAGAGCGGCCATGACCGAGAGATCCTGTTCGACGAGTCGCCCGATGCCCGGGCGCTGCACCTTGACGGCGACCTCCTCGCCGGTGAGCAGTGTCGCCATGTGGACCTGGGCGATCGAGGCGGCGGCGGCGGGCTCGCCGTCGAAGTGGGCGAAGATCTGGCTGAGTGGCCTCCCGAACTCTGACTCGACGACCGCGCGGACCACCTCGAAGGGCTCAGCGGGCACCCGGTCGCGCAGGCCACGGAACTCGGCAACCAGCTCGTCGGGCAGCACGCCCTCGCCTGACGAGATGACCTGGCCGAGCTTGATGTAGGTGGGCCCGAGCTTCTCGAACGCCCGTCGAAGGCGCCGGGAGAGGCCCGCCGCCGAGTAGGGGGACCCCTTGCGTCGTTCGAAGAGACTCCAGCCCCCGACGGCGCGTGACAGGTGGATCCCGGTTCCGAGCAGGCGACCCGCTGGCGGCAGGCGGCGTGAGCGCATGAGGTCGGGTACCCGGGCATGGGCGTCGGCGCGCACCCGGTCCAGTCCGCAGCGCCAGCTCAGGCGGTCCATGTCGACCTCCCACGGACCGTCTTCGGTGAAGGACGAGAGTGGAGGCACCGTCGCCGGTGGCGTCGCGCCGTTCGTCATCTCGGGATCTCGGGGCCTCGCTGTTGCCATGGGGTTCGATTCGGCCTCGTCACCAGAACGGGAAAGCTCCACGTGCGTGCGAGCTCATGCCACCGGGGCATGCACCGCAACCAATCCTAGGGGAGCCACCCCCGCGGCCGATCTCTACTGACCGGCGCGGCGTCGGCAATGGCCCCGGCTGCGCATTGCCACCGCGACGGCGACCGCCACGGGAATCGGGAACAGAGCGCTACTTGTCGGACCGGGCGAGTCGCGCCCGGTCACGCTTGCGCTGGTCTTTGCGCTCCAAGATCGAATCTGCGACCCACACCGAGAAGACGGCGATGATGCCCATGCCGAGGAAGGCGAGGAGCATCGGCCAGATGTGGAGGAAGGTGTGCACGGCTCAAGCGTGCGTGCCAGGGGCCGGCCTGTCAATCCAGGCCGATGGGCGAGCTATCCCTCGGCATAGCCGCCAAGTATCAGTCGGAGGTAGCGGGCGGTGCGCTCGAGCGACGCCGGAGCATCGGCCGTGATGTGCAGGGCGGCCATCTGGTGGCTGCCAACAGCGTCGATGGCCCGCTCGACCCGGCCCAGGGCCTTGCGCAGCGAGATGACGGCGGCGCGTAGCTCGACCGCCTCATTCGTCGGAATCATGGTCTCACTGATCGCCACGAACGTCGGTGCCTCACTTCCTGTCGTGCTCGGGCCCCCGACTGGCCCGATGTGCTTGTCCCTCGAAGCCATTGGACCGGAGTTCCACCCGTTTGGCTTGAGTAGCGACTACTCAATTTTACGCCCCGGAAGCCTCGACCTGCAGTTGACCTCCACCTTTGACGAGGAGCGTCGTGCCCGTCAGCACGGGGATCACAGGCCTCGCAGGATCTGAGCCTTGCCGGGAACCGGCGTTGCGGGCGCACAATGGGCCCAGGCCCACATTGTGGTGCCCGAAGCGGGGGAGGCTTCCGATGCTCCATGGATTCCGCAGCGGTGCGCGGGTGGCAGCTGCCCTTTCGGTTCTGACGGGAGGAGCGATGGTCGCCATCGCCGTCGCCGGAGTTCCTTCGGCCGGTGCATCGCCAGCCCCGACGAGCGTGACGCTCGACGCGACACCCGGGGCCTCTCCGAGCGCGTGCACCCCCCCCACCGCCGAGTGCGGGCTGCAACAGGTGCTCGGCGTGGCGCTCGGAGGTGCGTACTCGGGTGATGCGGTCACGATCGACCTGGCCCCGGGGGCCTATCGACTGGCCAGCGAGGTGCTCGACGTCTCACCGCTCGCCTCCCTCACACTGCACGGTGCCGGAAGCCCGGTCACGACGATCTCGGACTCTGCCGGGGCTCTCGACATCACAGGGGGCAGCGTGACCGTCTCGGACGCCACCCTGATCGGCGCCCCGGGCACGGCTGCCATCGACAACGGGGGCACGCTCAGCGCCACCGATGACGTCTTCTCCGAGGACGCAGCGAGCTGCGGTGGCACGGAAATCCTCAACTCGGGCGGGCTGCTCGCTGCCGATGACACGTTCTCGAGCGGCCGATGCGCCGTCAGCAGCATCGAGAACTCGGGATCGCTGGAGGCGAGCGACGACACGTTTGCCAACGACGGGACGGGATCGGCCATCGCCAACACATCGGGTACCGTCGCTGTCGCCAACTCGACCATCTCGGCGGACAGCGCCGCTTCGGGTGCGTCGCTCGCCAACCACGGCGGCACGGTGTCGCTGGCCGCCACCGTCGTCGCCAACCGTGGCGCGGGGGATGCCTGTTCGGGCCCCTTCGTCGATGAGGGCTACAACGTCGCGAGCGACAGCTCGTGCGGCTTTGGGCCATCCGACGGGGTCGTCTCGACGATGGGCCCGCTGGCTGACAACGGCGGCCCAACCGAGACGATGGCACTCTTGGCCGGGAACCCAGCCCTCGGGCTCGTCGAGAGCACCGCCTTGTGCTCGGCGACCGACCAGCGTGGCGGTGTGCGGCCGCCGACCGGATGTGACAGCGGAGCCTTCCAGACGGTGATCGGCACGACGACGATCGTGCTGCCGCCGCTCGCTGCCGTGGCAGGCCAGACGCTCTCGGTGACTGTGGACGTGGCATCGGACGGACCAGGGCTCGGTGTCCCGACGGGGACGGTGAGCATCACCGACGGATCCGGTGCCCCCGCCACCTGCCCTCTCGATCCATCCGGTACGGCGACCTGCTCGATCACTGCGCCGCAGGTGGGGACCGTGACGCTCGACGCCGCCTACGGGGGTGACGACAACTTCCTCTCGTCGGTGTCGCACGGTGCGAGCCTGGTCGTCACCTCGCCCAGAGCGGCGCTCACAACCTCGACAGAGGTCCCGCAGGTCTCGGTGGACTTCACCGGCTCGCTCGTCGCCAGCTACGGCGGTGCCCCGACCTCTGGAGCGGTCTCGCTCACCACCGACGCCGAAGGTATGCCTGCACTGGTCGGCACCGTCACGATGTCGGGTGCTACAGGGGGCACCGCGACCATCACCGTGAGCATCGAGGAGATCCGGGGCCTCTACGTGGGCTATCTCAGTGTGGACGACCCTGGCGCGGGTGTCACGACGGGGGCAGTCATCGCCATGGACTCGCTGGCCACGAACAGTCAGGGCCAGGTCAGCGGGAGCGGCTACGGAAACGACGACGGCCAGGCGTACAGCGTCACCTTCAGCCTCTGAGCACTGCGCTCTCCCCGGCGAGGCCGACCTCTGTCACGGCGCGGCACCTGCGCAAGGCCGCTGGGTCCGACTCGGGGCGCCTACACAGCAGTGACCGGCGACGCGGGTTCCCTGCCAGCCCTCTCGCCACCCGCTCGCCGGTGACGGGTCGCCCGGCCGGCCCGCCCGAGGGTTGGTCAGGCGCCTGTAAGTCCGGTGTGAGGGGAGCCCCGCACCATGGCTGGTGAAGCGAAGAGAAGGAGAGAAACAGTGCTCTGGTTGTGGCTTTGTGTGCCGTCCATGATCCTTGGGCTGGCGATCGCCACCGTGCCCGCCCTTCACATGACGCATCGGGAACACCGTCTTGGCATGGCCGAGCAAGAGGCGCAGCGTGCAGGCACAGCCGCGGTCACCCCTCAGGTGCAAGAGCTCCGGCCGCTCGACAACGTTGGCCAATTCGGGTGGACGGTGTGTGACCAGTGCAAGGCTGTCGTCGTCGATGCCGCCGAGCATCGGGGGGCAGCATATGTGTCGTCAACCGAGTTCTCCGTTGCTTAGCGGGTCGGACGGGTTGAATGAACCCGATGTGCCAGTTGACGGCGCACGTGTCGCGGCGGCGTTGACCGTGCTCATCGAGACGGTCCAGCGCTACGTCTCGGATGCCGAGGCACCCAGTGCCGAACGTCTGCGGTGGGAATCGACGATGGCCCGAGCGCACGCATTACGACGTCGGTATCTCGAAGAAGGTGACAGGTGATGGCGGGCAGCCGGTGCCGGCAGTCGGCGCTCATCAATCGAGTTTCGGCTAGGACGGGCGCCAGTAGCTCGTTGGCGTTTCGTCGGAGATCTCCGGCAGGTCGAGCAGTTCACCTGACTCGGTGGCAGTCCCGTTGCTCGCCGGCTCGGGGGCCAGCGCCTGGACAATCCGCCTCAGAAGCTCGTTTGTCACCTTCTGCTCGTGGAGGAGGGCCATCACGCCATGACCGGTGCCAAGCACAGCGAGACGTGTCTCCGCTTCGAGCCTGCCCGCCTTTGCGCCACTCGCCAGGAGAACCTCGGCGGTACGCCGATGTTGTTCGGCCAGCTGACGCGCCGTCGGGGGCGTTGCCGCGTCTCCTTGTCGGGTGTTCCTAAGTGCCATAGGAGGCGAATCCCTTTCCATGTCGCTGTTGCTGCTCAAGGACTACTGCGTGGTGGGGGCGGACGAGACGAGAGACGTGAAGACGACGACATTGGAGAGGTAGTGACCGGTCTGGGAGTCAAAGGTGCCGCCGCACGTCACCAGCTGGAGGGCGCTGTACCCGTGGGCCCCGTAGACCGCTTGCGCCGGAAACTGGGTCTTCGAGTACATCGAGACAGAGGTGACGACGAACTGCGTGACGACGCCGTCCGTCAGTGTCACGTCCACCATGTCGCCGGGCGAGAGGGTGCTCAGTTTGTAGAACACGGCCGGACCCCGGTAGGAGTCGACGTGACCCAAGATGACAGAAGAGCCCACTTGTCCGGGTGTCGGCCCGAGGTCGAACCAGCCAGGCTCTTGGACGTCAGTGGGAACTTGCACAGTGCCGTCGAGGTTGAGGCCGAGAAGAGACAGCGGCACCGTGAGGCCAATCGCCGGGATGCTGAGCGTCACCGGAGTCGATCGAGCGACGCCGACGGGGACCGCCGTCGTCGGCGGACCTGCTGCTGACGGCACCGCACCGGTGAGAACCGGTCCGGGGAGCGACTGGCGCTGCCCACGAAGACCGACCAAGAGACCGCCTGCGGCGATGAGCGCCAGTACCGCTGCGACCCACCACCATCGTCGCGAGCCGCGCTTCGAAACTGCAACCGGAGGACTCAGCTCATCCATCTCCGCTCGACTTGCGATGACCCGGTCCGGCGTTGTGTGCGGGCAGGCGGCGGCGACGGACGGCCTGGCCGATCGCCCCGACGGCTCCGAGGGACGCCAGGCCGCCAAGGAGGAGTGCTCCGACTCCGACCGTCGTGCGAGACGCGCCACCAAATCCGGTCTGGGGCGAGCCGAGAGGAACGACGCTCGAGCTTGCCACGCCGCTCCCTGATCCCGAACCTGATGTCCCCGAACCCGTTGCCGAGCTCACACCTGACGCCGAGCCCCCAGTCCCGGTCCCGCCCGACGTTGCCGACGGTGCCGTGGTGGTTGTCACTGGCGACGTGGCGGCGCACGTCGATTCGGTGATGACGTTGTCATCCAGGGTGACGGCGCCGTTTTGAGCGAGCACCCGACCCATGACGGTGGCGCCTGTGTCCAATGACGCCGACGTCAACGCCATGATGGTGCCGACAAAGGTGGTAGTTGTGCCGAGGGTCGCCGAACTACCCACCTGCCAGAACACGTTGCAGGGCTGTGCGCCGTCAATGAGGCTGACGGTGCTGTTCGATGCGGTGGTGAGCGTGGACCCTGCCTGGAAGATGAAGACCGAGTTGGGATCGCCCTGACCGTTGAGCGTGAGGGTGCCGGTCAGGGTGAGGGCGGCTTCTTCGTACACGCCCGGTGCCAACGTCTGTCCACCGAGGTCGGCGGACTCGACGGTGAACGGTGTCCGGCCTGCGGCATCGAGGTACGCCGTTGTGAGATCGCTCTGGGCTTGGGCAGCCACAGTGTCGGTCGCATGGATGGTTCCAGGAGGGACCAAAACACCGGGCGGGAACCCGGTGATCGCTGTTCCGGGACTGACGCCGACGTCCCCAAAGATTGTCGAGGTCCCCGTGTTGGTCACGGTTTGGCCACCGAGTACGGCGAACGGTGCCACCGTACCGAGTCCGACGGGCGGTTGGGCGGCCCAGGCGGGTGACCCCGCGAAGGCGCTGACGAGCAGAATCGACGCTCCCGCTGCTGCGCCCATCGTGAGCCGTTGCGAACGGGACGTCTGGAACCGGGTGCGCGGTACAGCCGTTTGCTTTGGGAAGGGAAAAGAGGGCCGCCGCCTCGCCGCACTAGACGACATCGCTCTGACGTAGCGCATGGCGCTCCTTTGGCATTTCCGACGCAATGTGCTGCCTGCGCTGCAAATCCGTCAGATATTTTACTGTCGATTGTATACCTGTATTAATAAAGAAGCAATACTATTCCTCGAGATCTTTTCGTGTACTTTTGAATTCGTGCCGGGTCGGGGACTATTGACGCCACATGGTCGAGCTCTGTTGTTCATTACGCACGAGCCCGATGTGCTTCTTCGCGAGCTTGCTCAGCGGCTTTCGATCACAGAGCGGCACGCGCACGGCATCCTTAACGATCTCGTCGAGGACGGTTTCCTCACCAAGACCAAGGAAGGTCGCCGGAATCGCTACGAAATTCAGGCAGATATCCCTGTGCCGGAGGTGACCTCACGGGAACTTCCTGTCGGCAGCTTCTTGGAATTTCTGGCCGGCGCGTGAAGGTCTCGGCGTTCGGCGTGGTGCCAGATCGTCGGTATCGGAGTTAGAAGAACACGACAACCCGCGTGTTGCATGAGTCCGAGGCAGCCAGACGGACAGGGCGGAACACTCCCCCTCTAACCGTCGATCGGACCGAGCCCGAGGTATGCCTCACGCGCTGTGCCGATGCCCATCTGACCTTGTCGAGCGTGAGAGCGGAGTACGAAGTTCTGCGCGGCTCAGGCGACCTGGTCGCCGCAGTTGCGACACTCGCTCACGAACTGATCATGCGGCCAGGGGATGATCCCTAATGGGTGAGGAAATGGCGCACGAAGCACCGAGCGTGGGTCCGACATGGCTACGACGCCAATTGACGCCCTCACAGCACAATATCGACCTCACACTCCTTCCGGCCCCGCCCCCTGCGGTCGCTGTTCCTGGAGTGGTGCCCCCGGTTTGTCTCCCGGAGCCAGGAGCTGCCCATCCGGGCCATAGAGGGCTTGCGTCAAATGTGGGGGTACGTGTTCAATGACAAGGGGGGGCGCGTTGTTCTTGTAGAACGCGAGTGCGTAGGCACTGGTTTTGATGCTGACGGTCAAATCCGCATTATCCGTTCCCCCGATTGTTACCCCTTCGGACGATGGCAGAAGGTTGACCCATTTGTCGAAATCGGGAGATGGATTGTTGGTGTATTCGCTGATTCGGGGATAGGCAGCGATCGTCTCCCCCGTGCTCCATGTGTCCACCCAACCCGAAACATTGCCGCTGGTCGTCTGCTCCGCATCCTTCGTCGTCGTCTGGCCCGGCGGTGCGTACGCAATGACGAAGTCATCGTCGACGAGAAGGTTTGTCGATTCGTCGAAGGCGTCGATAGTGGCGCCCGAATCGTTCGCGGGTGCGATGCCAGGACCTTCGACCGGCACGTAGACCACCAGGACCACAACTGGATCTTCTCCGATCTGGATTGCGGGCGGGTTGTTGGGATCAGTCGAGCTCGCGGGGCTTGGATCCCCTCCGGTGACGTTCACAAAAGCGAACTGGTAGGTAAGTTGGCTGCCGTCTGGATTGTCGACGATCCAGTCTTTCTGTAGCACGCCTCCCCATTGGACCTGTTGGCCAGTTATCACTCCCGTGGGACCCCATTGTGCCCGCGTTGGCAACTCGACGAAGCCGCCATTTGACGCTCTCGGTGGGGGCTGCCGACGATGCGGACCTGCTTGGAAATAGACCCACTGATATGTCAGCGTTGGCGGCATGTGGGTCACGCTCCCATCTCATTCGTATTTGACGAACGATGGTGTTGTAACACGAAATAGTGGGTAGCGGGTTCCTTTCTTGCGGGACAGACGTGGAAGCGGCCCAGCAGGTCGACCACCTCTTTGATTCGTTTCAAAAAGCTGTCGCGCACCGCCTGGTTGATCGAGCCAGGGTCGCCCGGCGGTCCCGGTGTGTGCAGATCGCCGGGTCGTCGACCGGGGTGGTCCCAGGCTCGAACCCTTCCAGGTCCTACCGAGTCGGACGACGTTGAAGCCGAGTCTCGCCAGCAGCAGCGGAGAGGTTCCAGGGCTTTCCCGGCGCTGGGAAGCGTTCGTGAGGGGGTGCTTGTACGCGGCGTTGACACCGCGAAAGATCACGACCTTGTCTGCTGGTCGTCGACGAACGGGCCACCCGGTGAGCTGATCGGTCCCTGGACTGCTGTGCCGGGATGCCCGCCAGGTAGCGAACCGGTGACTCCGCCTCGGCAGACTTCCGGTCGAGAGGCGCCACGGCTCCTGGAAGATGAGGTGCGTGCCCAGCCGGCGACTGCGGACCGCCGGATGTGCCAGCCCGGCGGCGTAAGTGACCGAGGTCCTCTCCTAGGCCGCTCGTCCGTCCGAGCCGTTGGCCTCACGATCGGGACGTTCAGCCCTACCGGCCGTCTCGGGCTGGTGCAATTGTGAATTTGTGAGATGGATTGACGGAGGGGGTACAAGCCAGCGTGGCCGGCGGGGACATTGCCCTGCTCGCGGCGAGTGGTAAGTCTCCCGCTCAACCATCTCGATCTCCCAGGCCCGGAGACGAGGCCGCCGGCCATCGATGTCCACGGGTTGACCAAGAGCTACGGCGATCTGGTCGCCGTNNAAGTCGACGACCATCAAGATGCTCTGCACCCTGGCCAGTCCAACCTCAGGACACGCCACCGTCGCCGGCTTCGATGTGGCCACCCGGGCGAAGTCGGTCCGCCGCCACATCGGGCTCGTCTTCCAGGAGCAGACCCTCGACGATCAGCTCACGGCCGAGGAAAACCTGCGGTTCCACGCCGTGCTCTACGGCGTCCCCCACGCTCAGGTCGAGGCGCGGATCTCGAGGGTGCTCGAGCTGGTGGCGCTCTCGGACCGACGTAAAGATCTCGTGTCGACGTACTCGGGCGGGATGGCCCGACGTCTCGAGATCGCCCGGGGAATGCTCCATACGCCCAAGGTCCTCTTTCTCGATGAGCCGACCGTCGGCCTCGATCCCCAGACCCGGGCCCTCATCTGGGAGGACATCCAGCGCCTGCGGGAGGAGGAAGGCGTCACCATCTTCCTGACCACTCACTACATGGATGAAGCCGAGTATGCCGAACGGATCGCCATCATCGACCACGGCGCCATCATCGCCCTCGACAACCCCGACGTCCTCAAGGCCCAGGTCGGAACCGACACCGTGGCCATCGAGACGGCCGACGACGAGGCCGCATTGGCTTCACTCAAACGAGCCGGCTACAAGGTCGAGCGCACCGAGGGTGGCCTCACCGCCTTCGTGGTCGACGAGGAAGCGGCCGTAGGCCCCATCGTTGCTGCCGCAGGCGTGCCCGTGCGGACCGTCCGGGCCCACCGCCCCACCCTCGACGACGTGTTCCTGCACTTCACCGGACGCGAGATCAGGGAGCAGCACGGCGAAGCCGTCCCCATGATGGCCCGGGCCCGCGGCGCCCGGAGGAGTTGAGGAGCCACGATGACCACCTTGTCGACTGCCGGCTCGACGGTTCCGGCCCCAGCAAGCCCCGCAGCGGCCCCGACTCCAACCCCCGACACCATCATCTCCGACGAGATCCGGGTCGTCGGGATGGTGTGGGAGCGCGAGCTCATCCGCTACGTCCGGACCCGGACCCGGATCGTGAGCGGGCTGATCCAGCCGGTGCTCTTCCTGTTCGTCCTCGGGTACGGCATGAGCGGCCTGGTAGGCACGACCGGAGGATTCAACTTCCGGCAATTCGTCTACCCGGGGGTGGTGGCCATGAGCGTGGTCATGACCGCCATGTTCTCGGCGCTCTCCATCGTGTGGGACCGGGAGTTCGGCTTCCTGCGCGAGATGCTGGTCGCCCCGGTCAGCCGGGTCTCCCTCGTGCTCGGCAAGACTGCTGGAGGGGCGACGGTCGCCGCCGCCCAGGGAACGATCATGTTGGTGCTTGCCCCCTTGGTGGGCATCCATCTGACACCGCTGCTCGTTGTGCAAATGATCGCCCTGGAGCTGCTCATGGCGGTGGCCATGACCACGTTCGGGGTGTTCGTGGCCAGCCGGATCCAGAAGATGGAGTCCTTCCAGGTCGTCATGCAGATGTTGCTGATGCCCATGCTGTTCTTGTCGGGGGCCCTCTTCCCCCTCAACGGCCTCCCCGGTTGGCTGACCGTGATCACCCGACTCAACCCGCTGACCTATGCCGTCGCCCCGTTCCGGCAAGTGGTCTTCGCGGCCCAGAACATGTCGCCGGCGGCCCGGGCCCGGTTCCCTACCAACGTCACCCTCTTCGGCCACACCTTGTCGATCGCCGTCGAGTTGGCGATCGTCGTCGTGTTCGCCCTGGTGTTCTTCGTCCTCGCCTTCCGCGGACTGTCGAGGACCGAGTAGGCACCACAACGGCGGAAGGGCCGCGGCGCGCACATGGCCCGAGGTCCGGATCCGAGGAGGAGCACCATGGAGGTTGATCAATCGGTGTGCATCGTCACCGGGGCCTCCTCGGGCATCGGAGCAGCCACAGCCCGCCAACTGAGTGAGCTCGGCGCACGCGTCGTCCTCGCCGCCCGCCGGACCGATCGCATCGAGGCCTTGGCCCGTGGCCTGCCCGACTCGCTGGCCGTTACCACCGACGTGACGATTGGCAAAGAGGTCGAGCGCCTCGTGGCGCGGACCATCGACACCTACGGTCGGGTGGACGTGTTGGTGAACAATGCCGGCCAGGGGCTCCACGTGCCGCTCGACGAACTGGACCCAGTCGATCTGCGCGCCGTGTTCGAGCTGAACGTGATCGCACCCCTGGTGGGGATGCAGATGGTGCTTCCCTCGATGCGAGCCGGACACGGAGGAGCCATCGTGAACGTGAGTTCGGCGACGTCGCTTCGGGTCTTCCCTGGACTCGGCGGCTACTCGGCCACCAAGGCGGCTCTCAACATGCTCTCTCAGGTTGCCCGGCTCGAGTTCGATACTGCGGGAATCGCGGTGTCAGTCGTCTATCCGTCGGTCACCGCCACCGAGTTCCACCAGAAGCTGCGGGCCGGCCGCCTGGCGACCGGGGCTCGGACGATCGTCCCGGACCCTCCGGAGCTGGTGAGCCAAGCGATCGTCCTGGCCATCCGGACCGGGGAGGCCCACGTGCTGGTCTCCGACCCGCCCGAGGCGATCGTTCCTGGAGGCAGTGAGGGTTGGGGCTCCCTGCTAGCCCGTCAGGCCCCTGCCGCGACCAGGACATCAGGGGACAGTCCCGAGCGTGGGAAGCCTACGAACGCGACGATGACGGGAGAGGGCCACCCGAGGTGATCCGGCGAACGGACGGACAGGGCGCAGCGTGGTCGGCGCCCTGGTGCGGTCCGGGCGGCAAGTTCGCGCGTTCGACATCGCCAGTGACGTCGAACAGCTGGCCGGTGCAGGAGTGGCAGACGTCATGGTCGGCGACCTGCTCGATCCTGCTGACCTGCACCGGGCCGTCGAGGGTGTCAGCGTCGTCGTCTACATCGGACCTCCCATGCACCCCCGTGAGGTTGAGATGGGCCACGGCGTGGTAAGTGCGGCCCGTCACGCCGGTGTCGAGCACTTCGTGCAGTTCTCGGTCACCCACCCCCAGCTCGAACTACTCCTGAACCATCAGGCCAAGCTCGAAGTGGAACGGTGCGTGCTCCTGTCCCGGATGCCATTCACCATTCTCCAGCCCATGCACTACATGCAGAACATCGATGTGGGCCAAGTGGTCGCTGAGCGGGTCCTGAGTCAGCCGTACTCGCTCGACACCCGTCTCGACCATGTGGACCTGGAAGACGTGGCCGAGGTGGCCGCCAAGGTGGTGGGTGACCCGCACCACCATTACGCCACCTACGAACTCTGCGGTCGGGACTTCCGTAACGCCCACGAACTCGCCCGGATCATCGCCGATGAGGCCGAGCAAGAAATTACGGTGAAGCAGGTCGAACTCCCTGGTCCGCCGACCCCCGGAATCATCCCGTCCGAAGAGGACGACCACCGCCATGACGCCATGTTCCGGCTCTTCGACCACTACGGCCGCTACGGCATCACCGGTAATCCGAACGTGCTCGGATGGCTGCTCGGTCGGGCTCCGACAGGATTCGACCAGTACGTGCGTCGGTGCCTGGTCTTTCACTGACGGCACTCCTTGAGAGTGCCCTTGAGCAGTTGCCGGGGACCCCTCACAGGAAGTCGTCGCTGGCCAGATTCCCTACGAAACCGGGCTGGTTCAGAGTGACTTCCAACACCGTTGAGTCCCGACTCGGGCTGAGACTGTTGTCCCCCGTGGGGATCGAGTCGGGATCTCCTAGCCCTCCCCGAGTCGTGTTGACCGCTCTGATGTGACCCTCTGTAGTCGGGCTGCCGGGATTTGAACCCGGGACCTCTTGACCCCCAGTCAAGCGCGCTAACCAAGCTGCGCCACAGCCCGCATTCTCCCGATCAAGGGAGTGTTGCCACTCCCCCGCTGAGACCCATCTCATGTGCGAATCCCTGCATGTGCACGGTGTCTTCAGCTCGAGTCTCACATGGTAGCCGAGCCTCGAAGAGGGCTTCGCAGGCCCCACCGTGCGCCTCGGCTCGTCCGAAGGCGACCGCTGTGGTGGGGGGGTTTCCGTTTTGCCGGTCCACACAGGGTCTTTCGTCCCTTGTTGTCGAATGGCGGCGTCGATAGGGTACGACGCGGGGGTGGGATATGAGTTTCAATCTGTCGTGCATCATCCGAGAGGCTGGCGTGAGTACTCCGGACAAGCCGGTGGCGTATCACGTCGGTGGCACGCTCACGTTCCGTGAGCTGGACGAACAGTCCGATCGTCTGGCAGCCGGGCTCCATGACGCCGGCGTCGTGCCGGGCAACGCTGTGGGGCTGCAGCTGCCCAATCTCGCCGAGTTCCTGGTTGCCTATTTCGGCATCTTGAAGGCCGGGGCGGTGGTCGTTCCGATGAACGTCCTGCTGAAGGCGCCCGAGGTTGAGTTTTATCTAGCGAATTCCGGGGCAACGGCGTTCATCACCTTCTCGATGTTCGCCGATGAGGCGGTCAAAGGTGCCCAGCACGCAGGGGTCGACAAGGTCTACCTCGTCGGCGCGACCGAGCTGCCCGACGGTGTCCGGCCGTTCTCGGACCTCGTTGCCAAGCCGTCGGGCCCGGTGTTCGTGCCGCGCTCGCCCACTGACACCGCGGTCATCATCTACACGTCGGGGACCACGGGAACCCCGAAGGGTGCGGAGCTCACGCACTTCCAGCTGTATATGAACTCGGACATCCCGGGCCGGATCTTCGGGGTGCAGGACGACGACATCGTGGTTGTCGCCCTCCCCCTCTTTCACATCTTCGGGCTGTCGAGCATCTTGAACATCGTGGTGCGCTTCGGCGGCACCATGGTGCTGCTCCCGCGCTTCGAGTCCACCGCAGTGCTCCAGTCGATCGTGAAATACCGCGCCACCATCTTCGAGGGAGTGCCGACGATGTACGTCGACCTGCTCTCCCAGCCCGACTTCGACGACTACGACCTCTCCTCGTTGCGTGTCGCGATCTCCGGCGGCGCAGCCATCCCTGCCGAAGTGCTCGAGCAGTTCGAGCGGCGCGTCGGCGTCGTCATCCTCGAGGGCTACGGCCTCTCGGAGACAGCCTCGACCGCCACGTTCAACCAGAGCGCAGCCGAGCGGAAGGCCTACAGCGTGGGCAAGCCGATCTGGGGCACCGAGGTTGCGATCTGGGACGGTGACAACGAGATTCTCCCCGCCGGCAAGGAGAACGTCGGGGAGATCGTCATCCGTGGCTACAACATCATGAAGGGCTATCACGGGCGTCCCGACGCCGACGAGGAGACCTTCACCGGTGAGTGGTTCCACACGGGGGACCTCGGTTACATCGACGACGAGGGCTTCCTCTTCATTGTGGACCGCAAGAAGCAGTTGATCATCAGGGGCGGCTACAACGTCTACCCGCGCGAGATCGAAGAGGTCCTCTACACCCACCCCGCCGTGTTCGAAGCGGCCGTCCTCGGGATGCCCGACCCCCGCCTCGGCGAAGAGGTCATGGCCTTCGTCTCCCTCCGCGCGGGGGCCGAGGCTGAGCCCGAAGAGATCATCGCCTTCGTGAAGGAACGGGTGGCCGCGTACAAGTACCCGCGCCGTGTCGAAATCCGCGACGTGCTACCGAAGGGGCCGACCGGCAAGATCCTGAAGGTCGATCTCAAACGTGAGCTGACCGAATCGTTGTGAGGGCCGGCGCGATCACAGCGTTGCTGCCGGCAGAGAGGTGGAAGCCATGAGCTACGACCGTTTGAGCCCGGTTGACTCGACATTCCTGCACGTCGAAGACGGCGTCAGCCACATGCACGTCGGCTCGATCGGCATCTTCGAGGGCCCGGCTCCGCGCTACGCGGACCTGCTGCAGATGATCTCCAGCAAGTTGCACCTCGTCCCGCGCTACCGCCAGGTGATCCGCACTGTGCCCTTCGACCTCGGCCGGCCGGTGTGGGTCGACGATCCCCACTTCAATATCGAGTACCACGTCCGCCAGACGGCCCTCGGCTCGCCGGGTGGCGAAGAAGAGCTCCGCCGCCTCGTCGGCCGACTCATGTCCCAGCAACTCGACCGGACCAAG
Organism: Acidimicrobiaceae bacterium; assembly: GCA_003155135.1. GTDB lineage: Bacteria > Actinomycetota > Acidimicrobiia > Acidimicrobiales > RAAP-2 > Bog-515. The sequence continues at coordinate 48,993 of PMFN01000039.1, read as the reverse complement.
CCGCTCTGGGAGATCTGGTTCGTCGAGGGCCTCGAGGACGATCACTGGGCGCTCGTCTCGAAGACCCACCACGCCATGGTCGACGGGGTCTCGGGAACCGAGCTGCTCTCGGTGGTCTTCGACACCGAGCGCGACGCCGAGCCCCTCCCTGTGCAGCCGTGGCGCCCGTCCGCACAGCCCTCGTCGGTGTCGCTGGCCACCACGGCGATGGCCGACACGATCCGCAGTCCCTATGAGCAATTCCGTGCCCTGCGGGCATCGTTGCGGTTCTCGCGCCAGGCCCTCTCCCAGGCAGCAGACCTCACCAAGGGCTTCTTCACCCTCGCCGGGACGTTGCGACCCCACCCGGTCTCGAGCCTCAACGGGCCGATCGGCCCACACCGCCGTTACGCCTGGGCGACGAGCTCGGTGGAGGAGGTCCGAACCATCCGCCACGGCCTCGGCGGCTCGTTCAACGACGTGGTCCTCGCCGCCATCACCGGGGCCTTCCGTGACCTGCTGCTCAGTCGAGGCGAGTCCGTCGACCGCTCGGTGCGCACGCTGGTGCCGGTCTCGGTGCGGACCCGGGATGCAAGCGGTCGAGCCATCGGCGACGGCACCCTGGCCAATAGGGTTTCGGCCATGTTCGCCGACCTGCCGGTCGGGGTCGAGGACCCCGTCGAGCGCCTCGCCGCGGTCACCGCCCAGATGGACCACCTCAAGTCCTCCCACGAGGCAGTCGCCGCCCAAGCGCTCACGTCGCTCGGCGGCTTCGCTCCCCCAGCGGTGCTCGCCTTGGGCGCCCGGGTGGCCGGCAAGACCGCGCAGCGCAACCTCAACACCGTGACCACGAACGTGCCGGGGCCCCAGCAGACCCTCTATGTGCTGGGCCGCCAGATGTTGAAGGCCTTCCCCTACGTCCCGCTCGGCGGCCAGGTCCGTCTTGGCGTCGCCATCTTCTCCTACGACGGGCAGGTCAACTTCGGCGTTACCGGCGACTACGACTCGGTGCCCGACATCGATTTGTTCTGCCTCGGGATCGAAGATGCCATGAAGGCCATGCTCAAGGCTGCGGCAGAGGCGTCCGATTGAGGATGCTGGACGCCGCCGCCTCCCGAGCGCCACGCTGAGCCGGCCGAGATGCCAGCTCGCCCCGTGGCGCTCGTCCACGGTTTCACTTCGTCGTTCGAGCACAACTGGCGCCGCACCGGGTGGGTGGACATCCTCGCCGACGAAGGCCGCGACGTCATCGAGATCGACATGCTGGGCCACGGTCGGTCGGACAAGCCCACCGACCCGCGGGCCTACGAGCACGTGGACGAGCTGGTGGCGGCGGCGCTCGCTCCTCACGGCCTGGTGGACGCCGTCGGATTCTCGGCGGGAGGCGAGCTGCTCTTGCGCCTCATGGTGCGAGACCCTGGCCGGTTCGGGCGTGTGGTGCTGCTCGGCGTCGGCGACACCGTGTTCTCGGAGAAGGACTCGGCCGCGCCGCTGATCGCTGCGCTGACCGGCGACGACGAGCCGGCGGAGATCACGTTGCGGGTCTTCCAGCGGCTGGCGAGGGGCGAGGGGAACGACCCCGAGGCGCTGGCCGCTTTCCTCGGCCGCCACGTCGAGGCGGTGCGGACCGAGGACTGCGCAGCGGTGACTGCCTCGGTGCTCGTGGTGCTCGGCGAGCGCGACATGCACCCGACGGCCGGTGCACTCGTCGCCGCCATCCCCAATGCCACCTTGGTGACGCTGCCCGGCGTGGACCATTTCGCCACGCCGGGCGACTTCGGCGCCATCGACGCGGCGATCGGGTTCCTGGCCGGCTGAACGATCAGTCCAGCCGGCGGAGGCCCTGGCGGAAGCGGGCCCCGTTGCGGACGTATTGCTCGGCGGAGAAACGGATCATCTCGGCATTGGAGCGGCCCTCGAGCACCTTGGCCGGGACGCCCAAGGCGAGGGCGCCGGGGTGGACTTTGAGCTGGTTGGGCACCACCGCGTTGGCACCCACCGTCGCGCCCGAGCCGATGACGGCGTGGTGGAGGACGACCGAGCCCGACCCGACGAGGCAGTCGTCCTCCAGGATGCACCCCTCGAGGTGGGCGAGGTGCCCGACCACGCACCCGTTGCCGATGATGGTCGGGAAACCGGGTCCGGCGTGGACGACGGTGCCATCTTGGATCGACGTGCGCTCCCCCACCGTGATGGTGCCGTAGTCGCCGCGCAGCACCGCCATGGGCCACACCGTGGATTCGGCGCCGATGGTCACGTCACCGATCACCACTGCGTCGGGGTGGACGAACGCAGTCTCGTGGATCGCTGGCGTGAGGTCGTCGAGCTGATAAATGGCCACGCCGAGACGTTAGGCGACGCGGCGCGTGGCCATCCGAGCCCTGCCGCCGCCGTCAGACGTGGTGCACGACCCATGTGATGCCCTGGTAGCTGCGCCAACCGAGGTAGATGACCGTGGCCACGATCATGAGCTTGAACGTCCAGGGGATGTTGCGCCGCTCGGGCTCGACCAGCTGGGTGTCGCAGACCGGGCACGTGCCCTCCTCGGTCAGGTCCTCGTCGTCGACCAGCCGGTCGCAGTCGTCACACCAGGGCACGGATCGCTCCTCAGCGACCGCCACCGGTGCGGACCCGCATCTTGATCGGCGTGGCCCCGAGGTCGAAGTGCTCGCGGAGCCCACGCTCGATGTAGCGCAGGTAGGTGGCTGGAAGTCGCCCGGTGGCAAAGAGGGTGAATGTGGGTGGGTCGATCGCGCCCTGGACGCCGTAGCGGATGCGTGCGCCGGGTGCGGGGTGGGCGGCCTGGATGTCGCGCAGGGCACGGTTCAAGGCACCGGTCGGCACCCGCTGGTGGTAGGCGGCGACGGCCTCGTGGAGGGCCGGGAGGATCTTGTGGGTGCCGCGTCCGCTCAATGCCGACACCTTGAGGACGGGGGCGGTGCCGAGGAAGGCAAGCTTGTCCGAGACGCCGTAGAGGATATCGTCGCGCCGCTCGGTCTCGAGGGCGTCCCACTTGTTGAGCACGACGACCGCCGGGCAGCCCGATGCGCCGATCCGCTCAGCCAGGCGCTGGTCCTGGTGCGTCGCCCCGACGGTGGCGTCGATGACGAGCAATGCGATGTCGGCGCGCTCGAGCGCGTCGAGAGCCCGCAGCACCGAGTGGTGCTCGGTCCCCCGGTCGGTCTTGGAGGGCCGCCGCATCCCGGCGGTGTCGACGAAGCAGAGCGGCCCGTCGGACGTCTCGACGACGGTGTCGATGGCGTCGCGGGTGGTCCCGGGCATGTCGTGGACGACGGAGCGCTCCTCGCCGATCATGCGGTTGAAGAGGGTCGACTTCCCAACGTTGGGCCGTCCCACCAGCGCCACACGTGGCGGCGCCCCGTCACTGGCGTCGGCGGAGAGGGCGCGGTGCGCGCCGTCAAAGTCGTCTTCCAGTCGGGCGATGTCGGTCACGGGCAGGATGGTCACGATCTCATCGAGGAGATCTCCAGTGCCACGTCCGTGCAGGGCGCTGACCGGCCACGGGTCGCCGACGCCGAGGGCGATGAAGTCCCAGATGGAGGCGTCGCGATTGGTGTCGTCGACCTTGTTGACGACGAGGCGGACCGGGACGCCGAACCGGCGGATCACCTTGGCGGCCTCGAGGTCCTCGTCGGTGACGCCGATAGTGACGTCGACGACCAGCAGGACGACATCGGCGTCGGCCACGGCCTTCTCCGCCTGCTCGCTGATCTTGGCGTCGAGGGTGTCCCCCCGGGCGAGCCACCCACCGGTGTCCACCAGATTGAAGGCGACGCCCGTCCATTCGGCCTCGAGCACGTTGCGGTCTCGGGTGACGCCCGGCTCCTCTTCGACCACCGCCGCCCTCCGCCCCACGATGCGGTTCATGAGCGAGGACTTGCCGACGTTGGGGCGCCCGGCGAGGACCACGGTGGGCAGATCCGGGTTGATGGGAGCGACGGGGCGGCTCATGACGAACTCGACGAGAGGAGGGCGACCGGCTGGCGATGCGGCGCGTCGGGGGCGGCCCATTCGAGGGCGGTCGCGTCGGGTGCTGCGCCGGGAAGGGGCCGCCCGTCGAGCACGGCGCGCAGCGACGCCCCGTCACTCGGGATGACCTCAACCGTGCGCGGAAGATCGGCGAGCGTCGTGCCGTCCAAGAAGCGGCCCTGTGACAGGCACACGTCGGGCAGGAGGTAGCGCTCGCCCTCGGGCTCCGCGGCGAGGGCGCGGGCGAGGTCGGCGCCCGTGAGCAGCCCGGCGACGCCGATGTTACCGCCGAAGAAGTCATTGGCGACCTCGAGGATGCGGACGTCGGTGCGCGGGTGGGCGTCGACGAGGGGCGAGAGCACGCGGGCGCCGTAGGCGCCGGTGACCACCGTGATCGGGGCGGCGTCGCCGCGCGGGGCGTGCCCGTAGGCGGCCCCAGGCGCCCGTTCGGCCCGGTAGCCCTCGGCCGGCGCGCCGTCAACGGAGGCGAAGAAGCCGTGGCGGACGCCGAGCGCCGCGTCGAGATTGCCCCCGAAGGCCGCTTCGAAGGCGCGCACCATGCCGATGCCGTTCTCGTGCTGGGGGAAGCCCTTGTAGGCCGAGGCTGGCGGGAAGGGCCGGTTGGCGAGGAGGTAGTACTCGTCGGCGGCGAAGACCATCGGCCGGCCGAGCACGGAGGAGAAGACGCCCTGCCACTGCTCGACGGCGTCGCAGACCGCGGCCGCCTCGGCAACGGTGTGCGGGCGCATCTCGGCCTCGTTGGAGTAGCGGCTGAGCCCGAGGGGCACGACGCCGATCGTCGTCAGACCGGGGTACTCGTCGAGGATGCCGGCGAAGGTATCGGTGAGCACAGCCCCGTCGTTGACCCCGGGGCACACCACGACCTGTCCATGCACCTCGATCCCGCCCTCGAGCAGGATCCGCAACCAGCGCAGGCTGGTCGCACCCTTGGGGTTGCGCAGCATCGCGGCGCGCACCGCCGGGGCGGTGGCATGGATCGAGACGAACAGCGGGCCGAGCCGTTCGGTCAGCACCCGCTCAGCATCCAGCTCCGTGAACCTGGTGAGCGTCGTGAAGTTGCCGTAGAGGAACGACAACCGGTAGTCGTCGTCCTTCAGGTAGAGACTCTTGCGCATGCCTTTGGGCAGTTGGTAGATGAAGCAGAAGGCGCAGTGGTTGTCGCAGGTCCGGATGCGGTCGAAGACCGCTGAGGAGACCTCGATCCCGAGCGGCTCGCCGGCCTCCTTGCTGACGTGCAGTGGGCGCGGCTGCTCCTCGCCGGCGCGCCGGACCAGGAGAAGCAGCTCGTCGTCGTCGGTGAGCTGGTGGTATTCGATGACGTCCATCGGCTCGCGACCGTTAATGGCGACGACTTCGTCGCCGACCAAAAGGCCTGCCCGAGCCGCCGGCGACGCCTCGGTGACCACCGTCACCCTGGGTGCCGACATGTCCACAGGCTACCCGGGCGGGCTCGGGCCCCCGGTCGGGCAGCCGGAAGCCGGCGCCGCGCCGGTAGCCTGGTGGGGTGCCAGTCGAAAGAGTCCTGCTTGCCGAGCCCCGGGGGTTCTGCGCAGGAGTGGAGAAGGCGATCAAGGCCCTGGCCTGGATGGTGACCGTCTTCGAGCCTCCCATCTACTGCTACCACGAGATCGTCCACAACGCCCACGTCGTGGAGCAATTCCGCGCCCAGGGCGTCATTTTCGTCGATGAGATCGCAGAGGTGCCCCAGGGTGCGCCCCTCATGCTCAGTGCCCACGGCACCGCCCCGGACGTGGTCGAGGCGGCGAGGGCCCACGGCGGCGTCGTGGTCGACGCCGTGTGTCCCCTGGTCACCAAGGTCCACCACGAGATGAAGGTGCGCAGCCGCAAGGGCTACACCGTGCTCTACGTCGGCCACTCCGGCCACGAGGAGGCGATCGGGACCATGGCGGTGGCGCCCGACTCGGTGCGCCTCATCGAGCACCGCTCGGACCTCGACGCCCTCGACGACCTCGAGGCGGCCGGCACCCCGGTTGCCCTCCTCGCCCAGACCACGCTCAGCCACGACGAGTGGCGTGGGCTCATGGAGGCAGCCCGTGAGCGGTTCCCGGACCTGTGGATGCCGGGACGCAGCGACTTGTGCTTCGCCACCACGAACCGGCAGGGCGCGCTGCGCGCCATCGCCGCCGAGGCCGACGCCGTCGTGGTGATCGGCTCGGCCAACTCGTCGAACACGGTGGCGCTCGCCATGGTGGCAGAGGCCTCGGGCTGTGGGCGCGTGCTCCGGGTGAACTCGGCCGCCGAGCTACCCGACGACCTGGAGGGCACCGTTGGCGTGACGGCCGGCGCCTCGGCGCCCGAGGCCCTCGTCCAAGAGGTGGTCGCAGCCCTCGCCCCCCGCAGCGGCGCCCAGGTGGTCTCGACCACTACCGAGGACGAGTACTTCCCCCCGCCCCCCGAGCTGCGCGAGCTGCTCCGGGCACTCGCCGCCACCGTCGGGCTGCTCAATGCGGCAAGCAACGGCGCGCCAGGCACCGGCGCATCCGACCCTGCCGCCGCTGACCGCTCGGTGTCCGCTGCGTCCGTGCTCGAGCTGCTCGGCGCCTGAGTGCTCGCTCGACGCTGCGCGCCGCCAGGCGCGAGGATGTCTCGATGAGCGAGACCATCGCGAACCAGACGTTCCGCCGCATGGACGAGTCCACCCAGGGCCAGTGGTCGGTCATCGTCACCGAGACCATCGAGGCACAGGCGCTCGTCGCTGAGCGGATCCTGGAGATGCTCGAGTCGCTCGCCGACGTCACCGTCGGCTTCGCCGTCGACCAGCTCACCCACTCGCTCCAGACCGCCACCAGGGCGGAGGAGGCCGGCGCCGACACCGAGATGATCGTGGCGTCGCTCTGTCACGACATTGGCAAGGCCATCTCGGTGCCCAACCACCCTCGCATCGCCGCAGAGATCCTGCGGCCCTATGTGCGCAGCGAGGTCCTCGAGACCATCCGGGCCCACCAGGATTTCCAGGGCCGCCATTACTACGAGCACCTGGGCATGGACCCCGACGCGCGCGAGCAGTACCGCGCCGAGCCGTGGTTCGCCCTCGCCGAGCAGTTCGCCGACGACTGGGACCAGACCAGCTTCGACCCCGACTATCCGACGAAGCCCCTCTCGCACTTCGAGCCGATGGTGCGTGAAGTCTTCGGTCGGGCACACAGCCTCTAAACCGCCACAAGCAAGGAGCAGTTGCACGTAATGACGACGCGCGCCCCCGATCTGGAGAAGACGCGAAAAGACGCCATGGTCCGCCTGGCGGTCGACCTGGCCCGCCAGGACTTCGACGCCCGCTACCCCGACTTCAAGCTGCCACCGGTGGTGGCGCTCATCTGCGCCTACGAGGAAGAGGCGAACATCGGTGACGTGCTCAAGGCCGTCCCCGCCGAGGCGTGCGGGCTCGAAGTGGCCACCTTGGTCGTCGTCGACGGCGGTGAGGACGAAACGGCCCGCGTCGCCCTCGACGCAGGGGTCGCGACCTGCGTGTTCCCGGTCAACCTCGGCCACGGGGTGGCGCTGCGGGTCGGCTACGAGCTCTGCCTGGCCGGCGGCGCGGAGTACGTGGTCACGCTCGATGCCGACGGACAGAACGACCCGGCCGAGATCCCCGTCATGCTCCAACCGCTGCTCGACGACGAGGCCGACTTCGTGATCGCCTCGCGCCGGCTCGGTGTCGACCACACCGAGGACCAGCTCCGCAGGGCCGGGGTGTTCGTCTTCGCAAGCGTCGTCAACGTGCTCACCGGCACGCACCTGACCGACACCTCGAACGGCTACCGGGCCCTTCGATCCTCGGTGTTGGCTGACGTGGTCGGTCGCCTCCGCCAGGAGCAGTACCAGACCGCCGAACTGCTGATCACCGCCGTCCAGCGCGGGTGGCGGGTCACCGAGCGCCCGACCGAGTGGCACCCGCGTGCCTCGGGAACGTCGAAGAAGGGGACAAACGTCCTCTTCGGGTTCCGCTACGCCAAGGTGGTCGCCGCCACCTGGTGGCGCGAGCGCTGAGCGCCCAGGCCCCCCTCAGCCCCGCTGCACGGGCCGGCCGCCGGTCGTGGCCGAGCCGGGGCGCCGGCCCCCACCACTGCCACGGAGGCGATCCTGCTTGGCCGCCGCCCGCCGCAGCTCGCGGCTTTGGATCTCATCGGTCTGCGAGGTCAGCATGGCCTCTTCGAGCAGTTTTTCCTTCTTCTTCTTCGGGAGCTTCGCCGTCATCTGGTCGACCCGCACGAGGTCGGCAGGTAGCGGGCGCCCCTTGGCCTTCGACTTCTCGATGAAGCGCAGGATCCGCCGGACGTAGAAGCGGCGGAACAGCGGCACCTTGGTCATGGCGCGGAACGCCACCGTACGCACCCGGCGCTTCTTCGGCTCCTTGTCGTCGCCCTTCTTGGCGGCCGCCGGCTTGGTGGCCGGGGCCTTCTTCGCGGCCGCCGTGGGCGTGTCGCCCTTCTTCGCCTTCGTCGTGTCCTTCGAGCTAGCCATCACCCTCCATTAAACACGCCATGGGCCGGGCCGGCGCCACCGCAGGCCCGGCCCCGAACGGGAGGCCCAGGTTGGGCGCCATCAGCTCCCCGCCTCGCGCCGTGCCTGGTCGTAGACCGCCTGGATGCCGGTGCGCAGGGCCTCGGTGGTGGTGTGCACCTTGCTGCGGGCCACTCGGCCTGCTTCGCTGCGTTCGGGGGGGTCGATGGGCTCTCCGACCACCACGGTGATCTTGATGGGCTTGGGGATCTTCGAGCCCTTCGGCATCGAGCGGTCCGAACCGCCGATCCCGATGGGGACGATTCGCGCGCCCGTGCGGGCGGCGAGGAAGGCGGCGCCCTCCAAGAGGTCGCCCACCTCGCCGCCCTCCTGGCGCATCCCCTCGGGGAAGAGCACGAGGACCTGGCCCTGGCGCAGCACTTCTTCCGCGTGGCGTAGGGCCTCGCGGTCGGCGGACTCGCGGTGGACGGGGAACGCGCCGAGGGTGATGAGCAGCCTGCCGAGAGGCCCGGACTTCCAGAGGCTGTCCTTGGCCATGAAGAAGAGCTTGCGGTCGGTCACGAACGCCGCGAAGCCGAAGTCGGCGAAGGAACGGTGCACGGGGGCGAGCAGGACGGGCCCCTCGGCGGGCACGTTGTAGCGGCCGATCACCTTCGGTCGCCAGAGCAGCCCGGCCACGACCCCGAAGAGCAGGCGCGCGAAGCGGTAGAAGGGCGTCCGTCGGGGGTCGGGCTCGAAGGCCACCCCGCGACCGGGCGCCTCGGTGTGGGCGACGCCGTCGTCGGTTTGCTCGGGTGTCACAGCCATGAGAGCACCTCCTCGACGACATCCTCGACGCTGCGCCCGGTCGTGTCGAGCTGGCGGGCGTCCTCGGCCACCACGAGCGGCGACGCCGCCCTGGTCGAGTCGATGTGGTCGCGCCGCGCGACGCCCGCCGCGGACTCGTCGTCGCGCCGCCGGGCACGCTCCTCGGGCGACGCGGTCAGGTACACCTTGAGCCGGGCCTCGGGGAAGACGACGGTGCCGATGTCGCGCCCCTCGACGACCCCTCCTCCGCGCTCGCGCACCCAACGGCGCTGGCGCTCGACCAGGTGGCGCCGCACGTCGGGGTTGGCGGCCACCACCGAGACGGCCCGGCCGACGTCGGGGGTGCGCAGCAGCGCGGTCACGTCGTCGCCGTCGACGAGGACGTGGGGACCGACCCCGATCGTCGCGCCCTCGGCGATGGCCACGACCGCGTCGTGGTCGGCCGGGTCGATCCCCCGGGAGAGGGCGGTGGCCGCCACCGCCCGGTACATGGCCCCGGTGTCGAGGCGCTCGACGCCGAGCCGTTCGGCGACCGCACCGGCAACCGTGGACTTGCCCGCCCCCGCCGGCCCGTCGATGGCCACGACTGCGCGCTCGGCGGCGAGCGGGGCGGGCCGGTGCGCGGTCAGGCGTGCCAGGTCGGCGAGGAAGCCCGGGTAGCTGGTCGCCACCGTCGAGAACCCTTCGATCGTGCTCTGTCCCGGTCCGGCGACGAGTGCGGCGACCGCGGCCGCCATGGCCATGCGGTGGTCCCCGGCGGTGGCGAAGGCGGCGTGGTGGAGGTGTCCCCGTGGGCCGAGGCCGTGGACGGCGAGGTCGTCGCCGAGCTCCTCGGCGCGCCCACCGAAGGCCTCCACCAGCTCGACGGTGGCGCGCATGCGGTCGCTCTCCTTCACCCGCAGCTCCCCGGCGTCGCGAAAGATGGTCGTGCCCTCGGCGAGGGCAGCGGCGACGGCGAGCACCGGGACCTCGTCGAGCGAGGGGATCTCGCGTGCCTCGACGATGGTCGCGTGGAGCGCCGAGGACCGGGCACGGAGCCGCCCCGAGCCCCCGCTGCCCGCCTCGAGGGCCACGTCGGCACCCATGCGGGCCAGTACCCCGATGTAGCCGGTCCGCTGCTCGCCGATGTAGACGTCCTCGACGGTGACGTCGCCGTGCTCGGCGAGCACCGCAGCGACGATCCAAAAGGCGGCCTGGGACGGGTCACCGGGCACCAGGCGGTCCACGGGGCGCAGGGCGCCCGGTCGAAGCCGGATGACCCGCCCGCCTCCCTCGGGCCGGACCTCGATCGCCGCTCCCGCTTCGGCCAGCATCTCTTCGGTGTGCGGGCGCGTGGGCTCGGGCTCATGGACCACGGTTTCGCCGCTGGCGCCGAGACCCGCCAAGAGGATGGCCGACTTCACCTGAGCGCTGGCCACCGGGAGGGTCCACTCGATCCCCTGCAGGGCGCCGCCTTCGATCTCGAGCGGCGGGCAGAGGGTCGCCCCCCGGCCTCGCAGCGTGGCGCCCATGGCGCCGAGCGGGCCGGCGATGCGGTCCATGGGGCGCACACTCAGCGAATCGTCGCCGACCAGGCGGTGCCGCCCGGGGATCGACGCCACGAGTCCAGCGAGGAGGCGCATCGAGGTGCCAGAGTTGCCACAGTCGAGATCCGAGGTGCCCGCCCGGAGCAGGGAGCGGCCTCCGTCGATCACGACCGGGCCTCCCTCGGCGACGGTGATGGCCGCCCCGAGGGAACGCAGGGCCCTGAGGGTGTGGGCCACGTCGGCGCCGTCGGAGAGCCCCTCGATGTGGGAGCGGCCCTCGGCGAGGGCGCCGAGGATGAGTGAACGGTGCGAGACCGACTTGTCCCCCGGCGTGTGCACCGATCCCGACACGTGGCGTACGCCCTCGACAGTGACGACCCCGGGGACGGCGCTCACGAGAGTTCTCCGATCGTGCAGTGATAGCCGCGCTCGACGATGGCGTCTCGGAAGCGCCTGGCGTCCTCGCTGCCCACGACCATGACGAGCACACCCCTCGGGCCCTCCGCCGAGTGGGCCACCTCGAGGTCGTAGATGTTGATGCCGAGGTTGGAGGCGTCGGTCGTGATCTCGGCGAAGACGCCCTCGCGGTCCTCGACGGGCACACGGAGCTCGGCGAGGTGCTCGGGGCGCACCGCTCGTGCGGGCAGGGCCCGTCGGGCCCGAGCGGCCCGCTCGAGCACGTCGAAGAGCTCCGCGCGGTCGCGCGTTGCGACCCGGTCCCGCATGGTCCCGAGGTCGCCGAGCAACTGGTCGAGGGCGGCCACGATGGCCGTCGAGTTGTCCGAGCAGATGTCCGGCCAGATGCCGGGATGCCCGGCCGCCACGCGTGTCATGTCCCTGAAGCCGCCGGCGGCGAGGCGGAGCAGCAAAGCGTCGGTCTCGGCCCCGGTTGCGGCCGCGTTCATGAGGGTGGCAGCCACCAGGTGGGGCACGTGCGAGACGACCGCCACCATGCGGTCGTGGTCGGCCGGCGAGAGGGCGACCACGTCGGCGCCGAGCGAGGCCACGACGGCGCTCAAGCGGCTGTAGGCGCCTGGGTCGGTCGTGGCGGTCGGGGTGAGCACCCAGGTCGCACCGACGAAGAGGTCGGCCTCGGCGCCGTCGATCCCGATCTGCTCGGAGCCCGCCATCGGGTGGCCACCGACGAAACGTGGGTCGCTGAGGGCTGTGGTGATCGGTGTCTTCACCCCTCCCACATCGCTCACGACCACGTCGGCAGGCCGGCGGCGGTCGGCGAGCACTGCCTGGCCGATCTCGGCGGCGATCGCCACGGGTGTCGCGAGGAAGACCACCTCGGCTGCGAGACCTTCGCCGATCTCGTCGAGCGCACCCGCGGCGAGGGCCGCCGTAGCGCGTCCTGCGTCGGCATCGAGGCCGCTCACGTGCCAGCCGCGTTGGCGCAGGGCCAGCCCGAGGGAACCACCGATCAGCCCGGTGCCCACCACCAGTGCGCGGGGGCTGCCCGCACCGGCCACGTCGGTGGCAGTCTCCCGTGCGCCGTGGGGGCCCCCGGGCTCAGCCGGGGAGGTCATCGCGGAGCCCTTGGGCGCCGTGGAGGTACACGTGGCGCAGCTCGTCCCGGCCGAGGGTGGTCTCGACATGGAGCAGGACCCGCAAGCACAGGGGCGTCGCACCGGGGACGGCGATCTCGGCCGCGCACAGGAGCGGGACCGCGCCGAAGCCGATCTCCCGTGCCCCGGTGGCGGGGAAGGTCGAGGTCACGTCGGCGGTGGCGGTGAACAGGATGCTGATGACGTCGTCCTCCAAGAGGTCGTTGGCGCTCATCACGGCACGCAGGAGTTCCTGGACGCGCTCGGCGATCTGGGCGGGCGTATCCTCGTCCACCGTCGTCGCACCGCGCAGGGCTCGCACACTTGCTTGAGGGGGCATCGAGCGGAAATGCTACAGCGGGGCCGACGGGGCGGCCGAAGGGCCCCCCTCGTCGCGAGCTCCCCCACCGGCGGCGGCGACCCCGAGCGAGCGCACCTCGGCCGGGGTGAGGACCCGGAACTGCCCTGGCCGCAGCGACCGGTCCGAGAACGGCCCGATGCGGGTCCGCACCAGGCGGCGCACGGGGTGGCCGACCGTCTCGCACATGCGGCGGACCTGGCGGTTGCGGCCCTCGTGGATGACGATGCGCAGCACGCCGGGTGAGACCACACCCACCGTGGCGGGTGCGGTGCGCCCGTCGTCGAGCTCCACGCCCTGGCGGAGCGCCCGGAGTGCACCGGGGCCGGGCTCGCCCTCCACCTCGGCGAGGTACTCCTTGTCCACCCCGTGGGAGGGGTGGGTGAGAGCCTGGGCCAGGTCGCCGTCGTTCGTGAGGAGCAGCAGCCCCTCGGTGTCGAGGTCCAATCGGCCCACGGCGAAGACCCGGGGCTCGGCGGGGACGAGCTCGAGCACGGTGGGGCGACCCTGGGGGTCCGAGGCGGTGGTGACCACGCCGGCGGGCTTGTTCAGTGCGTAATGGACGAGGCCGGGCGCGCTTCCCACGCGGACCCCGTCGACGGCGACGACCGCCACTTCGGGGTCGATGCGCTGGCCGAGGACGGCGATCTCCCCGTCGACGGTCACCCGTCCGTCGCCGATCAGGTCGTCGCAGACTCGACGGCTGCCGAAGCCGGCGCGGGCGAGCACCTTTTGCAGTCGCGTGTGCGCGGCGTCCTCTGCGCTGCCGTGGACGGCTGGTGCCATCTGGGCCCGCTCAGTCGACGTCGGTCGCGAGACCGGCACCCCCACGCAACCCCATCTCGAGGTCGCCCAGGGTGTCGGGCCCGGGCAGGAAGTCCTCGACCGGCGGTAGCTGGTCGAGCCGGTCGAGGCCGAGGCGCTCCAAGAACAGTTCGGTCGTCCCGTAGAGGACCGGTTGACCCGGCCCCTCGGCGCGGCCCACCGCCTCGATGTAGCCGCGCTGGTCGAGAAGGCGCACCACGCCGTCCACATTCACCCCGCGCAGGGCGCAGATCTGCGAGCGGGACACAGGCTGGCGGTAGGCCACGATGGCGAGGGTCTCGAGGGCGGCCGTCGACAGGCGGTGGGACACCTCCCGGTTGGCGAAGCGCTCGACATAAGGGGCGAGATCGGGGTGGGTCTGGAATCGGTAGCCCCCGGCGATCTTCGCCAGGACGAACCCCCGACCGTCGGCTTGGTAGTGGGCTGCCAGCAGGTCACAGGCGGCTTCCACCCGCTCGGCGGGCTCTTCGAGCAGCTCGGCGAGCAGTCCGGGCGGCACCGGCTCGACGGCGACCAGCAGGACGGCCTCGAGGGCCCGACCGAGTTCGTCAGCCGTCATAGTCGTCCACCAGGAGTCCGGCGCCCACCGAGGCCAGCTCTCGGTCGTCGCCGACCCAGTCGACCCGCAGGTCGCCGAAGGAGTGCCCCTGGCCGAGCGAGACCTTGCCCAGCTTGCAGAGCTCGAGGAGGGCCAGGAACCGCACGATCACCTCGATGCGGGTGCTGAGATGGGCGGTGAGGGCGCGAAATGACGTTGGTCCGGCGCTCGGCAGCTGGCCCGCCAGCTCCTCGACTGCCTCCGAGACGGTCACGGTATCGACGGTGACGTGGCTGAGGTCCACTCTCGGGGCTGGGCGCTCGGCGGTGCTGCGCAGGTAGGACTCGGCGAGCATGGCCGGGGTGATGCCGGCCAACAGGTCGGGGGCCCGCACGACGAAGCCCTGGTCGAGGCCCACTTCACGGGGCACCGAGCGCAGCGCCATCTCCCCCATCGCCACGAAGGCGTCCGCCGCCGCCGCGTAGGCCCGGCACTCGAGCAGCCGGGCGAGGAGCAGGTCGCGCTCCTCCCAGCCGACGAACTCCTCGTCCTCGGCGGTCTCGTCGGGGCCGGGGAGGAGGCGCTGGGACTTGAGCTCGACCAGGATGGCGGCGACGAGCAGGAACTCGGAGAGCGCGTCCATGGTCAGGCTCTCACGACGTTGCACCAGCTCAACGACGAAGGCGTCGACGATCGGCGCCAGGGGCAGGTCCAAGATGTCCACCTCGTGGCTGGAGACGAGGTGCAAGAGCAGGTCGATCGGCCCCTCGAACAAGGGGGTGCTCACCGGATACGCCACAACGAAGCACCCTAGTGAACCCGCAGTCCCCGGTGGCGCACCCCCCTGGCCGGGCGCCACACGCAGGGGACCTACCATGGCAAGCCATGATCAGCGTGCTCTCGGGCATCCAGCCCTCCGGTGACCTCCATGTCGGCAACTACCTGGGGGCGTTGCGCAACTGGGTCGCCCACCAGCATGACAACGACGCCTTCTACTGCATCGTCGACCTCCACGCCCTGACCCTCGAGATCGGCCCCGACGAGCTGCGCTCGCGCACGTTCGACACGGCGCTCAACCTGCTCGCCGTCGGCCTCGATCCCGGCGCCTGCACCCTCTTCGTCCAGAGCCAGGTCCCCGAGCACCCTCGACTGGCGTGGCTGCTCGAGTGCACCACCTCGATGGGCGAGCTGCGGCGCATGACCCACTTCAAGGACAAAGGGGGCGGCCAGGAGAGCGTGCGGGTCGGATTGTTCACGTACCCGGTGCTCCAGGCGGCCGACATCCTGCTCTATGACGCCGGCAGGGTGCCCGTCGGCGAGGACCAGCGCCAGCACCTCGAGCTGACGAGGGAGCTCGCCATCCGCTTCAACCACCGCTACGGCGACACCTTCGTGGTGCCCGAGGCGGCCGTTCCGGGGGTCGGCGCCCGGGTGATGGACCTCCAACACCCCGAGCGCAAGATGTCCAAATCCGTAGACAGCCCCCTCGGCATCATCAACGTCTTCGACGACCCGGCCGAGATCGAGCGCAAGGTCAAGCGCGCCGTCACCGACACCGACGGCGAGGTGCGCTTCGACCCCGAGGAAAAGCCGGGCGTGGCGAACCTGTTGGCCCTGCTCGCCGCGGCCACCGACCGCCTGCCGGCCGACGTGGCCAAGGGCTATGAGCGCTACGGCGATCTGAAGGACGACGTGGCGGCCGCCCTGGTCGAGCTGCTGGCACCCCTGCGCGCCCGGCGCCTCGAACTGCTCGCCGAGCCCTCCGTGGTCGAGGCCGCCCTACGCGACGGCGCCGCCAGGGCCCACGAGGTGGCAAGCGCCACCTACGCCCGGGCGGCGGGGGCGATCGGGCTGCTCGCCTGACTCACGAGCCGAAGCACACACGCCCCCACCACTCGAACACGTCGTTCGAGAGGTGGTTGAGCACGCCGGCGTGGGTGATCGAGTCGAGCAGGAAGAGCCCGACGATGACGAACATCGAGTACGGGCGCACCCGGAGGTAGGCGGGCCACCACCTGGCCGGGAGCATGCGCTCGACCAGCACCGAGCCGTCGAGCGGCGGGAGCGGCAGCAGGTTGAAGATGCCGAGCCAGACGTTGGTCAGGCCGAGGTAGAAGAGGACCTTGGCCCAGATGGGCACGGAGTAGGCGCTCGCGCCGGCCGCGTCGCTCACGTGGAAGGCCACGGCCGCCACCGTGGCGAGAACCGCGTTGGTGAAGGGGCCGACGAGCGCGACCAGCACGCCCTGGTTCCTCGGGCTGCGCAGCTTCCCCAAGTTCACGGGCACCGGCTTGGCCCACCCGAACCATCCGTACCCCGACAAGATGAGGAGGCCCGGCACGATCACCGTGCCCAGCAGGTCGATGTGGGCGAGCGGGTTGAGGGTCAGCCGACCGGCCCGCTTCGCGGTGTCGTCGCCGAAGGCCAGGGCCACCCACCCGTGACTGACCTCGTGGAGGATGATCGACGGGACGATCACGCAGAAGATGATCACCTCGTCGACGGTGAGCCGGTGGGTGGTGAGCATGGCCACGCCGAGCACCACGATGGCGATCGTCCAGGCCAGCCCGCGCCCGCTCAGGAGGGACCCCGCGGGCCGACGGGGCTGTGGCGCCGGCCGGGGGACGGGGCCACCCGGGCCGGGCGGCGGGATGTACTGCCCGGTCTCGCTCACCGCTTCAAGGGCGCGAAGCGCAGGTCATGCAGAGCTGCGCTGCGGGCATCGCCTCGAGACGTGCCGTCGGGATCGTGCTACCGCAGCGCACGCAACGTCCGTAGGTACCCGCATGGAGGCGCTCGATGGCATTCTCCACCTCGACGAGGGTGTCGCGCAGCTCACCGGCCAGGGCCTCGGCCTCCCCACGCTCGGCGTTGACCTGGCTCGAGTCGGCGAAGTTGGCGTCGTAGTTGAGGCCGCCATCGGCCCCGAAGCCGAGCTCGGAGAGCTGTCCTCGCAGGTCCGCCTGCTCGTGGGCCAGCATGATCTCGAACTGTGCAGTGTCGACCTCTGAGAGGGGCGCGTCATTCGCCATCTCCACAGCCTATGCCTTTGGCCCCGCTCGGGAACTGCGCCGCCGGTACCGGCTCGTTCAATCGGCGTGAGGTGCCCCACCTGGACGGACGCGGGTCGGACCTCCCCCCGCACGCGGGTGGGCCGACGTGTAGGAACGCCGGAGGTATTCGGGCGACACCTTCGTGTAGAGCTGCGTGGTGGCGATCGAGACATGGCCGAGGAGCTCTTGGACCACCCGGATGTCCGCCCCGTGGGCCAGCATGTGCGACGCGCACGAGTGGCGCAGCACGTGTGGGCTCACCTGCACGGTCAGGCCCGCGTGCTCCGCGTGCTTGGCGATGATCCCGAACGCACCCTGGCGAGTCAGCCGCCCACCGCGGGCGTTCAGAAAGACTGCCTCGGCGTCCCCGCGCCTGCGCCATTGGCGCGGGGCGAGCTTGGCGCGGCCTTCGGGGGCCAACCACTCCTCGACGGCGCGCGCCGCCATGGTGCCGAGCGGGACGAGTCGCTCCTTCGAGCCCTTGCCGTAGACGCGGACCAGGCGCTCGCCGTTGCCGAGCTCGGCGAGGCCGGCGAGGTCGAGGCCCACGGCCTCGGAGACCCGGGCACCGGTCCCGTAGAGGAACTCGAGGAGCGCCCGGTCCCGACGTGCGAGGGGGCTGTCGCCACGGACGTCATCGAGCAGGCGGACGACCTGGGCCTCGCTCAGTGCCTTGGGCAGGCGCTGTGCGACCCTGGCTGCGCCGAGGTCGAGCGTCGGATCCGACGCGGCCCGCTGCTCGTCGAGGAGGAAACGGTGCAGACCACGCAGGACCGACAGCGCGCGTGCCTGGGATGCGGCGCTCCGCCCGGCGTCGCGCAGCGCCCCGAGGTAGGCCGCCACGTCGTCAGGTGTCGCAGCGAGCGGGTCGAGTCCCTTCGCGGCCAGTGCCTGCTCATAGGCGCCGAGGTCACGACGGTAGGCGACCAGTGTCAGCCGTGCGCGGCCCTTCTCGACCGCCAGCCACGAGAGGTACTCCTCGCCCCCCGACGACAGCGCGGCGCTCGGCACGGGTTCAGTCGCCTAGGGGGGTGGCCCGTTCGGCCAAAAGCAGCCCGACCATGGTGGTGGCGTCTCGCACGGTGCCCGCGGCGATCAGTCCGGCGACGTCGGCCAGGTCGACGACCTCGACGGTCATGAATTCCTCTTCGATGCCACTGCGATCGGTCGGGTGGTCCGTGAGGCCGGTGGCGAGGAACACGCGGGTCACCTGGTCGCAGTAGCCGGGCGAGTTGTACAGCGTTGCGAGCTGGCTCCACGAGCGCGCCTCGAGCCCGGCCTCTTCGGCGAGCTCGCGCCGCGCGGTCGCCTCGGCCTCTTCGCCGTCGACGTCGCAGGTACCGGCGGGGATCTCGAGGACGAACGTGCCCACCGAGGGCCGGTATTGGCGCACGAGGGTGGCGTGTCGCTGGTCGTCGACCGCCACCACCGCCACCGCTCCGGGGTGCCGGACGATATCGCGCTCGAAGGTGCGGCCGTCGGGGCTCTCGAACGTGGCCTGCACGAGCGAGATCGTCCAGCCCGAGAAACGCTCGGTTTCTTCCAGGCGAGAGAAGCCGGTGGCCTCGGCGTCACTCATCGGCGCTCAGCTGACGGCATCGAGGTCGATCAGGCGGGGCTCTCGGCCCTCGGCACGATCGACTGCCGCCCCCAGCAGCTCGCGGAAGAGCGGGTGCGGCCGGTCCGGGCGGCTCTTGAACTCCGGGTGGGCCTGTGTGCCCACCCAGAAGGGGTGGCCGGGCAGCTCGATGAACTCGACGAGGGTGCCGTCGGGCGAGCTGCCCGAGCAAAGCAGGCCGGCCGCCTCGAGGCGGTTTCGGTACTTGTAGTTGAACTCGTAGCGGTGGCGGTGCCGTTCGTAGACGATCTCTGCGCCGTAGATGTCGGCGACCTGGGACCCCGGCATCAGCACGGCGGGGTACGACCCGAGCCGCATCGTGCCACCCATGTCCACCACGTTGACCTGCTCTTCCATCAGGTCGATGACCGGGTGGGGGGTCGAGGGCTTGAACTCACGCGAGTTGGCGCCGTCCAGCCC
>PMFN01000039.1:0-29811 GCA_003155135.1 Acidimicrobiaceae bacterium | reverse complement strand
AGGCGCGCCCCGTCGAGGAGGTCGGGGACCACCTCGGCGTCGATCCAATCGAAGTCGATGCGGACCCCGTGGTGGAAGCCGGCGTGGCGCAGCGCCTCGACCACCGACAGGTAGGCGTCGGGGAGGTAGACGTACTTGCCGATGATGCCGATGCGGATGGGCCGGTCGGCGGATTGCACCCGGCGCACCAGTGCCTCCCACCCGGAGAGGTCGAGCGGGTGGTCGTCGGGGTCGATGCCGAGGGTGCGGCAGACGTACTCGTCCATGCCCTCCTCGTTGAGGGCGATGGGGATCTCATAGATGCTCGGGGCATCGACTGCCGAGACCACCGCGTTGATCGGGACGTCGCACAGGAGCGAGATCTTGCGCTTGAGCCCTTCGGAGATGGGCTGGTCGCTCCGGCACACGATGACGTCGGGTTGGATGCCGCGGCTGCGCAGCTCGGTCACCGAGTGCTGCGTGGGCTTGGTCTTCTGCTCACCGGACGGGGCGAGGTAGGGCACCAGAGTGAGGTGGACGTAGCAGACGTTCTCTCGCCCGACGTCACGGCGGAACTGGCGGACCGCCTCGATGAACGGCACGATCTCGATGTCGCCGACGGTGCCGCCGATCTCGACGATGATCACATCGACCTCGTCGTCAGCGAGCCGCTTGATCCGCTCTTTGATCTCGTCGGTCACGTGGGGGATGACCTGGACGGTCTTGCCGAGGTAGTCGCCCCTGCGCTCTTTGGCGATGACGGACGAGTAGATGGACCCGGTTGTCGTGTTCGAGCTGCGCTTCAGGTTCTCGTCGATGAATCGCTCGTAGTGGCCGAGGTCGAGGTCCGTCTCGCCCCCGTCGTCGGTCACGAAGACCTCACCGTGCTCGCCGGGGTTCATCGTGCCCGGGTCCACATTGATGTAGGGGTCGAGCTTGCACATCGTGACCCGCAGGCCACGGAGCTTCAAGAGGCGGCCGAGCGAAGAGGCGGTGAGGCCCTTGCCGAGGGAGCTCGACACGCCGCCGGTGACGAAGACGAACTTGCTCACTGGGCGGTTCGACCCGTTCGCCATGTGTATCGCTGGTGCACCTTCTTACGTTAGACGAGCGGTGAGCGCCCCGTGGTGGACCGGCCCCCGTGCTCCCCGAGGGCCAGTAGCTCACGGGCGTGGGCCTGGGCGGCCTCGCTGTCGGGATGGCCCGAGAGCATGCGGGCGATCTCGATGACGCGCTCACTGGGCCCGAGGAGGCGCGCCGTCGTCGACGTGCGCTCCCCCCGCTCGGTCTTGGCCACCCCGATCTGGTGGTCGGCGAGCGCGGCGACCTGGGCAAGGTGGGTCACCACCAGCACCTGGCGATCCGCCGCGACCTGCGAGAGCGCCGTGCCGAGGGCGAGGGCCGCTCCCCCACCGACGCCCGCGTCGACCTCGTCGAAGACCATGGTGGCCGGGCCGCCCATGGCGATCAGTCGCAGGGCCAACATCGCCCGGGCCAACTCGCCGCCGGAGGCCACTTTGGCGAGCGGCCGCAGGGTCTCGCCCGCATTGGCGCCGAGCAGGAAAGTGACGGGTTCGCCGGCGCCATCGTCGGCGACCGAGATCCCGACCCGGGCGCCGCGCATGGCGAGGTCGGCCAGGCGACCCTCCACGGCCGCCGAGAGCTCGGGTGCCGCCTTCGTCCTCGCCCGGCGCAGCTCGTCCTGTTCGTGGGCCACCTCGTCGACGGCCTCGTGGCGCCGTTCCTCGAGGGTGGCGGCATCGAGCTCGGCACGGCGTCGCACCACCAGCTCGCGCTCGGCTTCGGCGAGAAAGGCAATGGCACCGCCCACACTGCCGCCGTACTTGCGCCCGATGTCGCGCAGCATCCGGCGCCGCTCTTGGACCTCGGCGAGTCGGACCGGGTCGTCCTCCCAGGTCTCGACCACGGCGCGCAGGTCGCTCGCTACGTCGGTGATGTCGGCGAGCACCGAGCGCAGGCGCTCTTCCCACAGGCCGAACGCGGGACGCCCCGCCAGCTGGCCGGCGGCTTCGGCGAGGCGCTCCACCGCCGACCCGCCCGGTGCTGCGCCTTCGGCGTCGAGCGCTATGAGTGCTCCGGCTGCGGCTTCGAGATGCGCACCGAGATCCGAGAGGCGCTCCTCCTCGGTGGCGAGTGCCTGCTCCTCGTCGAGGTCCTCGAGCCCTGCCGCTGTGAGCTCTTCGATCTGGAAGGCGAGGATGTCGAGCTGGCGGGCGCGCTCTCCCTCATCGCCGCCGAGCGCATCGAGCTCTTCGGTGAGGGAGCGCAGGCGGCCGACCGCAGCTCGCAGCCGGTTGGTGTCGATGCCTGCGAACTCGTCGAGGGCGCGTCGCTGGGCCGACGAGCTGAGGAGGCTCTGATGGTCGTGCTGGCCGTGGATGTCGACCAGGGTGGGGGCCAGCTCGGCCAGGGCTGTGACCGGCACCATGCGCCCGTCTACCCAGGCGCGTGAGCGGCCGTTGCCGGCCGGCACCGATCGAGCCAGGACGGTCTCGCGCTCGGTTCCACCCTCGTCGAGGATGTGGAACCTGGCCTCGACGAGGGCCTCTCGGGCCCCGGCGCGCACNNGCCGAGCTCGACGGTCAGGTCCTCGATGACCCCGAGGTCGCGGACTCGAAGATCGCTCAACACCGTGCCGCCCCGGTCACCGTTCCCGGTCGAGCATCAGGGTGCTGCGCAGCCTCCCGGCGAAGCCCCGGCCACCGAGGGTGAGGAACTGCACCGGTCGATGCGCCCGCTGGCACGAGATCGCTGCTCCCGGCGAGAGCCGCCCCACCTCCCGCCCGTCGATCACCAGGACCGCTGGACGCTCCTCGAGCACGGTGACGGTCACTGTCTGCTCCGGGCCGAGGACGACGCTGCGATCGATGGAGAGGTGGGGGGCGACCGGCGTGAGGATCAGTCCTTCGAGCTCAGGTGCCAGGACCGGTCCGCCCGCTGAGAGGTTGTAGGCCGTCGAGCCGGTGGGTGTGGCCACGAGCACGCCGTCGGCGGCATACGTGAGGAACTCTTCCCCGTCGATGGCCGTGGCGAGGCGGACCATGTGACCTGGGACCGTCTTCTCGGCCACCATCTCGTTGAGTGCCAGCCACCATCGGCCCTGCGGGCCTCCCCCGGGGGCTTGCAGCGAGCGGTCGGTCGGATCGGTGATCTGCAGCGACCCGTCCACGCTGACCGCGATGGCCATGCGGGCCACGAGGCGGAGACCACCGTCGAAGGCGAGCCGCAGCGCGGTCTCGAGCTCCTTCGGGTCGACCTCGAGGAGATAGCCGAGCCGCCCGAAGTTCACACCCACGATCGGGATGTCCGCCGCGTACGCCAGGTTCATCAGACGAAGAAAGGTCCCGTCTCCGCCCAGGCTGATCGCCAGGTCCGCTCCGCGCAGGTCCAGCGCGCCCATCTCGATGATGTGGCCGTCCTCGTTGACCAGCTCGGGCCCGGCGATGACGAGCAATCGGCAATGGTGTCCTTCGCCCCGAAGCCACGCTGCGGTCTGCTCGGCGAGCTGCGTGGCCTCGGGCCGGGCAGGGTGGGCCAGGATGACCACGCTGCTCATGGCGTGTCGCCCGGGGCGTGGGCAGCCTGATCCCGTCGGGCCAAGGCCTCGTTGACGGCACCCGCCACCAGCGAATCGAGCGACGCCGCCCCCACGGCGGGCGCACCGGCACGGGCCGCCAGGAGGAATTCGGTGTTGCCGGCGGGGCCGGCGACCGGGGAAGCCATGGCCCCAATGATGCCGGTTCCTGCCTCTTGAATGGCGGAAGCCGCCGCCAGAACCGTGCGATGCCAGATCGACTGGTCTCGGATGACGCCTTTCCCCCTCGACACCTCGGCCTTGCCCGCCTCGAACTGCGGCTTCACGAGCACGACCAGATCGCCGCCTTCTTTGAGGAGCGGTCCGGCGAGGACGGGGGCGACGACGGCGAGGGAGATGAACGAGAGGTCTGCGGTGACGAGGTCGACCGGCACGATCGAGCCCGCCGCACGAAGGGCCGACACGTCGAGGTGACGCAGGTTGGTCCGCTCGAGCACGACGACGCGAGCGTCCTCGCGCAGTCGTTGGTCGAGCTGGCCGTAGCCGACGTCGACCGCGCTGACCTGGCGGGCACCGGCCTGGAGCAGGCAGTCGGTGAAGCCGCCGGTCGAGGCACCGGCGTCGAGGGCGACGGCACCGCCGACGTCGAGGGCGAACCGCTCGAGCGCGGCGGCGAGCTTGTCGCCGCCGCGGCTGACGAAGCGCGGACCGCTCCCCTGGAGCACCACTGGCTCACCGGCCGACACCAGGCGGGCCGACTTCTCGGCGACGGAGCCGTTGACGAGCACTCGGCCCGAGTCGATCGCTACGTGGGCCGCCTGGCGGTTCGGGACGAGACGACGGCGGACCAACTCGAGATCGAGCCGCTGGCGCGGCCCGCTGCTCAGCTGCCCGTAGCGGGCGCCGGCGCCGCCTTCTTGGCCGGTGCTCGCTTCGCCGGCGCCTTCTTGGCGGTCGTCTTCTTCGCCGGCGCCTTCTTGGCTGCCGCCTTCTTCGCCGGCGCCTTCTTGGCAGCGGTCTTCGCGCTCTTGGAGGCCTTCTTGGCCGCCGTCTTGGCTGCCGCTGCGCTCTTGCGGCCGGCGCTCGCCATGCTCGACGCGGCATCGTGGGTCGCCTGGCGTCCCGCTTCCGATGAGCGGCGGAGGAGGTCGGCGACCTGGCGCGCCAGTTCGTCGAGTGAGGTCACGCCCAGCGAGGCCAGTTGCTCGTTGACTTCGGTGCGGACCAGATCCAAGAGATCTTCACTTGCCTGGCGACTCCGCTCGACGAGATCGTCGATCCACTGCTGGGCCTGCTCTCGTTGGACATCGCCACCGGCGACGAGGTCTTGGACGATCTCTTCGGCGCGCGCCCGCGTCACCGCGCCGAGCACGGCGCCCGCCTCGAGGTACCTGCGGAATCCGTCGTTGTTGGCCATGGCTCTCAACGTAATGGAGCAGTGTGCACAGGGCAACAGGTCCCTCGCCGAGCACTTTCCGGCGCGCTCACCTCACGTCGAGGCGAGCACAGCGCGCACGAGGGCGCCGAGGTCCGCTGCACTGGCCGCGTGCGCCGGTTGCGACGGTGCGCTCCCTTCGGCGGTCACCCCCGAGTAGACCAACGCGTAGGGGACGCCGAGCGCCTCGGCCATCCGGCCGTCGGTTGCGGGCCTGTCCCCAACCATCACCGCGGCATCGGGTGCGCGCGCTTTGAGGAGCGCGGCCATCGGGGCGTGCGGCTTCCCTGCCACCTCGGGGTCGACGCCACTAGCGGTGGCCACCGCCGCGAGTATCGAACCCGCCCCGGGCTCGAGCCCGTGCGGGGTCGGATGGGTGGGGTCCTCGTTGGAGCCGACGAGGCGGGCGCCGCCCCGGACCGTTCTCGACGCCCTCGCCAGCAGTTCGAAGTCGAAGCGGTGCGTCCATCCAACCACGACTGCGTCGCAGGGCCCGTCGTCGACCACCGTGACACCGCGCATTGCGAGCGCCTCGAGGAGGCCGCCGTCGGCCACCGCCAGTGCCGTCGAACCGGGCTCGAGCATCGTTGCCAGCGCCATGGCCGACGTGACGATCTCCTCCTGGGCGGCGGTGATGCCCACGTTGTCCAGCCGGGCCACCAGTTCGTCGACGGTGGGCGCCGCGTTGTTCGTCGCGAAGAGCACCTTTGAGCCGCTCGTCCGCAGTGCCTCGACCCCCTCGGAGCTACCGGGGATGGCCTGCCCGGCGAGCCAGATCACTCCGTCGAGGTCAATGATCCAGGTCCGGCCGGGTGAGGGGGGCCACACGGCCATCAACGCTCGCCCATCGGGGCAGAAACTCTCTTGTGCCTGTTTGTGTCGCACTCGGGTGCCATCGGACCTCCTCGGGGCATGAAGGCTACCGGCGACCTTCAGCGCACCTGACGGAGACCGGTGGTTCGAGTCGAGCGCCACGCCATGCGCGCGCTAGAACTGCGCTTGCCAGTTCGCCGACGACGAGGAAGAGGTCACGGTGGCAGAGGTTACGTTCGACGCAGTCACCAAGCGCTACGGGGATGTGACGGCGGTGGACCGGCTCGAGATGGCGATCCCCGACGGGGAGCTCCTGGTGCTGCTCGGGCCCTCGGGTTGTGGCAAGACGACGGCGCTGCGCATGGTCGCCGGGTTGGAGGAGCTCTCCGAGGGCGACATCACCATTGGCAACCGTGTGGTGAACGACGTCGACCCGAAAGAGCGCGACGTGGCCATGGTCTTCCAGAGCTACGCGCTCTACCCGCACCTGACGGTGGCGAAGAACGTCGAATTCCCGCTCCGCCAGCGCGGCATGGACAAAGCCGAGCGCGAAAAGCGCGTGCTCGAGGTCGCGCGCACCCTTGGTCTCGACGATCTGTTGGACAGAAAGCCTGCCCAGCTCTCCGGCGGGCAGCGCCAGCGGGTGGCCCTCGCGCGCGCCATCGTCAGGGACCCACAGGTGTTCTTGA
This sequence comes from Acidimicrobiaceae bacterium, assembly GCA_003155135.1. Taxonomy (GTDB): domain Bacteria; phylum Actinomycetota; class Acidimicrobiia; order Acidimicrobiales; family RAAP-2; genus Bog-515. The sequence goes on along the minus strand of PMFN01000039.1, from coordinate 23,339 downwards.
TGGATGAGCCGCTCTCGAACCTCGATGCCACGTTGCGCGTCCAGACGCGGGCCGACATCGTCGCCCTTCAGCACCGCCTGGGAACCACGACCATCTACGTGACCCACGACCAGGTCGAGGCCATGACCATGGGAAACCGGATCGCCGTCATGGACCGCGGCGTGCTCCAGCAGGTGGCGCCACCCCAGGACCTCTACGACCGGCCGGCCAACACGTTCGTGGCGGCGTTCCTCGGCAGCCCCGGCATGAACCTGCTCGACGGCGAGCTCGATGGCACCAGCGTGAGAGTGGCCGGTGGCTCGATCGAGCTCGCCGAAGCTGTGCCGGGCAGGGACGTCGGTGCGAGCCCGGTCACGGTCGGCGTGCGCCCTGAGCACCTCCGCCTCGACGCGGCGGGCACGGTGGCCGCGACGGTGCGGCTCGTCGAGATGCTCGGCGCAGAGACCCACGTCATCTGTCGCCTGGAAGACGGTGCCCAGCTCGTGGTCCGCCAGGAGGCTGTGGTGGAGCGACCGGCGCTCGGGGCGAACGTCCGCGTGGCGGTTGAGAGCCAGTCGGTGCATGTCTTCGGGGCAGACGGGACCCGACTTGAAGGCTCGACGCGATGACGGTCGCGGTGAGCGCCGGGGCGGGACGGGAGGCGCCCGCAGCTCCCCGACACCGCAGCCTGCGGTCGAGGAAGAAGCGCGAGGCAGCCCTCGCCTACCTGTTCATCCTGCCGGCACTGCTCATCTTCAGCGTGTTCGTCTTCTATCCGTTCCTGCGCAACTTCAAGTTGGCGCTCTACGAGAACCCCCCGTATCCGAACCTGCCGAGCCACTACGTGGGGCTCCACCAGGCGGCCACCGTGCTGTCGTCGTCGGCGTTCCTCCAGAGCCTGCTCTCGACCATCCTGTTCGTGTTGATGGTCGTGCCGACCGGACTCTTCCTCGGGTTGGCGCTGGCGGTCGCCGCGCACCGCAAGCTCCAGGGCATCGCCATCTACCGCGTGATCTTCTCCTCGACCGTGGTGAGCTCGGTGGCCGTCGCCGCCCTCGTGTTCGGCACCCTCATGAACCCCGTGGTGGGCCTCCTCCCGTGGCTAGGGATCAACCCGACGCCGTCCATCTTGCAGAACCCCACCTGGGCGCTGCCAGCGGTGGCCCTCATGACGGTCTGGCAGTTCCTCGGCCTGTCGTTCATCATCATGTCGGCGGGGCTCCAGTCGGTGCCCGACGACCTGCTCGAGGCCGCCCGGATCGATGGTGCCTCGGCATGGACCCGGTTCTGGCGGATCACCGTCCCGATGCTCTCGCCGACGCTGTTCTTCGGCGTGGTGGTCGGCACGATCTACGCCTTTCAGAGCTTCGGGCAGATCGACATCCTCATCGGACCCAGCAACGCGGCGGGGGTCCACGCCAACGTCTTGATCTACTACATCTACGAGTCGCTCCAGATCGACAACAACGCGGGGCAGGCGGCTGTGCTCTCCATCGTCTTGTTCGTCATCACCCTCTCGCTCACACTCGTCCAGATGCGCTATCTCGAACGGCGGGTGACGTATGCACGCTGACGCGACCGCGCTGGCGCCGACGAGCAGGCATTCGGCGGCCACCGAGGCCGCCTCGCGCCGGGACCGGCGGCACCGGCGGATTCGCAAGGTCATCTCCTACCTGCTGCTGTCGGTCGGTGCGGTGGTGATCCTCTTCCCGATCTACATCGCCATCGTGAACTCCCTGCTCGCCCCCAGCCAGATCGCCCACCAACCGCCGCCGTTCTTCCCGACCCACCCGATGTGGAGCACGTATCCGACCGCCTGGAACGAAGGCCACCTCGGCCTGTATCTGCGCAACTCGGCCATTATGACGGCGATCATCGTGGTGGGCCAGGTGGTCACGGCCATCCTGGCGGCCTACGCCTTCGCCTTCTTGTCCTTCCCGTTCCGAAAGACCCTCTTCATCGTCTTCTTGTCGACCCTCATGATCCCCTTCGAGGTCACCTTGATCACCAACCTCGACACGGTCACTCGCCTCGGGTGGTACAACACTTTTCAGGGCCTGACGGTGCCGTTCCTGGCCACCGGCTTTGGGACCTTCCTCTTGCGCCAGAGCTTCTTGCAGATCCCAAAGGACCTGAGCGAGGCGGCGACCCTCGACGGCTACGGGCACTGGCGGTTCATGACGAGGGTGGCGGTTCCCCTGGCCCGCCCGGCGGTCGCTGCCGTCGCCGTGTTCAGCTTCCTCGCCTCGTGGAACAACTATCTGTGGCCCCTCGTGGTCACCGGCGACAACAACAACGTGCGAACCGTGCAGATCGGCTTGAAGCTGCTGGCCAACACCGAGGTGCAGAACATCAACGTCACGTTGGCCGGCACGATCATCGCAATCGTCCCCCTGGTGATCCTGCTCCTCGTGTTCCAAAAGCAGCTCGTCCGGGGCCTCACCGCCGGGGCCGTGAAATAGTCGTCACGCAGTTCACCGGGGCGTTGCCCGCCGTTCACATGCCGGGGTGCTAGGAAGTGCCCATGGCAACCACGAGATGCATGCGCCTTTTGGTTTCGGGCGCCCTCACGGCCTCCTCCCTGGCGGCGGTCTCCTTCGGGTCCCTTGGCGGTGCCTCGGCCGCCGCGGCGGCCTCACTTCCCAAGTGCTCGGTCTCCGCGCTCGGCAAGGCCACCGGCGTCGTCGACGTCGACTTCTGGGAGTCGGCGTCCCAGGCGAACCAGACCACGCTTCAGGCGCTCACCAACACCTTCAACTCGTCCCAGTCGAAGGTGCACGTCAACCTGGTACAGCAGGCCGGCTACGACGACACCTGGAACAAGGTCCAAGCGGGCCTCACCAACGGGCAGCTCCCCGACATCGCCCAGCTCGAGGACCAGCGCACCCAGGGGGTCATCGACAGCGGGGCCTTCTTGCCGGTCCAGTCGTGCATGAACGCCTCGAAGTACTCGACGTCGGACTTCCTCACCCGACCGCTCAACTACTGGAAGGTGAACGGGGTCCAGTGGGCGCTCCCCTTCGCCGTCTCGGCCCCGATCGTCTTCTACAACAAGCTGGCCTTCACCAAGGCGGGCCTCAACCCCAACAACCCGCCGCTCGACATGAGCGCCCTCCTCCTCGACGCCAAGGCGCTCAAGGCCTCGGGGTCGGGCATGGGGTTGGTGCTCGACCCGTGGCACCTCGAAACCTGGCTGGCGTCGGCCAACCAGCTGTTCGTCAACAATTCGAACGGACGGTCCGCCCGAGCCACCAAGGGCTCGTTCAACACGTCGATCGGTGTCCAGATCTTCAGTGACCTGAAGGAACTGGTCACGAGCGGGGACGCCACGACGAACTCGTCCACCGGCCCCGACGAGTTCGACAACCTCCTCGGCATCGGCAGCGGCAAGTACGGGATGACCATCGAGACTTCGGCCGCCCTCGGGACCGTGACGACGCTCCTCAGCCAGTACCCGAATGTCCAGCTCGGCGTCGGGCCCTTCCCGGTGCTCAACCCGAACATCCGCGGCGGCATCGAGCCAGGCGGCTCGGCGCTGTACATCTCGGCCAAGTCCTCGCCGGCCAAGCAGGCGGCGGCGTGGGAGTACGACGAGTTCTTGGAGTCGTCCTCGAGCGTGGCCACCTGGGCGGCGGGGACCGGCTATATCCCGACCCGCAAGAGCTCCACGCAGACGGCGATCATCCAGCGCCTGTGGCAGAGCGACCCCTACTACAAAGTCGCCTACAACCAGATGCTGAATGGCCTTAACTCGCCGGGCACCTCAGGCTCGGTGATCGGCCCCTACGCCGACGTGCGTGCCGCCCTGCTCGCCGCCGAGCAGTCGATGTACCTGAGCAACGTCTCACCCAAGGCCGCGGTGTCGAGCGCTGAGTCGAACGTGAACAACATCATCAGCCAGTACAACCAACGCCTCGGGGTCTCCTAACCACCTCGGACGGCCTCTGGCCCCGCAAGTGAGCGGCCCTTTAGGACTGCGGGCCGGGCGTCGCGGCCTCGGTGCCGTCGAGGGGCCACTGCGGCTCCATCTCGGCCAGCATCAGGGCGCAGCGCACCTCTTCGTCGTCCTCCCCGATGGCCTCGGCGGCGCGGCGCAGTTGCTCCAGGCAGCGGAGGAACCCGCGGTTCGCCGGTTCGCTCCAGCGCACCAGGCCGCTCCCCCGCCACCCTGCACCCCGTAGGGCGTCGAGGCCCCGGTGATAGCCGACGCGGGCGTAGGCATAGCGGGCCACGTCGTTCTCAGCCAGCTCGGCCAGCGACGCCCAGGCCGCGAGGCAGCGCGGGGAGGACGCCGCCACGGCCGCCACCGCGTCTCGCCGCTCAGCGGGTGCACGCTGCTCGGCGAGGGCGAGGCGTGCGAGCACGTCGGGCTCATACGGGGCGAGCACGGTCTCGGGCAGACGTGTCGAGAAGTGGACTTCGTGATCTTCGGCCATGCGGGCATCCTCCCAGACGTCGGCCGCGTCGGCCTCCGGGATGGGAAACCCGGCGCTCAGACGCCGGTCTCGGCCACGACCCGGCCGTCGGCGACGGCCTTCTGCAAAGCGGCGTAGTCGCGGGCGTTCTGCTCGGCGTAGGTGACCGAGAAGTCGGCGATCGCCTGGTCGAACACGTCGCCCTTGCCGAGGTAGGCGGCGATCTGCACCCGGTCGCCCGAGCGGGCATGCGCTCTGGCGAGGGTCCAACCACACAGGGTCCCGTACATGGTCATCCCGCTCGGGATCATGTTGTCGAGGTCGGCGGAGCCCTTCCAGTCACGGAGCTGGCGGAAGTAGAAGTCGCGTTCTTGGCCGTCGATCCCGTCGGCGCGCTCCCAGCCCAAGAAGATGTCGCTGCTCGCCTGCATGAGCCGCTGACCGGCCACCACGCGGTGGCCGTGGTTCTCGTAGGTGGATGCCCCGACGAAGCGCTCGAGCACCGACGCTTGGGCCTCTTTGGCCTGGAGGAAGAGGGGGTCCTCGTCGTCGCGGCCGAGCATCAGGACGATCCAGGCCCTGGTGCCGACGCTGCCGACACCGACGACCTTTCGGGCCATGTCGACCATGCGGAACTGCTCAAGCAGGTCCTGGCGGTCCGACTCGAGCGAGAAGCGGTAGCGCCGAAGGAGGTCGTGGATCCCCTCCATCACCACGTGTCCCTTCACGCCCGGCAGCAGCTCGGCAATGGGCACGATGAGCGGGGGGTCGCTGATGATGCGGCGCTTCCCGTCGACCTCGGTGGTGAGCTTCGAGAAGGCCTGCATGCTGTCGTGCGTGCGGGCCTTGGCCAGACTCGCTTCGGTCCTCTTGCGGGTGATCGGTTTCACCTGCTTGCCCAGCTGGGCCACCGCCTGGTCGATGTCGAGCTTCGCGTACCAGACGTCGAGGTTCGTCTGGGAGGCGAAGGTGGTCATGGCGTTGCGGTAGCTCGCCACGGTTCCCAGCACCGCCGAGCGGTTCTCGGCGGCGGTGAAGTTGCGGTGCTGGCCGGCGATCATGATGCTCGCCGCCAGGCGCTTCAGGTCCCACTCCCAGGGGCCCGGCAGCGTCTCGTCGAAGTCGTTCACATCAAAGATCATCAGACGTTCGGGCGTGCCGAACACGCCGAAGTTGGCCAAGTGTGCGTCACCGCAGACCTGGACCCGCAGGCCCGAGCGAGGCGTCGTGGACAGGTCCTGGGCCATGACGAGCGCCGCGCCTCGATAGAACGCGAACGGCGAGCTCAGCATCCGGCCGTAGCGGATCGGCACGAGCTCGGGCACACGGCTCTCTGCCTGCTCCTCCAAGAGGGCGATCGGGTCACGGCCCGGGGCCGGCTCGAACGCACCGTGTGAGCTGCGCGGCACGTCCGCTCGCGCCTTCTTGCCGAGGGCGACCCGCTCGTCGCACGTCAGGTGGGTGACGACGAGCCCGCCGGGCGCCACTTCAGGTGGGGCGACGTGTCCCGTGCCATTGTCATCGTGCAACTCGGCGTTCGTGTCGGACATGGTGCCCCCTATGTCGACTCATGCTGGCTGTTCCAGCTCCTCGTATCCTGCCACTTGCTGAGAAGTGGGTGACGAGCGAGCGCTCAGCGCCTGTCGGGCACGCTCGTATCCCAGTCGACGCGCAGCGGTCCGTTGCCGAACATGCGGGGGCGCCCGACCTTGGCGGGGCGGTCGGTGGTGAGCGTGGCACTCGGCGCATCGGTGAGCCCGGCCAGTCCCCGGAGCGCGTCGTCATAGGTCGAGCGCACCCAGGCGTAGACACGCCAGGCCGAGTCCGGGTCGGCGGCCCGGGGGATCCCCGCGGCCGCCAGCTGGTCGATGCAGGCCTCGTACTCTTGGCGTCGGACCGAGATCGCCGGGGGCGCCTCGTGCACGTGGTCGAGCAGGGTGGCGATCTCCATCGGCGCCGCGACCGGTAGGCCCGCCGTCCTGGCGATGCGCACCAGGGCGGGTGACCCGAAGGCCAGCGTGAACAGGGGTCCTCGCAGCGCCTCGTCGGAGAAGTCGAGCGAACCGATGAGGATCGCCGAGGCGTCGAGCACCGCACCAGCCGAGCAGACCCAGGACTGGCCGTCCTCCATCATGGGGAAGTAGCACAGGGCCGGGAACGACGTGTGGCTCTGCTGGAGGTCGACCAGCCAGTTGGAGCAGCTGGTCCATACGGTCGAGTCCGAGGTGAACTGGGCCCGTTCCAGTCGCTCCAGGAGCTCGACGCTCGACGCGGGCGTGCCGGCAAACGGGTGCAGCAGCTTCACACCCTTCTCGCGCCCGTTGTAGGCGCCGTAGATGGTGGGCAGGTAGCTGATGAGCAACGCCACCAGGCCGAGGCCGATGGTCGCCTCGACGAACGTGATCCAGTCGCGCCCCGCCCCAGTGGGTTTGGCGAAGCCCAGGGTGAACAGCGACGAGCCGCTCAAGGTCACCGATTGGGTGAAGGTGCCTGCCTCGACGCCGTAGAAGATGAAGGCGAAGCCGACGGTCACCGAGATCATCCACACCAGCGGCAGCGAGACGAGGGCCACGGGGGCGAAGAGGGAGATGCGGCTCGCCCGCCGAATGTCACCGCCCCATCCGTGGATCATGAGCCGGTGGGTCACCGAGAAGGTCAGCCGGGCGATCCGGGTGAACCCCACCCGCGGCAGCACCACGGTCTTGAGGGCCGACGCGAGCACGAGCCCGACGATGAGCAGTCCGACGAGAAAGGAGAGGATGTGGAGGGCCAGCACGCTGCGAGTCTGCCCGTTTCGTGCCCGCGTGTCGACGGGGCGCACGCGGTCATCCTCGAGGTACCGGTGATGGTCCGTGCCTGTCGCTCGGGGCAGCGTTAGATTCCGGGCGGTCGGATGCGCCGGCGGGAGGCTCGAAACAGTGACGATGCTCCGAGAGCGAACGCGCAGGCAAGGGGGGATTTTCTGGTCCATCGCAGCGGTCGCCGCCGTGACTATCGCCGTCGTCGGGGCGGGGACGAGTGCGCCTGCGGGAGCCAGTCCGGCGGCCCACAGCACGCCGCTGCCCGGCGCGCCGAATTGCCCTCTGTTCCCTGCGGACAATGTCTGGAACACGAACATTGCCTCGTTGCCCGTCAACTCCCACAGCGCCGCCTGGCTCGCATCCATGGACGCGTCGACGACGAACCTGCACCCCGACTTCGGGCCCTCGGGTGACCCGTCGAACCCCTACGGCATCCCCTACACCGTGGTCGGACCCACCCACCCGCTCGTGCCGATCAGCTTCCTCTATGCCGATGAGAGCGATGCGGGTCCGTACCCCTTCGGCAGCGACACCCCGATCGAGGGCGGATCCACATCGACCGGGGACCGCCACGCCATCATGGTGAACCCGTCCTCCTGCATGCTCTACGAGCTCGACAACGCGCAGTACAGCGCAAATGGGTCGACGGCCGACTCCGGCGCGATCTGGAGCCTCGAGTCGAATGCCCTGCGACCTGCCGGATGGACATCGGCGGACGCCGCCGGGCTCCCGATCCTTCCCGGGCTCGTTCGCTGGGACGAGGTCCAGTCCGGTGTCATCACCCACGCCATCCGCGGATGTTCAGGGATGCCCTCTAGGAAGAGCTGGGTGTGACCGAACCGTTGTCACCGGGGGACGTGCCGAGCGCCTCGTTCTTCATCCCTTCGAGCATCTCGGGTGACGGGTTGTAGTTGGGGCCGAACCACCACGGCAGGCCCTTCTCGTCGGGCTTCTGGTCCTGGGTCGTCCATGTCGGCGGGGAGTCCTCGGGGATGAGGCCAGCCGCCACTTGAATGTTGTGCTGGTGGAGCCTCTCCACGAGCATGTGCGCCTTTTTTGACGCGCGCCAGTGCGGGTGCTTGGCAATCTCTTCGGACGTCCATTGCGGCTCGTTGGGGTCGGGGGTGGTGGTCATGGCCTCTAGATTACTAGACACTCCAAAGTCCCTGGTCAGGGCCTTATTGCGCGTAGTGCGCTACCTGGCGCATCTTGATGAGGGTCTGGCTGGGGTTCTTCGGGTTCGGCTCGATTTCGTAAACCTCGAACATCCCACCGGTGACCGTCTCGTACTCACCGGTCAGCATGGAGTGGCCAGCATCAAGCGTCAGCGCGCCGGGGTCGATGACATAACGGTAGTTGTTGCCTGCCCAGACGCCGGGGTCGTAGGTGTTCGACATGATGGGGACAGACAAGTCCACCGTCTTGCCTGCTGCCAGCGCCTTCTTCCAGGCGTCGAGCTGACCTGGCTTGAACTCGCCACCACCCGTGCCGCGGTAGATGGTCTGCTTCGATGGGGTCGACTTCATATTGCAGGCATGGAGCATGGTGCGCGCCATGTTGGCAGCCTGGCCCTTGCCGGGGTCCTTGCCTTCCAACATCTGGTTGACGGCAGCGTACATTGCGGCGTTTGAGTCGCTTTCTTGCCCACCGTGCCCAGACGTGCTGACCCATCGCGCCGGTCCGCACCACTTCTGGAACGCAACCTTTTCCTCGGGAGTAAAGCTCACTTCCACCTTGGGGTACTTGCCCGTTGCGGCTTGACCACCAATCGGCTGCGTCCCTGGCGGCGGGGGCGGGTGGTAAGCTCGGACTACGGGAGCAGTGCGCGGCAGCTGGTCCACCAGTTCCAGTCCGAGCGCCTCGGCGGCTCGTCGCAGGAAATAAGGGAGTCAGGCCGAGGCGACGGCGGCAGCAGCCGACCAACTCGCCAAGGCATTGCCAACGAAGCTCAACCAGCAGCTGGCCAACACGGCGAACCTCGCACTCGCTCAGGCGCAAGCGCAAGCGACCGGCCTCATCGCGGGCAAGCCCATCATCGACACAGCGTCGCTCGCCAACGCAATGTCGACGCCGAACCAGCTCCTGCTCCACACTGGCGATGCCAGGGCGGCGGGCGCCGTGCAGGGCCAGAACGTGGCCGATGGGATTACGTCCAAAACGCCAGACGTGGCACATGCAGGTTCGGAATCCGCTAAGGCCGGGTCCGATGCCGCCGCTAAGAACGACTCGAAGCCCGCTGGCAAGGCGCTTGTCGATGGCATCATCGCTGGCGTCGGCATAGAGCAGAGCATGTTGAACTCGACGGTGCTCAATGCTGTGAAGACGGCCATCGCCGCAGCCCATGACCGCCCAGAGCACCGACACGTCGTACCTGTGGCCCGCACGCCACGAAGCCGGTTCGGCCGCCAACCCCAACCTGCCGCCCATGGGCGCACGGTTCCGTCTGAAGTCCACCTTCAACATCTCGGGGTACTCCGCCGATGCCCAGGTGGTGCTCCGAGCGCTGCAGCAGTACGGGCTCATCGTGGCCGACAACGGGAGCAACTGGTACTTCCAGGGGACGGCCGACAACGCCTGGCCCCCGTCGCTCATTGCAGAGCTCAAGACCATTCCGGCCAGTGCCTTCGAAGCGGTCGACGAGTCGTCACTCGAGATCGATCCCAACTCGGGCGCGGCGCGCCAGCCGGTCAGCTGCACGGCGTCGGCCGACAGCTACCGGATGGTGGCCGCCGACGGTGGCATCTTCTCCTACTGCGCCGGGTTCTACGGGTCGATGGGCGGCCGGGCACTGAACGCTCCGATCGTCGGCATGGCCGACACTCCGTCGTCGGGGGGCTACTGGCTCGTCGCCGCCGACGGCGGGGTGTTCTCGTTCGGCGATGCGCTCTACTCTGGGTCGACCGGCGGCCAGCATCTGAACGCCCCGGTCGTCGGAATGGCGGCCGGCAGGGCGGGCTACTGGCTCGTCGCCGCCGACGGTGGGGTCTTCAGCTACGGCGGGGCAGGCTTCTACGGCTCGATGGGCGGAAAACACCTCAACTCCCCCATCGTCGGCATGACCGCCACTCCCGACGGCGGGGGCTACTGGCTCGTCGCCGCCGACGGCGGCGTCTTCGCCTTCGGCGATGCGCTCTTCCACGGTTCGCTCGGCGGCACCCACCTCGTCCGACCGATCGTCGGCATCGAGTCGTCGCAGAGCGGGCACGGCTATTGGCTGGTGGCCGCCGATGGCGGGGTCTTCAGCTACGGCGACGCCAACTTCTACGGTTCGCTCGGCGGCGCGGCGCTCACTGCCCCCATCGTCGGGCTGCACAAGAGCCCCGACGGCAACGGTTACTGGCTGTTCGGCGCCGACGGCGGGGTGTTCAGCTACGGCGACACGACTTTCTTGGGCTCGCTCGGCGGCATTCACCTGGCGGCCCCGGTGGTGGGCGGTGAGGCCTGAGCGGAGGACGCCCTGAGCCCTCAGGAGAGATAGAGCGTGCGGACCACGACGACGACGGCGACGATGGCGGCCGCGATGATCCCGCGCACCATGAGCTTGCGCTCGAAGGCGACGGTCGAACGGATCTCCTCTTCGAAGGCGGCATCACGAGCGAGTGGTCGGGTGGGCGGCAACGGCACGTGCGGCGGACCGGCTTCGGGCGGGTTCACGGGAGCTGCTCCATCGCACGGGTGTGTTCTGCGCCCCTGCCGACCTTCTCGGTCTTCTCCCAGCGCATGTCGGCGTGGCGCAGCTCTTTGATGTACGAGGAGAAGGCGACGGCACACAGCAGTGGGCCGTAGCCACCGATGTAGACGAACAGAGGGCTCAGGAAGCGGCCCCCGCGATGCGGCTCGAGGAGCTTTGCGACGCAAGCCACCAACATGCACGCGGAGAGCCAAACGAAGGCGAAGAGGATGAGCCAGTGGACATCGTGGTGGGTGACGCTGAACCCGACGTCCCCGGCCCCGTGGTGGACCAGCCACGCGAAGCCCTTCGGGAAGCAGGTGTAGGCGATGATCACCAGGCTCACCACGCCGGGGAACAGGATCGCCTCACGCCAGCAGCGCCGGGCCACCTCGGTGTCGATGAAGAGGGTGAAGGTGGTGATGAAGACGTAGCAGACGACGTTGATGATCCACAGAAAGCGAAACGCCTCCCAGGCCTGGGAGAAGTCGACGAAGAAGAGGGTCACCAGTGCGGCTGAGGCCATGACCATGAAGGCGGGTAGCAAGAAGACGCTGAACCAGAAGAGCCCGAAGCTGATACTGCCAAGCCGGTGTTCGCGCGAGCGACGGAACCAGAGCCCCGAGAAGCTCCGGGTCAGCTGGACGTTCCCGCGCGCCCAGCGCAGCCGCTGTTTCCACAGTCCGTCGATGCTCCCGGGCTCTTCGGCCCAGACGATGGCGTGCGGCTCGAAGATGACCTTGCGGCCCGAGAGCTGGGTCCAAAACGTCGTGAAGGTGTCCTCGGCCAATGATGAGGTGTCGATCCGGCCGCCAATGGCCTCGAGGTTCGCCCGTGAGTGCAACTGCGCCCCGCCAGCCAGGCAGGCCATCGCCCCAATGACATTCTGCGCCCGGCGCGCCGCCGCCTGGGCGGCCACGTACTCGTAGCTGATGAAGCGCGTCATGTAGTTGCCCGGGCGGCTGCCCTCCTTGATGTAGGCGGCGACCGCCCCGACAGAGTCGTCGGCGAGGTGGCGCGACATCCTGGCCAGGGCGTCCGGCTCGAAGATGACGTCGGCGTCCATCACGAGCAGCGCCTCCATCCAGTGGTCGGCGAGCACGGTTTCGAGGCCGAAGTTGAGCGTGTGCGCCTTGCCCTGACCGCCCTGCTCACGCCGCAGGTGGAACACCCGGCCCGGGTAGCGCTCGGCCTTCTCCGCGACGACAACCGGAGTTGCGTCGGTACTCGCATCGTCGATCACGTAGATGCGGAGCGAATCCATGGGATAGTCGAGCAGCATCAGGCGGTCGATCGAGGTGCCGATGACCGCCGCCTCGTTCCATGCAGGGAGCAAGATCGCGGTGCGCGGGAAGAAGGGGGCGCATTCGTCGTAATGATTGTGCCGGTAGAACAGGGTGATGAGGACGAACTGGTAGAGCGCCACCAGCAGTGGCACGGCAGCCAGCACGACGAGCGCCACGAGCAGCCACTTGCCGGCCAAGCTGAGATCGGTGAGCACGGATCGATACTCCAAACGCGGGGATCCCTGCGCCAAGGATACGCCGGATGCCTCCCGTGGGTGCAGAGCCACTCCCCACCGGCCGAAGGAATGTCGGAGCGCACAGTGTTCGCTCACGAGTGGTGACCCCGACCGTGGGCGGGTCACGTGGCTGAACCTCGCGCCGTGGCGCCACGCACGCGTTTTGGACGCTGGTGGTTCAACGCGCCGCTGCGCCTCAAGGGTGTCGCTGTGCTTGCGCCTCCGATCGTCGCCCTGCTGGTGATGGGCGGCGCCAACCTGGCCCTGACCCAGCAGCTCGACGATCTCTTCAGTGCGACGGCCCAGACGAACGCGTCGCTGACCACCGCCGATCAGGTGCTCCAGCTTGTCACCGACGCCGGGAACGGGATTCGCGGCTACGCGGCCAGCGGGGATCCGGTGTTCCTCCAGCCGTACACCAACGCCCAGGTCAAGCTGCAGCCGATCTTGTTGTCGTCGCAGACGGGCGACGGTTTCAGCTCCGAGCAGGCAGCGAGGCTCAAGGCGCTAGGCGTCGAGGAGTTCACCATCCTCGAGACCATCAAGAACGGCGTGGCGAACGGCAGCCTCCACGGCCCGGCGCTCACCACCGAGCTACTGACCGGCAAGACCGTCGAGGACCGCATCCGAGCCGAGTTCAGCGCGGTGCAGGCGTCGCAGCGACAGATGCTGGCCGCCCAGCAGGCGCAGGTGCAGAACTACGAGAATGCCGTGCGCATCATCACCATTGCGAGCCTGGTGCTCGGGGTCGGCGCCGGGGTCTTGACCATGGTGCTCGTCTTGCGCCTCATCATCCGCCGCATCGGCGACGTGCGGCGCAACACGGAGAAGTTCCTGAACGGCGAGGAAGTGGAGCGGTTCTGGGTAGCCGACGACGAAGTCGGAGGTCTCCAGTCGTTGCTGTTGGGCGCCTCTGCGCTGGTGAGGGAGCGTGAACGCGAGCTGCAGGTGGCCCGTGACGAGGCGATCGCCGCCACGCAGGCGAAAGACGAATTCTTGAGCAGGATCAGCCACGAGCTGCGGACCCCGCTCACCGCGGTGCTGGGCTTCGGCCAGCTCCTCCAACTCGAGCAGCTCGGCGAGGAAAATGCTGACAGCGTCAACCACATCGTGGCCGCCGGCGAGCATCTGCTCGCCCTGATCAACGACATCTTGGACATCTCACGCATTGAAGCTGGGGAGATCTCGATGTCCCTCGAGGCGATCGTGCTCGCCGAGGTGGTCGAAGAGTCGTTGTCCCTGCTGCGCCCGCTTGCCGCGTCGAGACGGGTCAACCTCCTCAGTTCCGACATCGGAGGCGTCGTCCAGGCGGATCGACAGCGGCTCAAGCAGGTGTTGCTCAACTTGGTCTCCAATGCCATCAAGTACAACCGCGAGGAGGGCACCGTCACCATTTCGAGCGGCGGGGCGACGCCGACGACCCTCGTGTGCACGGTGGCGGACACCGGTGTGGGTATCGCAGCGCAGGACATGGACCGCCTCTTCCAGCCGTTCGACCGCCTCGGCGCCGAAACGATGGGTGTCGAGGGCACCGGCGTCGGCCTGTCCCTCTCCAAGGCCCTGACCGAGGCCATGCACGGGTCGCTGACCGCCGAGAGCGTCCAGGGGGAAGGGTCGGCGTTTCACGTCACGCTACCCATCGGCACCCTCTCCTCTGCGGGCGTGTCGGGAAACGGGCACGGCGGTGGGGCGGGCACGCCGGGGGCCGCGACGGTCCTCTACGCAGAGGACAACCTCGCCAGCCTCAGGGTCGTCGAGCGCCTCTTCGCCGGTCGCAGCGAGACCCTCCAGGTGGCGATCCAGGGGAAGATGGTGCTCGAGCTGGCCAAGGAGCTGCGCCCGAGCTTGATCCTCCTTGATCTGCACCTTCCCGACATGGACGGAGAAGAGGTCCTCCACCAGCTTCGACGCGACCCAGTCACCTCGGAGATCCCCGTCGTGATCCTCTCGGCTGATGCCACGCCGGGCCGGCTCGAGCGCCTGGTCGACCAGGGAGCGGCCGCGTACCTGACCAAGCCGCTCCAGCTTCCGCTCCTGCTCGAGATCCTCGACCGCCTCGGCGGGGCGCACTGAACGTCCCTCGTCAGGCAGGGCCCTCGAAGATCTCGGCGAAGTAGCGGTACATCCGCACGCCCGGCAGGAAGCCGAGTCGCTCGGCCTCGAGGCCGAGGCCGAGCATGCCTCGCAGATACTGGCCGACCAGGTCCGCGCCCGCAGCAATTGACAGCGGCAGCCCCCCCGAGAATCGCGGATTGACCTCGGTGAAGACCACCTGGCGCCCACCGCCCGCCGGCGCGTCGGCGGCGAATCCCTGGACGTTGGCCGGCCCCGTGTGGCCGAGGGCGCCGAGGAGGGCACCGACGCCCTGGGTGACGGCGTCGTCGACGAACGTCTCGCCCAACGTCGAGATCCCGGCCTTGGTCTCGAGGCGCCAGCGCGGCACCGCCGCCGCCAGCCTTCCCCGCTCGTCTACCAGGGCGTCGACGGTGAACTCGCTCCCCGAGAGCCGGTGCTGCACCAGCGGGTCGGGGACGAGCGAGACCAGCTCGGCGACCTCGTCCGCGTCATCGGAGAAGTAGATATCGCGCGACCCCCGCCCGTGACGTGGCTTGATCACCCAGGGCCCGGTGACGCCCTCGGTCGTCCCGAGCGCCGTCTCGGGTACCGCAGTGCCCGCAGCCGTCGCCGCCTGGTGGAAGAGCCACTTGTCGGTGCACGACACCACTGCCCGGGGCGACGGCAGCCAGTAGGCGATGCCTGCGGCACTGAGCACACCTGAGCAGTCGTGCAAGGCCACTAGTTCTTCTGCCACGGTCGGGATGAGCGAGGTCACGCCATGCTCGGCGGCGAGTGTGCAGAGTGCGCTGGCGTAGTCGGCGTCTTCGGCTCGCGGCAGCACGCCGCCAGCGTCGGCCAGCCGGATTCCCACCGCGTCGGCGGACGCGTCCGCGCCCACGGTGGCGTGTCCCAATGCACGCAGCGCCTGGATCACCGAGACGCCAGCGGGCCCGCCGGCGCCGGTGACCAGCACGGTCTGTCGCTTCAGGGGCTCAGACATCCTGGCGCTCTGCTCCCTCGGCCAGGACGGTGGCTTCGTCGACGATGCTGCGGACCTTCTCGTAGACGCCGATGGTCTCGGCGCGGTGACTGTCGGTGGCACACACGATGCGCACCCCTCGAGCCATGAAGTGGGCAAGTGTGCTCGGCGAAGGGCAGGCCCAGCGCTCATTCACCTCGAGTGCCACGTCGAAGGCGAGGCACTCGTCAGCCAGCCAGTCGAGCCCGGCGGGCGAGAGGTCGGTCTCTGCCATCCCGACCTTCGGCAGCACGCTGAACATGTGGGCGAGGATGCCGCGGCCTGCGACGGCTGGGAGGGAGTTGCCGACCGACTCGATGAGCACGTCCGCCAGCTCGGCATCTCGGTAGCGGCCAGCCGCGCGATCGGCCTCCACCTCTTTGGGGTGGTGCGGCCCGTCCGCCATCGGGAACTGGTGGTCGGCGACAAGGATGCGGTCGAGACCGCCCAGGTCCGCGGGGAGATCGAGCCCACCCTTTTGATCGAGGACCTTCGTCTCCACCCCACGGAGGATCTCGAGGGGCACCTCGTGGGACCCACGGTCGGTGGCGGCGAGCGCTTGCGTGGCGGCGACGAAGTCCCCAACCCACGTGGTGGTGGTGCGGACATGGTCGACGAGACAGATCCGGTGAAGGCCGCGACGGCGAGCCTGTGCGACGTTCTCCTCGATGGTGTCACGTCCGTCGGAGAAGGTGGAATGGACGTGGGTGTCGGAGAGGAAGTCCGGCGCGGCTGAGAGCACGAGCTACTCGCCTGGTCCGAAGGACCGGGCAGGCGGTCGGTCGCGGACGACTTCGAGGGGTTCGCAGTACCTGGTCTGGCCGAACCGGCCCCAGTAGCGAGCGGTCGCCCGCACCAGTTCTTCGTCGAGATAGGACCGCACGGCGGTCTGGCTCTGGTAGGAGCGGATTGCCTCGAGCTTCCCTTCCATCGCCCCGTCAATCGACACGAAGCGGACCGGTTCGAATTTCACGGTGGCCGAGGGGCTCTCGTAGCAGTAGACACTCGGGACGTTGCGGGCAGCGACCATGGAGGCCCGATGCACGTTGCGATGGTCCTGGTGCAGGTCGCACAGGGTGTGGGTGTACACGATGGCCGGCGCCGTGGCGGCAATGGCGTCCTCGATCATCCCGACCGTCGGGTCACCAATGGCGATGCGCGTGTCGTCGAGGTTTCCGAGGATCAGCTCGGCGCCGAGCAAGGCCGCTGCCTTCGACGCCTCCTCCGCCCGGATGGCGGCGTCGCCGCCACGGGCGCCATGACTGAGGGTAAGGATCGTGATCTGATCGTGGGCTTCACGATGACCGAGAAGGATGCCCCCGACGCCGATCTCGACATCGTCGGGATGCGCGCCGATGGCGAGCACCTGCTGGGGTGGGCCCGACTTCTTCGCATGGCGGCGTTCGATGAGGCGATCGACCTGCTCGATCAGGGCAACCGGACTAATGGGCTTGGGCAAGAAGTCGTCGACGTCGCTGCGCAGGGCCTGCACCGCCACATCCACCCTGGCGTCGGCAGTCATGAGCGCGATCGCCAGGTCGGGGTCGAGCCGCTTTGCTTCGCGCACCAGGTCGAACCCGGACATGCCGGGCAACCCGATGTCCGCCAAGAGCACGTCAAAGCGGTGTGTTGCAAGCAGTTCGAGGCCTTCGCCTGCCGACGTGGCGGTCGCGACCTCGAATCCCGAGCGTTCGAGCGCCAAGGCGAGGAAGTCGAGGGTCCCCGGATCGTCTTCGACGACGAGGATGCGACCCTGCCGGTGCGGTGACGGTGTGGCGCCAGTTACGCCAGAGGAGTCGTCGCTTACGTCTGCAGCCATGCTGCCCTTCTTTGGGGCTCCCCTTCTGTTGAGCGGCCCCTATTGCTGCTCTCGCCAACTGTAGCCATGAGCACCGTGGTGGAGGTGCATCTGCCGGGTACGACGCGATGCTCTCAACCGCGTCGCTCTGAGCTGGACTTCACCGAGACTGCGCGAGCTCGCTGACGGACCCTCGGAGGACGCCCGCGCCGCGGATGGCAGTTTCTGAGGCGCGCATTGGGGAAGAAACCCCGTCGGTTCGGCTCAGGTGGTGGCCGCGTTCGTCGGAGTCGTTGGGCTGTTTACGATTGGGTGGCCGACGGCGCACTCCTGCTCGTTCTCGTGCCGGGCGCTGCATGGATCGCTGCGACGTTCCTCGGGCACGGCACAAGAGCGCCAAGCCCTACCACCAGCTGTCGTTCTCGCTCCAGGATGGACACCGTCCCAGCCCGACCGACGTGCCCTGTGGCTGGCCCGGGGACTGGATCTCGTCCGGTCCCCGGGCCCTCATGCCGCGAGAAGCGGAGCCGACCAGCGCCGCCACCGGCAACTCGACCTCGGCATAGCCTCCAAGGATCTGGCGGAGGTGGCCGGCCATCCTCTCCAACATGGCGGGCTCCGCGGGTGCGATGTGGTGAGCGACCACTTGGCGGTTACCGACCGCGTCGATCGCCCGCTCGACTCGTGCGAGGGCAATTCGAAGGGCCCGGATCGATCGTTCCATTTCTTCGGTTGCTGGGTCTCCCATGAGTGGTCTTCGGTACCGTGCACCCGATCGGATGAGGGCGGCCCCCGAGCAGGTGCGCGCGATCGGGAACAGAGTGACGCCGGTCAGCCTTTACAGAGCGAGCACCACCACGCGCCCCAGTCAGCGAGCTACCCACTCCGAGAGGAGGCGAGTTTCGCGGTCCGGGTCGAGTCCGATGCCGGCCGACGGCGTGGGCGAGACGGCTTCGGCGGCGTGGAGCTGCATCACCGTCTCGGCCAGCGGGCGAGCCACCAGGCCCCGGGCATTCGCCCTGCTCGGGTCGAGCGCACTCGCATTGCGCCCCTCTGCGGTCCCTTCCCAAAGCGGCAGCTCCCGGGAGTTGATACCCCGCGCTGCAAGCCAGTCCGAGTCCACCCAGACGAGTTCGGTGCCCGCCGGGCCAACCGTGGCGACGACAGTCTCGAGGAACGAGCCGAAAGAAAAGGGAGGGGCCGGGTTGACTGCGTGGAACGCGCCGCCGGACCACTCGTGGGCGAGCAGCAGCACGAACGCCGCAACGTCGCGCACGTCGATGACCTGGAAAGGGTTGGCCTGTGGTCCGGGAGCGAGCACCGACCCTCCTTGGGCCACCCGCTCCACCCACCACGTGAAGCGGTAGGTGTGGTCGTAGGGGCCGGCCACGTAGGTGGGGCGCACAATGGTGACCTTCTCGGCATCACCGCCGCCGAAGGCCTCCACCGCCGCCCGCTCACAGAGTGCCTTGAGGCCGCCGTAGGTGTGCGCGTTGACCTTCTCGGTCTCCGGATCATCCAGTTCGGCCAGTGGGAGGTCCTCGGTGCCACCCGGGTCTTTGGTCAACGCATACGCCGAGACCGAGGAGATGTGGACGTACTGCCCGCCACGCCCACCGAGGGCGGCTGCAAGGGCACGGACCTGGCGTGGCACGTAGGCGGACGTATCGATCGTGGCATCCCACGCTCGCTCGTCGAGCGCGGAGAGGTCCTGGTCTCGGTCCCCGATGAGATGGCTCGCTTCAGGGAAAAGGCCCGGATTGGTCCGACCTCGGTGAAAGCACGTCACCTCGTCGCCCGCCGCCAGGGCCGCCTCGACGATATGGCGTCCGATGAACTGCGTCCCGCCGATCACCAGGATGCGCACGGCAACCTCCTCGACGGTCGCCCGATCGTGACACGTGGCCGGGCACGCCTACGGGGCGGTGCAGGCCGTCAGGGTCACTGTGCTCCCCGGCGCCACGCTCACCCCTGGGGTGGGCGACGTCCGTACCACCGTGCCGGCGACCTCCGAGCCCGTGCACGTGGTCGTCGGACCCGTCTGGCCGACCAGGCGCACGCTGGCGAGGGTCGCCTGCGCGGCCGCTGCGGTCTGCCCGTAGACGTTGGGCACGATAACCGTGGCCGCTGTCGTCGTCGTGGCGGGGGCCGTGGTGGTGGTCGCAGGTGCGCTGGTCGTGGTGGTGCGCGGTTCGCTCGAGGCAGTGGTGGTGGTCGTCGTGCTCTTCGGCGAGTTGGAGGACAGCACCAGTGCGAGGATGCCGCCGACGACCAGCACCGCCACAACCACGACCACGACGATCAACCAGGTGTTCTTCGAGCTTTCCTCGTCGGGTGCGCCACCGGGCGGGGGGAGCTGGCCGGGGACGACGACGGCTGCGCCGCAGATCCGGCAGTACTGCTGGCCTTGGGCGACAACGTGACCGTTGGCACAGCGGGCCGGCAGGACGGCGCCGCAGATCGGGCAGAAGCGGTCGTCGAGCGCGATCGGGTGCCCGTTGGGGCACCGGAGCTGTACCGGAGGTGTTGCGCCCCCCTGCGGTGGTCCTGTCATGCTGCCGCCCTTCAGGTCGATGTCGGTCTCGGGAGTACGAGCCCGGGACCTGCGTTCGCATCGTAGATCGGCGCAGATCCATGACGAGGTACCCGACTTCTCGACGGTGCGCAGAGCGCGAGTCGCAGCGCTGAGCGGACGCCCGACTGGGCGGTGCATTCCCTGTCAGCGCGGTGTGTGCGCCGTGTCAGTGGCGGCCCTGACGATGTTGAGCGAGAGAGAGGAGTACGCCCGATGTTGTGGCTTTGGCTCTGCCTTCCAGCGGCGGTCGTAGGTGCGTCGGCCCTGCGGACGTGGCCGCCGCAGCTCTCTGCACGGATCCCCGCTGCGTTGCGTGAGCAGGCCCGATCCGCCAAGGCGTGGGCACGACGCCTGCGGCCAGGCGGCTTCTCCATCACGAGGGCAGCGGTCACACCCGCTGAGCAGGCACGAAGGGCTCAACAGGCATAGCCGGCAACAAGGCGCTCTGGGAGATCCTGAGGCGTGAGGCCGAAAGCCCCCAGGTGCCCGCTCTCGGGGGTGCGACTGACTGACGCGTCGGCGCCGTCGGCGCCAACGGAGCATGGGAAGACCTGTCCCGGAGGCTGTGCGCCTGGAGCCTTGCGTGGCTGACGACGTTCCGAGGCAGTGTCCGGGCAAGCCCGGACCGTCGGCTGTGCCGACTGGACGGCTGAGAAGGTTCGAACCGGGGTCAGGTCACGTCACGTCACGTCACGTGGCGTGGCGGACGGCGTCGGGTTTCGCACCGGATCCCCGTCCCTGCGGGGTTGGCCGAAGGTCTGCTGCGATCCGCGAATTCGAGGACTTCCTCAGTTAGCTTTCAGCTGTGCAATCCGTCGCCCTCCCCGTCGGGTCGAAGGTGCGGCTCCGCTCCGCGGCGGTGAGGCGCATCAATTCCCTTGCGGGCCGCCGAGTGTCGGCCGGGCAGCGCTCCGATGTGCGGCGATTGGGTGCGGCTGATGGGTGAGTGGTGGACCTGCGTGCGTTGCTGTCGGCGGATCGACTGGACGATCGAGCTCGATGCCACCGAATGGGAGGTCCTCGAAGACGGGTCAATGTCTTGCGAGGCGTGCCTCACCCCCGAGGAGCTGCAGGCGCTCTGCGAAGAAGCAGAGGTGGTGCGCGGCACTGACTGTGAACGGTGTCGGCGCCGTTTCGAGGACGGGGCCTTCCCCGACGAGGTCCACGGCTGGATCGAGGTCGACGACGGTGGGCTGATCTGCCCTGGCTGCCAGACCTACGAAGATCGAGTCATGGACGACTTCCGCACGGAGATCGCACTCCTCGAGTTGGACCTCGCCCGCCGGCAGAAACCCGATCTCGAATAGCCGGTTTCCTAGCGACGTGGGCAGCGTCTCTGGCCTGACCGACACCCGGGCGAACAACCCGAGGTATCTGCCACACGGCACGACCTGGCAACGCTCTGCCGGCCAAGCGGTGTCGCACTGGGTGGCACCTCCCGATAATTCAGGGAACCGGCGTCTTTGACAAAGGTTCGACCCTTCTCCCGGCAGCGACGACAGAGTCGACCGTGCGGAGGAAGTCGATCAAAGAGATGGCGAGAAATCCTGCCCCGATGAGGGCCAGGACCTGGCCCTCCGGGCGTCCGGTCCTTCTCGAGATCGAGCTGGCTAACGGCCTTGCCACCTTCGCCGTGATCCCTGAAAGCCCGATCTGGCCCATGGCTACGTAGTTCCATTTCCTCATCTGCACTCCTCATCGCGACGTGCCCGGACGATCGTAGGTTCCAGGAAGTGAGACGCGCAGCGCGACCGCCCGTGAGGCCGGGCGCGACGCAACCTGTTGCCGGATCGACCGTTGACGGCGCCTGCACCTCAGACGCTCGCTCGGCAGTCGGCTCTTGGAGGCCGAGCGCGGGGACTGACCGGCAATTCCGCCACATGCCGAAGGCCCGAAGACTCGCCTCTCGTTGGGCTGGAAGAGCCGCCACAGGTTGACGGCACCGAACGTGGCGTCCAAGAGCAGCCATCCGACCAGGGCGGACTTGCCGAACAGCACAGATCACGATTCCGCCGATCACGACGACGTGCACGAGTGGCTGGAGAATCAACGGCTCGGTACGCCCACGTCCGTAGATGCCAGCCACCCCAAGCAACCATCAACGCGGCGATGCCGAAGCATGCATAGGAGGGTTGATGTCACGAGAAGTCGCGTGCGACGTTCAATCCTACTGACCACTCCGTAAGGGCAAGCTCAGCCCGGAGCCCCTCGGCTTCTATTGGCTGGGAGAGTCCTTTACGACCTCCACCAACGTCACGCAGGCCCTCACGACCTCTTCGTGAGCTGAGCCGATCGCGAGCACTCCCGCCGCAAAAGCGTCATCCTGTCCGGCATTGGAGACAAGTGACTCCAGGTCATTCGCCTTCTTGTCCTCTTGCTCTGCGGCAAGCAGTGCCTTCAGGAGGGCATTGAACAAGTCTGCGATGGGCTCTGGCATGAGTTCGACTGTAGGCAATCAGACGGGACGTGCGCGAGCAGCGAGGAGGACGGATCTCCCGGCGAGTCCGATACCCAGATCCGGTCGGTCGGTCGGTCGGTGGGGTCTGGTGACCGACGAGTTCAGCCGCCTATCAGCTCGATACCAGCGCGGGAAATCGTAAATCCCCTACCACCCGTGACGCTACAAGTCATCCCCGTGATCGCCGATACACACAGGAACGGACCGACTCCTGTTGCGCTGCCGTACGCCAGAGCCGGGACCTCGAAACCTGGGTTGCCCAGGTTGCAGGTGCTTCCCGAGCACGACTTCACCGCCCCGCTGACCGTCATGTCCGCTGTCTGAGGCGGGGAGAGCGTGGCACAGTGGACCTTTTGGTCGTCGGGGGTGCTTCCGTAGTAAATCCCGCACGCGATGTTGCCCGTCGGCGATTGGACCACTCCCCCGATGGCTGTCTGCATGGGATACGCGACCAGCACTGTCGCTGTGCCCGTCACGTCCTCGCGGTCGCAGGCGGGTGGGGGGCCGATGACGGAGACCTCGTCGGTGAACTGGTAGGTCCCAGGGGCCGTGTAGGCGTGCTCGTAGTGGCCGTCGTTGTCAGCGCGAGCGGTGTCTCCACACTTGACCATCCCGGCATTCGCCCCGGACGTTCCCCCGTCGCCGAAGTGGACGTCTTCGCTGTCACCGGTGCCGGGACCTCGGATCTCGACGGTGAACGTTACAGCGGTCCCCACGAAGACGTGATCGGGGCTCACCGTGACCCGCACCGTCAAGGCCTCCGCCGTAGTTGAGGTCGAACTCGGCGCCGTGGTCGTAGTCGAACTGATCGACTGAGGCGAAGTGACCGATGGAACGGTCGTTCCCGTGGTCAACGTGGTGGTGGTACTCGAAGACTTCCCACCGCCGCAGGAGGTGGCTACCGCTGCGACCAAGCCCAAGCACGCAATGGCACGGCAGAAACCACCCATACGGCAAAGCCTGGCCCGACCTGGCCGAGCCGCCTAGAGGCTTTGGACATTGGCCCAGAGCAGCTGCACCCCCGTCACCCGCTCTCCCAGCCAAC
>PMFN01000014.1 GCA_003155135.1 Acidimicrobiaceae bacterium | reverse complement strand
GAGGCGGCCGGCACGGAGCGGGAAGGGGGAGCCGTGGAGAGTGCCGACGCCAGTGTGCTGACCGACGTCCACGTGCTCGAGTACCCGTACTCGCGCTCGGTGGGACCGGTCATCGGAGCGTTCCTCACCGGGCTGCGTGACGGGAGGATCCTGGGTGTTGAGGGCTCCGGGGGTGCAGTCATCGTGCCACCGACCGAGTACGACCCGACCACGGCTGAGGAGACCGGGTCGATGGTCGAGGTCGGTCCCGGCGGCACCGTCGACACGTGGGCGTGGGTGTCGGTGCCCGCGCCCAAGCACCCGCTCACCACCCCGTTCGCCTGGGCTCTGATCACCCTCGACGGCGCGGACACCGCCCTCCTGCACGTGATCGACGCTCTGGGTCCCGAGGGTCTCTCGACCGGCATGCGGGTGGTGGCCGAGTTCGTGCCCGAGGACGAGCGGATCGGGCGCATCCAGGACATCCGGTGCTTCGTGCCCGAGGATCCTGATCCGGGCGCGGCGCAGTGAGCGACACCGCCACCGAGACCGAAGGCGGTGAGCGCGGCCCGGTCACCCACCTCGCCACGCCCATCCGGCTCGAGTACAACTTCACTGCCGGCATCGCCCAGTCGCGCTACCTGCGCGGCCTCGCCGAGGGGAAGTTCATCGGCCAGCGTTGCCCGGTCTGCCACAAGGTCTACGTCCCCGCCCGGGGGTCGTGCCCGACCGACGGGGTGGCCACCACCGATGAGGTGGTGCTGTCGAACTCGGGGACGGTCACCACCTACTGCATCGTGAACGTGCCCTTCGCCGGCCAGACCATCGAGATCCCCTACATCTGCGCCCAAGTGCTCCTGGACGGCGCCAACCTCTCGTTCATGGGCCTCATCCAGGAGATCCCGACCGACGAGGTGCGCATGGGCATGCGGGTCGAAGCCGTTTGGGTGCCCGACGACGAGCTCGGCCCGACCCTCGCCTCGGTCAAGTACTTCCGACCCAACGGCGAGCCCGACGCCGACTACGAGACCTACAAGGAATACCTGTGAGCCCCCCAACCCCCCGCCAGGGGCACCGGCCGGTGGCGGTCGTCTCCTTCGCCCAGGCTGACAACCTCCGCCGCGAGGGTGCGCGCAACGAGGTCGAGATGCTCCTGCCGGTGATCGGCGAGGTCTTCGCCAACGTCGGCATCACGAAGGACGACGTCGGCTTCATTTGCTCGGGCTCGACCGACTACCTCGTCGGCGGCCCGTTCAGCTTCGTGACCGCCCTCGACGCGGTGGGCGTCTGGCCACCCCGGTCGGAGAGCCACGTCGAGATGGACGCCGCCTGGGCCCTCTACGAGGCCTGGGTGCGGCTGCAGGAGGACGACATCGACGCCGCCCTCGTCTACGGCTTCGGCAAGTCCTCGCTCGGCAACCTCGGCGAGATCTTCGCTCTCCAGCTCGACCCCTACGTGATGGCCCCGCTCTGGCCCGACCCGGTCTCGCTTGCCGCGCTCCAGGCTCGGGCACTGCTGGACTCGGGGCGCACCACCGAGCAAGAGCTGGCCGAGATCGCGGCACGCAACCGTCGCCGTGCACTCACCAACCCCAATGCGCAGGTGGCGGGGGAGTTCGACGTGGCCGAGCTGCTTGCCGAGGACTATGTGGTCTCACCCCTGCGCCGCCACACGCTGCCGCCCATCACCGACGGGGCGTGTGCCATCGTGCTGGCGGTGGGGGGCCGTGCCTACGAGCTGGCCGAGCGCCCGGCCTGGATCACCGGCATCGACCACCGGGTGGAGACCCACGCCATCGGTGCCCGGGACCTCACCCACTCGCCCTCGACGAGGAAGGCCGGCGAGATCGCCGGCGCCCTCGACGGCGGCATCGACATCGCTGAGCTGCACGCGCCCTTCGCCTCCCAGGAGGTGGTGGTGCGCGACGCCCTCTCGCTCGGTGACAACGTCGACGTCAACCCCTCGGGCGGCGTGCTGGCGGCCAACCCGATCATGTCGGCCGGGCTGGCCCGGATCGGCGAGGCGGCCAGCCGGATCCTGGACGGGACCGCCGGCCGGGCCCTGGCGCACGCCACTTCGGGGCCCCTCCTGCAACAGAACCTCGTCGCCGTCCTGGAGCGTGGGTGATGGCCGAGCGCTGCGCGGTCATCGGCGTGGGCCAGACGCATCACAAGTCCCGCCGTGACGACGTCTCGATCGCCGGGCTGGTGCGCGAGGCCGCCCAGCGGGCGCTCGCCGACGCCGGCGTCACCTGGTCGGACATCGACGCGGTGGTGCTCGGCAAGGCCCCCGACATGTTCGAGGGTGTGATGATGCCCGAGCTCTACCTGGCCCCCGCCCTCGGCGCCGTCGGCAAGCCCATCTTCCGCGTGCACACCGCCGGCTCGGTCGGTGGCTCGACCGCGCTGGTGGCGGCCCATCTGATCACCGCCGGCATCCACCGTCGGGTGCTCACCGTGGCCTTCGAGAAGCAGAGCGACTCGGACGCCATGTGGGCGCTGTCGGTGCCCCAGCCGTTCTCGGCACCCCTCTTGGCGGGTGCGGGCGGCTACTTCGCCCCGCACATCCGCGCCTACATGCGCCGCTCGGGTGCACCCCGCGACACGGGGATGCTGGTGGCGGTCAAGGACCGCCTCCAGGCGCTCAAGAACCCCTACGCCCACCTGCACATCCCCGACATCAGTCTCCAGATGGTCGAGGAGTCGGTGATGCTCTGGGACCCGCTGCATTATCTGGAGGCCTGCCCGTCGTCCGACGGGGCGGCCGCCATGGTGCTCGGCACCGAGGCGGCCGCCGCCGAGGCGCAGGCGGCGACCGGTAAGCGCCCGGCGTGGGTGCAGGGTATGGCCATGCGCTCGGAGCCCACCATGTTCGCCGGCCGGGACCAGGTGAACCCCCAGGCCGGACGGGACTGCGCGAAAGACGTCTACGCCCAGGCCGGCATCGAGAACCCGAGAGAGGACCTCGACTGCGCCGAGGTCTACGTGCCCTTCAGCTGGTACGAGCCGATGTGGCTCGAGAACCTCGGGTTCTGCGCCGAGGGCGACGGCTGGAAGCTCACCCAGGAGGGGGCGACCGCCCTCGACGGCGGTGACATCCCGTGGAACTGCTCGGGTGGGGTGCTCAGCTCCAACCCGATCGGGGCCTCGGGCATGCTCCGCTTCTTGGAGGTCGCCCTCCAGGTGCGCGGTGAGGCCGGCGAGCACCAGGTCGACGGCGTGCGCCGGGCCCTGGGCCAGGCCTACGGCGGCGGGTCGCAGTTCTTTGCCATGTGGGTGCTCGGCACAGAAAAACCCTGAGCCGTGCCGTTCCTCGGACATGATGGTGGGGTGAGCCAGACCGTCGAGGCACCGGCCCAGCCGACGCTCAACCCCGAGTCGCTGTCCTTCGACGAGCCGCTGTGGGCGGTGATTGTCTGGAACGACGACGTCAACACCTTCGAGCACGTCATCCGGGCCATGGTCGAGATCCTTGGCCACACCGTCGACCGGGCCGAGCAGCTCACCATCAAGGTCCACCAGGAGGGCCGCTCCATCGTGGCCGTGCGCCCGAAGGAGGAGGCCCAGGTGGCGGTGCACAAGTTCTTGGAGCGCCGCATCCAGGCCTCGCTCGAGCAGACGTGAGCGGGGCGGCGTTCGTGGCTTCGTGTGCCCGGAGGGGGTGGGGGAGGCCCGGTATGCTGAC
>PMFN01000006.1 GCA_003155135.1 Acidimicrobiaceae bacterium | reverse complement strand
CGCCTGGCGGCCCGCACGCCGGCCGCGGCCGACGAGCACGCCTACCGTCTGCTGCTCGACGACGTGGGCCCGACGACCTTCGTCGGCCGCGAGCACTACACACTCGCCACCAGGGTCACCGCCGTGCTCGCCGGGAGCGAGCCAGGGACGGCGGAGATCTTCTTGGACCGCACGCCCTTCTACGCCGAAGGCGGTGGCCAGGTGGGCGACACCGGCACCATCGTCACCGAGACCGGTCGTGCCGTCGTCTACGACACCAAGCCGGCCCTGCCCGGCCTCGTCGCCCACCGGGCGCGCGTCGAGGGCGAGATCTACGCCGACCAGGACGCCCTCGCCACCATCGACGGTGAGCGGCGTGACGCGACGCGCCGCAACCACACCGGGACACACCTGCTGCACGCCGCCCTGCGCCAGGTGCTGGGCGACCACGTCCGCCAGCAAGGGTCGCTCGTCGCGCCGGGCCGGCTGCGGTTCGACTTCAGCCACAGCGCGGCACTGGCCCCCGAAGAGCTCGAGGCCGTGGTGCGCGTGGCGAACGAAGATGTCCTCACCGACGACGAGGTCCACACCACCGAAGCGACGAAGGTCGAGGCCGAGGCCATGGGCGCCGTCGCGTTCTTCGGGGACAAGTACGGCGACGTGGTGCGCGTCGTGCGGGCCGGTCCCCATAGCCTCGAGTTCTGCGGGGGTACCCATGTCGGCGCCCTGGGGTCGATCGGGCCGATCTCGGTGGTTTCCGAGGGCTCGATCGGCTCGAACACGCGGCGTATCGAGGCGCTGACCGGTCGCCCCTCGCTCGAGCGCAGCCTCGAGCGTGACGCGCAGCTGGCCGAGACCGCCACCTTGTTGCGCACCGAGCCCGACTCGGTGGTCGAGGCCCTCGAGCGCCTCTTGGAGCGCCAGCGGAGCGCGGAGAAGGAGCTGGCCCGCTTGCGGGACTCGGCGGTCGCCGCAGAGGCCGCCGCCCTGGTTGCCGAGGCCCGTGACGGCACGTTGGTGGCCCGGCGCGACGGCCGCAGTGCTGACGAGCTACGAGCACTCGCGCTCGCGGCGCGCCGTTCCGGTTCGTTGCGCGCCGTGGTACTCGGCGGGTCCCCCGACGGCACCAAGGTCTCGATCGTGGCCGCGACCGGCGGCCAGCCCGACGCCGGCGCGCTGGTCAAGTCGGTGGCGGCGGTTGTCGGTGGCGGGGGAGGCGGCTCCCCCGAGGTGGCCGTGGCGGGCGGTCGGGAACCCGGGCAGCTCGACGAAGCGCTGGCCCAGGCGGCGCGTCTCCTCGACGGCGGATGAGTGCCGTGGTGCAGCCCTCCCGGCGTGTCAAGGTGATGGGCGTGGACCTCGGAAGCCGGCGGATCGGGGTGGCGGTCAGCGACTCGAGCGGCATCATGGCCTTCCCGGTCGAATTCGTGGCGAGGAGCGGCGACACCGCCGCCGACCATGCCGCCCTCGCCGCCCTCGTGGCCGAGCTCGAGGTGGGCACGGTCGTGGTGGGCCTGCCGCTCTCCTTGGACGGCAGCAGGCAGAAAGCGGCCACGAGCGCCCTCGCCGAGGCGGACGAACTTGTCGCCCTGCTCGAGCCCTTCGGGGTCGACGTCGTGAGCTTCGATGAGCGCTTCACGACCACCAGCGCCCACCGCCAGCTGGCCCAGTCGGGCAGGTCGGCACGCGACCGGCGCCAACGGGTCGACAGCGCAGCAGCCGTGGTGCTGCTCCAGGCCTATCTGGAGGCCCGGTGAGCGAGATGGGCCCTCCCGGTGACGAGCGCGCACCCGGCGTACCCGAGGGCGACCGGGGGGTGGCTCCCGCCGAGGTCCAGCTCTACGACGATGCGCCCGCCGCCGGCGGACCAGGTGCCACGTCGGGGCGCGGCTCTCGCCGAAGGGCGGCCCGCCAGCGTCGCCGTCGACTGGTGCTCGGCATCGTCGCGGCCGTGGTGGTGCTCATCCTCGCCGTGGTCGCCTGGTACGAGATCGAGGCCCACCCGAGGGGGGCGCCCGGCAAAACGGTCGTGCTCAGCGTCCACGAGGGCGAGTCCACCTCGTCGGTGGTGAGCGCGCTGGTCGACGGCAAGGTGATCGACAGCTCTCTGGCGTTTCGCATCTTCTTGTTCGTCCACGGCACTCCTCTGATCGAGCCCGGCGACTACGCGATGCGCCAGAACAGCTCCTTTGCGAGCGTGCACCAACTCCTCGCCGGTGGCCCGAACACGTACTCCTTGGCCATCCCCGCCGGGTTCACCCTGGCCGAGGTGGCGAACCGGATCGGGACCATACCCGGGCACCATCCGCAGTCCTTCTACAAGGACGCCACCGATGGCTCGGTGACCTCGCCCTGGTTGCCCGCAGGGAGCACGAACCTCGAAGGCCTGGTCGGCTCGGGGACCTACCTCGTCCTCCCCGGTGAGAGCAACGTGACGCTGCTCACCCAGATGGTGGCCGAGTTCAACCGCCAGGCGGCCGCCGCCGGGCTCACCACGACGTCGGCCACAGCCCTCGGGCTCTCGCCCTACCAGGTGATCATCGCCGCCTCCATCGTGGAGAAGGAGGGATACGTCGAAAAGAACATGCCCGACGTGGCCAGGGTCATCTACAACCGCCTGGCCAAGGGCACGGCCCTCCAGATGGACTCGACCATCTTGTACTCCCTCGGCCAAGACGGCGGCACGG
The DNA here is from genome assembly GCA_003155135.1 of Acidimicrobiaceae bacterium. Lineage (GTDB taxonomy): Bacteria > Actinomycetota > Acidimicrobiia > Acidimicrobiales > RAAP-2 > Bog-515. The sequence goes on along the minus strand of PMFN01000006.1, from coordinate 89,804 downwards.
TGACCAAGGCGGACCTGGCCAAGGACACGCCGTACAACACCTACCTGCACACCGGCCTCACCCCGACGCCCATCTGCATCCCGTCGCAGACTGCCCTGGCGGCGGCTGTGTCGCCGCCGCCGGGCGACTGGCTCTTCTTCGAAGTGGTGTCGAAGGACGGCACCGAGGCGTTTTCCTCCACCTTCTCGGGCCAGCTGGCGAATGAGGCGCTGGCCCAGAGCCGGGGGCTCGGGTGAGCGCCACTCGTTGGTCGCCGACGGCGCGGACCACGGTTGTCGGGGTGATCGGCGACCCGGTCGCCCATTCGCTCTCGCCGCTCCTGCACAACACCGCCTTCGCCGCGCTCGGGCTCGACTGGGTGTCGGTCGGCTTCCACGTCGGATCCAACCGGGGCACGGCTGCGGTGTCGGGCATGCGGGTGCTCGGCATCGCGGGGCTCTCGGTCACGATGCCCCACAAGGAATCGGTGGTGGCCGACTGCGACCGGCTGAGTGCGGTCGCGGCGCGCCTCGACGCTGTCAACTGCCTCGTCACCGAAAAGACCAGCATCGTCGGGCACAACACCGATGGTGCGGGACTGCTCGCCTCGCTGGCCCGCTCGTGCGGCTTCGATGCCGCCGGGGCCCGTTGCGCGGTGGTCGGCGCCGGCGGCGCAGCCCGGGCGGTCGTGCTGGCCCTGGCCGGTGCCGGTGCCGAGGAGGTCGTGGTGGTGAACAGGACGTCGGAGAACGCCCGTCGGGCGGCGGCGCTGGCGGGTGCCAAGGGCAGGGTTGGGGTGGCCAGCGACATCGCCGCCTGCGACCTGGTGGTCAACGCAACCCCCGCAGGGATGGGGGAGACCGCGTTGGCGGGCAGCACCCCGTCGCTGCACTTCGAGGACCTCCACGCCGGCCAGGTGGTGGCCGACCTCGTCTACTACCCGAGGGAGACCCCGCTGCTCGCTGCTGCCCGCGAGGCGGGCGCCACCGCTGTCGGGGGCCTCGGGATGCTGGTGCACCAAGCGGCGCTCCAGCTCGCCATCTGGACGCACGAGGAGCCGCCCCTCGAGGAGCTGTGGCGGGCGGCCGAGGCGGCGACGGGGGAGTAGGGGATCAGACGGCGGCCGGTGGGCCCACCGGCCAGAGATCCTCGTGGACCAGCCGCTCGACGGCCGCCTCGAGCAGGGCACGCTGGAGAATGTCGCGCTGGGTCGGGATGGTGCGCAGGGTGACGCGGACCGTGCAACCGCCTGCGTCTGCGGCGATGAGGCCGAGGACCTGGGGCGGCTCGGTGCAGGCGGCGGCGAAGACGGGACGCTGGGCGACGTCGCGCGCGCTCTGGCCGATCACATCCTTCACCCGGTCGAGCTCATCGGCGTCCGCCGCGCGCGCCGGCAGGTCGACCACCGCCTTGGCCCAGCCCCGAGAGAGGTTCCCGAGCTTTCGGATGTCGCCGTTCGGGACGTAGAAAACGGTCCCGTCTGCTGCCCGTAGCCGTGTGACGCGCAGGCTCAGTTGCTCGACGGTTCCCGAGGTGTCGTTGACGGCGATGACGTCGCCCACCGCGAACTGGTCCTCGAAGGTGAGCAGGAAGCCCGAGAGGTAGTCACGCACAAGCTGTTGGGCCCCGAAGCCGATCGTGGCACCGATCACCGTGGCGGAGGCCAAAAGCGGCGTGAGATCCACCCCGAGGATCCCCAAGATGATGAACGCGCCGACGAAAAAGACCACGACCCGCCACACGTTGGCGATCAGCGAGACCACCGAATGAACCCTGAGCTCGGCCCGGGGCGAGTCAGAACGGGCGGTGGCCGGCTTGGCGGCCGTGGTGAGGAGTCGTCGGATCACCCGGGCGCCCAGTCGGGCGACCATCCAGGTGATGAGGGCGATCAGGATGATCTCGAGCGGGCGCACGAGAATGTTCGAGATGGTCGTCGCACTGTCGTCGGGGACGCCCACCTTGACCAGCACCTCGTAGAGCCACCCGTTGCCATGGCCCCCCGTCGCCGTCGCGAAGACGGCGCTGAGGGAGAGGGGCGGGAGAAGAAGGGCGGCCATGCCCGTTATTCTGTCCTGCGATGCAGCCATGGTGATGACTTCGACCAGATCCATGGGCACAGCCCGGCGTACGGTCAGGGTCGACTGGGTGCTTGTGGCTGCATCGCTGCTGGTGGCGGTGCTGGGCTGCATCATGGTCTACACGGCCACCCGGGGCCTGCTGATCCAGCAAGGATTGAGCCCGCACTACTTCTTGAAGCGCCAGGCGCTGTTCTCTCTCCTCGGGGCCGTCGCCATGGTGGTGGTGGCCCTCATCGACTACCGCCGGCTCGAGTCGGTGGCCGTGTTGCTCTACTGCGCCCTGGTCTTCGCCCTGCTCGTCGTGCTCAGCCCCATTGGGAGCCATGCACTCGGTTCGCAGCGCTGGTTCTCGCTCGGCTTCATCCAGATCCAGCCCTCGGAGTTCGCCGTCCTCGCTCTGATCATCATCGTGGCCACGTACTGCTCACGCCGAAGCGAGGACGGCCTGGCCTGGCGCGACGTGATCCGTGTGCTCATCCTGGCCGGCATCCCCATCGTGCTGGTCATGGCCCAGCCCGACCTCGGCACCGCCATCATCATGACCATCGTCTTGCTGGTCATGCTGGCCGTGGCCGGCCTGCCCGCACGCATACTGGTGATCTTGCTCATCGGTGCCGTCCTGGTGGTGGTCGTTGCCATCGAGGGTGGCTTCCTCCACCAGTACCAGATCGCCCGGCTGACCAGCTTCTTGCACCAGAACTCGAAGAGCCCGTCCCAGCAGAGCCTCATCTACAACCTCCAGCAGGCGAAGAACGCCATCGGTTCCGGCGGGCTGTGGGGCAAGGGCCTGCTGCACGGCGCAGCCACCAACCTCGGCTACGTGCCCGAGCAGCAGACCGACTTCATCTTCACCGCCGTCGGCGAGCAGCTGGGCTTCGTCGGCGCCACGGGGGTGCTCTGTCTCCTCGGCCTGGTCGCCTGGCGGATCCTGCGCTGCGCGCAGTTGGCGAGAGACTCCTTCGGCCGCCTCCTTTGTGCGGGGTTCTTCACCTTCTTCGCCTTCAGCGTCTTCCAGAACGCCGGGATGACGATGGGCATCATGCCGATCACGGGCATCCCCCTCCCATTCATGAGCTACGGCGGCTCCTCGGCGCTGTGCTTCTTCATGGGGGTTGGACTCGCCCTGAGCGTCTACGCCCGACGGTCGGGCTGAGATGGCCGTGCCGATCCCGGGCGAAGAGGACCTGGGCACCGACGGCTTCGGCACCGACGCCACGGAGCTGCACGTCGATGCGGCACCGGTCGACCTGGGTGCGATCACCGAGCACCAGGCCGAGGCCGTGCACGCATCCTTCGTCGTGATGGACGTCGTCGATGTCTCGCTGCTGCTGCCGGCGCAGTACCCGAAGGTGCTCCTGCGCGAGGCCGAGGCGCCTTTCCGGGCCCTCGAGTTCGCCGTGGGCCTCGCCGAGGGCACGGCCATCGCCCAGGCGCTCAACCGCACCCCCACCCCCCGGCCGCTCACCCATCAGCTCTTCGCCAACACCCTGCGGGCGTTCTCCGTCGACATCGTGGCCGTGCGGCTCGTGGGCCGGGTGGGCTCGAACTACCGCGCCGAGGTCGATCTGCGGGCGAACCGGGGACGCGAGGTGCTCGACTGCCGTCCCTCCGACGCACTGGCCCTGGCGCTGCGCCAAGGCGTCCCTGCCCCGATCCTGGCCGACGAGCGGCTGCTCGACACCGAGGGCGACGTCAGCGCCCCCTGAGGTCAGGCCGCAACGGTGAAGACGCGATCGCCCGGCTGGGCGACGCCGGAGACCTGTTCGGCCTCGGTGGCGGCCCCCTCGTCCGAAATGCGCAGCAGGATGGCGATCAGGACGTAGTTGGCGACGAGCGATGAGCCGCCATAGGCCATGAACGGCAGGGTGATGCCGGTGAGCGGCAGTAGCCGCAGCACGCCCGCCATGATGAAGAAGGCCTGGAAGCCAATGATGATGGTGAGTCCCGTCGCTGTCAGCTTGGCGAAGTCCGTGCGGGCCTTTTGGGCGACGTTGAGCCCTGCGCCGACGAGCAGCAGGAAGCCGAGCGCAACCACGCTGGTGCCGAGCAGGCCGAGCTCCTCCCCGATGGAGGCGAAGATCATGTCCGAGGTGGCCTCGGGCACGATCTGCCCGGCGATGCCGTGGCCGAGCCCCACCCCGCCGACGCCGCCCGAGCCGAGCGCGTACCAGCCCTGGACCAGTTGATAGCCAGCCGTCTGCGCCTGGGTCCAGGGGTCGAGCCAGATGGAGACCCGCTCGTGGAACTGGGTGAAGAGGTGGGCTGCCAGGTAGGCGCCGACCCCGAACAGGGCGAGGCCGAGCACGAGGTAGGCGAAGCGGCCGGTGGCGATCCACAAGAGCCCGATGAACAAGATGAAGATCAAAAGGGCGAACCCGATGTCGTTCTCGGCCCCGATGACCAGCATGGCGAAGCCCCAGGCGAGCAGGATCGGGATGAGCGGTCGCGGGTCGATGACGAGGCGGTTGCCGACCCGGGCCGTCGGGATGGAGAGGAGCTCTTTGTTCTCGGCGAAGTAGGAGGCGAAGAAGACGCAGAGCAGGATCTTTGCGATCTCGACCGGCTGGAAGGAGAAACTGCCGGCGCGCACCCAGAGGCGGGCGCCGTTGATGTCCTCGCCGAGGTGGGGGATGAGGGGGGCCAGCATCAAGAAGGCGGCGAGTAGGAGGAGGATGTAGCGATAGCGGTCGAGGTCACGGCTCCGGCGCACCACGAGCAGGGTGACCACGTAGAGGGCCACGCTGAGGGCGGCCCATCCCGCCTGGAGCTTGGGCTCGTTCTGGAGGTTCCATCGTGAGATCACCACGTAGCCAATGCCGTTGAGCAGCGCGGCGATGGGCAGGATCACCGGGTTCGCCCTGGGGACGAGCCAGCGGTTGGCGAGGTGTGCCACGAGCGAGAGGCCGAGGACGACGCCCAGGAAGGGCGCCAGGTGGTCGGGGAGCTTCGACTTTGCCCCGAGCGACGCCAGCGCGTAGAGGGCGGCGGTGATGACGCTGCCGAAAACGAGCAGACCGAGCTCCGTGCGGCGTCGGGGCTTGGGCCCCCGTTCGTAGGCCGGCAGCCAGCGATGGCGGACGTGGGTCTGGGGCACTGGGTCGTAGCGTAGTGGCGCACTACGATGAGCCAGGATCATGTCGGTTGAACCACTACCAAGCTCATCAAGCAGTGCGGGGGAAAGCGCAGGGGTGGTCGTGGGTGTCGTCGCCCCACATGGCCCGTCGCTGGCCGCGGAGCGCGAGGCGATCGCCGCGTTCGGCTACCAGCGCTTCACCAACCGGGAGCTGTCGCGTCTCGACTTCGGCGCCCGGCTCCTCGACCTCTCCGAAGACGCCCGCATGCCCCTCTTGGAACGGGTCAAGTTCGTGGCCATTTTCGCCGAGCTGCTCGACGAGTTCTTCCAGGTGCGCGTGGCGGGCCTGGAGGACCAAGTCGCCGGCGGCGTGCGGACACGCTCAGCAGACGGACTTCGTCCCGGTGAGCAGCTGAAGGTCATCAGGACGCGCGTCCAAGAGCTCTACGCCCGCCAGGACCACATCTTCTTAGAGCAGCTGGTCCCGGCCCTGGCCAATGCCGGTGTGGTGCTCTCGGACTGGTCGACGCTCGACGATGACGACCGTGAGTACCTTGTCGAGGTTTTCCGCCGCCAGATCTTCCCGGTGCTCACCCCGCTCGCCGTCGACCCGGGGCACCCGTTCCCCTACATCTCGAACCTCTCCCTCAACCTGGTGGTCGAGGTGGGCGACCCGGTCACCGACGAGCTGCGCGTGGCACGGGTCAAGGTCCCGCCGGTCCTGCCCCGCTTTGTGGTCATGCCCGACGGCGAGCGATTCGTCCCTCTCGAGCAAGTCATCGCCGCCCATCTCGACACACTCTTCCCCGGCATGACCATCGGGCACCACGAGACGTTTCGCCTCACCAGAAACGCCGACCTCGCCGTCGAGGAGGACGAGGCCGACGACCTGCTCGTGGCGGTCGAGATGGAGCTGCGGCGCCGCCGCTTCGGCCGGGCGGTCCGACTCGAGGTGGCAGCCGGCGCCAGCGAAGCCGTGCGCGAGATGCTGACGACGGAGCTCGAGGTCTCTCCCGACGGGGTGTACCAGCTCGAGGCGCCGATCGGGCTGAGCGGCCTGTGGGCGGTCTACGCGCTCGACCGACCCGACCTCCACGAAGAGACGTGGACGCCGATGACGCCGCCCTACCTGGCAACAGCGGGCAACGCGCCGACCGAGCTGTTCGCCGTGCTGCGCGAGCGCGACGTCCTGGTGCACCACCCGTACGACTCGTTCGCCACCTCTGTCGAGGCTTTCATCTCCCAGGCTGCCGACGACCCCGACGTGCTCGGGATCAAGCAGACCCTCTACCGCACGTCGGGTGACAGCCCGATCGTGGCCTCACTCATCCGGGCGGCGGAATCGGGCAAGCAGGTCGCTGCCCTCGTCGAGCTGAAGGCCCGCTTCGACGAGCTCGCCAACATCGGCTGGGCCAAGGCCCTCGAAGAGGCGGGGGTGCACGTCGTCTACGGCCTCGTGGGGCTCAAGACCCATTCGAAGACCGCCCTCGTGCTGCGGCGAGAGGAGGATGGGATCCGCCGGTACTGCCACGTCGGCACGGGCAACTACAACTCGAAGACGGCCCGCCTCTACGAGGACATCGGGCTCCTCACGTCGGACCCCGACATCGGGGCGGACGTGGGTGACGTGTTCAACTATCTCACCGGCTTCTCGAGACAGACCCACTACCGCCAGATCCTGGTGTCGCCGGTGACGGTGCGCCCGAGGCTGCTCGAGATGATCGCGGCGGAGGCCGCAGCGGGGCCACAGGGCCGCATCGTGATGAAGCTGAACGGCCTCACCGACCCCGAGATGATCGACGCGCTCTACGTCGCTTCGCGCGCCGGGGTACCGATCGAGCTCAACGTGCGCGGCATGTGCTGCCTGCGACCGGGCATCCCCGAGCTCTCCGAGACGATCCGGGTGCGCTCGATTGTCGGTCAGTTCCTCGAGCACTCGCGCATCTACCGCTTCGGCGGCCAGTCCCTCGACGGAACCGACGAGCGCCCGCTGACGCTGCTCATCGGCTCTGCCGACCTGATGGAGCGGAACCTCGACCGACGCGTCGAGGTGCTGACCCCGGTGCGCGACCCGCTGCTGCAAGCCCGTCTGCTCGAGGTGCTCGAGCTGTGCTTCGCCGACGACACCAACACCTGGGCCCTCGGCGCCGACCGCCGTTGGCGCAAGGTGCCGACCACGAACGGCATCAGCGTGCAGGACCGGCTGCGGGCACTGGCGCTCGAGCGGGCTCGGCGCCGCCGCGAGCCCGAGCCCCGCCCACCATCGTTCGCCCCGGCACGCAACGGCCGAACCAGCCGCTGACTGACTCCGAGGCTGGTCAAGCGGCCGGTTCGCTGGCGGCGAGGCCCACGACGGGCGCGTTCAGGTGGTGTCCGGCCATCGAACCGAGGAAGGGCGCGTCCCCGAAGGCGAAGACGCCGCCATCGGCGGCCACCAGCCAGTAGCCGCCGTTGTCAGCCGTGCCGGCGATCCCCACGATGGGCGCGTTCAGGTGGTGTCCGGCCATCGAGCCTGCGAAGGACGCATCCCCGAAGGCGAAGACGCCCCCGTCGGCGGCGGTCAGCCAGTACCCGCGTCCATCCGACGTGGCGGCGATGCCGACGATGGGTGCGTTCAGGTGTGTCGTGGACATGTCCTCGAAGAAGATTGCGGCCCCGAACGGCTGGACCTTTCCGTCGGCTGCAGCGAGCCAGTACCCGTTCACGACAGACGACGTCGAGATCCCGACGATCGGTGCGGCACCCTGCTCGCCAGCCGCCGAGCCGAAGAACGACGCCGTCCCGTAGGCGAACACCCCGCCGTCAGAGGCCGCAAGCAGGAGGCCAGAACCGTTGCTGGTTGTCGCCGCGCCGACCAAAGGGCCGTTCAGGCCGGACAGGGGAGGAGGTGTGGGTGTGAGGGGGATGGCACCGAAGCCGCTGACCATCCCTGAGGTCCCGCCCTCGAACGTCTCGGACGCCATGACCCAGTAGCCGTCTCCCCCCGGGCTCGCAGCGATGGCCCGGCAGACCTGCGAACCGACCGTGACCGGCGCGCTGCAGATGTCGGGCCCGCTGCTGATGGGGTTGCCGAGAAACGGCGCACCGAAGGCGAAGGTGCCGCCGTCGGCCGAGACCAGCCAGTAGCCCGCCGTCGGCAACGCTCCCGCTGATTGAGTGGCGGTCATTCCCGCCAGTCCGCCGCCGACGACCGCAAACGCCATCAGCATCGACAACATCGCGCAACTGCTCCGATGAACACGGTTCATGCCGCGATCTTGCGCCCAGAGTGGTGGCCGGCGTAGGGCCGAAGGCCCTTGGTCCCAGGCGGTGAAGTGACCTACGGCCCTGGTGGCCCAGCGCCCCCCGGGCGACCATCTGGAGAGGGGCCTTGCGCTGGTGACCGGGGTCCGGAGCCGAGTGGAGGCGTTGAAGTGTCACTCATCGAGGCTGCTGCCATCGCCACATTCCTCTGGGCCATGTGGTGGCTGGCCCTGCGAAGCGTGATCCTGCGGATTGCTCGCCGCACGACGAGGGCTCCTCGGCGAGGAGCGACCCTGTCGGTGCCCGATACTGTCCCAGCCGAGTGGGTCGAGGCCTACCGCACCGAGAACGACTGCTGAGATCGAACGAGCTGCTGTTCGGCGGCGCCGCTCGGGCCTTCCATCGACCCTCCGGCCCGGCTCGTCGGAGACCAGCCCGACCTTGGTCGCCAGCTGCACCTCGCTCCGGTGGCAGGCCAGGGCCATTCCGATCAGGCGTTCATTGTGGTGGGTCCCGGAGGCGTCGGCGGTGTCGAAGATGGTGATCCCGAGCTCGAGCGCCCTGTCGATGGTGGCGATCGAGCGCTGTTCGTCGCGGCTCTCTGGCGACCCGTAGGCGAACGACATCCCCATGCAGCCGAGACCAAGCGCTGAGACCTCGTGCCCTCGTGGCCCAGCACGCGTCGTCGCATCCGCCCCTTCTCACGGCGTCTCGGACGCGGACCTACCCGGCTCTTCGGCGAACGGTGCCGAGCGGACCGCCAACCTCAGGTGACGAGGCGCTTCGGTGTGGCCTTCTCGGTGCGAAGGGCGCGGGCAGCTCGCCCACTCGCGCTGAAGCGCAGTGAGAGGTACGACGCGCCGCCGATCGGGATCGGCAGCCAGAAGTTCACGAGCCGGTAGGACAGCACCGCCAGGATGGCGACGTTGCGCGGCACGTGGAATCCAACGATCGTCGGGATCAGCACCGCCTCGACGACGCCGAGGCCCCCGGGGGTGATGGGGATGGCGGCGAGGATGTTGGCGAGGCCGTAGGCGACGAGGAGGTCGATGGGGAACATCGGCGAGCCGAAGGCCCAGAGGAAGACCCACAGCGACGCGGCGTCGAGCAGCCAGTTGGCCGCCGCCCACGCGAGCGCTCGATAGAGGAGTCCGGGGTCCCGCAGCAGGATCTGTAGTCGGTCGGCCACGTTCTGGACGAGGGAGGAGACCTTGTCCGGATTGACCATGGGAAGGTGCGAGGCGATGCGGGCCAGTCGGTCCGCAGCCTGTCGTTGGCCCCTGGTGAGCAGGAGCAGCGTCCCGCCGAAGGCGCCGAGCAGGAACACCCCGGCCAGGGCGGCGAAGCCGTAGAGCGGGTTGAAGCCGTTGAGCGGGATCGAGATCAGGAGGGCCAGCCAGAAGATGATGTTGAGCACGACCGCCGAGCCGACGCCTTGCGTGGCCAGGCCGAAGGCGGCGGTGCTCCCTGGCACCCCCGACTCGGTGAGCAGCCGGAACGCGACCGCCGTCCCCGGTGCGGTGCCGCCGGGGAGGACGTGGCTGACGGCGAGGCTCGACATGTTGACCCGGAGCAGACGGAGCCGTTTGGGCGCTCCCGGGGAGAGCACGGTGTACGTCAGCTGGGCATAGGCGGCGAGCGCGCAGCCCTCCAAGATGACGGCGAGCACGAGCAGCCAGACGTTGACCTCGCCGAGCAGCTTGACGGACTTGCGCGCACTGGCGAGCTCGGGGATAAGCAGGTACTCGAAGATGAAGATCAACAGCACCGCCCAGATAGTCCAGCGGACCTCTCGGCGGATGCGCGGGCGGCGCTTGGCCTTGGCGGGCACGGCCGCGGTGAGCACGGGATCCTCCGGCGGGGCGCCGGCGGAGTCGTGCTGGGGCGTGCCCGAGGGTGTCAGGGCCGCTGCAGGTTCGCCGGAGCCTCCTGGCAGCGCGTCGGGCCGCGCGGGCCCAGGAACCTCGTCCTCCACCGCCCCATGCTTACACGATGGTCCGTGGTGGACCTGCAATGCTGTCGCTCATGGGGGATGCCGGGGGACCGGAGGGCACGTGGACCGAGGGCAGTTCGCCGACCGGCGATTCGGGTGCACAGAGGACCGTTCGCTCGGCTGGCGGTGGGCCAGTCGAACCCGCGACGTGGAGCGCGAGGGTCTATCGCGCTGCTGACGCCCGTCAGGTTCCCATCGCCACGATCGTCGCCACCGTGGGGGTGGTCGTCCTCGCCGGCCTCATCATCGTGCTGCTGTGGGTGCTGCGCAGCGAGATCCTCTACATCGGGGTGGCCGTGTTCATCGCCGTGCTCCTCTCGCCGCCGGTCATCTGGCTGGAGCACCACGGCGTGCGGCGCGGCTACGGCGCCACGCTCGTGTTCGTCATCGGCCTGCTCATCTTCTCCGGGCTGGTGTTCCTCTTCGGTGCACCGCTGGTCAGCGCCGTGACGCGCTTCTCCCACCAGGTTCCCGGGCTCGTACGACAGGCCGAGAACGGTCGAGGCCAGATCGGTCACCTGGTGCGGCGGTTCCACCTCCAGCAATGGGTGTCGAAGAACCTGCCCAAGCTCTCCACGCTGGTTGGCTCGGTGTCCAAGCCCGCGCTCTCGGTCGGTGCGGCCGCCGCGTCGACGCTCGTCGCTCTGGTCACGATCGCCATCTTGTCGTTCTTCTTGCTGCTTGAGGCCCCGATCCTCACCCGGGGGTTCCTCGGACTGTTCCCGACGGCGCGCGCCGACCGCTTGGTACGGGTGTCGAGAGAGGTGTCGCGCTCGGTGACGGGCTACATGCTCGGCGACATCCTCACCTCCATCGCCGCCGGCCTGATCGTGTTCATCACCCTCACGATCCTCGGCGTCCCCTTTGCCCTGCTCCTCGGCCTTTGGGTCGCGCTCGTCGACCTCTTGCCGTTGATCGGCGGACTCTTGGCGGGTGTCCCCACGGTCATCGTGGCCCTCTTCCACTCCCCGGTCGCGGGCATCGTCATGTTCGCCGTGTTCATCGCCTACCAGCTCTTCGAGAATCACGTGCTCAACCCGATAGTGATGAGCCGCACCGTTCGGTTGTCACCGCTGTGGGTGCTGCTCTCGGTGCTCGTCTTCGCCAAACTGGGGTTCCAGGTCGGTGGTGGCTTCGGGGGATTCATCGGCGCGCTGATCGGCATCCCACTCGGTGGTGCCCTCCAGGTCGCCATCAGAGAGTTCCGCCGGCCCGTCATGCCCTCTGAGGTCGGCGACCAGGAGGACCCTGCCCCCATCTCCTAAGCTGACCTGGTGCGCGTGCTCGTGGTCATCCCGACGTACAACGAATCCGAGAACATCACCCGGATGCTCGAGGCGATCCACAACGTGCTGCCCAAGGCCGGCATCTTGGTGGTCGACGACGGGAGTCCCGACGGCACGGCCGATCTGGTCGATGCAGCATCAGGCGAGCTGGGCGACGTGTCCGTGCTGCGCCGCTCCGCGAAATCGGGCCTCGGCAGTGCCTACCGGGCCGGCTTCGCGTGGGGCCTCGAACGGGGCTACGAGGCCTTCGTCGAGATAGACGCCGACTTCTCCCACGACCCGACCCAGCTGCCATCGCTGCTGGCCGCCGCCGAAGCCGGCTCTGACCTGGTCATCGGTTCGCGCTACGTGCCCGGTGGCTCGATCCCGAACTGGTCGTGGAGCCGGCACCTGTTGTCATGGGGCGGGAACCGCTACGCATCGGCGGTGCTCGGCCTCCACGTGGCCGACTCGACCGCAGGCTTTCGGGTCTACCGCGCGTCGCTGCTGGACCGCGTGGAGCTCGACAGCGTGCGCGCCGAGGGCTACGGGTTCCAGATCGAGATGACCTATCGAGCCCGCCAGGCCGGCGCCACCATCTGCGAGGTGCCGATCCGGTTCGTCGACCGGGTCGAGGGTGAGTCGAAGATGTCCTCCATGATCGTCGTCGAAGCCCTTGGGCTAGTGACCCTGTGGGGGGCGGGGCGGGGTTATCGCGCCGCCCGCCGGGCGATCGAGCGCAGGGGTCACGGCGACGCACCGCCGACGCCCTAGGCGATGGCCATGCTCGATACCCCGGCGACCGGCGCACGCATCCTGGTGGTCGATGACGAGCTCAACATCACCGACCTCCTCGCCACCGCGCTGCGTTTCGAGGGCTTCTCGGTCGAGACCACCAACTCGGGCAACGAAGCCCTCGTGAAGGCCCGATCGCTGCGGCCCGACCTGATCCTCCTCGACGTCATGCTGCCCGATCTCGACGGGACCGAGGTCTGCCGGCAGCTCCGTGCCGAGGGCGACCCGGTCCCCGTGGTGTTCTTGACCGCGCGCGACGCCACCGAGGACAAGGTCGAGGGCCTGACCATGGGTGACGACTACGTGACGAAGCCCTTCAGCCTCGACGAGTTGGTCGCCCGGGTGCGGGCCGTACTGCGACGCTCGGGCGCCGACACCGGTGACGGCGACGAGCAGCTGCGCTTCGCCGATCTGTTCATGGACGTGAGCACCCACGAGGTCTGGCGCCAGAACCACCGGCTGGAACTCACCGCCACCGAGTTCAACGTCCTGCGCTACCTCATCGAGAGCGCCAAGCGGGTGGTCTCGAAATCGGACATCTTGGACCATGTATGGGACTACTCCTTCGACGGGGACCCCAACATCGTCGAGACCTACATCAGCTACCTCCGCAAGAAGGTCGACGAGTTCGACCCGCCGCTCATCCACACCGTGCGCGGCGTCGGCTACAGCCTGCGGGTACCACGATGAGGCTGCGCCGGCGCCTCACGATCACCATGGCCATCTTGTTGATCCTCGGCCTCGCGGTGGCCGAGGTCCTGACCTATTCGTCCCTTCGGACCTTCCTCTACGGCCAGCTCGACGAGCAGCTCGACGTGGCCCAGCACCAGGCGTACCGCTACTTGGAGTACGTCCACCTCCACGGCACCGAGGCGAGCGAACGCGGGCTTGACGATCGCACCAGCCCCAATGTCTACCTGCTCGTGCTGAACCCCCAGGGCCGCCTGGTCCTCGCCTTGCCCTCCGGATCGCCGTACCACCCTGACCCCCCACCGCTGCTGCCCGGCCAGCATGCGCCGATCACCGTCGGAGGGGCCCTTCCCCCCCGGCTCGTCCAGGCTGCGCCCGAGATCCACATCTTCGGGGACTCCCACGGGGTGTACCGCCCCGACCCGTACTCCTTCAACCTTGCCGCCTACGGCCAGAGCGGCGCGGGGTATCGGGCACTGGCCGTCGCCGTCCCCCAAGGTGTGCTGATCACCGCCGTCTCGGAGGCCCCGACCGAAGCCACCCTCTCGTCGCTGCTGCGTATCGAGCTCATCGCCTCGGCGGTCGTCGTGGCGGTGATGTGCGGACTCGTCCTGTGGACGGTTCGCCGAGAGCTGCGACCGCTCGAGGACATGACCGAGACGGCGGGGGCCATCGCCGGAGGCGACCTCACCCGGCGTGTGCCGGCCACTGACGAGGACAGCGAGGTGGGAAGGCTCGGCGCGTCCCTCAACGTCATGCTCGGCACGATCGAAGAGGCGTTTGCCGACAAGAGTGCCTCGGAGGAGCGACTGCGTCGGTTCGTGGCCGACGCCTCCCATGAGTTGCGCACCCCGCTGACGTCGATCCGCGGCTACAGCGAGCTGCTGCGCCGGGGCGTCATCGACGACGATGAGGGACGTCAACGCGCCCTGCGCCGGGTCGAGCACGAAGCGGCGCGCATGGGAACGCTGGTCGACGACCTGCTCCTGCTCGCCCGGCTCGACCAGGGGCGCCCCCTCGGCCATCTCCCGGTCGACCTCCGGCGGATCTGCGCGGATGTGGTCGGCGACGCTCGGGCGGTCGGCGCCGGTCGGCGGATCGAGCTGGTCGCCGACGCCGCGGTGGTCGTCGACGGCGACCCCGACCGGCTGGGCCAGGTCGCGCACAACCTCGTCCAGAACGCCCTCGCGCACACCGAGGACGGCACCCCGGTCGAGGTCTCGGTGGCCGCCCAGGGCACCATGGGGGTGCTGCGGGTGCGCGACTACGGCAGAGGCCTCGGGGACGACGCCGACGCTCGTGTCTTCGACCGCTTCTACCGAGGCGACCCGGCGCGCAGCAGCGAGGGGAGCGGGCTCGGCCTCTCCATCGTGCGTGCCATCGCCCAGGCGCTCGGTGGATCGGCTCGGGTGGACGCCAGCGTCTCGCCCGGGGCGTGCTTCGAGGTGCGCATCCCGCTCTACCCGGGCGTGCCGGGCTCGGCGGCCCACCCGGCCGAGGTGCCGGACGCGCCGGCAGCCGCACCCCAGCACGACCGCCTGGTCCCCTAACGAAGGAGCGAAGAGGCGCCCTGTGAAAGCGCCTCGAGCACGCCGGCGAACTTGAGCGTCGTCTCGGCGAGTTCGGCGTCGGGGTCCGATCCGCGCACGATGCCTGCCCCCGCATGGAGCGTGGCGCTCGCCCCGCGGATGGTCGCCGAGCGGATGCCGATGACCCACTGGCCGTCGCCGCGAGCGTCGGTCCAGCCCACCGGTCCAGCCCACTGGCGCCGGGGTGCGGCCTCGAGCTCCTCGATGAGCGACAGCGAACGTGCCAAGGGGACGCCCCCCACGGCCGGGGTCGGATGGAGGGCGGCGAGGAGGGCCAGCGCGTCGGGGGTCGTCCCGTCAGGTCGCGTGGTCAGCGTGCCCTCGAGGGTGGTGGCCAGGTGTGCGATGGTGGCCAGGCGGACGATCGAGGGGGCGTCGGGGATCGCGACGACGTCGCACAGGGGAGCGAGGCGCTCGGCGATGTCGGCGACAACGAAGTGGTGCTCGTCGTTGTCCTTGGCGGAGGCCAACAGGCGAGCGGTCGCCAGCTCGTCGTCTCGAGCCGCACCGTCGAGGCCGATCGTGCCCGCGAGCGGCTGGCATCGGACGGTGGTGCCGGTGCGCTCGACCAGGAGCTCGGGCGAGGCACCGATGAAACGGCCATCGGGCGTGGGGATGGAGAACGTGGTGCAGTGCGGTTCCCCCCGGTACAGGCGCTCGACGATGTCGCCGATCGGGAGGTCGGCGTCGAAGCACGCGTCGATGCAGCGGGCGAGCACCACCTTGTCCAGCTCGTGCGCGTCGAGCGCCACCAGGGCGTGGGCGACGGCCTTCGCGTAGGCACGGCCCTCGGGCAGTGGCTCGATGCCCACGAGGACCGGTTGGCGACCCGGCGTGTGCGTCGGGGCAGCATGGCGCACACGCGCCGTGAACTCCTCGACCATGGCCGAGGTGGGGGAGGCATCGATCACGGTCAGCCAACTGTGGCCTTCGCCGTCGGTACCGACGATGCGTGCGGGGACCCGCAGCGTTGCCCCAGCCCCTCGCTCGAAGGGGAACGCACCGAGCGCAAGCGGTCCCGTGCCCCGGGTCCCGACGTGGTCTTCGAGCTCGATATCGCGCAACTGCTCGTGCACGGCCTCGAGTGCGACCGGATCCGACAAGCCTTCGGGCAGGGCGATCTCGAGGGCCGCACCCTCGCCCCCGAGGGCGAGCGTTGGACCAGCGAACACGATACCGTCCGCGCCGAAGGCCACCGGAGCGACCCTCTCGAGGGGAACGGTCAGTGCCCGCAGGCGCGCGGGTGTCACGCCGCGGCTGGCGTCCGGTGCGCCGGCATGCCGACCTTGGTGGCCGTCCACCGCTGGCTCAGGCCGCCATGGAGGAGGCGGCGGGTCACGGTCGCGAAACCCGCATTGATGAGGAGCTGGCGCAGGTCGCTCTCCTTTGGAAGGTACGCGGTCGAGCGCGGCAGGTAGTGGTATGCGTCTCGGTCCGACAGGGCGCCGCCAAGGACCGGCACCACGCGCTCGAACCAGATGGCATGGCCCGTCCGCAAGAGCCCGCGAGGGGGCTGGGCCACCTCGAGCAGCGCGATCCGCCCGCCCGGCCGCACGACGCGGCCGATCTCTCGGAGCGACAGCGCGAGGTCGGTGAAGTTTCGCAAGGCGTAGCCGCACAGCACCCCGTCGAGCGACGCGTCGGGAAACGGCATGGCGGCGGCGTCGGCCTCGAGGAGGGCGAGCCCGGTGCTGTTGGCTGTGAGCATGCCCATCGAGAGGTCCGCACCGATGACCCGGTACCCGTCGCGTACCGCGATGCGGCTCAGGTCCCCTGTCCCGCAGGCGAGGTCCAGGAGCACCGAGCCCTCCGGGAGCCCGAGGGAGGCCACCGTGGCCCTGCGCCAGCCCTGGTCGAGGCCGAGCGTCATGATGCGGTTCACGAGGTCATAGCGAGGGGCGATGGTGTCGAACATCGAGCGNNTGTGCGGGTCGTGGTGCAACCTGCCTGGCCAGATTACTCAGCGAGACCGCCAAGCGGAGCACCCGCAGGGCTCAGTGGAACCAGATCTTCTCGTAGGAGCGGCTCTGTGGGTGGAGCAGCAACGCCAGCAAGATGGCGGCGAACACGAGATTGAGGATGCCCGAGAAGCTGTGCTGGAAGGTGAAGAACGCGAGCAGCTGCAGTGCGAGGTACAGGCCGGCGATCACCACCCCCGCCCAGTAGGCCCAACGCCGCTCGTTGGCGATGAAGTAGGCCGCCACACCGAGGAGGATCAAGATGGCTGAGAGGGGCGCGCCCCGTAGGAAGTACAAGACGCCGAACGCCGCGTTCAGGTAGCAGAAGATGACTGCGCCCTGGAGAGTCTGGGGCTGGGATTGGTCGAACCACTTGACGTTGGCCACGACTGCATTCTGCCAGCGCCGAAGGGGGCCACGATGTCGGGTCGCTACGATCAGGACGTGGACGACCTCGACGACGCAGAGCCCGAGGGCCATCGCCACCGCGACGTGCAGTCCGGCGGCGCCCGAGCGGCGGTCTTCGGCATGAGCGACGGCCTGGTGACGAATGTGTCGCTGATCCTCGGCGTGGCCGCGGCGAACCCCGGGGCCGGCATCGTCCGGCTGACCGGCTTCGCCGGCCTGATCGCCGGTGCCTTCTCCATGGCGTCGGGCGAGTACGTCTCCATGCAGGCGCAGCGGGAACTGCTCCAACGCGAGCTCGATATCGAGCGACGGGCGCTGCGCCGCGAGCCCAAGCGTGAGCGCGACGAACTCCTGGCCATCTACACCAAGCGCGGGATCGATGTCGGGGTGGCGAGCGAACTGGTCGACCAGGTCATGCAGGACCCCGAGCTGGCTCTCGAGACCCACGCCCGCGAGGAGCTCGGCATCAACCCTGACGAGCTCGGCCGCCCCCTGCAGGCTGCGGTGTCGTCGTTCTTCACGTTCGCCGTTGGCGCCTTCTTGCCATTGATCCCGTGGCTCTTCACGTCAGGCACCGCGGCGATCATCGGCTCGGTGGTGATCGGAGTCATCGCCTCACTCGCCGTGGGCGCCTTACTCGGCTCGTTCACCGGGCGCTCGCGGGTGCGCTCCGCCCTGCGCCAGCTCGGCGTTTCCACGCTCGCCGCCGGTGTGACCTATCTCGTGGGCCGCCTGATCGGCGTGGGGATCCACTCCTAGCGCAGGCTGCGCTGGCGCCGGTGGCGCCCGCTCAAGGCTGGTTCGGCATCGTGCGCACGTAGGCCCGGTCGACGCGCACCACCTCGAGCCCCAGCGAGCGGTAGAGGGACACGGCCGCCGTGTTCGCTGCGTCGACATAGAGGATGCCCTCGGTGAGGCCGAGCCCGGCGAGGTACGCGTAGCCGGCGACGGTGAGCGCCCTACCGAGGCCCTGGTGCTCGAAGTCGGGATCAACGGCGATGACGAAGATCTCCCCCTCGTGGGGGTCCACCTCCTCGTGGACCTTCGTCCAACATGATCCCGCCAGCCTGCCCTCGAGCTCGAGGAGGAGGAGGCCATGGGGGTCGAACCAGGGTTCGGCCTCGCGCGCGCGCAGGTCTGCCATGTCCCAGCCGCTCTGCTCGGGGTGGCCGGCGAACGCACGGTTGTTGACCTCGAGCCACGCTTCCTCGTCGACCCCGGGGACGAACGGGCGGGTGACGATGGGGCGCGCGGCGTCGACCATGTCGCTTTGGAGCGGGAGGGGCGTGCGCATCTCGAAGAGCTCACGGTCGAGTGTGAAGCCCTCGGCGGTCGCCACCGCCGGCTCGGCGTCGCCGGCCTCGTGGACCCAGTAGAAGAGAGCGCCGCCGCCCCGGCGCTCGACCTCCTGCCCGGCGCGCCGCAACAGTGCACGTGTCACCGGTTCACCGGGATCTGTGCCTGAGTCCACGATCTCGACGCCGAAGGAGGCGGGATGGCGCTGCAAAGTGGCGAAGCCGACCAGGTGGCCCTGGCCATCGCGGGCGAGCAGCACGGTCGAGCCCTCGACCGCGTCCGCGTCGAGCGACCCGCGCTTGCCCTCGCCGATGGTTCCACGTGCGGCGAGGGTGTCGATCCCGCCGAGCAGGCGGTCGACCTCTGCAGCCTCGCTCGTCGACAGGTGCTCTCTTGCCTCGACGAGCAGCGGCGTCACGGGCGGCAGGTTACCGGGTGGCCCAAGGTAGCCTCGGCGCGTGGCCGCACCGAGAACTGCGAAGGGTCGTGCCAAGGTCGTCGTCGAGCGCCTGGCCAACGAGTACCCCGGCACCGCCGACGACCTGTGTGCGCTCCGGCACCGAAACGCCTTCGAACTTCTGGCGGCCACGATCCTGTCGGCCCAGTGCACCGACGCCCGGGTGAACATGGTGACCCCAGCGCTGTTCGCTGCCTACCCGGATCCGGCGGCTCTTGCTCGGGCCGACCCCGAGGCGCTCGAAGAGATCATCCGTTCGACTGGCTTCTTTCGGTCGAAGGCAAAGAACCTGACGGGCATGGCCCAGGGCATCGAGGAGCGCTTCGGAGGTGAGGTGCCCAGCGCCCTCGAGGACCTCGTGACGCTGCCCGGCGTGGGTCGCAAGACGGCCAATGTCGTGCGCAGCGTCGCCTTCGCTCAGCCGGGCCTGCCCGTCGACACCCACGTGCTGCGCGTGAGCCGCCGGCTCGGGCTCAGCAGCTCGGACGATGCCGTGCGCGTCGAACACGAGCTCAACGCCCTGGTGCCCGCCGCCGAACGGGGTGGGTTCAGCCTGCGGCTCATCCTGCACGGGAGGAGCGTGTGCGTCGCCCGCAACCCACGTTGTGCGGTGTGTGTGCTCGCCGACATCTGCCCGACGGCCCCCTTGTTGGCGAAGCAGACGAAGGCGGCGACGTCAAAGGTCCGCACGCCGGCGAAGCAGCCAGCGAAGCATGCGGGCCGGCGCAACTAAGGCACCGATTGGGCGCGATGTTTGGATTCGGCGGGGTATCGGTATGCTCATGGGTGGAACCGGTTCCCGCCACCTGGTTCCTAGGAGTGCAGGCTGGGATCCGCCGCCCGGCCCACTCGCCCAACGGCGCCCTCCGGGGCGCCGTTGGTGTTTTCGGGCCACGGTGGCAGCTCCCGGGCGTGCTGCAGTCGGTAGTACTACCGGTGTTACCATCGGGCCATGGTCACCAAGCGTTCCGTCTCCCTCGCCGATGACGTCGCGACCGCCGTCGAGACCGCAGCCGGCGAGGACGGGGTGTCGTTCAGCGCCTGGCTCTCCACTGCGGCTGAACGCCAGCTGCGGGTCCGCCAGGGCCTGCGAGGTGTGGCGGCATGGGAGGCGGAGGCCGGTGCCCTGACCGCCGAGGAGATCGCGGCCGGAGAGGCGCTGCTCGCCAGGCTCCTCTCGGGAGTGTCGGGGATGGCGTCTCGAGTGCGCCGACGCTGATGGCGGTCACGAGAGCCGGGCTCGTCTACGGCGTCGGAGCGCTGCGCGCCGCGGCACGCGGGGACCGGATGATGTGGGCCGTCCACCGGGCCGCACTCGCCAATGGCATCATCCCGGTGGTGCCCGTCGGGGTCATCGCCGAGGGCTACCGCACCGAGGCACGCGGCGACCGCCTGCAGTCGCTGCTCGACGGGTCAGAGGTCGAAGAGCTCGGTGACGACGGGGCCCGCCAGGCCGGGGAGCTGGCCGCACGCGTCGGTACGACCGATCTCGTCGCCGTCGAGGTCGCAGGTGCTGCAGCCCGCCGGAATTGCGCGGTGATCGCCTCGCGGCAAAACGCCATGAAAGAGGCTGCGGGCCTGCTCGGCCACGAGCTCATCCTGTACGCGGTCTGAGCGGGCCTGCCAGGTCAGCCGCTGGTCAACGACTGTGGTCGGGGAGCCGGCGCAGGCGCCGGAGTGCGCCGGTGAGGGAGCGCTCGACGCCGAAGAGTTCGGAGGCGACCTCCTCGTCGCCGCTGCGGGCAGCATCGTCGGCAACGGCGGTGATCCGCCGGGCGACGTCTTCGAGCGTCGAGGTGAGCGACGACAGTTCTGCCAACGAGTCCATCGTCGAATATTGGCATGGCCGGTGGGGGAGCGGCAGCGGGCGCCCGGGAGCCCTGCCCGTCCCAGCTCGGAGGCCCCGAATGGCGCAACTAACATCTGTGCATGCTGCTCACGCGCATCGACCTGCGCGGCCAAAGTCGGCCCTTTGACCGGCTCCTTCCCGCACCCGACGACGCCGGTGCCGACGTGCGCGCCGATGTCGCCGCCATCATCGACGAGGTGCGCCAAGATGGTGACGCGGCGCTGTTCGCCTTCACGAAGCGCTTCGACGGCGTCGAGCTCTCCAGCCTGCGGGTGCCGACCGAGGAGATCGACGCCGCCACCCAACGCGTGACGCCCGAGCTGCGGGCCGCACTCGAGGCGGCCTGGGTCAGAATCTGCGCCTACCACGCGGCCGAGGGGACCCCACCGGCAGACCTCGTCTCTGAGGGCGTGACCGTCCGCCACCTGATTCGCCCCGTCGAGCGCGCCGGGTGCTACGCACCCGGTGGCCGGGCCCGGTACCCGTCGACCGTCCTTATGTGCGCCGCCCCGGCCCGCGTGGCCGGCGTGGCCGAGGTGGTCCTCTTCGTCCCGCCGGCACCCGACGGACGAGTCGATGACGCCACCCTGACGGCGGCGCGGATCGCCGGCATCGACGAGGTGTACCGGGTGGGGGGCGCCCAGGCGATCGCCGCGATGGCCTACGGCACCGAGACGATCGCACCGGTCGACGTCGTGGTCGGGCCCGGCAACCTCTACGTGGCCGAGGCGAAGCGCCAGGTCGCCGGTTCCGTCGGCATCGCCTCGGCGTTTGCCGGCCCCTCGGAGGTGGTGGTCATCGCCGACGACTCGACCCCCGCCGAGCTGGCCGCCATCGATCTCATGGTCCAGGCCGAGCACGGGCCCGACGGCCTGTCGTGGCTCATCACCTGGTCGCCCGCGAAGGCCGACGAGGTGGAGGCGGCCCTCGAGGCTCTCGTTGTCCGCTCGCCGCGCCGGGGCGACCTCGAGTCGACGTTCGCCCACGGGGGCTACTGCTGCGTCGTCGACGACAGCGCCGATGCGCTCGAAGTGGCCAATGTGGTGGCCCCCGAGCACCTCGAGCTGCTCTTCGATGGCGCCGAGTCCCACCTCGATGCGGTGCGGCGCGCCGGAGCGGTGTTCTGCGGTGTCGCCTCCCCGGCCAGCTTCGGCGATTACGTGGCCGGCCCCAACCACGTCCTGCCCACGAATCGCTCGGCCCGGTTCTCCTCGGCGCTGCGCGCCGACGACTTCCGACGGCACATCCACGCTGTCACGGTGACGCCCGAAGCCCTCGATGCGCTCGGGCACCACGTCATCGCGCTTGCCGAGGCGGAGGGTCTTGTTGCGCACGCCGACTCGATCCGGCTGCGCCGATGAGCCCCCTCGTGCCGGTGCGCGAGGACCTCACCGTGCTCGAGGGCTACCACTCCGCCCAGGTGCCGGCGAAGGTGCGGCTCAACACCAATGAGTCACCGTTCCCGCCGCCCGAGACGTGGCGCGAGCAGCTCGCCGACGCGGTGGCTGCCACCTCCTTCAACCGCTACCCCGACCGCGAGGCGTCGCGGCTGCGCGCGGGCGTGGCAGCACTGCACGACGTTCGTGCAGAGGAGGTCTTCTGCGCCAACGGGTCGAACGAGGTGCTCCAGTGCCTGTTGCTCGCCTACGGCGGTCCCGGCCGGTCGGCGGCGACCTTCGAGCCGACGTACGCCCTCCACAGCCACATCGCCCGGGTCACCGGGACCACGGTGGTCTCGGGCGGGCGGTGTGCGGACTTCACCATCGATGGCGCGGAGGCCATCGAGCTCGTCGAGCGGGCCCAGCCGGTCCTCACTTTCGTGTGCTCCCCGAACAATCCGACCGGCCGGGCAGAATCGCTCGAGCTGATCGCGAAGTTGCTGGCCGCAACCGAGGGCCTGGTCGTGGTCGACGAGGCCTACGGGCAGTTCGCCCCCCATTCGGCCCTGGAGCTGCGCGAGCAGACCGAGGGCCTCGGCAGGCTGGTGGTCGTGCGTACGTTCTCCAAGACCTGGTCGATGGCCGCCGCCCGCCTCGGCTACCTGGTGGCAGACCCCGAGGTGGTGGCCGCCTGCATGCAGGTCGCCCTGCCGTACCACCTCTCGGCGGTGACCCAAGAGGCTGGCCGCTTGGCCCTCACGTTCGTCGACGAGATGGAGGCGAGGGTTGCGATCGTCGCTGAAGAGCGCGGCCGGCTCTTCGGTGCGCTCGCCGAGCTGGCGGTCGAGGTCTGGCCCTCGGACGCCAACTTCTTGTTGTTCCGGCCGACATCGCACGACGCCCGAAAAGTGTGGGAGTCCTTGGTGGAGCGCTCGGTGCTGATCAGGGACTGCTCGTCGTGGCCAGGGCTTGAGGGCTGTCTGCGGGTGACTGTCGGTTCGCCGAGCGAGAACGCGCTGTTCCTCGGCGCCCTGCGCGACGTGCTCGGTGCGACCGAGAGAGGAGAGACGCCATGAGTGGGTCCGTTCGGCGAGAGGCCTCGCGTAGCCGCCAGACCAAAGAGACCGCCATCGAGGTCACCCTGGTGGTGGACGGCACCGGGGCGGCGACGGCCTCGACGGGCCTGCCCTTCTTCGACCACATGCTCGAGCAGCTGGGCCGCCACGGCGGCTTCGACCTCTCGGTGGTGGCCAAAGGCGACCTCGCCGTCGACGCGCACCACACGGTCGAAGACGTGGGCATCGTCCTGGGCGAGTGCCTGAAGGACGCGCTCGGGGACAAGGCTGGCGTGCGGCGCTTCGCGTCGTTGCTCGTCCCGCTCGACGAGGCACTGATCGAGGTCGCGGTCGATCTCTCGGGACGTCCGTACCTCGCCTACGACATCGACTTCGCCCCGGACACGGCCGGCCTGGGCTCGCCGCCCTTTGACCCCCAGCTCGCCGAGGAGTTCTGGCGCGCCTTCGTGACGGCGGCCGCCATCACGCTGCACGTGAGCAAGCGCCAGGGCCGCAACACCCACCACATCCTCGAGGCCAGCTTCAAGGGCGTGGCGCGGACACTGCGCGACGCGGTGCGGGTTGAAGGCGTGGCGATCCCCTCGACGAAGGGCACCTTGTGATCGGCGTCCTCGACTACGGCATCGGCAACCTGCGCTCGGCGGAGAAGGCCCTCGAGCACCTCGGCGCCGAGGCCGCGCTGCTCTCGGACCCCGACGAGGCCGACGCCGCCGAGGCGCTCGTGCTGCCCGGCGTCGGCTCGTTCGGCCGCTGTGCGGAGGCCCTCCGCCGCAGCGGCCTCGATGCGCCGGCCCGGCGGGCGATCGAAGCCGGGCGCCCGTTCCTCGGGATCTGCGTCGGCTTCCAGCTCCTCTATGAGGGCTCCGACGAGGAGCCCGGCGTGCCGGGGCTCGGGGTGCTCGCGGGGCGGGTGGTCCGCCTTGCTGCGGGCGTGAAGCACCCACAGATGCAGTGGAACACGATCACCCCGACCGGGGGGCACTGTGGGCTCCTCGACGGCATCGCCGAGCCGGCATGGGTGTACTTCGTGCACTCCTTCGCCCCCGAGATCGGCAAAGAAACCGTCGCCACCTGTGACTACGGGGGGCCGGTCGCCGCTGCTGCAGCGGACGGCGCGCTGTGGGGCACCCAGTTCCACCCGGAGAAGTCGGGCCAGGTCGGGCTCGCCATGCTGGCGAACTTCGTGGCGGCGGCTGACCCGGTGCGCGCCTGATGGCGCAGCGATGATGGAACTCCTCCCGGCGATCGATCTCATCGATGGACGCGCCGTGCGCCTGCTGCGCGGGGACTTCGACGAGCGGAGCGACTACGGCGACCCGCTCCGCCTGGCCCAGGAGTTCCTCGACGGCGGGGCGAACTGGCTGCACGTGGTCGACCTCGATGGAGCGAAATCCGGCTCGGCGGACAACCGACCGATCGTGCTCGCCATGGCGGCCCTCGGTGCGGCCGTCGAGACGGGCGGGGGGATACGCACGACGACCGACGTCGAGGAGCTCCTCGACGCGGGGGTCCACCGGGTGGTGCTCGGGACCGCGGCGCTCGAGGACCCCGCGTGGGCGGGCGCGATGGGGCGGCGCTTCGGGGAGCAGGTGGCGATCGGCCTCGACTACCGGCGCGGCACCGACGGCCGGCCGGTGCCCGCCACCAAGGGCTGGCTGGACGCCTCGGCCCTCTCGGTCGAGGCGTGGTTCGACGCGCTCGGCGACGCGCCCTTCGGGGCGGTGGTCGTCACGGCCATCGATCGAGACGGCACGCTCGGGGGCCCCGACCTCGAGGGACTCACCGAGCTGCTCGACCTCTCGCCGTGGCCCGTGATTGCCTCCGGCGGCGTCGGCTCGGCAGGGGATCTCTCCGCACTGGCGCAGATGGTGGGCTCGACCGGGCGCCGGCTGGCCGGGGCCATCGTCGGCAAGGCCCTCGTCGATGGCCGGGTCAGCATGGAAGAGGCGGTGGCCGCGTGCGCACTGTCCGCGTGATCCCCTGCCTCGATGTGACCGGCGGCAGGGTCGTCAAGGGCGTCCAGTTCGTGGACCTCGTCGACGCGGGCGACCCCGTGGAGCTTGCGGCTCGCTACGACGCCGAAGGTGCCGATGAGCTCACGTTCCTCGACATCACGGCCTCGTCGGACGGTCGGGCCACCATGGTCTCGGTGGCGGCGCGCACCGCCGAGCAGGTGTTCATCCCCTTCACCGTCGGTGGCGGCATCCGCCAACCGGGGGACGCGCGCGGGCTCCTGCGTGCCGGTGCCGACAAAGTGGCGGTCAACACCGCCGCCATCGAGCGCCCACTGCTCGTCTCCGAGCTCGCCGACGAGTTCGGCGCCCAGTGCGTGGTGGTCGCCGTCGACGCGCGGCAGGGGCCGAACGGCGGTTGGGAGGTCCACACCCACGGCGGGCGCCAGGGGACCGGCCTCGATGCGGTGGCGTGGGCTGTCGAGTGCCAACGCCTCGGTGCCGGCGAGATCCTGTTGACCTCGATGGACCGAGACGGCACGAAGGACGGCTTCGATCTGGCCCTGACCAGGGCGGTCGTTGACGCCACCGACATCCCCGTCGTTGCGTCCGGGGGAGTGGGCACGCTCGAGCACCTGGTCGAGGGGGCCACCACCGGTGGTGCCGATGCCGTCCTCGCCGCTTCGATCTTCCACCAGCGCACGTTCACCATCGGCCAGGCCAAGGCGGCCCTGGCCGATGCCGGCGTGTCGGTGCGGCCTTGAACGCCGCCTTCTCCGGCGCCCCGGCGCGGTTCGGGCCCGGGCGGGGATGCGGTACCGTGCCATCGTGGCCGTGAAGGAAAAGAGCCAGCCAGGTGACCCGAAGCAACCGATCACCGTGCTGTTCGACCGGGTGCTCGTCCAGGTGAGCGCCGAGGGAGGGGAACGGCGCTCGCGCGCCGGCATCCTGATCCCGGCCACCGCCCAGATCTCCCGCCGGCTGGCGTGGGCCGAGGCTGTTGCCGTGGGCCCGCACGTTCGCACGATCAAGGTCGGCGACAACGTGCTGTTCAACCCCGAGGACCGTTTCGAAGTTGAGGTCCAAGGCGAGGAGTACGTGATCCTGCGCGAGCGCGACATCCACGCCGTTGCCTCGGAGCGGATCGACGGCGGCACGGGGCTCTACCTATGAGCTCGCAGCGCGCCCCGGCCGACACGGTCGGTCCGGGGGCCCCCGGTGTCGCCCTCGAGGTCACCGAGGCGCTGTTCGGCGAGGTCCGCTTCGACGCGGCCGGCCTCGTGGTGAGCGTGGTCCAAGACGCCGACGACGGCACCGTGCTCATGGTGGCCTACATGAACGAGGCGGCGCTCCGCCGGACGCTCGAGACCGGTAGGACGTGGTTCTGGAGCAGGAGCCGCAAGGAGTACTGGCAGAAGGGCGAGACGTCGGGGGACCGCCAGTACGTGCGTGAGGTGCGCGTGGACTGCGACGGCGACGCCCTCGTGGTGCTGGTCGATCAGCACGGGCGTGGTGCGTGCCACACCGGGGAGCGGAGCTGTTTCTACCGGACCCTCGGTCAGGGCCCGGGGGTCCCGGCCGAGAGCGCAGCGAAGTGAGCGCTCCCGTTGCCGACGCGGCGCTCGGTCTCGAGCTTCGCCCGAGCTTCGAGGAGTTCGCAGCCCTCGCAGTGGAGTACGCCATCGTTCCCGTGTTCTGCGAGGTGGTCGCCGACACGCTGACGCCCGTCGCCGCCTATTTGAACATCGTCGGCGAAGCCAACGGCTTCCTGCTCGAATCCGTCGAGGGCGGCGAACGCTGGGGCCGCTACTCCTTTGTCGGCCGCGCCCCCCTTGCCACCATCGTCGCCCACGGGCGGCTGCTGACGGGGACGGGCTCGCTGCCGATCTCGCCCCACGGCACCGACGGCGTGCTCGCCGCGCTCGAGGAGCTGCTCCGCGCCTACCGTGCCCCGCAGCTCGCCGAGCTCCCGCCCCTCCACGCCGGGGTGGTCGGCTACCTCGGCTACGACGTCGTGCGCGAGGTGGAGCACCTCCCGAACGTGCCCGACGACGACCTCGGCTTCCCGGACGCGGCATTGGTGGTCATCGGGCAGCTGGCAGCCTTCGACCACTGGCGCCAGCGCATCGTGCTGATCGACAACGTGGTGGCCGACCCCGACTGGAGCGAGGCGGAGGCGAAGGAGGCCTACGCCGCGGCGGGTGCCCGGCTCCGCACCTTGACCGAGGACTGCTTCGCCGCCCAGGCAACGGTGGCGGTGCCGCTGCCCGCCCGTGGCGCCGAACCGGCAACGGCGACGCGCACGATGACGTCGCTGGACTACCAAGACGCCGTGGCGGCGGCCAAGGAGTTCGTGCGGCTGGGCGACGTCTTCCAAGTCGTCCTCTCCCAGCGCTTCGACCTCGAGCTCGGGGCGCACCCCTTCGAGGTCTACCGGGCGCTCCGGCTGCTCAACCCGAGCCCGTACCTCTACTACCTGCACTTCGACGAGGTCTGCGTTGTGGGCTCGTCGCCTGAGCCCATGGTGCGCCTGCGCGACGGGCTCGTGACCTCGCGGCCCATCGCCGGATCCCGTCCGCGCGGGTCGACCGAGGAGCACGACCGCCATCTCGGGGCCGAGCTCTTGGAGGACCCCAAAGAGGTGGCCGAGCACGTCATGCTGGTCGACCTGGCCCGAAACGACGTGGGAAGGGTGGTCCGGTTCGGCACCGAGCGCGTCGAGGAGCTGATGACCGTCGAGCGCTACAGCCACATCATGCACCTCACGTCGCAGGTCTCTGGCGAGCTCGCACCCGGCAAGGGCCCGATCGACGTGCTGCGCGCCACGCTGCCCGCCGGCACCCTCTCGGGCGCGCCCAAGGTGCGCGCCATGGAGATCATCGACGACCTCGAGCCGACGAAGCGGGGCATCTACGGCGGCGTGATCGGCTACCTCGACTTCTCGGGGAATGTCGACACCGCCATTGCGATCCGGACCATGGTCGTCGCCCCCGACGGACGCGCCTCGATCCAGGCGGGGGCCGGCATCGTGGCCGACAGCGACCCGGCGAGCGAGGACGCCGAGTGCTCGCACAAGGCTGCGGCCCTCCTCGCAGCGGTGGGCGCGGCCCGGCGCATGGCGGCCGTGCGCCTGGTGGGTGAGGCGGGATCGTGAGCGACGGGCGCACCTCGGATCCTGGCGCCGCGCTCGGTGACTACGACGCGCTGTTCCACGGCTTCGCGGCCTGCCGGATCGAGCGAGATGTGGTCGTGGTCCAGGGCCCTGACGCCACGACCTATCTGCAGGGCCAAGCGAGCCAGGATGTCGCGGCCCTCGCCATCGGGGGGAGCGCCCAGACGCTCCTCCTCGAGCCCGACGGCAAGGTGGATGTGCTGTGCCGCATCACGCGCACCGGCGAGCACGCCTATGTGCTCGACACCGACCCCGGTTTCGGCCCCGTCCTCTCGGCCCGTCTCGGCCGGTTCAAGCTGCGTGCCAAGTTCGAGGTCTCGGCCCGGTCGTTCGACTGCGTGGCCCTGCGCGGAGCGGACGTGCCGGACCCGAGCGCCCTTCGCCGGCTCGGCGGCTGGACGCTCGAGCAGAAGGACCCGGGCCTGCCCGAGGGCCCGCTCGTACTGACCGTCGATGACGGCGCCTGGCGTGGTGCCGACGTGCTGGGGCCGTCTCCGCTGGCGCTGCCCGCCGGGGCCCGGGACGTGGCGCCCGAGGTGTTCGAGGCGGCGCGCGTCGAGGTCGGGATCCCCCGCATGGGCGCCGAGATCACGGAGAAGTCGATCCCGGCCGAGGCACACCTGGTGGACACGGCGGTCAGCTTCACCAAGGGCTGCTACACCGGCCAGGAGCTCGTGGCACGCCTCGATGCGCGAGGCTCGAAAGTGGCCCGTCGCCTGTGCGGACTGGTGCTGGCCGACGAGCGGCCGCTGGGCTCGCTCGTCGGTGCCGAACTCCGCAGCGACGAGGGCAAGGTGGTCGGCTCGGTCACCTCAGCTGCTCTGTCGCCGGTCCACGGCACGGTGGCCCAGTGCTATCTCCACCGTTCGATGGCCGTCCCCGTCACCGTGATGGTCGAGCCCACCGACGGCAGCGACGCCGTGCGGGCGCGCGCCAGCGACTTCCCGCTCTTCTAGGGACACAAGCAGGAGCGACGAGCCGACTCGGCGCGCGGTGGCCGTCGCGGCGTGCACGCCGCCGGTCCACGACGTCATCCCTGGCGAGCGAGGGGAAGCCACACCACCATGCGGGTGCCACCGGCGTCATCGGCCGGGGACTCGGCACGTGCACCACCGCCCATGGCCTCTGCCAGCTCGGCCACGATGGCCAGGCCCAGCCCGGAGCCACGGTCACGTCGGCGACCCCGGTCGGTGGTGAAGTGCGGTGTGAACACCTGTGCGAGCTGGGCCGAGGGGATGCCCGGGCCGTCGTCGGTCACCGTCACCACCACCAGGGGGCCTTGCACGTCGCCGCGCACGACGACGCGGTGCCGGGCGAAGCCGAGGGCGTTCTCGAGCAGGTTGGAGAGGATCTGGGCGAAGCGGTCAGCGTCGGCGACCGCCACCAATGGTGCCCCGTCGCGCGCAGCGCCGATCTCGAGGCCGTTCGCCTGTGCCTCGGGCTGCCAGCTCTCCACGGCCCGGTCGAGCAGGGGTCCGACGTCGGACGGGCCGAGCTCGAGCGTGAAGCGCCGGGCGTCGAGCTGGCCCAGTACGAGCAGGTCGCGCACGAGGCGCTCGAGCCGCAGCGACTCGCCGATGATCACGTTGTAGGCGGATTCCTTCCCCTCGATCGTCCCGTCGGCGAGGCCCTCGGCGTAGCCGCGGATCGAGGTCAGCGGGGTCCGCAGCTCGTGGGACACCGACAGGAGGAATTGGCGCTGCTGGTCCTGGGCGCGCACCAACGCGTCGCTCATGGCGTTGATGGCGGTTCCGAGCTCGGCCAGCTCAGGGACGTCGTTGGTGGTGACGTGGAGCCGGACACCGAGATCGCCGCCGGCGATCTTCTCGGTGGCCTCGACGGCTTCGACGAGGGGCCGCGTGAAGCGCCGTGCCAGGTAGAAGGCGACGGCGGTGGCGAGCGCGAGCGAGGCCAGGCCCAACACGATGAACCAGGCGACGCCGCCCACCTGCTTGTGCAGGACGTGGGTGGCGACCAGCACCGGCGTCTCGTCGGACGCGATGGGTGGGTCGAGCCGCGCCTGTTGCGCGGCGTTGAGCTCGAGGGGGATGAGCACGTAGACGTAGCCCGCGACAGTCCCCGACACCTGACCACCGGCGAGCAGGGTGGCTGTCGGAAGGGCGGCGTGGTTGAGGACCGGGCCGAGTGAGCCGCTGAAGGTGCCGTCGAGCGAGAGGCCGACGATCTGGAGCTGGCTGTAGTTGCCGACCGCCTTCAAGGTGGCCATGACCCGTCTGGCCCCAGCGGCGTTGGCCGGCGCGAGCACGCCGGCGTCGTTGCCGATGAAGTCTGCCTCTGCGTTCAACTGCTGTTCGGCGGTGGTCACGGCCGCTCTGCGGATGAGAAAGAGGCTGCCGATGGTGGCGACCAACAAGGTGGCGGCCACCACTGCGACGATGGCGAACGTGAGGCGGGCGCGCACCTCAGGCGAGCCGGTAGCCGACGCCCCACACGGTGGTGAGGGGAAGCGAGGGGCCGAGCTTCTTGCGCAGCTGGCGCACGTGGACGTCGACGGTCCGCTCGTCGCCGTACCAGCCGTCGCCCCAGACCCCGTTGAGCAGCTGTTGGCGGGAGAGGGCGAGGCCCTTGTTGGCGACCAGGAAGGCCAAGAGGTCGAATTCGCGGTTGGCGAGCGGGATCGTGCCCGCTGGGGTGCGCACTTCTCTTCTGCCCATGTCGATCTCGAGGTCGCCGAGCGTGAGCACGGTCGGCGTCCCGACGGGTGCCGCCTCGCTCCGCCGCAGGATCGCGTGGACCCGGGCAACGAGCTCTCGGGCCGAGAAGGGCTTGGTCACGTAGTCGTCGGCGCCGAGCTCGAGCCCGAGGACGCGGTCGATCTCGTCGTCGCGCGCCGTCAGCATGATGATGGGCACGGCACCCTCGCGGCGTAGGCGGCGGCACACCTCGAACCCGTCGATCTCCCCGGGGAGTCCGACATCGACGATCACGAGGCGGGTCGGCTCGGCGAGGGCCGAGTCGACGCCGGCGAGCCCGTCGGGGCGCTGGAGCACCCGGAAGCCGTCACGACGCAGATAGGCGGCGACCAGGTCGGAGATGTGCGCGTCGTCCTCGATGACGATCACGGTGCCGTTCGGCTCGTCCACGCCCACAGCCTGCCACTTCGCTGCCGTTGGCTGGTGCCCGGGGGGCCGGGCGAAGAGCCCCGGCGCGCCCCGACGTGCCCGGATGCCCGGGGGTGGGGGTGGCGCCGCCACTACGCTGGCCCCGTGTCGACGTACCTGAGCGCCATCGTGGAGCGCCACCGCGCCCATGCCGCGCGCGACGGGCGTGATCTCGCCCAGCTCGTCGAGCTCGCCGCCGCCTGCCCCCCGCCACGGGGCTTCGCCCAGGCCCTTCGATCGCACGCAGGACTCGCCGTGATCGCCGAGATCAAGCGGCGTTCGCCCTCGAAGGGCGATCTCGCACCGGGGCTCGACCCCGCACGGCTGGCGACGTCCTATGTGAGTGGTGGGGCCGCCGCCCTCTCCGTGCTCACCGACGTCGAGTCGTTCGGGGCGAAGCCCGACGACCTGGCCACGGCCCGGGCGGCGAGCGGCCTGCCCGTGCTGCGCAAGGACTTCACCGTCGCCGAGGCCGATGTGGCCGACGCACGCCTCATGGGGGCCGACGCCGTCTTGTTGATCGTGGCAGCCCTCGGCGCCGACGAGCTGCGCCGCTTCTTCGACCTGGCGACCGAGCTCGGACTCGACGCCCTCGTCGAGGTCCACGACGAGGGCGAGCTCGACCTNNCTCGCCGCAGCGATCCCCGAGGGCGTGACCGCGGTCGCCGAGTCGGGGATCGCCGGCGGGGCTGACGCAGCCCGCCTGGGGGCGGTGGGCTACGACGCGGTGCTCGTCGGCGAGCACCTCGTGCGAGCCGGCGACCCCGCCGACGCCGTGCGCGCACTGGATGGAGCGCCGGTCGCCTCCCGCCGGGGAGCACAAGCGGGAGCGGGTCGTTGAACGGCCCCGAAGAAGGGGAGATCTTCATCAAGATCTGCGGCATCACCTCCGAGGCGGACGCCCTCTTGGCGGTCGGGCTCGGGGCCGATGCCGTCGGCTTCATCTTCGCCCCCTCCCCGCGGCAGGTCTCGGTCTCGACGGTGGCCGACATCGTGAAGCGCCTGCCCCACGAGGTGCTGACCGTCGGCGTGTTCCGTGACGAGGCGCCCGCACGCGTCGTCGAGATGGCGAACCAGATCGGGCTCGGCGCCGTGCAGCTCCACGGGCACGAGAGCGCCGAGGACACCCGATGGGTGGCCGAGCGCGTGCCGCTCACCATCCGGGCCTTCCCCGCAGGCGACCGCACCGTGTCCCGGTTCGACTCGTTCGGGGCGGACTGGCTGCTGATCGACGGGGCGAGCCCGGGTTCGGGCGAGGTGTTCGACTGGCGACTCGCCGAGGGCGTCGTCGACCCCAGTCGCATGTTGGTCTCGGGCGGCCTGCGGGCCGAGAACGTCGCCCAGGCGATCGCCCACCTGCACCCCATGGGCGTCGACGTCTCGAGCGGGGTGGAGGCCCAGCCAGGACGCAAAGACCCCCACAAGCTCGGCGCCTTCATCACCGCCGCCCGCCAGGCGGCCAGCGACCTCGAAGGGGCGCACCGGCGCGACACCCCCGGGCTGCGCCTGGTGGCCAATGGCGACGCCGACGACGAGCCCGAAGGGCCCTACGACTGGAACGACCGGTGAGTGCGCGTGCCGTCAACGGTGTGCCGGGCCCATCCACCTTGATGGGCGACCCGGGCCCCGAGGGCCGATTCGGCGACTTCGGTGGCCGGTTCGTGCCCGAGTCCCTGGTGCCGGCGTGCCTCGAGCTCGATGCAGCGTTCCGGGAGGCGTGGGCAGACCCCGGCTTCCACCTCGAGTTCGAGCAGATCCTCACCGAGTTCGGGGGCCGCCCGACGCCGGTGACGCGCTGCCTGCGGCTCTCCGAGC
This sequence comes from Acidimicrobiaceae bacterium, assembly GCA_003155135.1. Taxonomy (GTDB): domain Bacteria; phylum Actinomycetota; class Acidimicrobiia; order Acidimicrobiales; family RAAP-2; genus Bog-515. The sequence continues at coordinate 56,615 of PMFN01000006.1, read as the reverse complement.
GACTCGGCGTCACGGTGCTGTTGAAACGAGAGGACCTGGCTCACACCGGCTCGCACAAGCTGAACAACGTGATCGGCCAGGCCCTGCTCACCCAACGAATGGGCAAGACGAAGATGATCGCCGAGACCGGTGCGGGCCAGCACGGCGTGGCGTCGGCCACCGCCGCCGCGCTGCTGGGCCTCGAGTGCACCGTGTTCATGGGTGAGGTCGACGTCGAGCGCCAGTCGCTCAACGTGTTCCGCATGGAGCTGCTCGGTGCGACGGTGCGACCTGTGACCTCGGGGTCGCGGACCCTCAAGGACGCGGTCAATGAGGCGATGCGCGCCTGGGTGAGCGAGGTGGCCGACACCCACTACTGCCTGGGCTCGGTGATGGGCCCGCATCCGTTCCCCTACATGGTCCGCGAGTTCCAGAGCATCATCGGCCGTGAGGCGAGGGGCCAGTGCGCTGCGCTGCTCGACGGCGCAGCTCCGGACCTGGTGGTCGCCTGCGTGGGTGGCGGGTCGAACGCGGCCGGGATCTTCTCGGGATTCGTCGACACATCCTCGCGCCTCGTCGGCGTGGAGGCAGCGGGCGGTTCGGCCATCGGGACGGGCATCCCGGGGGTCCTCCACGGGATGAAGTCCCAGCTGCTCCAAGACGAGGAGGGCCAGATCAAAGAGGCCCACTCCATCTCGGCGGGACTGGACTATCCGGGCATCGGGCCGGAGCACGCCCACCTGGCGGCCACGGGGCGGGCCGAGTACACCCGGGCGGGCGACGACGAGGTGATCGACGCGCTCTGCATACTGGCCGAGACCGAGGGGATCATCTGCGCGCTCGAGTCTGCGCACGCCCTCGCCTGGGTGCTGCGTGAGGCCGGGGGAGCGATCCCGGCCGGCTCGAGCGTCCTCGTCAATCTCTCGGGTCGTGGCGACAAGGACGTGGCCCAGGTGCGCGAGCTGCTCGCCGCCCGGACGAAGCGGTGAGCGGGTTACTGGCCACCTCGCCGGCGCCCGGGGGCGGCCTCGAGCCGGGCGCGCTCGAGCAGCACCTGCGGGCGCGTCGAGCGTCGGGGGCCAAGCTGCTGGTTCCCTACCTGATGGCCGGGATGACGCCGGACTGGCTCGCCACCCTCGAAGCGGTCGTGGCCGCCGGTGCCGACGCCGTCGAGGTGGGTATCCCCTTCTCGGACCCGGTGATGGACGGTCCCGTCATCCAGGACGCGGCGCTCGCCTCGCTCGCCGCCGGCACGACGCCCGAGAGCGTCCTCGCCGCCCTGGGGGAGGCCGACATCGACGTTCCGCTCGCGGTGATGACGTACTACAACCTCATCTTCCGGGCCGGCCATCGCCGGATGGCCCGCTCCCTCGCCGCCGCCGGGGTGGCCGCGGCGATCGTCCCCGACCTCTCCTTGGAGGAGCTCGGTCCATGGGCGGAGGAGGCCGGCGACGCCGGGGTGGAGACCGTGCTCCTCGTTGCACCTTCGACGTCCGAGGCGCGCACGGCTGCGATCTGCGCAAGGAGCCGGGGATTCGTCTACGCCGTGGCCCGCATGGGCATCACCGGCGAGCGCGCCGACATCGGCGACGCCGCAGCCGAGGTGGTGGCCAAGATCCGCCGGGCAACCGACACGCCCGCACTCGTCGGGGTCGGCGTGTCGACACCCGAACAGGCAACGGCGGTCTGCGCCCACGCTGACGGGGTGGTGGTCGGCTCCGCGCTGGTCCGGCGCCTGCTCGCCGGCGAGGGCCCCGAGGGGGCAGCCCGCTTCGTCGGCGAGCTCCGCTCGGCCATCGACGATGGCTGAGCGGCGGCTGCAGTTCCATCCGCCCACCTCGGTCGAGTCCTACCCCTTCGCGCACCGCTTGCGGACCCGCTTCGCCGAGACCGATGCCATGGGCATCGTGCACCACGGCGCCTACCTCACCTACCTCGAAGCCGCCCGGGTCGAGTACCTGCGCGCCCTCGGCTACCCCTATGAGCGGGTGCGCGACGAGGGCATCGACTTCTCGGTCATCGAGGTGGCGGTGCGCTACCAGGTGCCGCTGCGCTTCGACGAGGAGGTCGATGTCGCCGTGCGGGTCGCCTCGGCCAAGGGCGCGACCTTCCAGATGGAGTATCTGCTACTCGTGGCCGGCGAGGTCCGTGCTGACGCGGCGACGGTCCACGCGGCGGTGACCCACGGGGGGCGCCCGACGCGGCCACCGGCGTGGATCAGATCGATCCTGGCCGAGGGGCCTCCCCGCTGAGGCTCAACCGGGAACGGGTGCGAGCACCAGGCAGCCGTTGTGGCCACCGAAGCCGAACGAATTCGACAGCACCACACCGGGCTCCCACTCGCGTGCCTCCCCGGCCACCACGTCGAGGTTGATCTCGGGGTCGGGCTGTTCGAAGTGTGCCGTCGGCGGGAGCAGCCGGTGGCGCATGGCCTGGATCGAGGCGACGGCCTCGATTGCGCCCGCCGCCCCCAGGCCGTGGCCGGTCACGCCCTTGGTGGAGGTCACGGCGGGCCCGATGCCGCCGAAGACCTTGTTGATGGCCTTGGACTCGGCGAGGTCGTTGAGCGGTGTCGAGGTGCCGTGGGCGTTGATGTGGCGCACGTCGTCGGTGGTGAGGCCCGCGTCGATCAGGGCGAGCTCCATGCACGAGACCGCGCCCGAACCGTCGGGTGCAGGGGCCGTGATGTGGTGGGCATCGGCCGTCGACGCCGCGCCCTTGAGCTCGGCGTAGATGTGCGCGCCGCGCGCGACCGCACGGTCCCACTCCTCGAGGACTAGGGCGCCGGCGCCCTCTCCCATCACGAAGCCGTCGCGCCGCACGTCGAAGGGGCGCGACACGCCCGAGGTCGACAGTGCGGTCATGTTGGTGAATGCGGCAATGGGGACCTCTTGCATCGACGCCTCAGCGCCGCCGCCGATGGCCACGTCGCATCGGCCGGTCGCCACCAGCCGGGCTGCGGCACCGATGGCGTGGGTCCCTGCCGCACACGCCGTGGCGATGGTCTCCGACGGCCCGTGCCAGCCGAAACGCATGGAGACGTTGGCCGCCCCGGCGTTGGCCATCATCATCGGGACGAGGAACGGCGACACCCGCCGTGCGCCCTTGTCGTAGAAGACCCGGACTTGGCTGATGAGGGTGCCGAGGCCGCCCACGCCGGTGGCGAAGATCACCCCTGAGCGCTCGGGGTCCGCCCCGACGTCGCCGGCATCGGCCAGCGCCTCGTCGGCCGCCGCCACCGAGAACTGCGCGAAGCGGTCGATGCGCCTGGCGTCCTTCGGCCCGAACCACACCGAGGGATCGAAGTCGCGCACCTCGGTGGTGTCGATGCGGTCGGGGTGCACGAGGCCCTCCCAGAGCGCGTCGGCACCCACCCCGCAGCAGGTGACCGATCCAATGCCGGTCACGGCCACCCGCCGGCCGACGATGGGTCCGTCGGGGCCCAGGCCGAGCAGCATCAGAGCTTGGCGGCGATCAGGTCGAAGGCCTGGCCGACGGTGTCGATGCCCTCGAGCTCGGTCTCTTCGACGGTCACGTCGAAGGATTCCTCGAGCGCCATCACGAGTTCAACGAGGTCGAGGCTGTCCGCGTCGAGGTCCTCGGCGAAGCGTGCCTCCTTGGTGACCTTCTCCTTCGGAACCTGGAGCACCTCGACCGCACACTCTTGGAACTTCTCGAACGTTGCGTCGCTGTCCACTGCTTCTCCTTCGTCGATAGGGACCGAGGAAGCCTCGGCCGCATGAGAGTACTGCTCGCCCCCTTGAACTTCTACAACCCCATACCCAGGCCGCCGTCGACGGCCAGCACCGAGCCGGTGATGTAGCCCGCACCGTCCGAGGCCAGGTAGCCAATGGCGTCGGCCACCTCGGCAGCGGTCCCCGCTCGGCCCAGTGGGACCATCTCGCCGAGGGCTTGCAAGCGGCCTTCTCCGAGCTCGGCGGTCATGTCGGTGTCGACCACGCCCGGGGCCACCACGTTGACGGTGATCGAGCGGCTTGCCACCTCACGGGCCATGGCTCGAGCCATGCCCACCAGGCCGGCCTTCGAGGCGGCGTAATTGGCCTGACCGGGGAGCCCCACGAACGCCCCCACCGAGGAGACGAAGATGATGCGGCCTCGGCGGAGGCGGAGCATCTTGGCGATGGCCCGCTTGGCCACCCGAAACCCTCCGGTGAGGTTGGTGGCGAGCACGTCGTCCCAGGCGTCGTCGCCCATGCGCAGCACGAGGGTGTCCCGGGTGATCCCGGCGTTCGAGACAAGGACCTCGACCGGTCCGAAGGCGGCTTCGGCCTCGCTGAAGGCACGCTCGACGTCGCCGGGGTCGGTCACGTCGCAGCGCACGGGCAGGAAGCGCCCGGCCCACTCGGGGTCTCCAGGAGCCGCCGGCTCCTTCTCGCCTCGGTAGGTGCCCGCCACCCGGTCGCCGTTGGCGAGGAACCACTCCACGCAGGCGAGGCCGATGCCCCGGGACGCCCCGGTCACGAGCACCACGCGGCCGGGTTGTGCGTCGGCGCCCTCGCCGCTCACCACGCGCCGCTCTCGACGCGCAGCCACACCAGGGGCTGGCCCTCTTGGACCCGCTCGCCGCCGGTGGCCAGCCAGCGGACCACCTGGCCGGCGAAGGGCGTGCGTACCTCGACCACGCCGACGCGCCCGACCAGGTCACCAACCCCCACCGTCGAGTGTGCCGCTTCGCCGTCGGGCTGGGGCGTGCCGGGCAGGAGCCCGGTGCCCGGGGCGGCGAGGGACTCTTCGGGGGCGAAGATCCCCCCGGCGGGGCTCACCACGACCCGCTCGGACATGTAGAGGTGCTCGCCGTGGTGCACGGTGGGTTCGGAGCGCCAGGACTCCGGGGTGGCGACGGCATCCATCAGCGCGTCGAGATCGCCGGGGGCGGCCACCGAGAGCGCCTGGAGGTCGGGGGCGGCGCGCCGGGCGAGTCCGCTCAGCACGCCGCCGGGTCCCACTTCGACGAGAACCGTCGCACCGAGCCCGTCGAGGGTCTCGAGCGTCTGGCGCCAGCGCACCGGGCTGCACAGCTGGGCCGAGAGGAGCCCCGGCCATTCGCCCGGGTCGTTGTGGACCCGGGCGTCGACGTTGGCCACCACCGGCACCTCGGGTGCGCCGAAAGAGGCGTCGCCGAGCGCCTTGCGAAGGGCCGGCCGCGCGCCGGCCATGAGCGGGGTGTGGAAGGCCCCCGAGACCGGGATGGGCAGCACCTTTCGTGCGCCGAGCTCCTTCGCGATCGGCGTCAAGGTGGCGATGGCGTCGGTGGTCCCCGCCACGACCACCTGGCCGGGCGCGTTGTAGTTGGCCACCCACACGTCGCCCTCGGCCCGTTGGCACGCCGCCTCGGCGTCGTCGTCGCTGATGCCGAGCAGGGCGGCCATGGTGCCCGGTGCGTCCTCGCCGGCATGGGCCATCGCCTCGCCGCGTGCGACCACGAGGCGCACGCCGTCGTCGAAGGACACCGCCCCGCTCGCCACGAGGGCGGAGTACTCGCCGAGACTGTGGCCCGCACAGGCGGCGGGGGCGAGCCCGAGTCGCTCGATGGCGTCGAGGACGACGAGGGACAGCACGAAGGTGGCCAACTGTGCGTTGGCCGTCGGGGTGAGCTCTTCCATCGGGGCGTCGAGCAGCAGTGACTCGAGGTCACGTCCGGCCGCGGCCGATGCCTCGGCCACCACCTCCCAGGACGGGTGGTCGACCCAGGCGCGTCCCATCCCGGATCGCTGCGACCCCTGACCGGGAAAGGTGAACACCAACAATCGATTCAGACTCCACGTTCGCTGCGGCCACACGTGCCGCGCCGGCCAGCGGGTGCGGCCTTGGCGAAACAGTTTGGCACGGCACTTGGGGCGCGTCTTGTTACCAAAGGGTCATGATCCGGACCCCCGGCGAGGGGGTGCCAACCCCCGACGGCCGGTAGCGTGAGGCCGTGCTGCTCGCCGCCACCCAGCTCTATGCCGGGCCGGACAAGGCGCACAACCGGCGCCAGGCGCAAGAGGCCATCGAGCGTGCCGGCGGCGATGGCGCCGGCCTCGTGGTGCTGCCCGAGGCGTCGATGTTCGGGTTCGGCACGCCGTCGACCGATCTGCGCGCCGCCGCCGAGGCGCTCGACGGCCCCTTCGTCTCGGCTCTCGTCGAGTCCGCAGGTCGGGCCGGCACGGTCGTCGTCGCGGGCACCTTCGAGCCTGCCGCCGGTGCACGCGTGCACAACACGGTGGTGATCGTCGACGGCAACGGCGTGCTCGGCCGCTACCGCAAGCTCCACCTCTACGACGCGCTCGGGTGGCGGGAGTCCGATCGCGTCGAACCCGGCGAAGCCGGGGAGGACGACTTCGTCGTCATCAAGGTCGCCGACCTCCACGTCGGGGTCATGACCTGCTTCGACCTGCGCTTCCCCGAGATGGCCAGGGTGCTGTGCGATCGCGGGGCCGACGTGCTCTGTGTGCCGGCCGCCTGGGTGGCGGGGCCGCACAAGGCCGAGGTCTGGGGTGACCTCTGCCGGGCGCGTGCGATCGAGAACACGAGCTATGTGGTGGCCGGCGCGCAGCCCGCGCCCGAGTTCACCGGCTGCGCCATGGTGGTCGACCCGCTCGGCGTCACCCTCGCCTCCCTCGGGGCCGCGGACGTGGGCGCCCATGCCCTCGGCGAGGCGAGCGCAGAGAAGCTGGCCGAGGTGCGCGCGGCGCTGCCGCTGCTCGCCAGCCGACGTTTCGACGTCGTCCCACGTTGAACGAACCGCAGGTGCCGGCGACGCCGAACGATCGCATCGCTCTGGTGCCCGGAGCGGGACTTGAACCCGCACGCTCTTTCGAGCAAAGGCTTTTGAGGCCTCCGCGTCTGCCGATTCCGCCATCCGGGCTCGAAACGGCATGCTACCTGCGCATCGGGGGGAGGCCATGAAGCTGGTCGGCATCGAGCTGTGGCGGGTCGACCTCGCCCTTTCGAATCCCGTTGCGACGTCGCAGGGCTCCCATGGCCCGCGGCCGGTTCTCTACGTGCGGGTCGTGACCGATGAGGCCGAGGGATGGGGCGAGTGCGGGGCACTGCCCGGGGGCACCGCCGTCGATCCCGCCCTCGACGACGTGGATGTGGCCGTGGCGGAGCGGGCGGTGCCACGGCTGTTCCAGGCAGGCGCGTCACGCGGCGGGGAGCTCGTGGGGGCGCCGTCGGTGGCTCGCCTGTTCGGCGAGGGGCCGCTCGAGCGCGTCGTGGCCGCCACCATCGAGATGGCGGTCCTCGACGCTGAGCTCCGCTCGAGTGCTACCGCGCTGGCCGAGCGCCTCGGCGCAGTGCGCGCGGTCGTCGAGTCCGGCGGGGTGGTCGGGATCCCGCCCGGGCGCGACCCCGGCGCGCTGGTCGATGCGGCCGCTCGGCTGCTGGATGGGGGGGCACGCCGCGTGCGCTTCAAGATCGAGCCGGGATGGGACACCGTCCCCGCTCGGGCGCTGCGCACCGCCTTCCCCTCGGCCGCGCTGCTGGCCGACGCCAATGGTGCCTACCGGCGAGGCGGCACCGATGACGACGCGAGTGTGCTGTGCGCACTCGACGACTACGGCCTCGTCTGCATCGAGCAGCCCCTCCCTGCGCCCGACCTCGCCGCCCTCGGCATCCTCGCCGCCGAGCTCGCCACCCCCATCGGCCTCGACGAGTCACTCGGCACCGTGCGCCGGCTGGCCGAGGCGATCCGCTACGGCGCCGTCGCGGTCGCCTGCATCAAGCCCTCGAGGATCGGTGGGCTGCTGGCGGCCCGCCGGGCCCTCGCCATGGCGGCCGAGGCGGGGATCGACGGCTTCGTCGGTGGGTTCTTCGAGAGTGGGCTCGGGCGTGCGGCCAACGCGGCCGTGGCGGGTCTTTGCGGCTCAAGCCTGCCGGGCGACCTCTCCGACCCGGCCGACTATCTGGTCGAGGACCCCTGCGGGTACTTGGAGGTCGATGGCGGTGCGGTGCGGCTCACAACGGCGCCGGGCGTGGGCGCAGCCCCCGACAGTGCCGTCCTCGCCCGGTTGGGGGCGGTCGGCCGATGGTTCCCGTACCGCAGCTGAGCAGGGACGATGCGACCCTCCTGGGCCGGTGGCGGGCCCGGGAGGGGGTGGGAGCGGGTACGCCGGTTGGCGGGCATCGGTGCATCCGGGGCCTGCGTAGACTCATCTGACCATGCAGCAACTCATGCTGGAGCGCAGGATCCGAGAGGTGCACGCCCGCCTGGTGCGGGCGCGCCAGGAGCTGGCCGTGCTCGACGAGCAGCTGGCCGTCGTGCTCGAGGAGGCCGACGACGCCCGCCTGCGCTCGCTCGTCTCCGAGACGCCCCTCGCCACGCATGACTACGTCGAGATCCAGCGCCACGCCGACGCCATGACGAGGGCGCACCTGGCCATGGCGTCGACCGTCGCTGACCTCGTCGCCAAGCAGGACGACCTGCTCTCGAGGGTGGGGAGCTCGAGCTGATGGCAACGGCAGAACGCGCACGGGTGGTCATCGCCGACGATGAGGCGATCATCCGCCTGGACTTGAAAGAGATGCTCCAAAACGCCGGTTACGAGGTGGTCGGGGAGACCGGCCGCGGTGACGAAGCGGTCGAGATCGTCGGGCGCGAGTTGCCCGACCTCGCCATCTTGGACGTGAAGATGCCCGGCATCGACGGCATCCGGGCCGCGCGGGCGATCGCCGAGCAGCACAAGGTGGCCGTGCTCATCCTCACCGCCTTCAGCCAGCGCGACCTGATCGAAGAGGCTCGGGACGCCGGGGTGACCGCCTACCTGGTGAAACCCTTCCGGCAGAACGAGCTCCTGCCCGCCATCGAGCAGGTGCTGACGCGCGCCCGGCAGGAATGGGCGATCGACGAGGAGATCGAGCGGCTCGACCCCCCCGAGACAGCTGCCGACGACAAGATCGAGACGCGGCGCATGGTCGACGAGGCCAAGGCCGTCCTCATGGACCGCCACGACATGAGCGAGGCCGATGCCTTCTCCTTCATCCAGCGCTCGGCCATGAGCACCCGCACGCGCATGCGTGACGTGGCGCTGCATGTGGTCGACGGTTCGCTCGAGCCTTGAGCCCGGGCGAACCGGCCCCCCGGACCGGCCCCCTCTTCCTGCTCGACGGGATGTCGCTGGCCTTTCGGGCCTACTTCGCGCTGCCGGCCGACCTGGCCACCGAAGCGGGGACGGTGACCAACGCGGTGCACGGTTTCGTCGCCATGGTCATCAACTTGGTGCGCGACCATCGCCCGTCGGCTCTCGCCGTCGCCTTCGACCTCGAGGGCGGGACGTTCCGTGACGACATGGTGCCCGACTACAAGGGCGGGCGGGCAGCGACGCCCGAGGACCTCCCGCCCCAGTTCGAGATGATCCGAAAGGTCCTCGACTCCCTCGCCATCCCCGTGCTCGGCAAGGTGGGCTTCGAGGCGGACGATGTGCTCGCCACCCTCGCCACCGAGGCGCGCGACCGAGACTGCGACGTCGTCGTGGTGACCGGGGATCGGGACTGCTTCCAGCTGGTCGAGGACCCCCATGTCCGGGTGCTCTACAACCGCCGGGGGGTCAGCGACTACGCCCTCTACGACGAGGCGGGGATCCTCGAGCGCACCGGCGTGCGCCCGCCTGTCTACCCGCTGCTCGCCGCCCTTCGCGGCGACCCGTCCGACAACCTGCCAGGCATCCCGGGCGTGGGGGAGAAGACGGCCGCCAAACTCCTCAACACCTACGGCGACCTCGACGGCATCTATGCCAACCTGGACGCCCTGACGCCGAAGCTGCGGGAGAACCTGGCCGCCAACGAGAACCTGGCGAGGGCCAACGCGGCGGTCATCCCGCTCGTGCGCGACGTCCCGCTCGAGACGACGGTCGAGGGCCTCGACCTCGGGGGATGGGACTTCACGACGGCACGAGACCAGTTCGCAGAGCTCGAGCTACGCACGCTCTGGCGGAGGATGGCGGCCCTCCTTGAAGACGGCAGCCTCGGCCAGCCCGCCGCCGGCTCGGACATGCCCGCGCGCGAGGCGGCCGGCGTCCCCGGTGATCTGGCGGCGGTGGCCGAGACCACCGCCGCGGTGGTCGACGGCGGCGAAGGACCCCTCGGCGTGCTCCTCGTCGGCCCGGTCGACGTCGAGCTCGCCCGGACCGAGACCCCAACCGACGCGGTCAGCGCCCTGGACGAGCTGGTGACGACCGCCGCAGGGAGCGCACTGGGCCTCGCCGGACGTTGGGAGGGCGCCCCCGGACGTTCGCCGCTGAGGGGGCTGGTGGCGGTGGCCCCGCACGACGACGCCTTCAGCGGGGTCTGGGTGCCCGCGAGCCTGCTCGGCGATGTCACGCTACGAGCCGAGCTCAGCCGGCTGCTCTCGGTCCACCCCGTCGCCGGCCACCACGTGAAGGAGCTCCTGCGCTCGCTGCTGGCCATCGGTGTCGACTGCACGAGCCTCGAGATCGACACCGCCGTTGCGGCCTACCTCCTCGACCCCTCGACCGGGGACTACTCCCTCACGTCGGTCGCCGGGTCGTCAGGGGAGGGTTCGCCTACCCCGGCCGGCCAGCTCGCACTCGGAACCGAGACGGTCGACGTGGCCGAGTCGGCGGCGACCGAGGCGGCGACCGTCGTCCGGCTGGCCCCGCCCCTCGAGGCCGCGCTCGAGGCCGAAGGGCTCGCCGAGCTGCACCGGGAGGTCGAGCTACCCCTCGTGCGCGTCCTCGCCCGCATGGAGGACGTCGGGATCGCCGTCGACCAGGTGGAGCTGCGCCGCATCGCCGACGAGCTGATCGGTGACACGAAGGCGCTCGAAGAGGAGATCCAGCGCCAGGCGGGGCACGCCTTCAACGTGAACTCGACCCCTCAGCTGCGCACGGTGCTCTACGACGAGCTCGGCCTCACCCCCACGCGCAAGACCAAGACGGGCTACTCGACCGACGCCCAGACCCTCGAGACGCTGCGCGACGAGCACCCGATCGTCGAGGCGCTCCTGCGGTATCGCGAGGTGGAGAAGCTCCGGTCGACGTACGGCGAGGCGCTGCTCGCCGAGGTGGCGCTCGACGGCCGGATCCACGCGTCGTTCCGCCAGACGGTGGCTCGGACCGGGCGGCTCTCCTCCGAGCAGCCCAACCTGCACAACATCCCGGTGCGCACCGACGCCGGTCGCCGGTTCCGCCGGGCGTTCGTGCCCTCTGCGGGCGCGTCCTTCCTCGTGGCGGACTACGACCAGGTGGAACTGCGGGTCCTCGCCCACCTGTCCGGTGACCCCGGGTTGCTCGAGGCCTTCACCGCCGGGACCGACATCCACCGGGCGGTGGCGTCGGGCATCTACGGGGTTGAGCCGGCCGAGGTCACGAGGGAGCAACGTGAGCGGGCGAAGATGGTCTCCTACGGCCTCGCCTATGGCATGGAGGCCTTCGGCCTCTCGCGGCGGCTGAACGCTCCCGTCGAAGAAGCCCAAGAGATCATGGACCGCTACTTCCGCGCGTTCCCCGAGGTGCGCGACTACATGGAGGGGACCGTCGCCGAGGCGAGGTCGCGCGGCTACACCCGCACGCTGCTCGGCCGGAAGCGCCCGCTGCCCGAGCTGAACGACTCGAATTACCGGGTCCGCCAGGCAGCCGAGCGCCAGGCCATGAACGCCGGGATCCAGGGGCTCGCGGCGGACCTGTTCAAGGTGGCGCTGGTCCGCCTCGACGGGGCGCTGGAATCAGCCGGCCTCGCCAGCCGGCTGGTGCTCCAGGTCCACGACGAGGTCATCGTCGACGTGCCCGAGGGTGAAGAGGCCGCCGTCGGGGCCATGACCGAAGACGCCCTCACCCATGCCGTCGACCTCTCCTTGCCGCTCGAGGTCTCGATGGCCTGGGGCGACTCGTGGGCCGACGCCAAAGGCGGTTGAGGCCTGCCCACGTGTTCGGACCGAGTGCCCATTCGGCGGGACGCGGAGTGGGCCACTGAGGGCCCGGTGGTAACCTCTGCAGCGGCTAGCGCTGGTGGCCAAACTCCTTATTGACTCTGTGATCCCGGCGCGATCGATATCCACCCGAAAGTGAGCAGTGCCCCCATGTCCGACGAGAGCACATCCACCCTCCTTGCAGAGCTGTCCCCCGAAGCGATGGGGACCTTCGATGCGGAGGGGAATTACATCCCCCGCACCATCACCGAAGACGACCTCGGTGGAGCGCCGCTCGAAGACGTGATGGCCGACACCATCGTCGAGTTCGACGATGGTGACCTGGTCGAGGGCACGGTCGTCAAGATCGATCGCGACGAGGTCCTGCTCGACATCGGCTTCAAGTCCGAGGGCGTCATCCCGGCCCGCGAGCTGTCGATCCGCAATGACGCCCACCCCGAGGAGATCGTGAGCCTGGGCGAGCACGTCGAGGCGCTGGTCCTCCAGAAGGAGGACAAGGAAGGCCGCCTCGTTCTCTCGAAGAAGCGTGCCCAGTACGAGCGGGCGTGGTCCACGATCGAGAAGCTGAAGGAAGAGGACGCCATGGTGTCCGGGCCGGTGATCGAGGTCGTCAAGGGCGGCCTGATTGTCGACATCGGCTTGCGCGGTTTCCTGCCCGCCTCGCTCGTCGAGCTCCGCCGGGTGCGCGAGCTGCAGCCCTACGTGGGCCGGACGATCGAAGCCAAGATCATCGAGCTCGACCGCAACCGCAACAACGTCGTCCTGTCGCGCCGTGCGTGGCTGGAAGAGGCCCAAAAGGAGCAGCGCGGGGACTTCCTGGCCAACCTGAAGCCCGGCGAGCGTCGCCGCGGCACGGTCTCGTCGGTCGTCAACTTTGGTGCCTTCGTGGACTTGGGCGGCATGGACGGCCTCGTCCACGTCTCCGAGCTCAGCTGGAAGCACGTCGACCACCCCTCCTCGGTCGTCCAGGTGGGCGACGAGATCGATGTCGAGGTGCTCGACGTCGACCTCGACAAGGAGCGCATCAGCCTGTCGTTGAAGGCCACCCAGGCCGACCCCTGGCAGCAGTTCGCCGACAGCCACGCCGTCGGCCAGCTCGTCTACGGGCGCATCACCAAGCTGGTGCCCTTTGGGGCCTTCGTCCAGGTGGGCGACGGCATCGAGGGCCTGGTCCACATCTCGGAGATGGCAGCGCACCACGTCGACCTGCCCGAGCAGGTGGTCAGCCCCGGCGAGGAGCTGTGGGTGAAGATCATCGACATCGACCTCCAGCGTCGCCGTATCTCCTTGTCCATCAAGCAGGCGGCCGAGGGCGGCGAGGTGTCCGAGGAGTACCGCGAGGCATTCGGCGAGCACGCCTACGACGCCGAGGGCAACTACATCGGCAACTACGACTACGCCGATGCCGAGTTCACGCCCGAGACCGAGGCCCAGGCGGCCTGGGCCGACTACGTGGTCGAGAACCCCGGAGCGGCCGCTGCGAACCCCGACGAGGCGACACCCGTTCCAACGGCTCCCGTGGCCGAGGCGCCGGTCGCGCCAGAGGCTCCCGCGGCCGAGGCGCCGGTCGCGCCAGAGGCAGCAGTGGAGGCGCCGGTCGCGCCAGAGGCAGCAGTGGAGGCGCCCGTCGTCGAGGCTGCACCCGCTGAAGCGGTCGTCGAGGGCACCGAGCAGTCCTGATCGAGAGCCGTTGACGGCGCCCGCAGGTGCGGGCGCCGTCCTCAGGCCGTCGCCGCCGGTGACTCGGCGGGAGCCGGGGCGGTCGGGCCGACGAGGGGGAAGTGGCAGGCCACCAGGTGGCGTGGCGCGACCTCTCGCAGCTCGGGAACCTCTTCGGCACAGCGCGCCTCTGCACGCGGGCAGCGGGTGCGGAAGCGGCAGCCCGACGGGGGGTTGATCGGGCTCGGTGGCTCGCCTTTCACCGCGGGCGGGCGCACAGGTGACGTCGGGTCCGGCTCGACGGCTGCGGCCATGAGCGCGCTCGTGTACGGGTGGGCGGGTGCCTCGTAGAGGGTGTCAGCTGAGGCGATCTCGCACAGGCGCCCGAGGTACATGACCGCCACCCGGTCGCTCACGTTCTTCACCACGGCAAGGTCGTGGGCGATGAACAGGAGCGTCAGTCCGTAGCGGGCCTTCAGGTCCTCCAAAAGGTTCAGGATCTGGGCCTGCACCGAGACGTCGAGGGCCGAGACCACCTCGTCGCACACGAGCAGCTCGGGCTCGAGCACGAGGGCTCGGGCGATCGAGATGCGCTGGCACTGGCCACCGGAGAACTCGCGGGGGTAGCGCTCGGCGGCCACGTCGGGGTCGAGCCCGACGGCGGTCAGCATCTCGCGCACGATCTGGGCGCGCTCGCCTTTCGAGCCTCGTTTCCAGATGTCGAGGGGCTCGGCGACGATGTCGCGCACCCGGCGCCTCGGGTTGAGCGAGGAGATCGGGTCCTGGAAGATCATCTGGATGCCGGTGCGCGCGCTGCGCAGCGACCGTCGGTCGAGGCCGGTCAGGTCGGTGCCCTTGAACGAGACCGAGCCCCCGGTCGGCCGCTCCACTTGGACGATGGCGCGCCCGGTGGTGGACTTGCCGCACCCGGACTCGCCCACGAGGCCGAGCGTCTCACCCCGCTCGATGGAGAAGGTGACCCCCGCCACGGCCTGGACGGTCTGCCCACCCCGGTGGAAGTCGACCTTTAGGTCGACGACGTCGAGCAGGGGCCCCTGGGCAGCGGCCTCTTTTGCTGCGTCCTTCTCGCCCGTGACCGTCACAACGCCTCACTACCTGCAGGGACGCTGGTCAGGCTCACCGGGACGCCGGGATGCGCGCGGCCACCGAGCGGGTACCAGCAGGCGTAGGAGTGGCCAGGCTCGTCGGCCTCGACCAGGGGCGGGCGCTCGACCCGGCAGCGATCCTGCGCATAGGCACAGCGCGGTGCGAAGGCACAGCCCGGGGCCGGGTTGAGCAGGTCGGGGGGTCGCCCGTCGATGGCGGCGAGCCGGGAGTGGCTGGGCTCGGACAGGCGCGGCGTCGACGCCAGGAGGGCCGCGGTGTAGGGCATGGCCATGGCGGCGAAGAGTGTCCTGGTCGGCGCCTTCTCGACGATGCGACCCGCATACATGACGGCGATCTCGTCGGTGCGAGTGGCCACGACGCCGAGGTCGTGGGTGACGAGGATGACTGCCATGTGCCGCTCGGCCTGGAGCGAGCCGAGAAGGTCGAGGATCTGCGCCTGGACGGTGACGTCGAGGCCGGTGGTGGGCTCGTCGGCCATGAGCAGACGGGGGGCGCAGGCGAGTGCAATCGCCATGACGACGCGCTGGCGCATGCCGCCGGAGAGCTGGCCCGGGTAGGCCTTCGCCCGCTCGGCGGGGGAGGGGATGCCGACCTGGGTGAGCAGTTCGATCGTGGTGGCCTTGGCCTCCTTGCGGTCCATGCCCATATGCAGCTCGAGAGGCTCGGCGATCTGGCGGCCGATGCGCATGACCGGGTTGAGCGAGGTCATGGGGTCCTGGAAGACCATCGACATGCGCGCCCCCCACAGCTCGCGCAAGGTGGCGGCGTCGGCCCCTACCATCTCGGTGCCCTCGAAGCGCACGGAGCCCGACTGGGTGACCCCCTCGCGCGGCAGCAGGCCCATGATCGAGCGGCTCAGCACGGTCTTGCCCGAGCCGGACTCGCCCACGACGCCGAGCGTCTGGCCCCGGTCGAGGGTGAGCGACACGCCGTCGACGGCGGTGAGCAGGCCGCGTGGGGTGGAGAACGAGGTGCGCAGGTCGTCGACGACGAGGAACGGCGGCGCCTCAGCGGCGGCTTCTGGGAACTCGCGGGCCGAGGCGCGGTGCGGGCTCACAGCTTGATCTCGGTCACGTCGAAGTGCTGGCGGAGGCGGTCGCCGACCAGGTTCAAGGCGAGCAGGAACGAGAACATGGCGAGGGCGGGGAACAGTGCGAGCCACGGATTCACGTTCAGATACGTGCGGCTCTCGTTCAACATGTTGCCCCACGACGGCGTGGGGCCCGGTATGGAGAGCCCGAGGAAGGCGAGCGATCCCTCCAGCACCACGATGGTGGCCACGCCGATCAGGGAGAAGGAGACGGTGATGGGCATGATGTTGGGCAGGATCTCCTTCAACAAGATGCGCGTGTCGCTCGCCCCGAGAGCCTTGGCCGCCATCACGAAGTCGCGGGTGGCATAGGAGAGGGTGGCGGCTCGGATGATCCGGAAGATGAGGGGTGCACTCGCCACGCCGATCACGATGGTGATCTTCCACAGCTGGTGGCCCCAGAAGGTCACGATGGCGATGACCGCCACGAGAGCCGGGAAGGCCAGCAGCACGTAGGAGGCCGAGTTCACAACCGTGTCGACCGTGCCGCGGCGGTAGCCGGCGATCATGCCGAGCACGCCCCCGAGCGCCAACCCGATCGCCATCGCCCCGAAGCCGACGATGAGCGAGACCCGGGCGCCGTAGATGACGCGACTCAAGATGTCGCGGCTCAGGTCGTCGACCCCGAACCAGTGGCCTGCACTCGGCCCGGCGTTGGCCGGGATGGCGAAGTTCTGGTAGTTCGGGTTGGGCAACGGTAAGAGCGCGGCGAAGACGGCGAGGAGGATCACGAGGACGATCCAGCCCACGCAGACCCAGAAGAACCAGCCGAGGTGCTTGCGCGGCCCGCTGACCTCGGTGAGGACCGCGCCCTCGCCACCGACCGCGGCGCCGGCCGCGCGGGTCGACACCGAGGTGGTGGCCTCGATGGGCTCGTAGGGGACAGCTGACTCACTCACGAGCAATCCTCGGGTCGACCACGGAGAACAAGAAGTCCACGATGAAGTTGATGATGACCACCGCGATGGCGACGACCAAGACGATGCTCTGGACGACGATGTAGTCCGTCTGGTTGATGGCGGTGACGAGCTCGTAGCCGAGGCCGGGGATCTGGAGCAGGTACTCGACGACGAAGGTCCCCGCGATGAGCGCGCCGATGTTGATCCCCGCCGAGGCGAGCAGCGAGACCGACGACGGCCGGAAGGCGTGCTTCAACAGGATGCGCCGGTCGGTCATGCCCTTCGAGCGGGCCATGGTGATGAAGTCCTCCTGCAGCGTGGCGATCAGATCGTTTCGCAAGAGGCGGAAGTACACGACGATCGAGCCGATGGCCAGGATGATCGAGGGCAGGATCATCGAGTTGAGGTTGGCCGAGAGGCTCTGGCTAATGGGAACGTAGGAGGCCGGTCCCGGGAAGATGTGCCAGTGGACGCAGAAGATGAGCACGAGCAGCGGGGCGAGGATGAACGGCGGGAGGGCGAGCCCGGCGAACGTGGCGGTGGTCGAGTAGCGGTCCAGGCGCTTGTTTGGGCGCCGGGCGGCCAGGAGTGCGAGGGGGATGGCGATGGCGAAAGCAATGATCTGGGAGATCACGATCAGCTCGATGTCGATGGGCACCGCCGTCGCCATGGTGGAGAGCACGGTCTGGTGGGTGACGTAGGACTGGCCGAAGTTGCCCTCGAAGATGTGGCCCGCCCAGATGAAGTACTGCTCGTAGAGCGGCTTGTTGAGGCCCAGCTGGGCCATCAGGATCGCCTTGTTGTGCGCCGTGTCGTTCGGTCCCAAGATGGCGACCGTCGGGTCACCGGGCAGCAGGTGGACGAGGTAGAAGGCGCCCACCGACACCAAGAACACGATCGCTACAAGCGCCACGAAACGCTTGCCCAGATACTTCGCCACGTACCCTCCCCCCATTGGCGCTGCGTGAGCTGCCAGATCCTAACGGCACCCGGCGAAGGGCGGGGGAGCGGGGGACGCCTCGGGATGGCGACCTCGGGCGCCGACTGGTCGAATACGATGCCGCGGTGACCTCGAGCATCGTCGACTCGCCTGAACAGGCTCTTCCACCCGCCGAAGACGAATCGACGGCGACGGGAGAGGAGGAGCGACCGCCGCTCGGGTTGCTCCACGGCAACGCCCTTCTGCTGGCGGGGATCGGGGTCGGGCTCATCCTGGCCGCGGGGGTCTGGCTGCGCTTTTGGACTCGCTCGGCCCTGTGGCTCGATGAGGCTCTGACGGTCGACATCGCCCGGCTGCCACTCAGCCACCTGCACGCCGCCCTGAAGCAGGACGGCGCGCCGCCGCTGTACTACGTGCTGCTGCACTTTTGGATGCTGGTCTTCGGCCAGTCGAACAGCGCGGTGCGCTCGCTGTCGGGGGTGCTATCGGTGGCGACCATCCCGATCACCTGGGTGGCGGCCCGCCGGTTCGCCGGTCGGCCCGTCGCCTGGATGGTCGTGGTGCTGGTCGCGAGCTCGCCCTTCGCCGTCTACTACGCAACCGAAGTGCGGATGTACTCGCTCGTCATGTTCCTCACCGCCTGCGGCTTCGTCGCCCTCGAGCGGGCCCTCCACCAGCCCCGCTGGGGCAACCTGCTCGGCGTGGCTGCCTCCACGGCGGGGCTCCTCTACACGCAGTACTGGGCCCTGTACCTGGTCGGCACGATCGGGCTGTGGCTGCTCTGGCAGTCCTGGCGCGCAGCGGAGCCGTTGCGGGCCAAGGCACGCTTCACGCTCGGGGCGGTGGTGGTCGGGTGCATCGCGTTCTTGCCCTGGGTCCCGACCTTCCTCTACCAATCGAAACACACCGGGACGCCCTGGGCTGTCCCGCCGAACTTCGCGGCCGTGGTTAACGCCATCACCGGCTTCACCAACAACCAGGCGACGTTGTCCACACAGGGCTCGAGCCAGGGCCGGCTGCTCTCGCTCATCTACTTCTCGCTCGGCGCACTCGCCCTCTTCGGGCTGGCCAAGGACCGCCTCCACATCGACCTCGACATCCGCACCCGGGCCAAGGGGCGCCCGCTCGCGTTCGTCGTGGTCCTCACCTTGATGGCGGCCATCGCCGGTGGCATCCTGACCGGCAGCGCGTACTCCCCGCGCTATGCCGCCGTGGTCTTCATCCCGGTCATCGTGCTGGTGGGATTCGGGGCGGTCACCCTGATCGACGCGCGCGTGCGCACCGGGATGATGATCGTCGCCGCCGTGGCGGGCTTCGCCGTCGCCGTCCAGAACGTCTACACGCAGCGCTCGCAGGCCCCCGAAGTGGCCGCCGTGCTCGCCGCCCACGCGAAGCCCGGCGACATCGTGGCCTACTGCCCGGACCAGCTCGGCCCGGCCCTCTACCGGCTGCTGCCCGGCGGCACCTATCAGCAGATCACCTACCCTCGTGGCACCGGCCCGGACCTCATTGACTGGGTCGACTACCAAGCGGCGATCCGCGCCGCTGACCCCGTGGCGTTCGCGAAGAAGCTCGAGGAAAAGAGCGGCGGCGTCCACGACATCTGGTTCGTCTCTGCCCCGCAGTACCAGGGCTTCGAGAACAACTGCCCCGCCATCGCGACCGCCCTGATCGACGCGCCGGGCTGGGGCGCGCACCAATGGGTGAACCCGAAGCTGAAGCACTACTACGAGCCCTATGCGCTCACGCAGTTCGCTCCGCCGGCTGCCGTCGCCGCGGCGAAGGCGTCGGACTCGGGCTCCGCCGCCAGCGGTTCGTGACGTCACGACCGGGGACGCCCTCCCCGGGTCTGCTCCGACGGGGCGGGAAGGCAATCGTCGAGGTGCTCCCGGCATGGATCACGGCCCGGGTGCTGGTGCTTGGCGCCCTCGCCCTCGCCCATCTCATCGTCAGCCGGACACATCCGAGCACCCCCGGCGTGGCTGCTCGGGTCCATACCGGGCTGCTCGGCTGGGATGCGGGGTGGTACGAGTCCATCGCCCGCTACGGCTACGTGCCGCTTGGGCACCCGTCCTTCCGCTTCTTCCCCCTCGTGCCCGTTGTGACGCGGGCACTCGCCCTCCTGCCTGGCGTGAGCGACGGGGCCGCCCTGTTGGGCGTCGCCAACGGCTCGGCGCTGCTCGCCACGGCCCTGCTCGCCGTGCTGGTGCGCAGGGAGACCGGCGACGCCACGCTCGCCCGGCGCACGATCTGGCTCCTGTCCCTCGCCCCGCCGGCCTTCGTGCTCGTGATGGGCTATGCCGAGGCGACGCTGCTCCTCTTCGTTGTGGCGTGCTTCCTCTGCATCCGGCCGCGCGGCGGGGCAGCGCCCGCCTGGTGGTGGGCGGCCGTCTTCGGCGTCGCCGCAGGGCTCACCCGGCCGCTCGGCGTGGTCCTGGTGCTGCCGATCGCCATCGAGGGGTGGCGGCGCTGGGGCCAGTCGAGCACCCGGCAGCGGCTGGGATCGGCGGTGGCGGTGGTCGCTCCCCTCGCCGGGATGGCCGCCTTCTTGGTGTGGTCGGAGCTGGCCGTATCGAATTTCTTGCTTCCCCTCCGGGTCCAGACGAGCGCCGGGCTCCACGGTGGGCTCTCCGATCCCGCCACCACCCTCGTCCACGACGCCAAAGGGGTGCTCCACCACCATTTCGGCACCGCCTTGCACGTCCCGTGGATCCTCCTCGTCCTGGTGCTGGTCGTGCTCGCTCTGCGCCGCTTCCCGGCGAGCTACGGGGTCTTTGCCGCCGGCGTGGTCCTCGCCGCGCTGAGCGGGACGAACCTCGACTCCTTCGAGCGCTACGCGCTGAGCGCGTTCCCCCTGGTGATGGCCGCATCCACCTTGACGGGGCGCCGTGAGGTGGAGCGGGCGGTCCTCGCACTCTCGGCGGCAGGCATGGTCGTCTACGCCCTGCTGGCGTTCCTCAACATCTCCGTGCCGTGAGCAGGACTTGGGGGCCCACCTCCGCCCTGGGGCCAGCACCACCAAGTAACCTCTGAAAGGCCCAATCCGAAGACGGACCCCGCAGCGTCGCTCGGGGGAGGTTACGCGCGCGGGCTGCGCTCTGGCGCATGTGTTGGGGACCGCCGGGAAGGACGAGGATGGCGACAGTCGAGACGGGGAGCGAGTTGATCGGGGACGACCAGGTGTCACCCTCCGAGGAGGCCCCGGTCGTCGTGATCGGTGCCGGACCGGCAGGGCTCACCGCCGCCTACCAGCTCATAAAGGCCGGGAGGCCGGTCGTTGTCGCCGAGGCGTCCGACGTGGTGGGGGGCATCAGCCAGACGGTCGAGCGCGACGGCTGGCGCTTCGACATCGGGGGTCACCGCTTCTTCACCAAGGTCCAGCCGGTCGAGGACCTCTGGCATGAGATCCTCCCCGACGAGGACTTCTTGCTCCGACCGCGGATGAGCCGCATCTTCTACAAGAACAAGTACTACGACTACCCGTTGAAGGCCTCGAACGCGCTCAAGAACCTCGGGATCCTCGAGGCGGCGCTCTGCGGGCTGTCGTACTTCTGGGCGAAGGTCCGCCCCCCGAAGGACCAGACCAACTACGAGGGCTGGCTCGTCGCCCGCTTCGGCTGGAGGCTCTACCGCACGTTCTTCAAGACCTACACCGAAAAGGTCTGGGGGGTGCCGGTCGCCGACATGCCCGCCGACTGGGCGGCGCAGCGGGTGAAGAACCTCGACCTCGGCAAGGCTGTGCTCAACGCCCTGATGCCCAAGCGCAACCAGAAGGAGATCGCCAGCCTCATCGAGGAGTTCCAGTACCCGAAGTACGGGCCGGGCATGATGTGGGAGCGCTGCCGCGACCTGGTCGAAGGCGCTGGCGGCACCGTGCTGATGGAGACCGCGGTCACGACGATCCACGTCGAAGACGGCCGTGCCACGGCGGTGACGCTCACAGGTACCGACGGCAATTCGAGCAGGCTCGCCGCCTCCCACGTGATCTCCTCGATGCCCATGAACGGCCTCGTCGGCACGTTCGACCCGCCCGCACCCGACGAGGTGCTCGAGGCAGGACGAGACCTGCACTACCGCGACTTTTTGACGGTGGCTCTCGTCGTGCCCGAAAAGCGCGGGTTCCCCGACAACTGGATCTACATCCACGCGACCGACGTGAAGGTCGGCCGCATCCAGAACTTCGGGTCGTGGTCGCCCTACATGGTCAAAGACGGCCGGACTTGCCTCGGGCTCGAGTACTTCGTCTTCGAGGGCGACGACGTGTGGGCCAGCTCGGACGAGGACCTGGTGGAGCTGGCCACGCGAGAGCTCGCGGCCCTCGGGCTCGTGCAGGCCGGTGACGTCGAGGCTGGCTACGTGGTGCGGGTCCCCAAGGCCTATCCGTACTACGACTTCGAGTACCGCTCCAACGTGGACATGATCTGCAAGTACCTCGACACCGAGGTGCCCAACGTGCACCCGGTCGGCCGCAACGGGATGCACAAGTACAACAACCAGGACCACTCGATGTATACCGCCATGCTGACCGTCGAGAACATCCTGGGCGCCGGCCACGACATCTGGGCGGTGAACGTCGAAGAGGAGTACCACGAGGAGCACTCCGACGGGCAGGGGGAGCGCGC
The DNA here is from genome assembly GCA_003155135.1 of Acidimicrobiaceae bacterium. Lineage (GTDB taxonomy): Bacteria > Actinomycetota > Acidimicrobiia > Acidimicrobiales > RAAP-2 > Bog-515. The sequence goes on along the minus strand of PMFN01000006.1, from coordinate 34,411 downwards.
CGCCCAGACGTCGGGGACCGGGCGAGACGCCCCGATCCTCCCCCGACGCAACTCCTAAGGGCGATGGCGGACAGCCTCGCCACCACGAGCGCGGAGACGTCGTCCGAATCTGACAGGGCAGTCGCGCACCAGCAGCGGTCGGTCACGAACAGCGTCCGCCGGTGGCCGACGTGGCGTCGGCTCGCGTTGGCGGGGATCTGCTACCTGACCCTGTCGGTTGTGATCTGGTGGCACGTGTGGAGCGCGCCGACGGTGACCGCCACCTCGATCAACGGCGACCCCGCACTCTTCTTGTGGTATCTCGAGTGGCCCGCCTACGCGCTGGCGCACGGCGCGAACCCCTTCTTCTCGACCGCGATGTTCCATCCCGGTGGGGTCAACCTGTTGGCGAATACGAGCGTGCTCGGTATCGGCATTCCTCTTGCACCACTGACCTGGGCGTTCGGGCCGGTGCTCACTCTGAACGTGGCGCTCACCCTCGGCCCCGCACTGTCGGCGCTCGCCATGTTCTACCTCCTCTGCCGATGGGTCCGATGGGCGCCTGCGGCCTTCGCGGGCGGCCTGCTGTACGGATTCTCACCCCTCGTCTTGAACGAGTCGCCCCCGGCCCACCTGATGGTGACGTGGCTGCTCGTCCCGCCTCTCATCGTTGCCTGTCTCGACGCCCTTCTCGTCGGCACCCGAGTGCGGGCGACACGAATCGGTATCCTCCTCGCGCTGCTGTTGGCCGTGCAGTTCTTCTTGAGTACCGAGATCCTTGCGCTGACCGTGTTGATGACGGCGGTCGGTCTGATCCTTGTCGTCGGATTCGTCAGCGTGCGCGACCCCGGCCTCCTCGCCAGTCGCTGGAGGCGCGTCGGGACCGGTCTTGGGACCGCGGGCCTCCTCACCGTGGCACTCCTCGGTTTTCCCTCCTGGTACGCCACCTTCGGGCCGGCCCACTACGTGGGGCTCGTCTGGCCTGCACTCAGGAATTCGGGCGGCACGCCCGGTGCCCTGTTCGATTCGTCGACCACCCTGTCCTTTGCGCAACGGGCCTTCGTGCAAATGGGCGGCTACTTCGGCCATCCCTTGCCGTCGGAAACGTACGTGGGTGCCGGATTGCTGATCGTGCTGGGAGCCGCCACCGTTGCCTTCGGCCGGGACCGACGGCTTTGGCTCTTCTGGGCGCTCGCCCTGACCGCCGGGCTCCTCACCCTCGGGACCCGTCAAGTGTCGTGGGCGCCGTGGGGCCTCTTTTCTCGGATCCCGGTCATTGAGAGCGTCATCCCGGAGCGCTTCATCGTCTTCGTCTACCTATCGCTCGGCGTGGTGCTCGCCGTGGTCGTCGACAGCGCGCGCAGTTGGGCGCTCGGTGCAGACTGGTCTGCTCGGTCGGGTGCACGATGGTTCGGAATGCTCGCGGGACTCGCTGTGGCCGTTGCCGCTCTCGCACAGATGGCCGTGCTCTTCGCGCCAGAGCTTCCCTATACCGTTGGGCCGGTTCGCCTTCCAGCGTGGTACGAGGCGGTGGCACCAAGGCTCCCGAAAGGTCAGGTGCTCCTCGGGTTCCCGACGGCCTCGTCAGGATACGAGAACGTCTTGGCCTGGCAGGCGGTCAATCGCATGCACTATTCGGTCGCTTCCGGAGGGGGACCCCAAGGGACGGCCGCCTACGCCCGCACAACGCGCAAAGGATTCGGGGTACTGGCATCGCTTTCATTCGACCTCTCTCCGGCGCCGCAGGCCACGCCCGCAAATCTCGTGGCGGCGCGCCAGGCCATCGAAGATTGGGGTGTGACTCGGATCGTGGTTCCGCTCGATGCGGTGCAGCCCGGGCTGGTCGCCCCCCACGACCCGCGCTACGCGGTGGCGTTCTTCACCGCTGCCACCGGTGATCTTCCCTCCTTCTCCCATCAGGCATGGGTGTTCAACGTGACGTCGATGCCAGAACCCCTGCACGTCGCTGCGGGGGCAGTCAACACCTGCAGCGCGGCCGGTCCACCGGCTGGGCTCACGGTGCCACTTTGCGTCGAGCACGCCACGATAGGGACGGCGGCCCAGTGACGACGGTGCAACTCCGACAGAGTGAAGGGCCATCCTCGACATCAGACGAAGTACCCGACGTCGAGAGGCAGCACTTACCCGGGCTCGACGGCATCCGGGCCGTGGCCGTCGCCGGTGTTCTGCTCTTTCACGGCGGGGCGGGCTGGTTCGGGGGCGGACTGCTCGGGGTCGACATCTTCTTCGTGCTCTCGGGGTTTCTCATCACGAGCCTGCTCGTGGGGGAGTGGTCGAGGACCGGGACACTGCGCTTCGGCCGGTTCTATGCTCGCCGGGCCCGGCGCCTCGTCCCGGGTCTCGTCATCCTCTTGCTCATCGTCGCGGCCTACGCCAGGTGGTTCGCCCCGGGCGGCACACTGGGCACGATCCGTGGCGACGCCTTGTCGACCATGGCGTATGTGGCCAACTGGCGCTTCATCCTCTCGGGCCAGAGCTACTTCGTCCACTACGGGCCGCCGTCGCCCCTCCTCCACACGTGGTCACTGGCGGTCGAAGAGCAGTTCTACCTGGTCTGGCCCGCGGTGGCCTGGGTCACGCTCCGCCACTTCGGGCGGCGCGCGCTGGCAGTGGTGGCGGTGGTCGGCATCGTCGCCTCGGCGATCGCCACGGCGGTCCTCTTCGATCGTGGGGTGGGCGCCACCAGCCTCTACTACGGCACGGGCACGAGGGTCCAAGAGGTGATGGCCGGCGCGCTGCTCGCCATCGTGCTGCCGGATCTGGCCCGGCGGGTGGGCAGTCTCGAAGGCGGTCGTCGCAAGGCCGCGTCGCTCAGCGTGGCCCTTCTCGGGTGTGCGGGAGCGGTGTTCTTGGTGTGGGCGCTGCACGCGGTCGCCGGCGACGGTGGCTTCCTCTACAGGGGTGGCTTCCTCCTCGTCGCCGCCGCCAGCGTTTCGGTGATTCTGGTCGTCGCCCTGCGCCCACTCGATCCGATAGGCCGATTCCTCGCCCTCGGTGGCCTGGCGTACATCGGGCGCATCTCCTACGGCCTGTACCTATACCACTACCCGCTGTTCTTGGTCCTCGACCCAGCACGGACGGGCCTCGAGGGTTGGGAGCTGTTGGCGCTGCGCCTCGGCGTGACCCTCGTCGTGGCCGTCGCTTCGTACCACCTGGTGGAGTTGCCCGTCCGTCGCCGCGCGTCGGGCCTCGTCGGGACACACCCCTGGCGCTGGGCTGCAGGTGCGGTGGCGGGGATCGTCGCACTGGTGGCACTGCTCGTGGTGAGCACCATCGCTCCGCCCAGCCTGCCGACAGAGGCTGTCGTGCGTGAGAAACCGGCGCTCTTCGCCGTGCCGAAGGCTCCACCGCCGGGCCTGGTGGGTTTCCACGCCGTGCGGGTACTGGTCCTCGGCGATTCGATCGCCGACACCTTGGGCCAGGGGCTCGAGCAGGACGCAGGGCGGTGGGGTGCCAAAGTTTTCGACATGGGATTCATCGGCTGTGACCTCGACCCTGATTCGACAGTGAACAACGAGGGATTCATCGGGCCACCACCGCAGGGGTGCAAAGGGTGGCAGCAGACCTGGCCCAAGGACGTGGCCCTGTTCCAGGCCGACGTCGTCGCCATCGAGCTCGGCCGCTGGGAGGTGCTCGACCGAGTGGTCGACGGCCATTGGACGACGATCGGCCAGAAGCCGTGGGACGACCTCTTCACCGCAGAGCTCACCCGCGCGATCAAAGAGGTCTCGGCCACCGGGGCGAAAGTGGTGCTGTTCACGACGCCGTTCGTCGACCCGCCCAACCTCGCGCCGAACGGCCAACCGTGGGACTCCAACCTGCCGAGCCGCGTCGCGGCTTACAACCACCTCCTCCGTCGCATCGCGAAGAAATTCCCCCGAACTGTCTCGGTGATCGATCTCAACCGTCTGCTCGACCCGGGGGGCCACTACACCTCGACCCTCGACAGCATCGTGGTGCGCACGCCCGACGACGAGCACCTCACCCCCGCAGGCGGCGAGCTGCTCCGTCCCGAGGTGCTCCCGCAGCTCGTCGACATGGGCCGCCAGCACGAAGCGCGCCGCACGGCAGAGCTGGCCCGCTGATGGTCGAACTCCTTCACTCCTGTCGGTACCGGCGCCTCGAGCGACAGGGAGGTCGTGCCTGATGCGCTGGCCGACACTTCGGCGCGGCGCTCATGCGGCCGGCCGCGCCGGCCCGCCGGCCACGGGCCCCGATGCACACGGAGCAACCGGCACCGGACCGGCAGAGACGGCGCACGGCTACTCCTCGCACCAGCTCGAGGGCCCGCCCCTTTCGGCGGTGACCGAGGACCTCTTGGTGGCCGAGGAATCGCTGCTCGACACGATGGCCCTCACGCCCGCCTTCGGTCTCGTGGCCGATCCCTATCTCGAGACCGTCACCCCACCCGAGAAGACATCCCCCCTGCCGGCTGCGGGAGAGGGTGCAGAGGCGCCCGAGTCCTTCCTGAGCGGCATCTTCCAAGCGGGGCCCCTCGCGGTGGGCGGGTTGGTCGCCAACGCCCTCAACATCGTCGCCACCGTGCTGGTGGCGCGCCTGCTCACCACCCGACAATACGGCGGCGTCGCCCAGCTGCTCGGGCTCTTTTTCGTCCTCTCGATGCCCGGCTCGGCCCTCCTCGTCGGGGTGCTGCGCCGGATCACCGCCATGGCGGCCAAGGGTCACGACGAGCTGGCCCATCGCTGGACCACCAAGCTGTACCGGCGCTCGCTGCTGGTCCTGGTTGCCTGGTCGGCCTTCGCCTTCGCCATCGAAGCGCCGTTGGCCCGGGCCCTGCGCCTGCCCGACAACGGGTCGGTCGCCTTCATCCTCATCGCTGGCGGCGTCTGGGCCCTCCTGTGCATCGACCGGGCCATCCTCCAGGCCCACCGCCGCTACGCCGGGCTCGGCCTCAACCTCATGATCGAGATCGGCGTGCGGACGGTCCTCGTTCTCGGCTTTGCCATCGCCGGCCTCGGCATCTGGGGCTACGCCCTCGGGCTCCTGCTCGGTGAGATCGTGGCGGCCGCCCAAGCGCGCGTGGCGGGGCAGCGGGCGTGGGGCTATCCGGCGCGTGCCGCGCTCCCCTCCGACGACAGCATGGGGACCAGGGCGCTCTCGATCGACCTGGTGACCGCCCTCATCGGCTTCGCACTGCTCGGGGTGCTCCAGAATGCCGACATCATCTTGGTGGGCCGCCTCCAGCCGTCGAATTCCGGCTCGTACGCGGCCATCTCGGTGGCGTCGAAGGCCCTCGTATTCGGCGCCATCCTCCTCGGCAGTTACGTGCTGCCCGAGGCCGCGATCCGCTGGCACCGCGGCGAGCATGCGCTGCGGCAGCTGGCCGTGACCCTCCTGTTCTTGATGGTCCCCTCAATCCTCTTGCTCGCGGTCGCCCTCTTCGCACCCAAGCAGTTCTTGACCATCTTCTTCTCGGCGCGCCTCAGCGGGGGCGCGCCCGCCTTCGCCACCCTGGTCGGGGCCATGGCCTGCCTCGGCGTCACCGTGGTGCTCACGAACTACCTCTTCGGTGCGGCGCGCCGCGGGGTCATTGTGCTGCTCGCCCTGGGTGTCGTGGTGCTGCTCGTGCTCATCCACCGGGCCAACGGCCACATCATGGCGAGCGCCCAGGCGGAGCTCGCCGTCCAAGGCGGGGTGGTCGCGCTCGTGCTGGTCGCCTTCGCAGTGGTCCATCTGCGATTCCGCCCCGGAAGGGTCCACGCACCCCTCAACGCCACCGGTAATGTGGACAGACCGGCGGCGGGGGGAGCAGGGTGACAGCACAAGGGAGGCGCGGGACGGCGCGGGACGAGCCGGTTGTGCCCGAGCCCGGGACCGAGCTGCGGGCGGCCCCGCCCAGCCCCGGGCCGACGCCTGCCGAGCGACTGGCCGCCATCGCCGAGCCGGTCGGCCTGCGGCGCATCGACGTGGTCGCATGGCGTGACCTCGACGATGCCGAGGCCGGCGGATCCGAGCTCCACGCCCATGAGATCATCCGCCGCTGGGCGGCGGCAGGCATCGACGTGCGCCAGTGGACGTCACGCGTCGACGGAGCGGCACGCGAGATCACCCGTGACGGCTACACGGTCAACCGACGGGCCGGGCGCTATGCCGTCTTCCCGCGCACGGCCTTCGCTGGCGTGCGCTCGAAGATCGGCACCGGCGACGGCCTGGTCGAGATCTGGAACGGCATGCCGTTCTTCACGCCCCTGTGGAATCGATCGCCCCGAGTGGTGTTCTTGCACCACGTCCATGCGGACATGTGGCAGATGGTGCTCACCCCGAAGTTGGCCGCCTTCGGCTACGGGGTCGAGCACCGCCTGGCGCCGCCCTTCTACCGACGCTCGCGCGTGGTGACCCTTTCGAATTCGGCCAAGGCGGACATCGTCGATCGCCTGGGGCTGCGCCCCGAGCACATCTCGGTGGTCCCGCCGGGGATCGATTCGACTTTTACGCCCGGCGGAGAGCGGGACCCCCAACCCCTGGTGGTGGCCGTCGGACGCCTCGTCCCGGTGAAGCGCCTGGATCGCTTCATCGAGGCCATGGTCGCGCTCAAGCGGCGCCAGCCCGGCCTACGCGCCGTCATTGTGGGGGAGGGCTACGAGCGCCCCGACCTCGAGGCGCAGATCGCCAGCCATTCCGCACGCGAGTGGCTCACCCTGCCGGGCCGCGTGAGCGACGAGGAGTTGCTCTCGCTCTACCGCAGGGCGTGGCTCGTGGGCTCGACCTCGGCGCGCGAGGGGTGGGGCATGACGCTCACCGAGGCAGCCGCCTGTGGCACCCCGGCGGTGGCGACGCGCATCACGGGCCACGACGACGCGGTGGTCGACGGGGAGTCCGGCATCCTCGTCGACGACCTGGCCGGGTTCGTCGACGCCGCCGAATCGATCATCGCCGACCCCATGCTGCGCCGCCGCCTCAGCCTCGGCGCGTTGCGGACCGCCGAGCGGCTCAACTGGGACGAGACGGCAGCCGCCACCCTCGCGGTGCTGGCGGGCGAGGTCGCCAGGAGACGGTGAGCGGTTCCTCGGGCGCCCGGGGGGAGCTGCCCCGTGCTTCGGACGCCATGGCGCCCGGACGCTTCGGGGCCTGGCTGACCGGTGTCGGCGCCCTCGCCCTCCTCATCCAGCTGCGGTTCATCGATGCGTCGGCGCACCTGCCGCTGAGCTCGGCCGCCGCCGCCGCCCGGGTGCAGGCCTCGTGGTTAGTGCGGGGCTTTTGGTTCGTCGACCCGTCCCACCTCGACCCCACCTACCCGGCGCGCAGCGTCTCGGCCCTGCACCCGCCGATCACTACCTTGCTCCTCGCCGTCGCCGACGTGGCCAGCGCGACCGGGGTGACCGCCCAGCGAGTCTTCTTCGCCCTCATCTTCGTCGGAGCCATCGTCGTCGGCGCGCTCTGCGCGCGGGCGCTCGCCGGTGGACGCGCCGGGATCCTCGCCGCCCTCGTGCTCGCCACGTTCCCCGCCCTGTGGGTCAACCCCGTGACGCTCGGGCCCGAGACGGCGGTGGTCGGCCTCTCGTGCCTGGTGCTGTGGGCTTCGGTTCGCTTCGCCGACCACCCGAGCACCGGTGGTGCGGCCGAGATCGGTGCGTACCTCGGCCTCTGCGTCCTGACTCGGACGGACCTGGTAGCCCTGGTCGTCCTGGTCGGGCTCCCGCTCGCCGTCTTCGCCCGTTCTGCGAGCTGGCTCGAGCGGGGAAAGTTCGTGGTGGTGCTCCTCGCCGTCGTCGTGCTGGTGGTGGCCCCGTGGGCGGGGCGCAACCTCGCGACGTTCTCGCGGACCACACTCGTGTCCAACGACACAGGTGCGGTGCTCGCCGGTGCCAACTGCGCCACGACCTACGCGGGGCCACTCGAGGGATGGTGGTCGGCGGGGTGTGCGGACGCCGCAGCCTCCGGTGGGAACCAGCCCGCGGTGGCCGCCGAACAGTTGGCGGCGGGGCGCCACTATGCGAGCAGCCACGAAGCTGCGCTGGTCGGCGTGGCGGCCGAGCGGGTCGGCCGGCTCTGGGGCGTCGTCGATCCGATCGCCGGGGCCCGGCTCGAGGCCCTGACCGGCCGACCGGTGTGGGTCACCGAGCTGGCGACGTGGTACCTCTACCTCCTCGTGCCGACGGCCGTCTTCGGCGCGGTGGTGCTGCGTCGGCGCCGCCTCCTGCTCTTCCCCTTTGCCGCCATGATCGTGCTCGCCACCCTCACCGCGGCACTGGCGTATGGGGATGCGCGGTTCCGCGTCGAGGCCGATGCCGCAATGGCGATCCTGGCCGGCGTGGCGCTCGACTCGCTGTGGCGGCGCATCGAGCGGACGGCGGGCCAGACCCGTTCACCGGGTCAGCCACGGGGTCGACACGCGGCCGGGTCTGCGCCGCGCGCTGTCGAGCACGAGTCGCCGGTACGCCCGGCGGCTGGCGTCGTCGCCGCGCGCGAAGGACGATAGGGCGTGCCCAGCGGCGAGCTGACGACGCTCCTCGAGTCCGAGCCGGCCCCCCAGCCAGTCCTCGTTGCCGAGTCCGAGCCGGCCGTCGTGGCGCGCCCGCCACGGTTTCCGGCGTTCGACGGCCTCCGGGCCATCGCCGCCCTCACCGTGGTGGCCGTGCACACGAGCTTCATCGCCGGCCTCACCCCTCGGAACCCCGCCGTCGGGCGCTACACCGGGCGACTCGAAATCGGCGTCGCCGTCTTCTTCCTCATCTCGGGGTTCCTCCTCTACCGCCCCTTCGTGGTCGCCCACCTCTCGGCCGCACCGAAGCCGCGGACCGGCGCCTTTTGGCTGCGGCGCATCCTGCGCATCGTGCCCGCCTTCTGGCTGGTGCTGTTCATCGAGACGCACGTGCTGCACGCCGGGCCCGGGCTCGGGCCCGGTGGCTGGACGGCGAACCTCTGGCACTTCGGCTTCGCCCAGATCTACTCGCCCGATCACGTGACCAAGGGCATTTCGGCGGCGTGGAGCCTCAACGTCGAGATGACCTTCTACCTCTTCGTGCCCCTCTACGCCGCCCTCATCGGATGGCGAAGGGCGCGCCGGTCCCTGGGGGCGCAGCTGCGCGTCGAGCTCTACGGCCTTCTTGCCATGGTGATCGTCAGCTTCGCCTGGCGCCTCGCCATCCTGCCCTTCCAGAACGGCCACTCTGCGTACTTCCGCCTCGCCACCACCTGGCTGCCCGCCCAGCTCGACCTCTTCGCTCTCGGGATGTTCCTGGCGGTGGCAAGTGCGTGGCTCCACCACAACCGACGCGAGTTCGCGGTGTTCGCCGCGTGGTGGTTCCCGTGGGCGGCCTGGGCGCTGGCCGGGGTCTGCTTCTGGGCCGTGTCCAACCTCGGGATCCCGACGGTCCCGCTCTATCACCAGTCCCAGCTCGACATCGCCCGCCAGACCCTCTACGGGCTGTTCGCCTTTTTCCTCCTCCTGCCCGCCGTGTTCGGTCCGCAGCGCAAGGGGCTGATCCGCCGCTTCCTACTCAGTTGGCCGATGGCGTCGATCGGAGTGATCTCCTACGGCATCTACCTCTGGCACGAGGTCTGGATCTACCAGCTCTTGAAGGAGGGCCGCTTCCAACTCTTCAACCTGGAGTTCTGGGGGTACTTCCTCGCCGTGGTCGTGCTCGCCATCGGTTCGGCCACCATCAGCTACTTCGTGGTGGAAAAGCCTGCGCTCCGACTGAAGAACTCGATCGCCTGGTGGCGCCGGCCCAGCCGTACGGCCGCATCGGGCGTCCCCGAAGTCTGAGGTCCTCAAGCCCCCAGGGTCGCGACCTCGTTCTTGTGTCGCTCGGATGTCGGCGGCGTGTCGGCCGGGTGAACAGCAGCGCACCGCTGATGCAATGTGGGTAGCGTGCGATCCGCCGGCCCGGCTCTGCCGCCGCCCGGCCGGCTCAACACTGCGGCACACAAAGGGGGAACCGCATGTTGTTTCTGACCGAGTACGAGCTGAAGCCCACGCTCGTGCCGTCCGACACGAAGCGGCTGATGGACGAGTTCGCCAAGCGCGGGGCAGCTCCCGGCGAACTGGCGCACTACGTGCGCGCCGATGGCAAGGGCGGGTACACGTTGACCGAGGTCGACGAGATCGGATCCGCCTACGAGACGGTGCTGGCGTACACCGAGTTCATGAGCTTCACCATCACACCGCTGCTCAAGGTCGACGACGCCGTCGGGCCGATCCTGGCCTCGATCCAGGACTGACCGCTCGCCTCGAGGGACGCACGGCGTCCCTCGAGGCGGCCGACGGTTCACGGCATGCCCTGGACGGGTCGGCCAAGCTGTTCGAGAGGGGGCAGTCGGCTTCGGCCGGAGCCGACTGTGGTCGCAGGCGTGGCACGAGTGCCGGTCGGTGCGCCACCTTGCGTCGTTCTGGCAGTCGAGAGATCCCCAGGAACTCGGCTGCGAGAGCACCCATGTGGTGCAAGGCTGCGTCGTATGCACGCAGTCGAACTCGCCTTCGCCATCGGATGGGCTGCGTTCTGGATCTACTGGCTCGTGGCAGCTTTTTCGATGAAGAAGAGCCGCGTCCCTTGGTCCCGCGAGCTGGGTATCAGGGCGGTCGTCGTCGTCTTGGTGATTCTGTTGCTCCGCGTGGGAGCCTTTCGAGACGGCGGCATCAACTCGGATCCGTGGCGTGCTGGCGTCGGGCTCTTCCTCTTCGCGCTCGGGCTGGGGTTCGCGATCTGGGCCCGCCGACACATTGGGCGTAACTGGGGGACGCCGATGTCGCAAAAGGACGAACCCGAGCTTGTGACCAGCGGCCCTTACCGCCTGGTCCGCCATCCCATCTACTCTGGCATCCTCCTCGCGGGCGTCGGCACCGCGATTGCACTGAGCTGGCTGTGGCTGGTCGCCATGGTGCTTGGCGGGGTTACTTCGCATACAGCGCCACCGTCGAGGAGCGCTACCTGACCGAGCAGTTCCCTGACACCTACCCGGTGTAGAGGCGCTCGACCAAGATGCTCGTGCCCTTCGTCTTCTAAGGGGATCGGTCGGATTTCACCATCAACGGTGAGGCCACGCCACGGCGCTTTCACAGACACCTATGTGCCGTACCGCCCGGCACGGCCGGCGAACCGAGGCAGAGCGAGAACCGCTCCCAAGGTCCGGGCGACCTTGTCCGCTCCGCAGGGTCCCCAGATCGGGCCGCTCACGAGCGGGCAACAGTCGCGAGCTCTGGGTTCCTGTTGACGCGTCTTGTGGGCCCGGGCAAGCAGCCTTCGGATTCGCGTATTCCGGCAAAGGTTTGACTTCCAGCGTCACCTTGAGGTGCCCCACTTCGAGGGGGAAGAAGCATGTGGGGCATGCCTCCGATGTGCCCTTGGAGGGCAACCCTGTTGGCCGACTCGGCTCAGCTTCGCCGCGGGTTCAATCCAGGTCTCGTTCGAGGGATGAGATCTCCACGCCGGGAATCCGTGCGCCGTCCCGGCGGACGGGTCGTGGCGTGCCCGGGGTCGGTCGGCCAAGCTATTAGGGCACGGCGGCGAGACGAACGTGAGGCGGGCATGGAGCTGACGTACGACCCAGGGGCGCTTCAGGCGGTGCTTAAGGATAGAGGCGGCCACTGGTGCCTCGACATCGAGGTGGCCACCGGCGGGAGCTGGGGCCATGCTGACACGACGTGGTCCTCGACCACCATCGGCGACGACGAGTTGCGCGACCACCTCGGTGTCGGTGTGGCGGTCGATGCACAGGGAGTCATCGGCTATGTCGAGGTGTGCCTGCGGCGGGCCGGCTGGCGGGCCGTGCGAAGCGGCGACCCGGCCGCCGCACCGTCGGTCGAGACTTGGGAGCTCAGCCCTGCCGACGAGTACCGCTGAAGGGCGACCGGCGGCAGGTGCTCGAGGCGCCAGGGAGCAGTTCGGCGAATCCCGGAGCTCCGATGGGCCGTGAGGCGCGGCCGTGGCTACCGTTGGTGCTGTGGGCACCGATGCAGCGAAGGAGCGCTTCGAGTTTTTGGGGGCCCTGGCACAGCAGCGGTCGTTCCTTCGCCAGACGGTGGCCGGGATCTCCGACGAGCAGGCGCGCCAGCGCACGACGGTGAGCGACCTGTGCCTCGGGGGACTGATCAAGCACGTGGCGGTCAGCGAGCACTCCTGGACGGACTTCATCGTCCACGGCCCCTCCGCACCGGGTCCCGCCGATCCGGCCTCCGTGGCATCACACGAGGCCAGCTTCACCATGCTTCCCGACGACACCCTGGCGGCCGTCCTCGGTCGCTATGACGACGTCGCCCGCCGCACCGAGGACCTGGTCCGCTCACTCGACTCCCTCGACGTCACCCACCCGCTTCCCGAGGCGCCGTGGTTCCAACCGGGGACACGGTGGTCCGCCCGTCAGGTGCTCTTGCACATCCTCGCCGAGACCGCCCAGCACTCCGGTCATGCCGACATCATCCGCGAGGCCCTCGATGGTGCGAAAACCATGGGGTGAAGGTTCGGACGATCAGCTCACCGAGACGGCCTCGATGAAGTCCACGATCGAGCGGGCGAACGCCGGGTCGTTGACCGCGCTCAGGTGATCTCCGGCGAGGATCTTTGCGGTCGCCCCGGGGATCCGGGCAGCGAGCGCATCGGGTGGGCCGACGAGGGTGTCGGCGTCGCCGGTGAGCACCATGGTGGGCACGGCGATCCGATCCAGGGCGGCGGGTTCGCCAAGCGGGGCACGCTGGATGGCGGCAAGTGCCATCCGATCGGCTCCGGTGGCGTCGGCGAAGGCCCGGAACGCCCGGGCGCTCGGGTCACTGATGGTGCGGGGGTCGTCGGCTTCGAGTGCGTCGGCGATCGCCGAACTGTTCGCCGGTCGTCGGTCGCGCCCAAGCCGTCCGCCCACACCGCCGAGGATGAGTGAACGGGCCCTCGGCTCCAGGGGCACCAGCCGGGCGGACACGAGCGAACCCATCGAGTAGCCGACCACGTCGACGGCGTCGACGCCCAGGGCGTCGAGCAGGGACTGGATGTCGCGCACCATGGCGTCACCGCCGTAGGCATCGGGGTCATGGGGCTTGCCCGAGGACCCATGACCGCGTGCGTCGGGTGCCAGCACGCGTCGTCCCGAGGCCACCAGTGCGTCCACGACGCCCGGGAGAACCCAGTTGAGACGGTGGTCAGCAGCGAAGCCGTGCGAGAGGATGACGGTCGGCCCGTCGCCGGCGTCGAGGTAGGCGATCGGTGTCCCGTCGAAGGAATTGAGATGGTCCATCCCAATTTCCTACTCCGGGCGCCCGCCGCCGTCCCGCGTGCGGCCTGCGGGTTGCCCGGCGCCCCGTGTCCGGGCTCGCGTCATCGATCGGCACCTTGCAGGAGGGTCAGCGGCCCCCGAGGGTGCCGCGACAGCGGCCAGCGCCAGTGACGGGACGCGCCGAGCCGCCGTCACGGCAGGTTGCGCCGGTAGCGCCAGGGTGAGCGCGGCGTCCCCGCCGAGCTCGCCGGGAGATCCTCTGGCGCGGCGCCCGGCGCGTGCGAACCGGCCGAGGGCTCGTCGGGAGCCACAGGTCCACCGACCAGTGGGGCGACATCGTCGCTCGTCGGCGCCGACGGCGGGGAGGGCTCGTCGGCAGCGTCCGCCTTGCGCCGCCGCCGGCGGATCTTCGGGCGGGGGCGGTGCCGGACGGCGATGACCACAGCGTCGGCCGCCAGCACGCAGATGGCCAGCCACGCCAGGGTGTCAGCCCTCGGGAAATGGGCCGGCCAGTTGATGTCGGGGACGAAACCGTAGCGACGCTGGCGGGTCACCATGTATACGCCGGTGGCGACGACCAGGCCGATAGCGCCGATGAGCGCGATCCCCCGGCTCCAGCTCACGAGCAGCCCCAGAAGAACCAGGGCACCGATGGCCAGGCCGACCACCGGCGCGACGACGGCGGCGACAACGAGGCCGCTCGCGAGGGCGATCAGGATGGCCCAGTACCAGGCGGGGCGGACGCCGGCGCTGCGCAAGGGGAGCGTCAGTTGCGGCCTGAACTCCGCTCCCTCGGCGCGCGTCGGTGCGGCGCTGTCGGTGCCGCCTCCAGGCGGCCCCTCGGTCGCCGTGGCCGCCAGCGCGAGCGACGCGGTGCCGTTCGAACCGGCCACGTGGCGCGGACCCTTGGCCTCCCTGCGGGCCCGCCGGCGACTGAGGCGCCGGGAGATGATGCCCGGTGGGATGAGGATGAGCCCGAGGCTGATGGCGAGCGCGCCCGACGAGGTGAGCAGTGCCACGTTGACGAGGCGCTGGGGGAGCCAGGCGAGGTTGAAGACGGTGGTGCCCGTGGCCAGGCGCGCCGGCACGTACCAGCCGTTCGCATAGCCGTCGATGAGGCTCGAGGAGCCGAGCGCCACGCCGGTCGACGTGGTGGCGTGCCAGCCGCGGTTCTGGCTCTGGCCGAGGACGAGCCAGTACGGCGACCCCTCGCCGGTGACCGACACCCGCATGCCGCTTCGGTTCGAGGCGAGCACCGACACGGTGGGGGAGGAGGCAACCGGCACTGCGCTCGGAGGAATCTGGCCGGTCGGGGTCAAAGGGAGCGCCCCGCCACCCGCCGCCGACGCCAGGGTGAGCGAGTCGAGGTCGACACCGGCGGTCTCGTAGGGGGCGGTCGTGAGCAGGTGGGTGCCCGCGCTGAGTGTGATCCCGTGGGCCGAATTGCCACAGCCGGTCACCGAGAGGCCGCCGTTGCCGAGTGCGGTCGCCGTCGTCCCGCTGATCTGGACGTCGATGGGCATGCCGTCGATGGCGAGGAGGCCTGGTTCGCACACCGTCGGGATGGTGGCCGGCGTGCCCTGTGGCGCAACCCCCGGGATGCCGACCTCGGCCAGCCCGACCGGCTCGGTGTTCTGGCGGTCCGAGATGTAGTCGTGGAAGTGCACCGGGTCCGTCGAGTCGACAGTGACGCGGACCTCCGAACCCGACAACGATGCGAACTGGACCGGTACCGAGGTCACCGACCCCTGGGTCCGCCCCTTGCCGGGGTCGATGGCGGGCAGCGTCACCTGGCGGCTCGCACCCTGGGTGCTCACGGTGATGGTGGTCGGGATCGAATGCCGGCCGTCGGCGACGATCTGGAGGTCGAGGTGGTCGAAGGTGATCGGGTGGCTCAGCTGGTACTCGACCCAACCGCCGTCTTGGGGGCCGAGGCCGGGCATCCAGGCCGTGGCCGGGTTGCCGTCGATCGCCGCGCTGGCCCCCGCGGCGAGGTCCCCGGGCAGCCGGCCCGACGAGTTGGCCTGGACGACGGTCGCCTCGTCGCGTGTCGGCGAGCTGGTCGAGGCGCTCCGCCCGAGGAGGGCGTTGACGACCGGATCGGGTGCGAGGGTCGAGATCCTGGCGAGTCCCCCGATCGAGAAGTTCCGGGCGGTCGGGAGGGTGAACGAGCGCGACAAGGTGGTCTCGGGGTCGCTGCGCGGCGGCACGGGCTCGGCTCTGAGCCTGTTCACCACGATGTCGAGCTGATGGTAGGCAGAGCTCGCTCCGGCTGCGCTGAGCAGGTCGGTCGGCAGCCGGAGGACCTCGGTCGCCGCCGGGACGCCGGGGACCTCGACCTCGGCGAAGCCGACTGAACTCTCCCCGTCGTAGCTCTTGCGGATGCCCGAGCTGGTCGCGTCGACCGTCACCGACAGCGTGTGGAAGGTCCGCGTGCCGAAGGTGACCACCTCGCCAGGCGTCGAGAGCGAGGAAGCCCCGAGGTCCACCGTCGTGTGCGCCTTGCCGTCGAAGGTGAGCGTGACCCGCGTGACGTGGCGGTTGCGGGCCCCTTTCTGGGGCTGGAGCAGGGTGATGTGGTCAGTCGTGACCGGGTGCGTGAGGCCGATCTGGAGGGTGGCGCCAATGGCGGGGCTGAAGGCCCCCTCGGTCCATGCGGTGTCGATGTCGCCGTCGACCGCCTCGAAGGGCCGGTTCTCGGGCGTGTTGGTGATTGGGTTGCCGTAGGCGGTGGCCCGAACCGAGGCGACCTGGCTGAGCTCGGCCACCGTCTGGGTCGACGTCGGTGCGCCCGGGAACACCGGGAGAGCCGACTCGGCCGGGTTCGGCGCGAGCGGCGTCTCGTTGGCGGTCTCCACGTACCCGTAGTTGTCGTCGACCGTGCCCCACGTGTCGAGCTGCTTTTGGTTGGTGTCGGTGAGGACGAGCACCGCGCCGCGTGCGAGCTGGGCCTGGAGCCCGGCGTTGTTCTGGGCGTAGCTCGCCGAATAGAAGATCGTCGGGTTGTTGGCGAGGAGACCGGCGGCGGCGGCATTGACCAGACCCTGGCCGTCGCCGGCGACGAGCAGGGGAGCGGTCGGCGTCTCGGTGCGGACGATGGGTCGAGCGTTGGGCACGCCGAACACAGCGACGGGCGGGGGGATCGACGCGCCGGTCGGGATGGCGAGCTGGGTCTCGTCGGTGAGCGGGTACTCGATGGGCGTGTACAAGGTGGGCGTGCCGAAGGTGACGGGTGGCTCGAGGCCGGCGGCGGGCGAGTTGAGCGCCAGCCACAGCGGCTGGGGCCTCGCGGTGTTGAAGCGCTCGTACTGGACGTCGGACTCGTAGAGGATGTCGCCGGCCGACAGCAGGCCGGCGATCGGGACGAGCGTCTGGGGGACAAACACGCCGTCTTCGATGGACTCGTCGAGTGCTTGGAGGAGGTTGACGCTGCCCGCCTCGCCCTGCGGCACCGCCGCTCGGGTCAGGTAGGGCCGCGTCATGAGCCCGGGCCAGACCGGGTCCGCCGTCACCCCCCAGCGGTAGTAGGCGAAGTCCTCGCCCGGGAGCTCGAGCACCCTCGTGTCGTGGCTCTGGGCGTTCATATAGGCAGCGGCGTCGGTGATGTAGCTCGGCAGCGTCTCGGGCCGCTCGAGGTTGGTGGCGACAAGTGTCCCGTCCCACAGCGGTGGGAGGTTGGCCGCCACGAGTGCGCCGGAGAGCACGAGCACGAAGAGTCCGACCAGCCGCTGTGCATCAGTGAGCGCAGACAGCCCAGCTCCGAGGAGGAGGGCGAGGCCCAAGATGACGAGCGGGACGATCCGGTTGGTCGATCGCATGGCGAGCCCGAGCGTGGAGTCGGACCCGGCGGTCTTGATGAGCGACCCGAAGGGCGTGGGGTTCGAATAGGGGTAGGCACCGACAGCCAGCACCGTGCCGACCAGGATGAGGCCGACCGCGAAGGCCCGGTAGCGCCATCGGGCCAGCATGGCCATGACGAAGCAAAGGGCGGGCACCGCGAAGCTGACCCCGATGAGCCACGGCCACTGCGTGTAGCCCTCCGAGGCGAGCGTCCAGGGCTGGAGCTTGTCCTGGCCGTAGAAGTACCAGTAGCCGAGCCCGCGCAGCACCTCGGAGGAGAGCGAGGTGATCGAGACGGTGGGCAGCGTCTCGGTGAACTTCAAGACGTTGATGCCGTAGGCGCCCTCAGCCCACAACCCGGCCATCCACCAGAGCGAGACGCCGAGCGACAAGATGCCGATGCGCAGCGCCGCAGCCACCGCCGAGCGCGCCGTCGCCTCGCGCGACACGAAGACCGCGTAGAGCAGCCACAGCAGCGGGGCGAGGCCGACAAGGAGGACCGACGTGGCGTTCACGCCTCCGACGAGGGCGATCACCAGGGCAAACAGCGCGGGGTAGCGCCAATGCCCCTTGCGCACCGCCAGCACGGTGAACACCAACAGCCACCCGAGTGCGGCCCAGGGCATGACGATCGCCGAGATGCGGGCGATGTAGTCGATCACGTACGGCGTGAGCATGTACATGAGCGCGGCGCCCACCTGGCCCGCTCTCGAGAGCCCGAGGAGCCGTCCGAGCACGAGGACCCCGGTGCCGGCGGCGAAGAACAAGGTGCCCATCCAGAAGCGCTGGCCGACCCACATGGGGACGCCGAGCTGATGGACCAGCCAGTAGTACGGGCCCATCGGGAACGCGTAACCGATGTTCTGGTGGGTGACGGTGCCCGCCCCGACGTCGGGGTTCCACATTGAAAGTGCGCTTTGGATCAGCCGTCCCGGATCGAGGTAGAGGTACTGCTTCGTGTCGGCCGCCACCATGCCGGGCTGGGTCCGAAAGGACGGGATGTAGCTAATGGCCGCCAAAGCCAGCCAGATGGTGACGTCGAGGAGCCACACCCACGCCGACCGGCGCCGCGTAGGCGAAGAGCCCGCCACGTCGGCCGCGGGAGACGTGGTGACGTCGTTTCCGGCGCCGCCCCCTGTGAGCCCGGGTGGATGCACGGGTGAGGAGACGCTCTTCGCCATGGCCGGTTGGGCAGCTTAGGAGGTTCTCAGGCCGCTCCGGGTGCACTCGGTAGGCTGCGGCCGTGCGAATCGAGAGCCGTCGGTTGTCGCGCCCGACCCCGAGCGGCGACTGCGCCCCGGAGGACCCGTGCTGGCGGTAGGCGTGGCGGGCGGCATCGGCAGCGGAAAGTCGACAGTCTGCGACCTCTTGGTGGACAAGGGGGCGGTGCTGATCGACGCCGACCAGGTCGCCCGTGACGTGGTCCAGCCGGGCGGGGTCGCCTATGGGCCGCTCGTGGAGCGTTTCGGGACCGACATCCTCGCCCACGATGGCTCGATCGACCGGCCGGCCCTCGCCAAGGTCGCGTTCTCGGACCCCGGTGCCCTCGCCGATCTCAATGCGATCACCCACCCCGCCATCGGGGCCGAGATGGCGAGGCGCAGGGCCGGGGTCGAGGCGACGTCGGCCGTGGTGCTTTTCGCCATCCCGCTCCTGCGACCCGAGCACCGCCCCGACCTGGGCCTCGATCTCGTCGTGGTTGTCGACACCCCCCGCGACGTGGCGCTCGAGCGCCTGATCCGAGACCGCGGCATGGCGAAGGAGGACGCTGAGGCCCGCATGGACGCACAGGCGGGCCGTGACGAGCGCCTCGAGATGGCCGACTACGTGCTCGACAACGGCGGTGACCTCGCCCACCTCGAGGGCGAGGTCGAGCGGCTCTGGGCCTGGTTGGGCGCCCAGGCCGACCACACGGGCCACGCCTGATCGACGCCGACCGGTGGCTGCGACCCGGTCAGCTGTTACAGGTGACCGGTAGAATTGCCATGTGTCCGAGTTCCAGGTCGTCTCGCCCTTCCAGCCCGCCGGCGACCAGCCAGCGGCCATCGCCTCACTGGTCGAGGGGGTCCAACGTGGCGACCGCTACCAGACGCTCCAGGGGATCACCGGGAGCGGGAAGACGGCCACCATCGCCTGGATGATCGAGGCGGCGCGCCGCCCGACTCTCATCATCGAACCGAACAAGTCCCTCGCCGCGCAGCTCTCGAGCGAGCTGCGTGACTTCTTCCCGCACAACCGCGTGGAGTTCTTCGTCTCGTACTACGACTACTACCAACCCGAGGCCTACCTGCCGACCACCGACACCTACATCGAGAAGGACTCGTCGATCAACGATGAGATCGACCGTCTGCGCCACGCCTCGACCTCGTCGCTGCTGCTGCGAAACGACGTCATCGTGGTGGCCTCGGTGTCGTGCATCTACGGCCTCGGCTCGCCGAGCGAGTACCGGGACCGGATCCTCGGCCTCTCGGTCGGCCAGGAATACGACCAGCGGGCCCTGCTGCGCCGGCTCGTCGACCTGCAGTACGACCGCAACGACGTGAACCTGGTCCGCGGAACGTTCCGGGCCCGTGGTGACACCGTCGAGATCCACCCCGCCTACGAGGAGCAGGCACTGCGGGTCGAGTTCTTCGGCGACACGGTGGAGCGCATCGTGCCCTTCGATGTGCTGACCGGCGAGATGGGCGACGAGCTGGACGACCTGGTGGTCTTCGCCGCCACCCACTACGTGGCGGGCGACGAGACCATCAAGCGGGCCATCGCCTCGATCGAGGTGGAGCTGCGCGAGCGCTTGGGTGAGTTCCAGCGCGAGGGGAAGCTCCTCGAGGCCCAGCGCCTGCGGGTCCGCACCGAGCACGACCTCGAGATGCTGGCCGAGACCGGCGTGTGCTCGGGCATCGAGAACTACAGCCGCCACCTCGACGGGCGCCAGCCCGGTGAGGCGCCCTTCACCCTCCTCGACTTCTTCCCGAAGGACTTTCTGGTGGTGATCGACGAGAGCCATGTGGCCGTCCCGCAGCTGAACGGCCAGTACGCCGGTGACCGGTCCCGCAAGGACACCCTGGTCGAGCACGGTTTCCGGCTCCCGTCGGCCCGGGACAACCGGCCGCTGCGCTTCGAGGAGTTCACCGAGCGGGTGCCCCAGGCCGTCTTCGTCTCGGCGACGCCGGGCCCCTACGAGCTCGAGCACTCCGACCAGATCGTCGAGCAGGTGATCCGCCCCACCGGGCTGGTCGACCCCGAGGTGGTCATCCAGCCCACCAAGGGCCAGGTCGACGACCTCATGGCGCGCATCGACGAGGCCGTGGGCCACGGCGGTCGGGTGCTGGTGACCACCCTGACCAAGAAGATGGCCGAGGATCTCACCGACTACCTGGCCGACGCCGGGATCAAGGTGCAGTACCTGCACTCGGACATCGACACCATCACCCGCATCGAGATCCTGCGCAGCCTGCGCCTCGGGGCCATCGACGTGCTGGTCGGCATCAACTTGCTGCGCGAGGGCCTCGATCTCCCTGAGGTCTCCCTCGTCGCCATCCTCGATGCCGACAAGGAGGGATTCTTGCGCTCCGCATCGTCGCTGATCCAGACCATGGGCCGCGCCGCCCGCAACGTCGACGGCCGGGTGGTGCTCTACGCCGACACGATCACCGACTCGATGCGCACCGCCGTCTCGGTGACCCAGCGACGGCGTGAGCGCCAGATCGCCTACAACGCCGCCAACGGCATCGACCCGAAGACGATCACGAAGGCCGTGACCGACATCCTGGCGCGCCTGCGTGGCAGCGGGGAAGGGACGTCGGGTGCCAAGCGCAGCCGCGCCGACGTGCGCTCGGGGCGCGGTACCCGGGCACTGCGCGAGCGGGCCGGCCTCGCCACGGCACCCGGCTCGGAGCCGCCCGCCGAGATCGCCGCCCTCATCGAGCAGATCGAAGCCGAGATGGAGGCGGCGGCAAACGAGCTGCGCTACGAGGAGGCGGCCCTGCTGCGCGACGAACTCGTCGAGCTGCGGGCCGGGACGCCCACCCCGGCGCTGCTGGCCACTGGGCTGGTGGCGGCCGAGGACGTGGCTCCAGGCACGTAGCGGGCCCGCTGGCACCCGATTTGGGTGTCACTGCGCTCCGGTATCCTCCAATGGTGTCTGAGCGGCTGATCATCCGGGGTGCCCGCGAGCACAACCTCCAGGACGTCTCCCTCGATCTGCCGAGAGACCGCCTGATCGTCTTCACCGGGCTGTCGGGATCGGGCAAGTCCTCCCTCGCTTTCGACACGATCTACGCCGAGGGCCAACGCCGCTACGTCGAATCGCTCTCGGCCTACGCGCGCCAGTTCCTCGGCCAGATGGACAAGCCGGACGTGGACTTCATCGAGGGTCTCTCCCCGGCCATCTCGATCGACCAGAAGTCCGCCTCGCGCAACCCGCGCTCGACCGTCGGCACCATCACCGAGGTCTACGACTACCTGCGGCTGCTCTACGCACGGATCGGCCGTCCCCACTGCCCGATCTGCGGGCGCCCGGTGTCCCGCCAGACCCCCCAGCAGATCGTCGACCGCGTCCTCGAGCTGGCCGAGGGGACCCGCTTCCAGGTGCTCGCCCCGGTGATCAGGGGCCGCAAGGGCGAGTACAGCGGGCTGCTCGACGACCTGGCCAAGCAGGGCTTCGCCCGCGTCCGGGTGGACGGGTTCCCCCTCGAGCTGGCCGAACGGGCGGCGACCACGCTCGCCCGCTACGAGCAGCACACCATCGAGGTCGTCGTCGACCGCTTGGTGCTGCGCGACGGGATCAGGGGCCGGCTGACCGAGTCGATCGAGACCGCGCTCGCGCTCACCGGGGGCACCGCCGAGGTGGTGGTCATGGGCCCCGACGGCGTCGAGGACGAGGCCATCACCTTCAGCCAGCACCTGGCCTGCACCTATGACGGCATCAGCTTCGAGGAGCCTGCGCCGAGGAGCTTCTCGTTCAACTCGCCCTACGGCGCCTGCCCGGTCTGCGCCGGACTCGGGACCCGCTTCGAGGTCGATCCCGATCTCGTCGCCCCCGACCCCTCCCTCAGCCTGGCCGAGGGAGCGCTGGCCCCCTGGGCGGGTGCGCGCAGCCAGTACTTCGTCGGGCTCGTCAACGGCGTGGCCGAGGTCGGCGGCTTCTCCGTCAACACCCCCTGGGGCAAGCTCAAGCCGAAGGACCGCAAGCTCGTCCTCTACGGCTCGGGTGCCAAGCAGGTCAAGGTCTCGTATCGAAACCGCTTCGGGCGCAGCCGGTCCTACGTCTCGGGCTACGAGGGCATCGTCCCGTGGCTCCAGCGACGGCACACCGAGGCCGAGTCGGACTGGTCTCGTGAGCAGGTCGAGCAGTACATGCGTGAGGTGGACTGCCCGGCGTGCGGCGGGGCGCGCCTCAAGCCCGAGTCACTGGCGGTGACCGTGGGCGGTCTCAACATCTACGAGCTGTGCGGCCTCTCGATTACCAAGGCGGTCAAGACGGTGGGGGAGCTCGAGCTCTCCGAGCGCGACCACCTGATCGCCGACCGTGTGCTCAAAGAGGTGCGCGAGCGGATGCAGTTCCTGCTCGACGTCGGCCTCGACTACCTGACGCTCGCCCGCTCCGCGGGGACGCTCTCGGGTGGGGAGGCCCAGCGGATCCGCCTGGCCAGCCAGATCGGCAGCGGCCTGGTCGGGGTGCTCTACGTCCTCGACGAGCCCTCGATCGGACTCCACCAGCGGGACAACCAGCGCCTGATCGGCACCCTCGAGCGCCTGCGCGACCTCGGGAACACGGTGATCGTGGTCGAGCACGACGAGGAAACCATCCGGGTCGCCGACCATGTGGTCGACATCGGGCCCGGGGCCGGCGAGCACGGCGGCCGCATCGTCCACAGTGGCCCGGTGACCGGCAAGAAGGGGCTGCTCGCCAACAAGGAGTCCCTCACCGGCCAGTACCTCTCCGGGGCGCGCTCGGTGCCGGTCCCCGACAAGCGACGCGCCGGCAACGGGGAGCGGATCGTGGTGCGCGGCGCCAACGAGCACAACCTCCAGGGCCTCGACGTGGCCTTCCCGCTCGGTTGCATGGTGGCGGTCACCGGCGTGTCGGGCTCGGGCAAGTCGACGCTGGTGAACGACATCTTGCTGCGTGCCCTCGCCCAGCGCATCAACCGAGCGAAGGCCCTCCCGGGACGACACCGCAAGATCGAGGGCTACGAGCACATCGACAAGGTGGTCGACGTCGACCAGGCGCCCATCGGCCGCACCCCCCGGTCGAACCCGGCCACCTACACCGGCGTGTTCGACCAC
Source organism: Acidimicrobiaceae bacterium (assembly GCA_003155135.1). Classification (GTDB taxonomy): domain Bacteria; phylum Actinomycetota; class Acidimicrobiia; order Acidimicrobiales; family RAAP-2; genus Bog-515. The sequence continues at coordinate 11,119 of PMFN01000006.1, read as the reverse complement.
ATCCGGCGGCTCTTCAGCCAGACGCCCGAGGCCAAGGTGCGCGGCTACCAGCCCGGGCGCTTCTCGTTCAACGTGCGCGGCGGGCGGTGCGAGGCGTGCGCCGGTGACGGCACCATCAAGATCGAGATGCACTTCCTGCCCGACGTCTACGTGCCCTGCGAGATCTGCAACGGAGCGCGCTATAACCGCGACACCCTCGAGGTCACCTTCCGCGGCAAGACCATCGCGGACGTCCTCGACCTCTCGTGCGAGGAGGCTCTGGCCTTCTTCGCCAACCAGCCGCCCATCGCCCGTCACATGCAGACGATGGTCGACGTCGGCCTCGGCTACGTCCGGCTGGGCCAGCCGGCGCCGACACTCTCGGGCGGCGAGGCGCAACGGGTCAAGCTCTCCACCGAGCTCTCCCGCCGGCCGACCGGCCACACCTTCTACGTCCTCGACGAGCCCACCACGGGCCTGCACTTCGAAGACGTCCGCCGGCTGCTCGAGGTGCTCAGCCGCCTGGTCGACCAGGGCAACACGGTGGTGGTGATCGAGCACAACCTCGATGTCATCAAGACGGCCGACTGGGTGATCGACCTCGGCCCCGAGGGCGGTGACGGTGGTGGGCGCATCGTGGCCGAGGGCACCCCTGAGCAGGTGGCCAAGACGCCCGGGAGCTACACCGGCGAGGTGCTCCAGCACGTCCTCGACGTGTGATCCGGGGCGGGGAGTCCCCGGTGGTGTCTCAGGTGATGGCGAGCATGCGCTCGAGCGCGACCCGTGCCCACTGTGCGGTCTCGGCGTCGACGGTGATGCGGTTGCGTATCTCGCCGTCGACCAGCCCCTCGAGCACCCACGCGAGGTGGGGGGCGTCGATGCGGAACATGGTCGAGCAGGGGCAGATCAGCGGGTCGAGGCAGACCACCGTCTTGTCGGGATGCTCGTCGGCGAGCCGCTTGACGAGGTGGATCTCCGTGCCGATGCCGAGGACGGAGCCCGCCGGCGCGGCCCCGACCGCCCGGATGATGAAGTCGGTCGAGCCGACCTCGTCGGCGAGCTCGACGACATCGTGGGCGCACTCGGGGTGCACGACCACGATCCCGTCGGGGTGCTCGGCGCGGAACGCCTCGAGGTGGGCGGGCCGGAACCGCTGATGGACCGAGCAATGTCCCTTCCACAACAAGAGCGTGGCCGCCTTGACCCCCACGTCGTCGAGACCCCCGAGCTCGAGGCGGGGGTTCCACACCGCCATGTCCGAGGCGGCGTAGCCGAGGTCGAACGCGGTGTTGCGCCCGAGGTGCTGGTCGGGGAAGAACAGGACCTTGTCGCCGCGTGCCGTGCCCCGGTGCTCGGGATCGAGCGCCCACGTCAGCACCGCTCGCGCATTCGAAGAGGTGCACACCGCCCCGCCGTGGCGTCCGACGAACGCCTTCAGCGACGCCGCCGAGTTCATGTAGGTGATCGGCACGATCCGACCGGTGTCGGTCACTTCGCCGAGTGCGGCCCATGCCTCTTCGACAGCCTCGATGTCGGCCATGTCGGCCATCGAGCAGCCGGCATTCAGGTCGGGGAGCAGCACCTGCTGGTGGGCCTGGGTGAGGACGTCGGCCGATTCGGCCATGAAGTGCACGCCGCAAAAGACGATGAAGTCGGCCTCCGGGCGGTCTGCCGCGATGCGAGACAGGCCGAAGGAGTCGCCGCGCACATCGGCCCAGGCCATGACCTCGTCACGCTGGTAGTGGTGGCCCAAAATGAGCAGCCGCTCACCGAGCGTCGCCTTCGCGGCCGCGATACGAGCGGCGAGCTCTTCGGGCGGCGCGTCCCTGTAGCGCTCGGGAAGCGCCTGTTGCAACCGGATCATGTCGTATACCCCCTGTGGGGAGCGCTCCGATATGGCCGGCGGGGACAGCCTGGTCGCCCATCCGCGGGGTTGTCGGCCTCGGTGCGAGGTGTGTTGCCGGGATACCAGGCCGGCGCACCCAGTGTAGGCGCCTTCCTCCCTCCTGCCACGCTGTTCTTCGTGTTGCGGGTTCTGTCCGCCCTGCTCGGGCCGCCGGCCGGGCGCGTCGACCACGCCGTCGGGGCGCGAAAATGGTGGCAGTGATCTCCCGCCCGCCCACCAGCTCGATCCCCGACGCCCCGGGTTCCTACCAGTTTCTGGACGGCCATGGCCGGGTCCTCTACGTGGGCAAGGCCAAATCCTTGCGCCACCGGGTCAACTCGTACTTCCAGGACCCCTCGGCCCTGCCGGTGCGCACCGCCCAGATGGTGGCCGCCGCCGAGCAGGTCGAGTGGGTGGTCGTCTCGACCGAGGTCGAGGCGCTGATCCTCGAGCACTCGCTCATCCAGACCCACAAGCCGCGCTTCAACATCCGCCTGAAGGACGACAAGAGCTATCCCTGGCTCGCTGTGACGGTCAACGAGCAGTGGCCCCGCCCTGCGGTCGTACGGGGCAAGAAGCGCAAGGGGGTGCGCTACTTCGGGCCCTACGGCCACGTCGGGGCCATCCGCGACACGCTCGACCTGCTGCTGCGGAGCTTCCCGGTGCGCACGTGCTCGGACAACAAGTTCGCCCGCCACGAGCGGCTCGGCCGGCCGTGCCTCCTCTATGACATCGAGCGGTGCTCGGGCCCGTGCGTCGGCGCCGTCGAGCCCGAGCAGTACCAGGGCTACGTCGAGTCCCTCATGCGGTTCCTCTCCGGCGAGACGGCCCCGGTCATGGCCGCCCTCGAAGAGGAGATGCGCCAGGCGGCGTCGAATCTCGAATTCGAGCGCGCCGCGCGACTGCGGGACCGGCTGGGCGCGGTCCGCAAGGCGGCCGAGTCCCAGCAGATGGTTGCCGACGCACCCGAGGACTTCGACGTGCTGGGCATCGCCGAAGACGAGCTCGAAGCCGCCGTGCAGGTCTTCTACGTCCGCCGGGGAAGGGTGGTCGGGCGAAGCGGCTTCGTCGCCGACAAGGTCGAAGACCTCACCCACCCCCAGTTCGTCGGGCGGATCCTCGAAGAGCTCTACGGCGCCCCGGGTGCGGAGGTGCCCCGGCGCATCCTCGTGCCCGAGCTTCCCGACGAGGAGGAGACCTTCAGCGCCTGGCTCGAGACCCTCCGGCACGGTCCGGTGCACCTGGCGGTCCCCCGGCGCGGCGCCAAGCGCTCGCTCCAGCAGATGGTGACCGCCAACGCCAAGGAGGACTTCACGCGCCACCGGCTGCGGCGCTCGTCGGACCACAACGCCCGCTCGCGCGCCCTCACCGAGCTCCAGGCGGCCCTCGACCTGCCCGAGGCCCCACTGCGCATCGAGTGCTACGACATGAGCCACCTGCAGGGAACCGACTACGTCGGCTCCATGGTCGTGTTCGAAGATGGTCTGGCGAAGAAGTCCGACTACCGACGCTTCAAGGTGAAGACGGTGGTGGGCAATGACGACTACGCGGCCATGGAAGAGGTGCTCACCCGCCGGCTCAGTGCCCTCGTGGCCGAGCAGGCCGAGGCCGAGGAACGCCGGCGACGCCTGGCCGAGGAAACGGCCCCCGATCGCGACCCAACGGGCTTGGGCTCGCCCGACGCGCCCGAGGACACGGAGGCGCCGAGGGCTCGCCGCCGGTTCGCCTACCCGCCACAGTTGCTCCTCATCGACGGCGGCAAGGGTCAGCTCGGGGTAGGCATCCGGGTCGTCGAGGAGCTGGGCCTGGCCGGCCAGATCCAGCTGGCGGCGCTCGCCAAGCAGTTCGAAGAGGTCTACCGGCCCGGCATGGAGGATCCGATCCGCATCGCCCGTGGGACCGAGGCCCTCTACCTGCTCCAGCGCGTCCGCGATGAGGCGCACCGCTTCGCCATCAGCTTCCACCGCCAACAGCGCGGTGCGCGCATGACCACGAGCGCCCTCGACGGCGTGCCCGGCCTCGGGCCGACACGCCGGGCCAGGCTCTTGAAGGAGCTGGGCGGCGTGCGGGCGCTGCGCGCGGCAAGCGAGGAGGACATCCTCGCCCTCACGTGGCTGCCCGACGACGTGGGGCGGCGCCTCTACACCCATCTTCACGGCGTCGGGCCCACGGTCACGGTGTGATGGACGCGCCCGGGGCGCTGATCGGCGAGACTTGGCCACGATGAGCGAATTCTTGGTGGTGGCGGGCATGTCGGGGGCGGGCCGTTCCACCGCCGCGGCATCGCTCGACGACATTGGATGGTTCGTCATCGACGGGCTGCCGCCCGCCCTCATCACCAAGGTCAGCGAGCTGGTCGGGCGACCCGGATCCGAGGCCGAGCGGGTCGCCCTGGTCATCGGGCGCGGGGGAGGGGAGCATTACGAGGACGTCGGCCCCGAGGTCGACGCCCTCACCGCCGCCGCGCACCGGGTGCGCATCCTGTTCCTCGATGCGCCCGACGACGTCCTCGTTCGCCGGTTCGAGGGCAACCGTCGCCGGCACCCGATGGGTGCGCGCGGCGTCGAGGAGTCCATCGCCGACGAGCGGCGACTGCTCGAGCCCCTCCGCCAACGCGCCGACGTCGTCCTCGACACGGGCGAGCTCAACGTCAACCAGCTCCGCAACCGGGTGCTCGAGCTGTTCGGCAGGGACGACGGCACCGAGCGGATGCAGACCTCGGTGCTCTCGTTCGGCTACAAGCACGGGATCCCGCTCGACGTCGACGTGGTCTTCGACTGCCGGTTCCTGCCGAATCCCTACTGGGTGGAGGAGCTGCGCCCCCAGAGTGGGCTCGACGCGGCGGTGCGCGACTACGTGCTCGGCCAGCCCGAGACGATGGAGTTCTTGGAGAAGGTCGATGATCTCCTGCGTATGACCGTGCCGGCCTTCATCCGCGAAGGCAAGTCGTATCTCACCATCGCCATGGGCTGCACCGGGGGCCGGCACCGCTCGGTCGCCCTCGCCGAGGCCCTCGCCGCCCGGCTCGCCGAGCACGGGGTGGCGACCACCGTCTTCCATCGGGACATCGAGCGCTGATGGCCCGCCGTGACGGCATCGCGATGGTTGCCATCGGCGGCGGTCACGGCACGGCGGCCACGCTGCGGGCAGCTCGCTGCTATGCGGCGACGATCACGGCCATCGTGTCGGTGGCCGACGACGGCGGATCGAGCGGGCGCCTTCGCGAGCTCCTCGACATGGTGGCACTGGGCGACGTGCGCAACTGCCTGGTGGCGCTCGCCGCCCCGGGCTCGGTGCTCGCTCGCGCCTTCGCCCACCGCTTCGAGGAGGGCGAGCTCGCCGGCCACGCGCTCGGCAACCTCGTGCTCGCCGGGTTGGTTGACGCCACCGGGGACCTCGTGGCGGGCATCGCCGAGGCGGCCGCCCTGCTGAAGGCGACCGGCGAGGTGTTCCCCGCGACCACCGAGCCCGTCGTCTTGAAGGCCGAGGGTGACGGCTGGGAGGTGGCGGGCCAGGTGGCGGTCGCCGCCACCGAGAAGATCCACCGGGTCTCCCTCGTGCCCGAGGACGCCGCCCCGCCCGAGGCGGCCCTCGCCGCCATCGCCCGTGCGGACCAGGTGGTCATCGGGCCGGGCTCGCTCTACACGAGTGTGCTGGCCGCAGCGGCGGTGCCCGCCATCGTCGACGCCCTGGCCGCCACCTCGGCCCAGATGGTCTTCGTGTGCAACATGCGGCCCCAGAGCCCCGAGACGACGGACTACAGCGTCGCCGACCACGTTGCCGCCCTCCGAACCCATGGGATCGAGGTCGATGTGGTCCTGTGCGACACGAGTGCAGGCATGCCGATGGGCGATTTTTCGGGGAGAAGGGCCGATCGGCCCTTGGCCGGGGCGAGCAAGTTGGTGCACGATCCTTTGAGATTGGCGGAAGCACTCGCCGGTCTGATGGAGTGATCGGGCAGTTTCGAGCTAAAAGGAGCAGTTGATGACGGTACGGGTTGGGATCAACGGCTTTGGCCGGATCGGCCGGAACTTCGTTCGGGCGGTCATCGAACAGGGTGCTGACGTCGAGGTGGTGGCCGTCAACGATCTGACGTCGCCGGCCACCCTCGCCCACCTGCTGCGCTACGACTCGACGCAGGGTCGTATCCCCGTCGACGTCGAGCTCGACGGCGACACCCTCATTGTCGGCGGTCGGCGGATCAAGGTGCTCGCCGAGAAGGACCCGACCCTGCTCCCCTGGAGCGAGTACGGCGCCGAAGTCGTGATCGAGTCGACCGGCCGATTCACCGCCCGTGACGACGCAGCGGGCCACCTGAAGGGTGGGGCGAGCCGGGTCGTCATCTCGGCGCCGGGCAAGGGGGCCGACGCCACCTTCGTCGTCGGCGTCAACGACGACCAGTACGACCCGGCCACCGACGTGGTGGTCTCGAACGCGTCGTGCACCACAAACTGCTTCGTCCCCATGGTCAAGGTGCTCGACGACGCCTTCGAGATCGTGAGCGGCCTCATGACGACCGTCCACGCCTACACCAACGACCAGAACCTCCTCGACTTCCAGCACAAGGACCTGCGCCGGGCACGGGCTGCGGCGATCAATATCGTGCCCTCGAGCACGGGGGCCGCACGGTCGACGGCAATCGTGCTCTCCTCGATGCAGGGGCGCCTCGACGGCACCTCCTTGCGGGTCCCGATCCCGGTCGGGTCCATCACCGACTTCACCGCCGTGGTCAAGGGCACCCCGAGCGTTGACGAGGTGAACGCCGCGTTCGCCGCCGCCGCCACAGAGGGCCCGCTCGCCGGCGTGCTCGTCTACACCGAGGACCCGATCGTCTCGTCGGACATCGTGGGCACGCCCGCATCGTGCACCTTCGACAGCGGGCTGACCATGGTCCAGGGGATCGACGAACACACCAGCCTCGTCAAGATCCTCGGCTGGTACGACAACGAGTGGGGCTACTCGAACCGCCTGGTCGACCTGGTCCAGATCATCGGTGGGCGCTCGTGAGCGACGGCGTACCCGAGGCGCTCGCTTCCCTGCCGGTCTTGGAGGACCTGGGCGACGTCGGGGGGCGGCGCGTGCTCGTGCGCTGCGACTTCAACACGCCCCTCGAAGAGGACGAGCACGGCGTCACCCGCGTGGCGGACGACTTCCGCATACGGGCCGCCCTGCCCACCCTCGAGTGGCTCCTCGCCCATGACGCCGCCGTGACGGTCTGCTCGCACCTCGGCCGGCCCAAGGGTGCGCCCGACCCCCGCTGGGCCATGGACCCGGTCAAGCGTCGCCTGGACGAGCTGTGCCCGGGCGTGGCCCTCACGGACAACCTGCGCTTCCACCCGGGGGAGAAGGCCAACGACCCCGCATTCGTCGCTGAACTGGTCGAGGGCTTCGACGCCTATGTGAACGATGCATTTGGCGTGTGCCACCGCCGCCACGCATCGGTCATGGGGCCGCCGACCCTCCTGCCGAGCGCGGCGGGTCGGCGCGTCGCCGAGGAGGTGGCGGTGCTCGCGAGACTCCTCGAGACCCCGGCCCGGCCTTTCGTGGCGGTCGTCGGCGGCGCCAAGGTCGCCGACAAGCTCGGCGTGTTGCGGGCGCTCGTCGAAAAGGTCGACACCCTGGTCGTCGGCGGGGCCATGGCCTTCACCTTCCTCGCTGCCCTCGGCCATGAGATCGGCGCCTCCCTGGTCGACCTGTCCCTCACCGAGGAGTGCCGCCAGCTGCTCGCCTCCTCGACGCGCATCGTGCTGCCGACCGATGTGGTGGCCCTCGAACCCGGGGGCGCCTTCGCCCACACGTACGGCGAGGACGTCCCGCGCGCCGACTGGAAGGTGCTCGGCTGTGACATCCCCGATGGCTGGCAGGGACTCGACATCGGGCCCGAGACCGCCGAAGCCTTCTCCGAGGTGATCGCCTCGGCGGGGACCCTGCTCTGGAACGGACCGGTCGGCGCCTTCGAGGACGCCCGCTTCGCGGCGGGCACCCGTCGCGTCGCTCGGGCGGTCGCCGAGTGCCCGGGGTTCACCGTGGTGGGTGGAGGGGACAGCGCGAGCGCCCTCGAGCACCTCGGCATGGTCGACCGCATCGATTTCCTTTCGACCGGGGGAGGGGCGTCGCTCGAGTACATCGAGTACGGCGACCTGCCCGCCCTCGACGCGCTGCGCCAGGCACCAAACGCCCCGGGCCGCCGCGGCGCGAACGCCTGAGGATGGCCGCCGCCGTCAGCCGCCGCCCCCTCGTGAGCGGCAACTGGAAGATGCACCACGACCACATCGAAGCGCTGCACACCGTGCGTGACCTGGGCCTTCGGATCAAGCCGGGCGATGTGTCCTCGCTCGATGTCACCGTTCACCCGCCCTTCACCGACCTGCGCACCGTGCAGTCCCTCATCGACGGCGAGCGCCTCCCGCTCGGTCTCGGTGCCCAGCACTGCTACTACGAGGACCGCGGGGCGTTCACCGGCGAGGTCAGCCCCCAGATGCTGGCGCGCCTCGGCGTCGCCTATGTGCTGGTCGGGCACTCCGAGCGCCGCCAGATCTTCGACATGACCGACGAGGCGGTGGCCCTGACGCTGCGGGCGGTGCTGCGCCACGAGATGACCCCGATCCTCTGCGTCGGCGAGACCGAGGAGTTGCGAGACGCCGGCGCGACCAGCTCGCACCTGGAAGCCCAGGTTCGGACCGCACTGACCGGCCTCGCAAAAGAGCAGGTGGGGGCCATGGTCCTTGCCTACGAGCCGATCTGGGCCATCGGCACCGGTCGCGCGGCCACCGTCGATGACGCCCAAGACGCGTGCGCCTTCATCCGCTCGGTGGTCGCCGAGATGGCCGGGGAGCCTGCCGCGCGCGCCCTGCGCATCCAGTACGGGGGCTCGGTCAAGGGCGCCAACGCCGGCGAACTGGTCGACGCACCCGACGTCGACGGGCTGCTGGTCGGCGGGGCGAGCCTCGATGCCGCGGGCTTTGTTGACATCATCAGGGCGGTCTCGGACTGCTACCGTTCCTCTGCCGCCTGAGAAGGCCACCAGGGGCAGTTGAAGGAGTCCGAAGGGTGTTGACCGCTACCTACGTCGTGATCGAGGTCCTGTCCGCGCTCGGGCTGATCTTCCTCATCCTGATGCACAGCGGGAAGGGAGGCGGCCTCTCGGACATGTTCGGCGGCAGCGTCGGTGCCGCAGCCCAGGGCTCGACCGTCGTCGAGCGCAACCTCGACCGCATCACGGTCATGGTCGCGCTCATCTTCGCCTTCACCACCATCACCTTGGATCTTCGGCTGCAGTGACCGCACCGGGCCACCGCCCCCGGTGGTGGCGCGGGATGGCCCTGGTGTGCACTGGCGGCCTGGCCGTGCTGGTCGCCGCCTGCGGCTCGATCGGCGCGGCGTCGACCACCACCTCGGCACCCTTCAGCTACGTCCCCGCATCGGGGGGGACCCTGACGGCTGCCATCGACCAGGCGCCGACCGGCTGCAACCCCAACGCCATGGGCGGCCGGGGCGCCACGACGGCCGACGTGCTCTCCCCGGTGCTTCCGAGCGCCTTCGTGGCCTCGGGCACGGGACAAGCGGTAGTCGACCAGGCGCTCCTCACCCAGGCCGAGACGGTGAGCCTTGCGCCGCAGAAGGTCGTCTACACCATCAACCCCAAGGCCGTGTGGTCTGACGGCACCCCGATCACCGCTGCGGACTTCATCTACGCGTGGCAGCAGCAGCGCGGGACGGGATCGGCTCCCAGTTTCGTGGCCGACCCCGCAACCTCGATCCTCGGCTATCGCGACATCGCCTCGGTGGTCCCGAGCAACAAGGGGCTGACCGTCACCGTCACCTTCACGAAGCCTTTCGCCGACTGGCGCACGCTCTTTTCCGACCTGCTCCCGGCCCACATCATGGAAAAGGTCGGCTGGAACCCGTCGTGTGCGGCGATCGACCCGGCCATCGACCTCTCCGGGGGCCCCTTCGTGCTCTCGAGCGTGTCCCCGAGCCAGATCACCATGGTGCGCAACCCGAAGTGGTGGGGGATCCCCGCCGACCTCGACCGGCTCGTGATCCGCATCGCCTCGAGCCCGGCACAGGCGGCCAGCCTCTTCCGGCGCGGCACGGTCCAAGTGGCCCAACCCAGCTCGTATACCGAAGCGGTGCTGAACGAGCTCACCTCGAACCCCTCGGCCCAGACCGGCCAGAAGATCTCCTCGTCGATCGTCCAACTCGAATTCTCGACGACCGCGCCAGCCACGGCCGCCGTCGGCGTACGCCAGGCCATCGCCCATGCCGTCGACCGCCAGGCTCTGGTCAACAGCGTTGTGGGTTGGTCGCTCGGGAGCATCGTGCCCGCCCAGAGCCACATCTTCTCCCAGTCCTCGCCTTACTACCCGGCCCCGCCGACCGTGCCCGACCCGGCCGTGAGCGGCACCACCACCACGCTCGCGCCCTCGACCGGCGCCTATGCCGACACGGCCGACCTGGCCGCGACCGACCGCCTGCTCGCCGCAGCGGGCGACGTGCGCGCAGCCGACGGCACCTGGATCCAGCCAGGCGGCGGCCCGTTCACCGTGCGCCTGGTCGTCGACGCCGGCGACAGCTGGGCCTCCTCGGCCAGCCCGCTCGTGGTCGCCGACCTCGAGCACGCCGGCATCGGCGTCACGGTGAGCACCGCCCCCGATGCGATCGCCACTGGCATGGCGCTGGCCACGGGGACCGACGACATGGCCCTGCTGCCGTTCGTGACCAACCCGTACCCGACACTCGCCGGGGCGTGGTACTCGCTCTCCCTCGGGCCGCCCGGGCAGTACGGCTCACAGGGTTGGTCGAACTTCAACGACCCGACCCTCAACTCCCTGCTCGACCAGGCCGCCCAGCAGCTCAACCCGGTGACCGCCGCCCCCATCTACGCCCAGGCTGACACCGTGCTGTGGAACGACATGGTCGCCCTCCCGCTGTTTGCCGAGCCCGTCGCCCTCGGGTGGTCGGTGTACACCAACGGCGTCACGACGTCGCTCTACCAGAACGGCCTGTTCTGGAACGCCGAGCAGTGGGCGGTGACGGTCAAGGAGCCCTCGAGCTACACCGGCACGCCGACCATCCCAGCCGGGCAATAGAGCGATCGGGACGCTTCGGGCCACGCGCTAGCATCGGCAGGCACTTGGGTTGCTCAGATGAGTTCCAAGGGCGCTCCGGTCGGAGTGGCGGAATAGGCAGACGCGCCAGCTTGAGGGGCTGGTGCCCGCAAGGGCGTGGGGGTTCAAGTCCCCCCTCCGACAC
>PMFN01000054.1 GCA_003155135.1 Acidimicrobiaceae bacterium | reverse complement strand
GACGGGGCCGTCTACCCCTTCGGTGACGCCCAGTCCTATGGCTCGATGGCCGGCAAGCACCTGAACGCCCCCATCGTGGGCATCACCGGCACCACGACCGGCAAGGGCTACTGGCTCGATGGGCGGCCAGCACCTGAACAAGCCGGTGGTCGGCATTGCCGGCACGCCAACCGGTTCGGGCTATACCGAGGTGGCGACCGACGGCGGGGTCTTCAACTTCGGGGACTCGATCTTCGCCGGCTCGATGGGTGGCCAGCATCTCAACAAGCCCATGGTCGGCATCGCCGCTCCCCCGGCNNCCTCTGTGCGGGACGGGCCGCCAGCGGGCAGCGGGTCCACCGAGGGGGTTCCCCCGTCGGTGACGTGGTCGGTCCACTCGCTCCCCGACCAGTAGCGCTCATGGTGCTTACCCGAGGGGTCGGGCATCCACCCGGCCGGGATGCCGGTGTAGCCGGCATAGCTGCTCTTCGGCGGGGCCGACGGTGCCCGCGTGCCCACGAACGCCGCCGGGACCCCCGGCGAGCCCTGCGACATGCGGTTGCCACCCCGAGATCCCTGACGCCGGCGTGAGCCGATCATCCGCATACCAAATGCCACTGCGATGATCACGATGAAGATCAGGGACGAGCCGTGCCCGCCGTTGCCATAAAAGAACACGCCTCCATGGTAGGACGTCGCTGATCATTCGAATCATCGGGGCTCTCGGCCCTCGGATCGCCTCGCACGCAGTCGCTAACGTGGAGTGTCAACGAGAAGGAGTTCACATGGGGTTTTTCGAACGGGCACACGACATCGTCCAGGCCAAGACCAACAAGGCGCTCGACGCCGCCGAGAAGCCCGACGAGATGCTGGACCTCTCCTACGAGAAGATGCTCGAACAGATCACCCAGGTGCGTCGGGCCCTGGTCGACATCGCGGCCTCCCGCAAGCAGATCGAACTGCAGGAAACCCAGCTCCAGCACACGGTCGACCACCTCCAGGATCAGGCGAAAGCGGCAGTCACCCAGGATCGTGAGGACCTGGCGAAAGAGGCGTTGGCGCGAAAGGCGACCGCCCAGGCCCAGCTCGATGCCATGGAGCCACAGCACGAGCAGCTTACCGAGGAGGAGGGCAAGCTCACCCAGACGCTCTCGGCCCTCCAGGCCCGGGTCAACGCCTTCCGCACCCAAAAGGAGACCCTGAAGGCCCAGTACACCGCCGCCCAGGCGGTCACCACCGTCAACGAGAGCGTCTCGGGGATCTCCAAGTCCGTGAGCGACTCGGGCGCGACCTTGCAGCGCGCACAGGACAAGATCGCCAATATGCAGGCACGCTCGAGTGCGATGGACGAGCTGCTCGAGTCAGGCGTGCTCGAAGACGTGGGTGGTGGCACCGACGACATCCAAAAAGAGCTCGATCAGGTGGGCAACTCCGCCCAGGTGGACCAGGAGCTCGCCGCCCTCAAGGCCGAGGTCGGTGCGGGCGCCCCGGCCGCCGAGCTGCCGGAGAAAAGCGTCGACGCCCCCGCTCCGTAGCCTGCCGGTCCTCTGAGGCCCGGTGTCTCAGCGGCTGGGGCGGCGCGAGTAGCTGGGGAAGTTGCCGTAGAGCGCCTCGTGTTCACCGCCCGGCCCGTAGGTGACCGCCTCGACGAGGAGGTCACCGCCGACGAAGCAGCCCTTCCACGAAGCCCCGAGGCCCCCGAAGACCTCCTCTCGGTCGCCCCGGCTCCGTGGCTTGTTGATGCCGACCTTGAAGGCCTGGAGCTCCTCGGCCACCGTGGCCCCCGTGTCGGTGTCGTCGGTGGCGATGCTGGCCACCAAGCTGCCGTTGGACGCGTTCATGGCCGCCAGCAGCTCTGCCTGCGTGTCGACCACGACGACCGAGTCGAGGGGGCCGAACGGCTCGGCGTGGTGGAGCGACCACGAGGCCGGCGGCTGAAGGACGCAGGCGGGCGCGATGTAGGCCGAGGTGTCCTGGACGTCGAGGAACCGACCGTCGCCGACCGAGCCCCGGTACAGCGGTATACCTCCGCCGTGGACCGCCTCGTCGAACTGGCGGGACAGGTCCGACGCCTTGGTCGCGTGGATCACCGGTCCGAAATCGAGCTCGGGCAACGGATCGTCCCGCTGCTCCACCGCCAAGGGGTGACCGAACCGGATCGCATTGACGACGGGCAGATAGGTCTCGAGGAACGCGGGCATCAGCCTGCGTTGGACCACATAGCGCGGGTAGGCGGTACATCGCTGCTTGGCGTACTCGAAGCCCTTGCGCATGTGCTGGGCCAGGAGGTCCCACTGGGAGAAGTCCCAGACGCCCCAGGCGTTGAGGCCCTCCTGTTCGAGCATGTGCCGGCGGCCCGTGTCGGCCAGTGCCACAGCGGCCCGCCGTCCGTTCGCACGACCCCCGACGAACGCGAGTGCCCCGATGCCCTCGGAGCGGATCAGGACCTCACCCATCTGCGAGCCCATGCCCGAGAGCAGCGTGACCGGGAGTCCGGCCCGTCGCATCAGCGCGTGGGCGAGGGTGAGGGCGTGGAAGCCACCCTGGCTCGGGGTCTTCGCGACGACGGCGTTGCCGGCGAGTGCCTGGACCAGCTCGGCGTGGACCTGGACGCTCATTGGATAGTTCCAGCTGGCGATGTTCGAGACCGGCCCCGGCAGTGGCGAGCGCTGCGTGCCGTCGGCCGCGGTCAGCTGCCGCTCGATCTGGCCGAGATACCACCGCACGCCATCGACGCAGCGGTCCACGTCCGCGCAGGCGAGTCGCCAGGGCTTGCCGATCTCCCAGACGAGGAGGAGTGCGAGCAGATCGCGGTGCTCGATCAGCCCGTCCACCGCCTCAGAGACGCGTGCGCGCCGCTCGTCGAGGTCGACGTCCGCCCAGAGCTTGTGCTCTTCCAGGGCGAAGGCGACCGCAGCGACCGCCTCGTCGTAGTCGACCAGGGGTGGCCCGGGGATGGGGGTTCCGTCGACGGCGTTCACGTGGTCCCCGGGAATCCCGATGCGCCGCCACTCACCCCGGGTCAGGTTGCGCAGCCGGTCAGAGTCGAACGCCTCGGGCGCGACCTGGACACAGCGGGCATAGGTCTCCCACCACGACGTCCCAGGCTTGAGAATCAACGCCATCGGCAACGCTCCATTTCTTGGGGTGGCAGTCCTCGACCGCCGCCTCACTTTACCTGCCGCGCTCTCACCCTCGACCTGGTGCGTGACCTTGACAGGTGACTTTTTACTCACGTATTCTCAGCGCCGTGGAGGACGACCGGGTCTTTCGGGCCCTTGCCGACCCGACGCGACGCAAGCTCTTGGACCTGCTGTTCGAACAGGACGGTCGCACGTTGAGTGACCTGCTCTCGCACACCCAGATGACCCGGTTCGGGGTGATGAAGCACGTCGACGTCCTCGAAGAGGCAGGCCTCGTGGTCACGCGCAAAGTCGGGCGGAGTCGCCTCCACTATTTGAATCCGGTCCCCATCCGCCGGATCCATGACCGGTGGATCGACAAGTACACCGCACCGCACGCGAGCGCGCTCGTCGCGCTCAAGGACCAACTGGAGGCACGAACACGATGAGCGACAACCTGAGCTGCCAGATCTACCGGGTGTTCATCCGGGCCACCCCCGAGGAGATCTGGGAGGCCATCACCACGCCGTCGTTCACCACGCGCTACTTCCACGGTGCCGCCATCGAGGTCCGGGGCAACCGTGTGACGTCGCATGGCCCCGACGGGAGCACCTGGGGTGATGCCGAGGTCTTCGAGGCGGACCGCCCGCACAGGCTCTCCTACGGTTGGCAGTCCCTCTACGACCCCGAGATGGCGAAGGAAGCCCCGAGCCGGGTCACCTGGGAGATCGAAGAGCGTGACGGCGGCGTCTGCATGCTGTCGGTCACCCACGACCAGCTCGAGGGTGCGCCGAAGACCGCGCAAAGTGTCTCGGGGGCCGGCTGGATGTTCGTGTTGAGCGGACTGAAGACGCTGCTCGAGACAGGACAGCCCCTGCTCCCAGTCTGAGTCAGGGGCCGTCATCGCCGTGGAACTGCAAGGGTGCCGGGCTTGGCTCCACCGACACCCGTGCCCACACCGTCTTGCCCCCGCCCGGGAGCGGCTCGACGCCCCATTCATCGGAGAGCGCCTCGATGATCCGAAGGCCTCTCCCTGACGCGGCGTGGACGGGAACCTCGACACGCTTTTCGACCTTGCCGTCGGAGCGGTCGCTGACCCCGACCCTGAAGCCCGACCGGTCGAAGGAGATGTCGACATCGATGGGCCCCACGCCGTAGCGGATGGCATTGGTGACGAGTTCGGCTGTGATCAAAACGACCGGGTCGCTCGGCGCGTCGATCCCCCACGACGCCAGCACCGACGTGGCCCACGACCGGGCACCGAGCGCACTCGTCGAGTCGATGATGAAGGAATGCCGCTCGTGCAAAGGACCATCTCGGTTCATGTGCCAGTAGCTGCCAGTCTGACCACCAGAGCGCCCATACCCCGCAGGGGCCTTGCTCACCCACGGCCCCGCAGTCCCAGCGCGAGCTGCGCGCAAAACCAGGGCGTGGAAGCTGCAACGTGGCGAACGGGACCGCCCGTCCGAGAGGCTGGGAGCGAGCTTCAGTCGCTACGTGAAGTGGCCTTCTTGGCTCTCGTCGCGCACGTAGACGTCCATGTCACAGAGTCGAAGCACCTCGAGCACCCACGGATTCGGGCGCCGGATGGTGAAGTGGCCTGTCGGGAGCTCCCCCGCAACCTGGGCGAAGGCCGCGATACCGGCCGCGTCGAGGAAGGTGAGGCCGCCCAGATCGACGACGACCCAGTCGACGCGGCGCTCACGCGCCACTCCTATCTCCTCGAGGAAGCGGGGGGCCGTCATCGTGCAGAACTCGCCACTCAGGGCAAATTCGGCACCGGCTTCAGTCCAATCGACGTCCAGCCGAAAAGGGGGTTGCGCGACTTCCAACAGCTTCTCCGGGCAATCCTGGCTCACCACTCGAGCGGGTGCTTCGTCGACGGCTCGCTGTCGAACCCGACGGTTTCACGATAGCGAGATCACCGCACCGCGCCGACATGCCAATCGGCGTTGCTCCGGCTTGGCAGAAAGGCTTCCTCTGCCCGAGCAGACCAACGCGCGTTGCGCTCGGCCCCAAGAACTCCTTCACCAGCCAGTCATCGAACTCGGTGCGCTCAATGGCGCTGTCCGCGCCCTTTGAGCGCAGAGCACTACCGCACCACCAGGACCGGGCAGTGCGCGTGGTGCAGGCACTTGTTGGAGACCGAACCGACCCGAAGGCCCTCAAAGCCGCCTCGACCGCGCGAACCCACCACGAGAACCGCGGCGTTGCTGCTTGCCTCGATGAGCACCTCCGCAGGGTCGCCGGGCACGGTCTTGGCCACGACGTCGATCCCCTCGCGCGATGGGCCACGACCGAGAATCCCCTTGAGCGTGGCCTCTGCCTCTTCTTGGAGCTCTGGGAGGTCCTCATGCGACATCGCCACGAATGCTGTCGGAATCGGCCGAAACGCGAAGATCACGATGAGCTGCTCATCGCGCAGTCTCGCCTCTTCGGTTGCCATGCTGAGGGCACCGTCCCCTTGGGGCGATCCGTCGACGCCGACAACAACGCTGTGGCCTGCTGGAAATGCGCTCATCTCGTCTGTCACTTTCTGGGCCGGCTCGACATGCCGATCCACCTACCAGCATGACCGATTCGGATGCGCCCGAACAGGGCCTTTGGCCCTGGTACGTGCCCCATAGGCGGACGTTCGCGTGTAGTTGAGAAGGCCGCAGGGGGGCATCCAACGCTCATCGGCTCGGGCCGAGCTCGAGGGGAGTTCTCCACACCACGAGCCACAGCCCCCTGCACGCGCTGATGATCATCGATCATCGAGTGGGGATCCTTCCGTGGGCGTAAAGGCTTGACCCTTTGCCGCGGGATACGCTCGCTTCAGAGCGCCGAGGAGCGGGCGATGGCAGAACAGCAACGCGAACAGCGACACACGATCTTCATCACCGGGGCGGCTTCGGGGATTGGCAGGGCCACGGCAAGAGCATTTGTCCTGCGAGGATGGCTCGTCGGGTGCTACGACGTGAACCAAGGTGCTCTTGACGCCCTCCAGGACGAGATAGGGCTGACCACTGCATTCTTCGGGCCCTTGGATGTCACGGACCGACGAGCGGTCCTCGCTTCGTTCGAAGACTTCGGACAAAGGACAGGTGGTCGCCTCGACCTCCTCTTCAACAATGCGGGCATTGATGCAAAAGGTCCGTTCGCAGCGATGAGCTGGGAACAAATCATGGCCGTGGTGAACGTGAACATGATCGGTGGGATGAGCGTGATCCATGCTGGGATTCCACTTCTCAAGGCGACGGAGGGCTCACTCTGTCTTTCCACTGCCTCGGCTTCGGCGATCTTCGGGACTGCCAATCTCGCCGTCTACTCGGCCACGAAGGACGCAGTGAAGGGGTTGACCGAGGCCCTATCGGTGGAGTTCGCCGCCTTCGGCGTGCGAGCAATGGACATTCTGCCTGGGATAGTCGACACCGGGATGCTGGCGCCCGAAGCCAAGGCGCTGCTCCCGCACGAAGGCCTCTTACGTGCGCTTCCGGCCGAGGCGGTCGCCGATCTGGTGTGGGAGGCCTACGAAGGAGACAAACTCCACTGGTACATCCCCGAGGAGCTCGCGGCATACGACGTTCGTGTCACATCGAGGCCCGAAGAAGCTCGGGACGACCGCATCGCAGGGCACCTCATCTGATCGGTTGTGAGCATGCGGCCCGGTGCCACATCCGATTGGACCTCACGGTCCCTTCAGTTCGTGCGAAGAACGACCGGGCGGGGCGGGGCGGCAATGGGGAGGAACTGGAGAAGTGGCCAACTCTGTTGAGCGATCGCCGGTGAGTGCGATTGATTAGGAGGACCCGTCAGGGGGGTCTGGCGTGGATTGCCAGTAGCCGCTCGAATGGTCTTTCGGGTGGAATCTCCAGATGAATAATCCGAATGTTATCAGCCAAATCGTTTCGGGATAGGCCGCTATGCGTTCCATCGTACCGGCACCAATGCCAAAATATTGATGAAACGCGAATAGGAACAATGCAGTAAGAGAGACGGTGCTGAAGACGAGCATGTATCTGCGCATCGCTTCAGGTAGGCTGAGTGCCGCGCCCAGGATGAAGATGCCGACATTACCGGCACCGATTGCCAGTCCAGCACCGGCCACGTGCATATAGCTGATCGTATTCTCAGGAAATATCCCAACGAGGATAACGCCCACTCCACCGATCGCCATAAGAAGGAAACCATAGAATGCCGCGACTCTCTGAGTCGTATCCTTCTCCCTGAATTCGTGGTAGATGAGCAGGGAGCCTCCAGCCATCACCAGTCCCAACAACACGAATGCCGCGTCCATAAGCCACCAGCGAGGAGAGCAGACATCGCCCGTACCGTAATGTCCGCACGTAGTATTTCCTAAATCACTTATGGTATTAAAGACCAGGCTGTACTGAGGGCGAAACACCCACGCTACGACAATCTGCGCGTAGAAGTAGAGAGCGCTTGCGATGAAAATCGTTGGTCCTAACCACGAGTGTTTCTCGTGAAATGCGCCCAGGCGGTCAGCAGCTCTGTGCGCGATCTTGGGTATCGAGATTCGCCCCATCTGCTCACTCCCTCTTACCAGACAATGTTGAGAACGGCGGCAAGGCATCGGTAATCCTGCTCGAGGCCTCGTCTCATTCTGTACTTGACGCTCAAATTTTGCTCACATCACGCGCGAGTGAGTGCCGTCGGGCCTTGACCTCCGCCACTTGAGCGATTCCTCGTGCCGATCACGGTGGGTTCAGGGACGATGAAGACGTGCAGCATCGAAGGCATCCCAAAGGCGCGCCCTCAGCAGGTCGTGCAAGCTCCCGACCAGCTGGTGGTCGAGGGAGCGGATATCGCGAGGGTTGCTCAGCACCTCGAGCTCTCCGAGTGGTCCTGTCAATGAAGAGCATTCGAGGTCCGAAAGGATGCTCCAAGCTGGCGCGCGCGTGCTGAAGCCACGGGACCTTGGACGCCGGGCCCGACATTCGCCGTAAGGTCAGCCGGGCGGGGGTTTGGGGTGAGCCAGATTTGTGACCGAGGCTTCATCCACGGGGAGGATTCGACATTTCTCGCGGGTGACACAGCGTTGTCATCGGCACTGCCGGCTGGCCACGGCATCCGAAGTCGACGACCCGGTGCGCCACTCAGGGCCCTGGCGAGCGATGACCTTCGGCCCTGCACAGAACGCCTTGACCGCTGAACAATGAGGAGTGAGTCGTCGGGTGCTCGCTCATCACGAGAACTTGGCTTGACGATCGAGGAGGTGCGGTGGAGCGATTGAATGCGCTGGGTGCCGAGTTCCTCCATGTGGAGGATGGAACCGTCCACATGCACCTCGGTGCTGCGTGCGTCTTCGACGGTCGGCCGCCATCGCTTGACGAAATCGAAGCGTTGACGGCTTCGAAGCTTGAACGGATCCCGCGCTACCGCCAGCGTGTTCGCTCGGTACCGCTCGAGCTAGGTCGGCCGGTGTGGGCGGACGACCCCCATTTCGATCTTGGCTACCACCTGCGAAGTGTGGCCGTGCCCGCGCCGGGCGACGATGCGGCGTTCTGCCGGCTCATGGGACGGATCATGTCCCAGCCCCTCGACCGAGAGCGGCCGTTGTGGGAGACATGGCTCGTCGATGGTCTCGAAGGCGACCACTGGGCACTCATCTTCAAGATCCACCACTGCATGGTGGACGGCATCGCTGGCGTGCAGTTGCTCACCGTGATGTTGGATCAAAGCGCCGAATTCTCCATCGGCGAGCCCCAGCTCTGGGAGCCCCGCGTGGAGCCTCCCGGCCTACTGAAGGTGCTCGACGCCTGGGGAGGGCTTGCGTCGGACGTCCTGACGACGATTCGAGGGCTGCCGGGCGCCGTCACACACCCAGTGGACTTCACCCGATCCACGCTCGAAGATGGCGAGGGCGCCGTTCGCCTCCTTCGACGGCTGGCCCCCACGAGTCCCTTGTCGATCGAAGGCTCGATCGGATCGCACCGTTCCTGGTCCCATTCCACAGCAAGTCTCGCCGACGTCAAGACGATCCGATCGGCGTTCGGTGGGACGGTGAATGATGTCGTCCTCTCCGCGGTTGCCGGGGCCTACCGAGAGCTCCTCTTCGAGCGCGGCGACGATGCCGATTCGTCTGTCGTTCGCTCGCTCGTGCCGGCGTCGACGCGGCACGACGACAGCCACGGAATGCTCGACAACCAGGTCTCCGCCCTCCTGTGCGAGCTTCCGGTCCACATCTCGGATCCAGTGGAGCGGCTTGAAGCCGTGCGCGAACAGATGGTCAAGTTGAAGGCGTCGCACATCTCGGACGCCGGGGAGATGATCACCACGATCGGCAACCTCGCGCCACCAATGGTCGTTGGTCCCGTCAGTCGGATGGCAATCCGACTGATGCACAGGTTCGGGCAGCGATCACTCAATACGGTCACGACGAACGTGCCTGGACCCCAGTTCCCCCTGTTCTGCCTCGGCCGCGAAATGCTTGAATATCGCCCGTTTGTCCCGATAAGCCATGGAGTGCGAGTCGGCACGGCCATCTTGTCCTACAACGGCAAACTCTTCTTCGGCTTCACCGGCGATTTCGACACCATGCCGGACGTCGGCGTGCTCGCCACCGCGGTGTCAGCCGACATTGACGAGCTCCGTGACCGAGCCCTGACGCTTCTGCGCACCGAAGGAACCGATCCGGCCCGAACCGGCAGGGCTGGGTGACTCCATGAGTGTCATCTCAGCCGAGTTTGACCAGTCCTTCACCGCCAACGGACACCAGCTCGTCTACGACATCTACGGCCCGTCCAGTGCTCCACTGGTCGTGTACATGCACGGACTGCTGATGGACTCCGAGCTCAATCGCGGTATCGCCCAGGCGCTCGCAGAACAGGGCTATCGGGTCGCGTTGTTGGACCTACTCGGACACGGGCGGAGCGACAAACCGACGCATGCGTCGGAGTACCGTATCGATAGCTACGCGGATCAGGTCGTCGCCCTGCTCGACCACCTTGGTG
Source organism: Acidimicrobiaceae bacterium (assembly GCA_003155135.1). GTDB lineage: Bacteria > Actinomycetota > Acidimicrobiia > Acidimicrobiales > RAAP-2 > Bog-515. The sequence continues at coordinate 8,716 of PMFN01000054.1, read as the reverse complement.
CGGAGCGGGCCGTCCTTGGCGGTATTTCGCTCGGCGCCAATGTCAGCCTCTTCGCTGCCGACCGCTATCCAACCCGAGTCCGAGCATTGGTGCTCGAGATGCCGGTGTTGGAGCGAGCGGTGCCCGCCGCAGCGCTGTTCTTTGTGCCGATACTTCTCGCCGCTCACTACGGGCGACGAGTGGTGAATGTGACTTCCGGCGTGATGAGCCGGATCCCCCGCACCAGATTCGGACCGCTCAATAGCCTGATGAACGCAACATCGCTCTCACCTGACGTGATTGCGGCTGTGCTCCACGGGGTCTTGGTCGGGCCCACGGCACCCACCCAGGAGCAGCGTCGTGCGGTCCAAGTGCCCGTGCTCGTCTTGGCGCACCGCAACGACCTCATTCATCCCTTCGATGACGCCGTCAGCCTCGTCGAGCGCACGCCGAACAGTGTGCTGGTCCGGGCTCGATCGCCACTCGAGCTGCGGCTCCGGCCGAAGCGGCTCACCGATGCGATCGTGGCGTTTCTTTCGTCTCTCGAGCCCGAGTCGGCACGCGGCCGATCTCGCCGCCCCGCCTGAGCGCGGCTCGGCCCGCCTCACAGCCATCTGCCTCCCTGGTGGGCGCGAGAGCAGCCGGGCTGCCGCTGCGCGTTGGACCTCAGGGGCCATGCATCCGCGTTTGCCACATCCTCGGCAGTCGCGCAGGCGCGACCACGTTCGCCGGTTCGGCTGCTGCGGGCGGTGCGACGTCTGTCCTCAGGCGGCATAGCCATGGCTTCAGCTTCACAGCCACAGTGCCCGAGCTTCGGCGATCCGCAAGGTGGAGGGGATGGGGGGCCATATGGGTCTGGAGCCCCCTCTCGAACCTTGCGGTTCGAGTTTGCGAACGAGTTTGTCCTGTTCAAGCGAGCAGACCATCGGTCATTGCGGATCAGCCGCGATGTTAGCGAAGCCGGCTGACTGCGCCCCAGCGGTTGTTTACCGGCACGACCTGGGTGACGCCTTTGTCGCCCGTGGAAGCGTCTACTGCTCCGCAGCTCAGGTGCCCTTGGTGAACCACAATCACCTCTGTCGGTGCCGGGAGCAAGAACACCTGAACCACCACATGGTCGCGGACTTCTCCGAGGGCATCCCCCCAACGCCGTATCGGCTCGTCCAAATCGAGCTCGGCGTCCGCCGGGGGTTCACGGATGGACGATGCCAGCTCCTAAAGGGGCATGGCTGCGTGACGCTGTCCAATTTGTCTTCGCACCTCTGCCTGTTCCGTCGCAGAATGGAGCAACTGGGGGATCTGGATGAGAAGGACCGTGCGGATCAGGGCACTGACGGCGACAATAGCGATCGCTGGTCTCTTCGCAGGTTCGGCGCTGGCAGCATGTACGAGCGGCTCGTCGAGTTCGAGCACTTCAACCTTGCGAGCGTCGACGACGTCGTCCATTGCCGTGCCGCGCAAAACGACCACCTTGCGACCAACGACAACCACTACGGTGCCACCGACGACCACTGGCCAAGCGGCTGCGCTCATCGGGTACCTCCAGCAGTTCTTCACGACCGGATGTCAGAGCGCGTGCAGCCAACTCTCCGAGCCCGCCAGCGCGTTCACGGTGACACTGGATCCCAGCAATCCCGATTGGGCTCGCTGGATCGTCAACGACCCAACGTTCGGTTCCGCGTACGGGTATGCCCAAAGTTCGGGAGGCACATGGCTAGTGGTGGCGGGGCCGGGCTCGGATCAGGTCGGATGCATGGGAACCGAGCTTGTGCCGGCGCCGATCCTGGCTGAGTTCGGGGTTACATGCCCGACTAGCTAGCAGTCCGAAGGCGAAGTGCCGTCGCTAGGTGTGCGCCTTGTCAACGACGGCTGGTGCTCGCCACCGCCCATCGGCTCTTTCAAAGGGCTAGCGGAACCGAAGTCGTCGTCGGCGGAGGGGTGGTAGTTGCTGGTGCACCCGTCGTGCCGCGAAGGCGTTTCGCCGGAGAGCGCCCGCGCCTAGTGCCGCGCCATCTCTGCGGGGGCAGCGGCTGCAAAGGTCAGGGCCTCTCGAATGACCTCGGAGCGCGAAGACCCAATGGCGGCGGCTCGTGCGTCGATGGCAGTGAGCACGTCGTTCGGCACCCTCAGGTCGATTTTCGTGGAGTCGACTCGACTCATGAGTCCATCCTCTCTTCGAGAACGAGCTTCGGCGATTCGGGTGCGGGGGCGTCGAGGGGGTCTATGGGTCAGGAGCGTTCCCGCAGATGCCCTTGCGTCCAAGCAACCGGGAGCCTGAAAGCCAGCCCGGGCCCGCTGAGACCCAACGCCGACTATCCGACGCAACCCAGGATGGAACCGAGGGGAATGCAGTTGTCGGGCGAGTTGCGAGCGATGGTGTTGTACTTGGTGAGGGTGACGGTTCCACCTTCGTTGGCGATGCCACCGCCGTCCATGCTCGCCACGTTCCCCGTGATGACGGCACCCGTCAGATTCAGTGCAGCTTGATTGGCGATGCCGCCGCCTGTGGTGGCGTTGTTGTTCCTCACCGGGCTGTTGAGGTCGTTCAGCGTCCCCTGGTTCGCGATGCCGCCGCCGAGCGGGGCGGTGTTGCCGATCACGATGGTTCCGTTGAGGTTGACCGTCCCGAGTGCGCCGTTGGCGATCCCGCCGCCCCCGCCCGACGCAGAGTTGCCAAGCACGTTGCTGATGTTGACGGTCAAGACGCCGCTGCCGGGAACACCGACATTCCCATTGCCGATGCCCCCGCCGTAGCCCAGGTCGCCGGAGGTGTCGCTTGGGGCCGAGTTCCCATCCACGTCCGTGGTGGTCACGGTCATCGTGCCGTGGTTGAAGATCCCACCACCTATGCCGCCGGTTCCGACGTTGGAGTTCACGTCGCTGTTGGTGATAGTGGCCAGGCCACCGTTGGCAATGCCGCCGGCAGCAGGGCCGCCGATACCGCTGGTCGCGACGTTGTGGTCCACGTTGCTATTGGTGACGACGAGCGTGCTGCTGGCGCCTGGCGCTCCGCCGTTCCCGTTGCCGCTGGCAATGCCGCCCCCGTTGGCCGAGGTGTTGCCGTTGACCTCGCTGCTGATGACGCTGAGAGTGCCCGAGCGGTTCAGAATCCCCCCTCCTCCACCGGTGGGGGCCGAGTTGTCGTTCACCTGGCTGTTGTTTTCAATCGTGGTCGTACCGGTAGTACCAACGGGGATCGCGCTGGGATTTCCGCTGGCGATCCCGCCGCCGCCCATGGCAGCCGTGTTGCCCTTCACCACCGAGTCGTTGAGCGTCAGAGTGGCCTGATCGTTGAAGATCCCACCACCAGCCGAGCTGCTTCCACCGGTGATCGTGACCCCGTTGAGCGTCAGATTCCCGTGCGGCACATTGACCTGGAAGATGCGGAAGGTGGTCGAGTTCCCGGCGAGCGTGGCGCTGCTGTAGCCATTGATCGTGATCGGGCTGGTGATGAGAGGAAGCGCGTTTGCTCCAGCCATCGAGGAGTTGTTGGCACCGCTGAAGTTGTAGGTGCACGCACCGAGGTTGATGGTCCCACCCCCACCGCTGTTGGCGTTGGTGATGGCGATGATGAGTCCTGCCGGACCACCCGTCGGACCCGCGCACGGCACACTCACTGGCGGAGCAGCGGATGCCACCGAGGCTGGAAGAGCCAGCGGTGCAAGAAGCACCGCGCCGATCCCCAGGGCCATCTTCGTGATCGTTGACGTTTGCATCGGTAAGTCCCCCATCCCGATACGAACGCAACTCCGTGCCGCACGGAACCCGTACCGGCCTCAAACACAACAGGGTCGACACCCAGCTGTTTTGCGCGTCAGCCCCCGTTGCGAGGCTGCTCCGCTTCGAAACGTATGTCAATGAAAGTGGCGTTACGTGTCCGCGAACACCGGGAGGCGTGACATCTGCGAGCCGACCTGGACGGCTGGGATCGCCGACTGGCTGGCACCTAGGGCGACGAGGGCAACGGTTCCGATCACCAGTGCTGCACCGGCAACGATCGCAGCGATGATCAGGCCCCTGCGGCTTGCTCGGGCACTCACCCGGACCCTTCGATTAGTGACCGCCGGCGGGTGTACTCATCTTCCTCAATGTCACCCCGAGCCAGTCGCTCGTCGAGGATGCGAAGGGCGTCCGAACTGGGTCGCGACGAACCCGATCCGGGAGCCGGGGGGATCGAACCGGGCGGAGTCCCACGGTGGCGCACCAGAGTGACGATGATCCAGGCCAACGCAGCCCAGAAGACGACCAAGGCGACGATCACGAGGACCCAGAGCCCCCAGTGGTTCCCGCCGCCGTATCCGTAGCCGTGGTACATCATGGCGTCGCCCTCTGAAGCGTCGTTGCTCCAAGTCCAGCGTCGCCGCATGCAGGTGGCACCCGATAGAGCCGAAGGTCCTTCGGTTCGAAGATAGTAGGCAGGCGGGTCCCCGGTGAGGCCCGCAGCACTGCAGGAAGCCGGATTTCAGACCAGTTTCACATTCCGCGACATGTCCCCCATCAATCACCTGACGGGTGGGGCAGTACGGCACATTCGGTCGTGTGGATAAGCGGAGGGTGAGTATCTCACTCAGCGGTGCCCTGGCCGTCGGTGATGATGCTACGCCCAGATGTACTCCTCAGCGATGGCGCCAGCGCGCCATTTGGCTACGGTCACCATACGGGCACCGTTGGCGAACTCCCCTACGACGCACGTCCACTCTCCGGACCCGAACCTGATCGGGTGGGACGTGATCTGGGGCGGTGTACCGCCGCCGCTGTGTTCGACGTATGACTTCATGGCCTCGATGTGCTCCTCGATGCCGTGGGTCTGGGGCTGTCCTTGCCAGCCCACGAGTACTTCGTCGGTGTGATAGTGAGCGAAGACGCCGGGCCAGTCGGCCTTGTTCCATCCCACGAAGTCGAGTTCATTCATGCCTTGAAGGTTGCGATCAACTGCGTCGTCGTTCGGCATATACAGAGCGCCTCCTGTGTAATCGAGTCACTACCGTCAAGAAGCACCCGCCCTCGAGGCGGTCACCCAATAGCCCGAGCAGTCATGGAACCCGGGGCGGTTCAGCCCATTGAAGATGGGGGGCGGAATCCGCGCCCAACTCGCTCAGGCGAAAAGTGTCTTTTCGAATCTTCCACGACCTCCCACACACCGGGCTCACATCGGCATCGGCCACCGGAGCCAGCACGGCTGAGCTCACGCGCCGGGCCAATCCACCCAGCTCCCTTCAGCCCTTCTGAGTCAGACAGACAGAATTAAGGACAGCGCCCCCTTGATATCCAGTCGGAAAATCCTCATATTGGATCACCGTTTCGCCGTAAATTGGGTCACAGATCAACAGGACATCATTCAGGACGCCAGCGATAGCGACACAGTGTTGTCCACCACCCGTCCAAGCGATGTCACAAGCGATGGGTCGGGCAGCCCCTATCTCTGTCTGGACCCGTTCAAGCGTCACCGAGCCTTGGGAGTCGTTTCGATTACCCCCGGGGTTGTTCCAGTTGTTGTTCACGTCCAACGCATCACCAACGCCACCACTGCGGTTGCAGGCAATGGGCATTCCGCTGTCAGGTTGATCGAGTGCGTACAGGGCAGAAGCGCTGTATGGACTGTTCAGAAGAGATGAGAGAGCTGCGTTAGACGCGAGGGTCGCCGCCGGCGGGCAACAGGGTCCACCCGGAATGTTCAGATTTCTCATGACTCCAGTCATGATCTCGCACTGCGTCACTATGCTCCCGGGACTGTAGAAGTGATTGATGCTCGTGGCGACGGCGATCCAGCACCAATTCGTCGATTCTTGGTATTGCATTCGAAGACCAATATTTTGAGGTAAATCCTGTCCGGAGTTTCCAGGACCAGTTTCCTGCGTCGACCAGTTCGCTCCGTCAAATGACGCGTACCACAGCTGCTGATCGCCATTCGGACCGACCCACATTGCGAGGAGCTTGCCGTCAAATCCGGCCAGTGAAGGTCCAACACTGCTCGCAATTGGAGAAGGGAACTGAGCTTGAGCCGACCAGGTCGATCCGTTGAAGGATGCGAACCACAAGCGCTGGTCGCCCGTTGATCCCTTCCATGCCGCATAGAGCTTGCCTTCGAACACCGCCAGCGAAGGTCCGACACTGCTTTCAACCCCCGGGATCTGAGCCTGTGCTGACCAGGCCGATCCGCTCAGCGACGAGAACCATATGCTTTGGTCATTCTCAGACCCCTTCCATGCCGCATAGAGTTTGCCTTCGAAATCTGCCAGCGAAGGCCCGAAGCTACTTGCGACCGGAGCAGGTATCTGCGTCTGAGCGTCCCATGAAGAATCCGTCAACTCCGAAAAGAAGACTCGTTCATCGCTGTTCTCACCCTTCCACGATGCAACGAGCGAGTTTTCGAGGATGGCGAGGGCTGGCCCGGCACTGCTGTTACCACCAACGGTCTGCTGTGCGTCCCACTGGGTCCCGTTGAAGCAAGAGAAGAAGAGTCGATCATCTCCGACCTCTCCCTTCCACGCGGCATACAGTTTTTCATTAAAGCTGCATAGCCCTTGCAATACGCTCATGCTGACCTCCGATATTGCCTTGATTTTACCAAGAGCTATTTCGAACAAGTGTCCTTCCCGGACTGGCCCTGACCTGCACTTTCCACCGTGGCGGGGGTGCGCTCAAACTGCATCCTTGTTGGAGGGCAATCTGGTTTGTTCTGTCTTCACCTGTCTTAGCTGGTGTAACACGATTTCTCGGTGTTTACAGATTTTTTAGTGGGATGACCCCGATCTTTTGTGGCCAAGGACGGTGGGCCGATTCGGGGCGCCCGTGGTCGTGCCGCAGGCGTCGTCATTCTGTGCGCTCACTAACCGGCGCCCGGCGCTCAGGTACCGTCTGGCCGAGGAGGACTCACATTGGCCGACCCTGACCGCCGAAGCACGCTGTTGGCTTCGTACGAGAACGCCGCGGTAATCGTCTCGGCAATAGACTGCGAGCGGCTCGGCCACCCAACACCATGCCCCAAATATGACGTGGCCGGACTGATCGATCACCTCGTCGAAGCCGGCCACCGGGCGGCCGCTCTCGGCCGAGGGCAGGCACCCCCGCCGGGAGACGAGTCCTCTCATGTTGAGTTGTCCGACGCGCCCGCTCAGCTACGTCGCGCCGCCAAGGAGGCGGCCGAGGCATGGGGCAATGAAACCGCGTTGTCGTCAAGGTTCACCATGCCGTGGGGCGAGGAGTACAGCGGGGCCACCCTGGTGGACATGTACCTGGCCGAGCTGGCCACCCACGCCTGGGACTTGGCCCGAGCCACCGGACAGCTCGACAGGTTGGACCCCTCCCTCGCCCTACCGGCACTCGATGGTGCGCGGGCCATGATCAAACCCCAGTACCGCAACATGGTCGAGCTAGGAGCCCCTTTCGCGGCGGAGGTGGCGCCGCCTCCCGGCGCCGACGACTGGGAACGTCTCGCCGCCTTCATGGGACGCGACCCCCGAGCATCGCTCGGCCGGTAAGGGTCGCAGAGGGGAGGGCCGGCTCGCAGCCCTAGTCGCTGGTTCGGTCCCGAAGGCGCGCGCAGAACACCGCCTGCAACACTTCCCGGCCGATCCGATCGAGGTGATGCGTTCGCTCGGCCTTCTGGTCGTCGGTCACGAGGTGCCCCATATCGTGCACCCATATCTGTCCCGGGCTCCCGTCCCAGATCGCCGGGACGGTGGGCACTTCGGAGTCAGGGAATGGTTTGGGTGCCACGGCCCTTCCTAGCCCGCAGGAGATCAGGCCGAACCGATGACCGCACCGAACTGGATGGTGCCCACCGTCACGCCGGGTGCCTCGGCACCTTCGGGAGGAGCGGTAGCGCGGGCCTGCTCTTCGGTCTCGAACACCTCGATCGAGACCCCGTGCGAGTCGTCGACGGCTACGAAGTAGGCGCCCAGGAAACCGGGGGCCCCCTTTATCCCTGGAATGTCCTCGTCGAGGCCCCGCTTGGCCTCGGCCAGGTCCGCAATATTGGCGTGGATCACTCTGGCGTGCATGGCTGATCTCCCCTGCTCGTTTGGTGCCTCATCACGCTACCCACGGCTGAGCGCGATTTCTGGTGCGTGACACTTATCACTGGGACTATCCCCGTACGCCGGTTGGGAGCGCGTCTCCGCCGACGTCTTTGGTCAAAGTCTCTGCCGATCGCCGACTCCTGAGCTGGGATCGACAGCCGGGCTCGCGGCCGGCTCGAACTCGCGTCGATACCATCAGTTCGTGCCGCTGACGGTCGAAGACGATGTCCTCTACGCAGTGAGGTTGAATCGAGAGGCCCGGGAGCGCCTGTGCGCGCTCGCCGGCGTCCTCACCCCTGATGAGTCGACGATTGAGACGCCCGAACCGCTGCTTGCCGAAATCACGAAATCACTAGTCGGAAAGCCGCTCGAAGAACTCATGGGCGACGAGGACTTGGTAAGCCGAAGGCCATACCTGTGCTCTCGCTGCGCTGGGACCTTCACCATCGACGAGTACTGGCTTATCCGGAATGCTGCCCGGCACAGATTCGATCCAGGGCCAGGTCGGGTCTTCGTTGACCCGTTCGCCGCAGGCCCCCAAGTCCACGCTCGTTGTGAAGGGGGATCGGAGTAGCCCCAAGAGCGGTTGCCCCATAGCCGAGGCTCGCCACCCCCAGCCATCGGCCGTCAGATGATCGTTGGTAGATCGAACCCTCGCCGTTGCCCCGCCTGCCACCCATCGAACCCTCCCAATGCGGTTCTTCGGATTCTGGCGG
>PMFN01000029.1 GCA_003155135.1 Acidimicrobiaceae bacterium | reverse complement strand
GTTCGAGCCCGGCAGCGCCCACCCGTGCGTATGGAGTGCCAGAGGGCCGGTGTCACGCAAGTGTCGGGCGGTGCTCTCACCGGTTCGGGTGATCCTGGCCACTGTTCCGGTTGCTGCTCGACGCACCCGTCACGCTCCAGATCGAGAAGCAGTGCGGTCAGATGCGTGCCGCTGTGGACAGACGATCAGCGCTGCCCGCGGATGACGACGACTGGGCAGTGGGCGTTCGTCGTGCAGTGCTGGCTCACCGAGCCGAGGAGCATGCCGGCGAACTCGCCATGACCCCTGCAGCCGACGACGAGGAGGTCGGCGCCTTGTGACGCCTCGACCAGCTCGGCGGCCGGATGGCCCTCGAGTACCGAGGAGCGGATCTCGAGAGCGGGGAGGTCGCCGTGGACCTTCTCGATGATGGCGTCGAGCGCACGTTGCGCGTCAGCGGCAGGGTCGTAGGGGGGCATCGTCCACCCGATGGTCGCGGGCAACTCCCACGTGGTGACTACCTCCAAGACCGAGCCTGTCAACACAGCCTGTTCGGCGGCCCAGTCGAGAGCCGCCATCGAGGAGCGAGAGCCATCGATGCCAACCACGATGCGGCCGGCTGCCTGGGGTCCGGGCTCGGACATGGATCCTCCTTCGCGGCGCGTACTCCCGGCGAGGTGCGCCTGGTTCCCAGCGTAGGAGGCACGTCTCGCCGCCACTAGGGACGAACGTCACAGCCGCACCACCTCGCCGCACTTCAAGGGGATGGGGAAAGGGCGGCGGTGCGCCGCTCCGTGCGCCACACGAACCGAAGGGCGCTCCAGGTGCCGTCGATCGCACAGACCTTGTTGTCGACCAACCCGAGCGGCAGCAGCACCGTGCGCACCTCGTCATCGGTGAGGTCCGTCGGGACGCCCGACGATCGCTTCGGCCACGCGACCCAGGTCCCGCCGGCCGGGTAGGCCATCGCGCCGAGCGCAGTCGCGCGAGCTTGGAGGCGCGATCGCACCGTGAAGAAGGCGAGGGCCACGTCAGCACGGCCGCCCAGCCGGGTCCTGAGGGTGACNNACTCGAACCCGGCGGGCGCGTTGAGCAGCACCAGCCTGGCGCCCTCTTTGACCCCGAGCTTGGCGGCAAGGCGAAGGTCGTCCGGATCCGCCATACGCCGGAGTTTCACACGCGTGCGGACCGCAGCGGCGGTCCGGGTGCGGGGGGTCAGTGGCCGACCGGTGCCCCGGCGAGGGCGGCCACGACCCCCAGTGCGCCCGAACCGAGCAGGGCGGCGACGACACCTCGACGCAGCCCGATGAGCCACGCCACGGCAAGTCCCAGCACCCCGAGCTGCCAGAGATGGGAGAGGGCAAGGCCGAGCGGCAGTGATGCCCCGGCGATGGCCCCGATCGCCGCGGCGCCCGCACCAGTCAAGAAGGCCTGCATCCGAGCATTCCGTCGAAGGCGCTCGAAGTGGGGCGCGCCGACAAGGACGAATGCGAACGAGGGTGCAAAGGCCACCAGGGCCGCAAGGAGGCCCCCACCGATGCCCCCGGCGGCGTAGCCCACCGCCGCCACCGTCTGGACCACGGGCCCCGGGGTGATCTGACCGAGCGCGACCGCGTTGAGAAACTGCGCATTGGTCATCCAGTGGTAGGTGGTGACCACGTCGTGCTGCATGAGGGGGATGATCACGAACCCGCCGCCATAGGAGAGCGCGCCCACCTTGAAGGCGACCCAGGCCAGTGCGCCGAAGCCGGCCAGGGCCACGGTCTGGGCACCGAACACCGGGATCACGGCGAGCGGCCGGCGCTCTGCCCAGGGCTTCTGGGCGAGCACCTCGACGACGCCACAGGCGAGCAGCACCAGGACCAGATAGGGCCCGACGGTGGCCGCGGCCACCAGACTGGCGAGCAGGTAGGCCGTCCAGCGCACCCGCCCGGGGCGCGTGTTGGCGGCCCTCTTCCAGCTCGAGGGTGCGAGGCCCAGGGCGGCGGCGAGTGCGACCGCCGGGACCGCCGCCCCTGCCCCGGCTGCGGCCCCGCGGACCCACGCCGGGGCGGTACTCGAGAAGAAGAGGGCCGAGAGAGCCAGGATGCAGACCAGGCCCGGGACGATGAAGCACACGCCCCCGATGAGCGCCCCCGCTCGCCCCCGCAGGCGCCAGGCGCAGAAGATCGCCAGCTGCGTGGACGCAGGCCCCGGGAGGAGGTTCGTCGCCGCCACGCCGTCTTCGAACTGCTCGGGCGTGAGCCACCCACGCTGTTCGACACAAAGGGTGCGCAGGAGCGCGATGTGGGCCGGGGGCCCGCCGAACCCGGTGATCCCGATGCGGGACCACTCACCGGCGATGGTCGCCAGCGTCACCGCCCGGCCAACTGGCTCGGTCAACGGCCGCCCACCTCGTCGGCGAGCTCGGCGAGGGCCACCCGGCACTGCTCGAGCTCGAGGCGTCCCTCGGGGGTGGCGCGATAGAGGCGACGGGCGTGCCCGCCACTCACCACGGTGCGAGAGACAAGCAGTCCCGCTGCCTCCATGCGGTGCAACATCGGGTAGAGCGTCCCCGGGCTGAGCCGGTGCCCGTGCCGGCTGAGCTCCTCGATCATCTCGACACCGTGGATCTCGCCCTCGGCGGCGTGGTGCAAGAGGTGCACCCGGACCGCACCCCGGATGAAGCTGCGCGCCACGTCCATGCAGTATCGATAGTCGATATCGAAGTCCGATTCAAGCGACAGCTTGGCGCTTTGGCCGCCCGGGCGCAGCGCCGATTGCCACCGAAGCGGGCCGAGCCATCGGGGGGCGCCGCTACGATCAGCCCCGACGGCCCACCGGGGGAGAGCACGCACCATGGCGAACGCGACGACGAACGGCACTGCGGCGGCATTCACCGACGAGGAGCTGACGATGCTCGCCCTGGCCGCCGATGTACGGACCGAGCCCGATGCGGGCGTGGCGCCAATCGGGGTCTTCTTGGGGCAGCGGCCGATAGCGTTGCCTGACTGGTACATGCCCGCGGCAACGGCGCGGGCTCGACGGTGGCGTGTGCCGGTGGTGCTCGCCATCGTGGGGGCGTTCCTCATCATCGAAGCGTTCGGCCTCTGCAGCACTTTCGGGCCCCTGGTCTTCGCCTGAACGTGCCGCCGAGCGGTCGAGCTCAGGCGGTGGGTGGTTCCAGTGCCCGGCAACTGAGCAGCAACGACCGAGAACGAGTGGCACGGGAGAAGGTGTGGGAGCTGGAATGCACGTTGAGTCCAACAGTCCGGGCACCTCGGGGCCCCTCGAGCGTGCGATGGTCGGGGCGGACATCGCCGGGGCCCGGCTGCGCCAGGTGTTCGATGGGATCTTCACCTTTGTAGGGCTGCTCACGCCCGACGGCGTACTGACAGAGGCCAACCGCGCCGTCCTCGAGGCTGCGGCGCTCGAGCCGTCCGACGTGATCGGGAAGCACTTCGCTGAGACGTACTGGTGGTCGTGGAACCCGTCGGTCCAGTCGGACCTGCGCTCGGCCATCGAGCGGTCGGCGGCTGGCGAATCGTTCCGCCATGAGATGACGATGCGGGTGGCGGACGACACGCTCGCCACCATCGACTTCGCACTGGTCCCGGTCAACGAGTCGGGCCGGGTGACCGCCATCGTGTATTCGGGCATCGACATCTCCGAGCGCAAGCGCCACCAGGAGCGCACCTCGAGCCTGGCCTTCCTCGCCCGGCGGCTCTCCGCGGCGCTCACCACCGATGAGGTCGCCCACATCATCGTCGAATCGGGGACCGAGGCCCTCGGCGCCCAGTACGCGAACATCGGCCTGCTTGGCGACGACAAGCTCGTCCACATGGTGCACCCCACGCTCCTGCCCGACGACGTCGCACAGCGGACAAGCGCCTTTTCGGTTGAGACGGCGCGCCCGCAGAGCGACGCCATCCGAGAGGGGCGCACGGTCTTCGTACACAGCGACGAGGAGTTCGAGTCCCTCTACCCCGAGTTCGTGGCGGACTGGGCGGCGTCGAACCTCCGCTCGTTCACGACCGTGCCCATGCGCGATGCACGAGGGGCGGTCTTCGGGGCGCTCGGTGTCGGGTGGTTCGACGAGGTGGACTTCGATGCGGGCCTGCAGGCGCGCGTGGAAACGGTCGCCGACCTCTGCGCCCAGACGCTTCAGCGCACCCGGCTGGCCGACGCCCAGAGCCAGCTCGTGACCGCCCTCCAAGACGAGTTGCTGCCGGTCATCCCGGCGGTGGAGGGCCTGGAGTTGGCCGTGCGCTACCTGCCTGCCTCGGGTGACATCGGCTTCAGCGGCGACTGGTACGACGTGGTCTCGCTGCACACCCGTTGCATCGCGGTGATCGTGGGTGACATCGCCGGCCACGGCATCGAGGCGGCGGCCAAGATGGCCCAGGTTCGAGGGGTGATCAACACCCTGGCGCGCATGGGCACCGACACCGGCGAGCTCTTCACGCACGCCCACGCGCTGCTCGCCCATCTGGAGGACCCCTTCATCGGCACGGCCGCGCTCGCCATGATCGACATGGACCACGAGGAGCTCCACTACGCCTCCGCCGGCCACCCGCCGTTCGTGCTCATGGCGCCCGGGCGCCGCGTCGAGCTGCTCGACGGGGCGAGGAGGCCGGCCCTCGGCGTACCCGGCGCGCCGATCACCGCCGAGACGGTGCGGTTCCCGGTCGGCTCCGCGCTCGTCGCCTACACCGACGGCCTCGTGGAGCGCCGCGCCCGGGACCTGACGGCGGTGATGGTCGGCGAGCTGTCCTTGGTGGGCGATGCCGGTGCGCCCGAGGTGGCGGACCGCCTCATCGAGCGGCTCCGCAGTGGCGAGCCGCTGGGTGATGACGTGGCCATGGTGGTGGTGCGGCGCACCGAGTGAGCCCGGCGTTGTCGGCGGCCGAGCCGGTCGCTACGGTGGCCCGATGCCCGAGACCTCCCCGCAGCTCTTCGCCGTGTACCTCGGGGGCGACCCGGCGCCGGGCCGGCTGAGCGAGGACCACGAGGTGGTCCTCGTGGTGGCCGGTGACGTGCGCGGCGCTCGTGCCGCGGCCCGGGCGAAATGGGGCGGCTCGACGAGGCCCCACGTCGACGCCGTGCGCCTCGTGGACATCGTCGACGGCTATGCGGTCACCCTCGAGCCGACCGGGCACGAAGAGGTGGCGCTCATCGACACCACCTACGAGCCGTCCGAAGGTTGGGGGGACTCCTGAGCGCCCGGGAGGCCGAGCTCACTGCGCTGCTCGAGGGCATGGCGCCTCGGCGCAACCCCGGCAGCTTCGTGTTCGTGACCTCGCCCCGCCTGCCCGCAGGGTGCACGCCTGTGGCCACCGTCGAAGAGCGCGAGGGCACCAGTGCGGTGCTCGCCGCAGACGAGGCCCGCTGCCATGGGTTCGAGGTGGCCGACGAGATGGCGTGGCTCACCTTGGACCTGCACTCGCCTTGAGCGCCGTCGGGCTCACCGCGGTGTTCGCCGGTGCGCTCGCGGCCGCCGGGATCAGTGCCAACGTCGTGGCCGGGTTCCACCACGACCATGTCTTCGTCCCACTCGCCCTTGCCGACGAAGCGCTCGGGGTGCTCTCAGCCCGGTCTGCGGCCGCACAGCGGGCCCGTCAGAGCGCGGCGGGCACCACCGAGTAGGTATCGCGCCCCGAGCGGAGCAGGGTCCCGGGCTGGCTGCCGGTGGGTTCCCCGTCGACGATCGTGTCCACGCCGTTGACCATGACCCGCGCCACACCGGTAGACGCCGCGAAGAGCCGGGGGGTGCCCCCGGGGAGGTCCTCGACCAACCGGGCCGGCTCCGAGCCAACCGTGGTGGGGTCGAAGAGAAAGAGGTCGGCGCGCATGCCCTCGGCCACGAGGCCGCGGTCGCGCAGGCCGAACAAGGTGGCGGGCGCCTCGGTCATCATCTGCACCGCCCGCTCGACCGCCACGAGCCTGCGACCCCGCAGGCAGTCGGCCAGAAAGGCGGTCGGGTAGTTGGCCCCGCACATCCGGTCGAGGTGCGCCCCGGCGTCGGACCCGCCGAGCATCGCACCCGGGTCGGCCCACACCTGCGCCCGCAGCCGCCAGGAGTCGTCGTCGCGGTCGGAGAGCTTCGGCCACAGCACCGTGCGGAGGTCGTCGGCGATCACGATGTCGAGCAAGGTGTCGAACGCGTCGGTGCCCCGCTCGGCCGCGATGTCGGCCACGTCGCGCCATTCGAGCCCGGCGTTGGCCGGGCTGAAGGTGTCGCCGATGGTGTAGTGGCCCCAGCCCGAGAGGCGCCGGAAGACTCCAGCGTCCTTCGAGCGGGCCGCATCCGACAGGCGCTGGCGCACGGCGGGGTCCGACAGCGCTGCCATCCGATCGGGGACCGGGAGTGACATCACGTCGCCCCAGCCCGGGATGAGGAAGAGCGCGCAGTGGTTGAGAAAGCTCATGTTCATGGGCACGAGGGTCGGCATGGTGAGCGCCACGATGCGCCCCCCGGCTGCTGCCGCCTGGCTCGATGCCTCGAGCTGGCGGGCGGTCTTCTCGGGAGAGCGGGCATCGACGGTGAGGACGTTCCAGTTGAGCGGGCGATGGGCGGTGCTGCTCATGGCCACCATGAGGTCGATCTCCTCGTCGCTGAAGGTGTCGAGGCAGCCGTTCGTGATGTACTCGAGGGTGGTTCCCTCGTGGCGGGAGACCTCCTCGCACAGGGCGAGCATCTCGCGGCGGTCGGCGTAGCGCGAAGAGATGGGCGCGCCATCGCCGTCGGAGTGGGTGCGCGACTGCGAGGAGGAGAAGCCGAGGCCCCCCGCGGCCAGGGATTCGCCGAGGAGGCTGCGCATGGCGTCGAGCTCGTCATCGGTGGCCACTTCGCCGGAGCGCTCGGCCCCGAGGACCTTGCGGCGCAGGGCGCAGTGCCCGACCAGGAACCCGGCGTTCACCCCGAGCCCGCCCTCGAGACGGTCGAGGTAGTCGCCAAAGCTTGACCAGTTCCACGGCACGCCGTTCTCCAGCGCGGCGAGCGGCATGCCCTCGACCTTGGCCATCATCCGCCGCAGGTAGTCGGCGTCGTCGGCATTGAGCGGGGCCAGGGTGAAGCCGCAGTTGCCGCCGATGACGGTCGTGACCCCGTGGAGGTTCGAGGGCGAAGCGCTCGGGTCCCAGAAGAGCTGTGCGTCGTAGTGGGTGTGGGGGTCGATGATGCCCGGGGCGACGCAGAGCCCCGCGGCGTCGAGGGTGCGGGCGGCATCCTCGGTGACGGTGCCGACGGCCACGATCCGGCCATCGGCGATGCCCACGTCGGCGGGGAAGGCCGGCGCCCCGGTGCCGTCGACGACGGTGCCGCCGCGGATCACAGTTTCGAGCATCTGGCCCTCCCGATCGGGTGGTTGGGGTCAACTTCTGACGGAGCGTCAGCTTACGTGGCATCGGTGCCACGGTGCCGGGCGACCCGTCGGAGCAGCCGAGCTGGTAGGCAGGGGTCGGGCGCGCCGCCGGCGCGAGGGGAGGGGCGTGCGATGACCGAGCAGAACCGACGGATGGTGCTGGCCGAGCGGCCGAGCGGGATGTGCACCGAGACGACCGTGGTACTCGAGACAGAGGACGCGCCCACCCCCGGCGAGGGCCAGGCGCTCGTGCGGGTCAAGTACCTGTCGGTCGACCCGACCATCCGGACCTGGATGAACGATGTGCCCGGCTACCTCCCCCCGATCGGGATCGGTGAGGTCGTGCGCTCGGCGGGCATCGGCGAGGTGGTCGAGTCCAACAGTGCGCGCTACACGGTGGGCGACCTCGTCTTCGGCACCACCGGGTGGCAGGACTACGCACTGGCCGGCGAGGGGGCCCAGGCCATGACGCCGGTGCCGAAGGAGATCCCCGCGCCCGTCGTGCTGAACGTCTTCGGTGTGACCGGCATGACGGCCTACTTCGGGCTGCTCGAGGTGGGTGCCTTGAAGGAGGGCGACACCGTGGTCGTGTCGGGCGCAGCCGGGGCGACCGGGTCGACAGTCGGCCAGATCGCCCGGATCAAGGGTGCGGGATCGGTGATCGGCCTGGCGGGCTCGGAGGAGAAGTGCCGCTTCATCACCGAAGAGCTCGGCTTCGACCACGCCATCAACTACAAGGACGGCAACGTCCGCGCCCGGCTCCGCGAGCTGTGCCCGAAGGGGATCGACCTGTACTTCGACAACGTCGGTGGGGAGATCCTCGACACGTGCCTGGGCCAGCTCGCCCTGCACGGCCGCATCGTGCTCTGCGGCGCCATCTCCACCTACAACGACGACGGCCATGCCGTGGGGCCGTCGAACTACCTGAACCTGATCGTCCGGCGTGGCCGCATGGAGGGCTTCATCATCTTGGACTACGTGGCGCGCTTTCCAGAAGCCCAGGCCGCCATCGGTGCGTGGCTGCTCGAAGGGCGCCTCCACCACGTGGAGCACGTGGTCCCCGGACTCGAGCATGCACCCGAGGCGCTCAACCTGCTCTTCACCGGCGGCAACACCGGCAAGGTCGTCGTCGAGGTCTGATCAGGGCGTGGTCTCGGGTGCGGCCCAGGCGATGCGGTCGCGCCGAGCGGGGCTGACGTAGCCGTTGGCCACGAACCACCGGGCCGAGCCCTCGACCGCCTCGATGGCCGGGCGCGAGCTGTAGCCGAGCTCGTCTCGGGCCCGGCTGTCGTCGTAGAGCATGTGGGTGCGCGACATGCGGGCCGCCTCGAGGGGTACCGAGGGCTCGCGGCCGAGGATGCGCCCTTGGATGAGATCGGAGGCAAAGGCTGCACCGACGGCGAGCGAGGAGGGGAACTTGCGGTCGTGCGCCGGCAGGGCCGTGGCCCCCGAGAGCATCTCGAGGAGCTTCGACATCGACAGATTCTCCCCGCCGATGATGTAGCTGCGGCCCTGGGCCCCGTCCTCGAGGGCTCGCAGGTGGCCGTCGGCCAGGTCGTCCACGTGGACGACGTTCATGGTGGTGTCGACGTAGCCGGGCATCCTGCCGTTCAAGAAGTCGAGCACGAGCTTGCCGGTTGGCGTCGGTCGCCGGTCGCGGGGCCCGAGCGGGAAGGTGGGCTGGACGAGGACCACGGGCGCGCCCTCGGCCGCGGCCCGGAGCACCTCGTGTTCGGCGACGTACTTCGACTGCTTGTACGAGCCGAAGAGGTGGGCCACGTCGGCATAGGAGCTCTCGGTGGCCGGGGTCCCCTCGGCGGTGCCGCCAAGCCCGATGGTGGCCACTGAGCTCGTATACGCGATGCGCTCGCACCCTGCGGCCACCGCTGCATCGATCACGTTGCGGCTGCCTGCGACGTTGACGTCGTAGAAGAGGGTGGGGTCCCTCGGCCAGAAGCCATAGAGGGCGGCGACGTGGAACACGAAGCGAGCGCCGGCGACGGCGCCGAAGACGGCGTCTCGGTCACGGATGTCGACGGTGGTGGTGTCGACGTCGAGCCCGTCGAGGTTCTCGGTGCCGCCGCCGGGCTCCACGGTGGCGGTCACCGCGGCACCTCGCCCGAGCAGCGCACGTACGACGGCCGAGCCGATGAAGCCGGCACCTCCGGTGACGACCACCCGGTCGCCGGCCCCGACGGCGAAGGGCCTGGCGGCTGCCTTGCGGCGGGGCGGCGTCATGGTGCGGGGACCGCCACAGGCGCATCCGCTGCCGCACCCGGCGTCCGGCGCAGGGCACCCTTGGCCATGGTGCGGCCGAACTCGACGAGGTGCCCGGTGCCCGACTCCGCCCGGGTGAGCACGTCGTCGAGCGCGTCGACGAAGTAGTCGACCTCCTCCTGGCCGCAGATGAGCGGCGGCAGGAGCTTGATGATGTTGACGTTGTCGGCGGCGACCTGGGTCAGGATCCGGTGGCGGTGGAACAGGGGCACCACCACTGTCTGACTGAACAGGGCGGTGCGGACCGACTCCATGGCCCGCCAGCGCAGGCGCGCACCGCGCGACGTGGGTTCGCCGAAGACGAGGCCGATCATGAGCCCCTTGCCGCGGACCTCGTGGAGGACCTCGTGGCGCTCGAGGAGCGGGGCCAAGCCCTTCTCGAACGCCTCGCCGGTCCGCCGCGCCCGGTCGATGATGTCCTCGTCGTCGAACGTCTGGAGCGTGGCGAGGCCGGCCACCATCGCCAGCTGGTTGCGACCAAAGGTGGTCGAGTGCTTGAGCGCCTTTTCCATCGAGGCGTAGACCGACGAGAAGATCTTGTCGCTCGTGAGCATGGCCCCGACGGGGATGTAGCCACCCGAGAGCGCCTTCGAGACGGTGATGATGTCGGGCTCGAGGCCCCAGTGCTCGTGGCAGAAGAACTTCCCGGTGCGCCCGAGCCCGGTTTGGACCTCGTCCATCACGAAGAGGGTGCCCTGCTCCCGGCAGAGCGCCTGGGCCTGCGCCCAGTAGCCCTCGGGCGCGAGATAGACGCCTTTGCCCTGGATCGGCTCGGCCACGAAGGCGGCGACGTCGCGCCCGGCGAGTGCGCGCCGGAGGGCCCCGATATCGCCGAAGGGGATGCGGTCGGTGCGCGGCAGCAGGGGGCCGAAGCCCTTGCGGAAGTCGTCCCCGCCGTTGAGCGACAGTGCCCCGTTGGTCAGGCCGTGGTAGGCGTGGTCGCAGTAGAGGATGCGGGAGCGGTGCGTCGACTGGCGGGCGAACTTGATGGCCGCCTCGATCGCCTCGGCGCCCGAATTGCAGAAGAAGACACGCTCGATGCCCTTGTGCGAACGGTTGACGAGGGCTTCGGCGAGAACGCCCGGCAGGAGGGCGCAGTCGATCTGGACGAGGTTCGGGAGGTCGGCGTCGATGGCGTCGTGGAGCGCCTTTTTGATCACCGGGTGGCTGCGCCCGAGGGCGAAGACGCCGAAACCCGAGAGCAGGTCGAGGTAGCGATCGCCCCGGTCGTCGTAGAGGTAGGCACCCTCACCACGCTCGTAGAAGCGGTCGAAGCCGAGCGTCTTCAGCACACGGGCCAGCTGGGGGTTCATGTACTCCATGTGCAGCTGGAAGTTCTCGCCGCGCCGCTCCTCGAGGACGCGCGCCAGGTCAAAGGTCATCGCACCTCCTCGGCCGGTCAGTCCGACCAGGGTAGCGGGCAGGCCCGACCGGTCGGCGAACGCCCGGGTCGCGGGCGTGTGGTGGCCGGCTCCGGGCTGCGAAGGGGGACTGGCGCGGCGTGTGCCGGACGCTGACACCAGGACGGCGCACCAGCCGGACGGGCCTCTCGGCGACCCGGCGGCACGGGCCCGGGCAGTCGGTCACAATGGGGCGATGGAACCACCGGCGCCCTCACGCCTCTCCGTGCGGTCCAGCGGCTCGGTGCTCTCGATCGCCTCCAAGAACTCGGTACTGTCGATCGGCTCGGTTGGATCGGCCCTCTCGATCGGCTCGATCGGGTCCTTCGGTTCCGTGCTCTCGATCGGCTCGGCCCTCTCGGCAGGGTCGATCCTCTCGGCCCTCGCCATCGGCTCGATCATGTCGGCGCGCACCCGCGGCGGCGTCATGGCCGCCGGGCGCACACGCCGAGCGGCGGCGTCGACGCCGGGCTGACCGCTCGCGACGCCGGTGGCGTCAGCCCTCGGGCAGCGCGCTCTGCGAGTCGAGCATGTCGGTCATGACCATCCTGATGAACGAGTCTGCCTCGTCGGTCATCCCCCCGGCGACGCCGCCGTAGATGGCGCCCGACGCCGGCGTCTCGTCCTTGTGCTCGCGTGCGTAGTCGACCGCTTGGGCGAGGTCGGCGGCGAACGACTCGGCGAGGCCCGGCTGGGTCTGGGGCCGCGTCACCGCCATGTGGATGGCGTTCGGGTACTGCTGGCCGTTGAAACGCCAGCCTCGGGTCCGCATGAAGTCGTTCACGTGGTAGATGTCGAACTCGTCGGAGGTGAAGCTGAACAGGAAGGTGGGCGACCCGAGGACGCGCAGCTCGGCGTGGGAGCGCACCGCTGCCTGCATGGCCGCCGCGGTGGCGAAGATGGCCTCGGCGTAACGGCGGTAGCCGTCGCGCCCGAGCGAGACCATCGCCGCCCAGGTGGCAGCGATCAGGCCGCCCGAGCGCGACCCGTCCATGCCCGGGGAGCAGTACTTGCCACCGGTCCAGTCGGTGTTGAAGAAGTACTGGGCGTTGCGCACGGCCTTGTCGCGAAACACGATGACCGACGTGCCCTTGAGGGCGTAGCCGTACTTGTGCGTGTCGGCCGAGATGCTCGTCACCCCCCGAACCCGGAAGTCGAAGAGGGGGACGTCGTAGCCGAGCTCCTGGCCGAAGGGGAGCAGCCAGCCGCCGAGGCAGCCGTCGACGTGCAGGCCCGTCCCGTGGGCCAGTGCCACCTCGGCCAGCTCTTCGATCGGGTCGATGGTGCCGTAGCCATAGTTGCAGGCTGAGCCGATGATGCACACGGTGTTCTCGTCGACGTGCTCGTCCACCCAGGTGACGTCGGCCCGCAGGCTGACCGGGTCGACCGGCGCGGTGCGCACCTCGACCCCGAAGAGGTGCGCCGCCTTGTCGAACGCAGGGTGGGCGGTCTCAGGCTTGACGATGTTGGGACGGGTGACGCCCCGCTCGGCCGCTGCGTACTCTCGGTAGGACAGGACGGCGTGGGCGATGCTGCCGCTCCCGCCGCTCGTGACGAGCCCGCCGGCCTCGCTCCCGTCGATGGCCTCGCCGTGGAGCAGGTCCAGGGTCATGGCGATGATCTCCGCCTCGAACTTGGTGGCCGAGGGGCACATGTCGCGCTGGAGGACGTTCACGTGGGCGAACTTTGCGAATGCCTCGTTCAAGAACCGGTAGTGATCGTGGTCGCCGCAGTACATCGTGCCCGAGCACTTGCCGGTCTCCCAGGTGGCGTCCTCCTCCTTGGCCATGGTCTCGAGCATCGCCAAGATCTCCTCCCGCGGGGTCCCGTGCTCGGGGAGCTGACGGTTGATCTCGAAGCGGTCGGCGTAGGGGAAGCCAGCCATGGAAGTCCTCCTGCGGGGAGAGCCGCCGCACAGGGCGGCTCGGTCGGCGGTCGCCGGCGTGGCGGCCCGCCGGTCACACTACGGCCGTTCCGTCAGCGGCCGCAGGCCGGGTAGACAGGGGTCGTGCGAGACACGGTGCTGCCCAGGTCGAGGAGCCTCCGAGGGGCACGGCGGGGCCGGCACGGCGGCGGCCCGGCGTGAGCGCGTCGTGGGCACCGATCGTGCTCGCCGCGGTGACGTCGCACCGGGTGTCGGCGACGAGCATTCTGGTCTTCGTCGGTTTCGCCGCCCTCGCCTATTGGGCGATCCGCCGGCGTCGAGGGGACGGGCCGGGTTCCCCGGGCGCTGACGACCGTCGGAACGGGCCACGTTCGCCGGGCATCTTCGAGCGGCGCCCGCAGGCCCCGCCGCCGCCGCCCCGGCGCGACCCTGACGCCGGACCGCCGTGAGGCCAGCGCACCGGACCTTCTCGGCGCCGCGTGCCAGGATTGTCCTCTATGAGCCCGAAGCCCAGCGCACCCCAGCAGCCGGCTGTTCTGGTCCGCCACGAGATGCCCCGGCGTGCCCCCAGGTTCGCCCACCGGGCAGCCCGATCCCTCCTGGCCCGCCTCGACGGCGGGGAAGTGTCGACCGACGACACCATCGCCGAGCAGCGCGCCGCCATGGAATCGGCGTTCGCCCGGCTCCCGATCCTGCCGGGCGCCGACGTCCGCGAGGCGAGCGTCGGCGGGGTCCCCGGCCGCTGGCTGACACCACGCCGCAAGCGCCCGGGCGTGCTCGCCTACTTCCACGGGGGTGCCTACACACTCGGGTCATCCCGCACCCATGCGCCGCCGACCGGGTGGCCGTGGCGGGCGACTCGGCCGGTGGCGGCCTGAGCATCGCTGCCATGCTCCGGGCGAGGGACGCCGGGGCGCCACAGCCGGCGGCGGCCTGGCTGCTCTGCCCGTGGGTGGATCTCACCATGGCCCACTCGCTGCCGGTCATGGGGGAGAGCGGCGACCTGCGACCCGAGGAGCTCAGCTGGTCGGCACGGGGCTACGCCGGCGAGCGGCTCGCCGACCCGATGGTCTCGCCGATGCTCGCCGACCTCTCGGGCCTCGGGCCGCTGCTGGTCCAGACCGGCGGCGACGATGCGTTGGGCGAGGAGGCAATCGTCCTGGCCGCCAACGCCGTGGTTGCCGGGGTGGACGTGCGCCTCGAGGTCTTCGAGGAGATGGGGCACGTCTTCCAGCTCCTCTACGCACCGTTCCCCGAGGCAGTGGCCGCCCGCCGCCACGGCGCCCGGTTCCTCGACAACCACCTCTCGGCGTAGGGGCCTCAGGCTCCCTGCACCCGGACCCGGACTCGGACCGGGCGGTGGTCGGAGCCGCCATCGGCCAGTACCTCTCCGGAGAGGACCTCGAGGCGTGGCGCCCGCGGTGGCTCGGCCGGGGCACGCACCACGATGTGGTCGACCTGACTGTGGGGCCTCCAGGCCGGCCACGTCCGGCCCCGCACCCCCCGTCGCCACCCGCGCAGCAACAGCTCGAGGGGTGGGCCCCACAGGTTCATGTCGCCGGCGAGCAGTGCCTGGGACCCCTCCAGACGGTCGTCGAGGGCCCGCGCCAGGCGCAGGAATTGGATGGGGGAGCCGAAGCTCAGGTGCGTCATGTGGGTGCCGGCCACGACGAGCGGGCCGACCCCGCTCTCGACGGTAGCGAGGAGGGCGGCGCGCCGGGCCGGGTCGCGTGGCAGGCGGCCGAGCTCGATGACCTCGCTCTTCAGCACCGGGAGGCGGCTCAGGATGGCGATGCCCCACGAGCCGGGCCCGGCATCGATGAAGCGGGGGGTCTCGCGCACCCGGCGCGGGAGGGGCCGCTCACCGTCGAGGTAGAGGGCGTGCTGGTTGGCCCGCAGGTCCATCGGGCGCATCCATCGGTGGTCGGCGTCGGGGTGCGGCCCCGCCAGGCGGCCGGAGCCGAGGACGTGTTCGACCACCTCCGCGCCGAGGGCACGACCGATGTCCTCGGCCTGGCTCGTCGCGCCCTCGGGTCGCCATACCTCTTCCATGACGAGCACATCGGCGTCGATGCGCCGGCAGGCATCGAGGACGTCGAAGGGGCGCCCCCAGCCGTCGACACCGGCGTGGATGTTGAAGTTGGCGACGGTGACGTCACGGTGGGGTTCCACGGCGCCCCGAGGTTACGCGCAACGAGCGGGAGCCAGCGGTGGGGGCCCGGTAGCATCTCGTGCCATGCCCGGGCCCGCCTCGCCTCTGGCCTCTCGCCTGAAGGGCCATACGACGACCATCTTCGCCGAGATGTCCGAGCTGGCCGCGGCCACCGGCTCGATTAACCTGGGGCAGGGGTTCCCCGACACCGACGGCGCCCACGAGGTGGCGGCGGCGGCCATCGCCGCCATCGAGGCGGGGGCCAACCAGTACGCCCCCGGCGCCGGCGTGCCCGAGCTGCGGGCGGCGGTCGCGGCCCACCAGGCCGCCACCTACGGGATCGAGCTCGACCCGGCCACCGAGGTGCTCGTGACGTGCGGGGCGACCGAGGGGATCGCCGCGGCCATGCTCGCCTTCCTCGAGCCGCGCGACGACGTGGTCATGTTCGAGCCGAGCTACGACTCCTACGCGGCGGCCGTGTCGATGGCCGGGGCCACCCGCACGGTCGTGACCCTCGAGCCGCCGCACTGGGGCTTCGACGTGGCCGACCTCGAGGCGGCGGTGGGCCCGCGCACCCGGTTGCTCCTGCTCAACAGCCCGCACAACCCGACCGGCAAGGTCTTCACGGAGCACGAGCTGGCGTCGATCGCCGAGCTCTGCGTTCGCCACGACCTGCTGGCCGTCACCGACGAGGTCTACGAGCACCTGATCTTCGAGGGCACCCACCGGCCCCTGGCGGGCTTCCCCGGCATGGGGGAGCGGACCCTCAGCATCTCCTCGGGGGGCAAGACCTTCGGCTTCACCGGGTGGAAGGTCGGCTGGGTGAGCGGGCCAGCGCCCCTCGTCGCCGCCGTGCGTGCCGCCAAGCAATTCCTCACCTACGTGACCCCCGCCCCCTTCCAGCTCGCCATAGCGGTGGCCCTCGACGCCGGGTCCGAGTACATCGAGCCCCTCCGAACCGAGCTGGCGGCGCGTCGCGACCAGCTCTGTGACGGGCTCGAGGGCCTCGGTTGGACCCTCTATCGGCCCGCGGCCACCTATTTCGCCACCACCGACATCGCCGCCAGCGGCGAGGACGCCGTCACCTTCTGCCGCCGGCTCCCGGAACGCTGCGGGGTGGTGGCCATCCCGAGCTCGGTCTTCTACGAGCACCCCGACCGGGGCGCGACGCTGGTGCGCTTCGCCTTCTGCAAGCAGGCCGCCGTGCTCGACGAGGCGCTCGGCCGCCTCGGCGACTTCGGCTCGATCACCGGGGCATGAGCGAGAACCTCGTCTGGGTGGACGCCTTCAGCGATGGCCCCTTCACCGGGAACCCCGCGGCGGTGTGCCTGCTCGAGTCGCCCGCCCACGACGACTGGATGCAGGCCCTCGCCGCCGAGCTCGGGCTCTCCGAGACGGCGTTCGTCCAGCGGCGCGGCGCGACGTTCGCCCTTCGGTGGTTCGCGCCGGGCGCCGAGGTGGCGTTGTGCGGGCATGCCACGCTGGCCGCAGCGCATGTGCTGCGTGAGCACGGCTGGGTGGGTGCCACCGAGCCCATGGTGTTCGCCACCCGATCGGGGACACTCGGCGTCACCGCCAGGGGCGCGCTCCTCGAGATGGACCTCCCTGCGGCCGAGGGCGCGCCGGCCGCACTGCCCCCCTACGCCGGGCCCGCGTCGCGGGCCTGCGCGCGCTCCGAGCATTTCCTCGTGCTCGAGCTCGCCGACGAAGCAGCCGTGGCCGCGTTTGTGCCGGACCTCGCCGCCATCACCCGCGCCGGCCCCGAGATGGTGCTCGTCACCGCGCCGGGTGCGGCGGCCGGCGTCGACTACGTGCTGCGGGGCTTCTTCCCCCAGGTCGGCATCGACGAGGACCCGGTCACCGGTTCGGCGCAGTGCGTCCTCGGGCCCTACTGGTCCGAGCGCCTCGGTGGCCACGATCTGCATGTCGCGCAGCTCTCGGCCAGGGGCGGGGCGCTGCGGGTCTCTGTCGCGGGCGACCGTGTGCGCATCGCCGGTTCGGCGACGACGGTCTTCTCGGGCTCCATCGAGGTCCCCTGAGCACCGCGCGCCCAGCACCTACCATCGGGGTCGCCGGATCGTCCGGGCAGATCGGAGCACGCATGGAATCGCTCGGCGGGACGGGCCCCCGGAGCCGGGTGCGGCGAAACCCGAGCGCCGCACGCTATGACGAGGCGACGATCCACGCGATCTTCGACGAGGCCCGCTTCTGCCATGTGGGCTTCGTGCGCGACGGCGGCCCGGTGGTCATCCCCACGATCCACGACCGCCAGGGCGACACGCTGTACTTCCACGGCTCGCGCTCCGCGTCGATGCTGCACGCCATGACCTCGCCCGCCGGAGCATGTGTCACCGCCACGCTCTTCGACGGCATGGTCCTTGCCCGGTCCGTGTTCATGCACACCATGAACTACCGGTCGGCCGTGGCCTTCGGCCACCCCGAAGAGGTGACCGACGCAGGCGAGAAGCTCGCCGTGCTCGGCCACTTCACCGAGCACGTGCTGCCCGGGCGCACCACCGAAGCCCGCGCGCCCAACGAGCGCGAGCTCGGGCTCACCACGGTGGTGCGCATGCGCATCGAGGAGGCCTCGGCCAAGGTCGACGACGGGCCACCCGAAGATGAGCCCGAGGACATGGACTTGCCCGTCTGGGCCGGCATCGTGCCGGCGTCGCTCACATGGGGCGAGCCCATCGCCGACTCGACCGGCGCGGTGGGCGCCCTCTCGCTCCCCCTGCCCCCCTCGGTCTTGCGCCTTCTCGGACGGTCGCTGCCCTAGCCCGTCGCCTCTTCTGGGTGCCGGCACGAGCGTCCGGGCCGCCGGGGAGGTGTGGTAGTCATGCGGCGTGGACGCCGCACCAGCACCGTCAGGCGACCCGGGCAACGCCGAGTGGCTGCGGGCCCTCGTTGCCTCCCATGGGACGTCCGATGAGCGGGAACGCGCAGCGGTCGAGCGGGCCACCCGGGAGCTCGAGCGGCTTTCTGACCCGAGCGAGGCGGGCTCGGACCTCACGCACGTGACAGCGTCGGCAATCGTCGTCGGTCGCAGGGGCACGGTGCTGCACCTGCACCGCCGCCTCCACCGGTGGCTCCAGCCGGGCGGTCACATCGACCGCGGGGAGCTCCCCGAGGACGCGGCGCTGCGCGAGACGCGCGAGGAGACGGGGCTCGGGGTCTCGCACCCGCCCGAGGGACCGATCCTGGTCGACGTCGACGTCCACGACGCTGCCCAGGGCCACGTCCACATCGACCTGCGCTACCTCGTGCTGAGCCCCGACCGCGACCCCGCGCCCCCTCCCGAGGAGAGCCCCGACGTCCGCTGGTACAGCTGGGACGAGGCGAACGCCCTGGGCGATCCGGCACTCCAAGGGGCGCTCCGACGGGCCGAGGCGCTAAGTGTGGACCATGCCGAGCGCTGGGCCCCTATCGTCGAGTCCCCGGCGTCGAGTGACTCGGCGCCCCCGCCCGCCCGGCCGAAGGAGCCCCATGGACGCTGAGAACCCCGAGCCGACGACCCCGCAGGGCCAGCCGGCGTCGTCGCACCCGCTCGCCCGCCTGCTCCACGTCCAGGACCTCGACCTCGCCATCGCCCAACTCGAGCACCGCAAGATCGCCATGCCCGAGCGGATCGAGCTCCTGGCCGTCGAGGCCAGGCTGGCCCACCTGGGCGTGAGGGCGGCCTCGGCGGCGAGTGCCCGCGACACCCTGCTCGCCCGCCAAGCCGAGCTCGAGGCACAGGTGGACGAGTCGACCCAGCGCTCCCTCAACCTGGAGCGACGCATGAACGCGCCGGGGATCGCCCCACGTGACCTCCAGGCCATGGAGACCGAGGTGCGCCACCTCGCCACGCGCCGCATCGAGATCGAAGACATGGAGCTCGACGTCATGGAGCATCTCGAGCCCATCGACGCGGAGCTGGCCGAGCTCTCCTTGGAGCAGGCCGAGCTCGAGCTGGCCGCCGCCACCTTGCGCTCGGCGGTCACCGCCACCGAGACCGTCTTGAACGCCGAGATCTCCACGCTGCTCTCCGCCCGCAGCCTCGAAGCGGGGACGCTCGAGCCCGCCCTCCGCGAGCGCTACGAGCGCTCCCGGGCCCGGCACGGCGGGGTGGGCGCGGCGCGCCTGGTGGCCAACCACTGCGACGGGTGCCACCTGGAGCTGCCCTCGATGGAGGTCGAGCGGATCCGCCACCTCGGGCCCGACGCCATCGCCACCTGTGAGAGCTGCGAGCGCATCCTGATCCCGCCGAGCGCCCTCGAGGGCTGATGCTCGTCCTCGTCCGCCACGGCGAGTCCACGGCGAACGCAGCCGGCCTCCTGCTTGGCCGCATCGATGCGCCCCTGACCGAGCGGGGCCTGGCCCAGGCGGCGGCCGTCGGGCCCCTGCTCGGTGCGGTGCGCTCGCTCGTGTCCTCGCCGCTGCGCCGTGCGCTCGACACTGCAGTTGCCCTCCACACCGGCGTCGACGTGGCAGTCGACGAGCGCTGGATAGAGGTCGACTACGGCGTCTTCGACGGTCAGGCGCTGCGCGACGTGCCCGCCGACGTGTGGCGCGAGTGGCGCGCGGACCCCACCTACCGGCCGGAGGGGGGCGAGACCCTCGCCGAGGCGCAGGCGCGCGTCGGCGAGGCCTGCGAGGAACTCTTCGCCACCGACGGCGCAGGGGCGAGGCGCGAGGACGGCGACGTGGTGGTGGTGAGCCACGTCTCGCCCATCAAGGCGGCGGTCAGCTGGGCGCTCGGCGCCGACGCCGGGTTGGCCTGGCGCCTCCATCTGGCGACGGCGTCGGTGACGCGCGTTGCGTGGGGGGCGAGTGGACCGCTCCTCGAGACCTTCAACGAGGTCCCGGGTCGCTGACCTCGGTCGGGGCGGCGACCTCGGGGGGTGCGAGGGTGCGCTCGGGCAGCAGGGCGATCGACGCTGCGAGGAAGCACAGAGCGCCGACGAAGGTGCCGAGGTTGCTGAGCTCGGCGTCGAGGAGCTGCCCGTCGCTCACGACGAACGAGGCGACCGCCGAGACGCCGAAGGCGATCGATCCCGCCAGGTTCCCCAGCGTGATCCACCACGACAGGTCCTTCGGCTCGAACGCGAGGTAGCCGTGGCACACCTCGAACCAGGCCAGCGCGCTGGCGATGAGGAAGCAGATCGACCCGAGCGCATCGGGCCGCCACACCAGGTGCCGGGCGGCCTCGGGGGACAGCGACGTGGCGATCGCCTGGGCGGTGCTGCGGTTGAAGAACAACGTGCCGACGAGCTGCACGGCACANNGGCGGCGGGTCGCCGGGGCAGGGCCCTCGAAGCGCACCGTCTCCCAGTACTGGAGCGCGGCGGCACTGGTGAAGAACACCGATCCCACGAAGAAGGTGACGGCGTCGGCCACGCCGCCGACGCCGCCGACGTAGCCCGGCACCGCCCCGAGGGCGAAGGCCGCGGACCCGATGGCGAACAGCACGCCGATCCACCAGCCGAGCGCCCTGGGCGCCCACCAGGTCGAGCCGCCGATCGAGCCGGGCGGGTGCTTGCGCGCCCAGCGCGAGCGCCACGTGTAGGTGGTCCCGTCGAGGTCGTACTCGATCCGGGTGACGAATGGCGACGGGCCGTGGAACGAGCGTGGCTCGGCGTGCTCGGGAAGTCGCTCGTCGATCCGGCTCACCGGGCGGCCTCGCCCGACGCGCCACGCCCGGCCGGAGCTACGGTACCCGCATGGTCAAGCTCACCGTGCTCTACCCGACGCCCGCGGACCCAAGGGCGTTCGACGCCTACTACTTCGGCACGCACGTGCCCATCGCCGACACGATCCCGGGCCTCTTGCGCAATGAGGTGAGCAAGGTGACCGGGACCCTCGACGGCGGCCCCATCGACTATTACCTCCAAGCAGAGCTGTACTTCGAGAGCACCGACGCCGCCATGGCGGCCCTGGGCAGCCCCGAGGGTGCGGCGGCTGCGGCCGACATGGCGAACTTCGCCCCCGACGGGGCGCGCATGGTGCTCGCCGACGTGGTCAAAGAGGGTTGAGCGCGAGGACCACGCGGTGCGCGGCAGAGGCGACCCCGGGCGCTCGTGCGACGGGTCGTCGGGCGAGAACACGACCGCATGCTAAATCGGGCCGCGCCCGACGGGCAGGCTCTCCTCTGTGGCCGAGCCGGAGGGCTTGCTAGCGAGGGCGTGCCCTGCCCGCCTCGATCTCCACCACGTCGCTGAAGCCAGCCAGATCCGCGCTGCGGTGGGTGACGAGGATGACGGTGGTCCCTTCGGTGGCGGCCAGCACATCGGCGATGAGCGCCGCCGCCGTCGGCTCGTCGAGACCGGCGGTCGGTTCGTCGAGGAGCAGCACCCGGCCTCCGGCGAGCAGGGCCCGGGCCAGGGCGACGCGCTGGCGCTGGCCCCCTGAGAGTCGCTCGCCCCGCTCGCCCACCGGGGTGTCGACGCCGTCGGGCAGTGTGTGCACCCAGGCCTCGAGCTGGGCGAGCCGCAGTGCCCGTTCGATCTCCTCGCGATCGGCCCGCGGCCGGGCCAGCGCCACGTTCGAGGCGATGGTCCCCGCGAAGAGGTCCGCCTCCTGGGCAACGAGCGCCATGGCGCGCCGGACCTCCTCCGAGGCGGCGCTCGCGATGTCGACGCCACCGAGGGTGGCGTCGCCCTGCTCGAGCGGCCAGAACCGCAGCAATGCGTTGACGATGCTGGACTTGCCCGCCCCGCTGGCGCCCACGATGGCAACGCGACCACCCGAGGCCACGGCCAGGTCGCAGCCGTCGAGCGCCCACGGCAGGTCCGCCCCGTAGCGGAGCCGGGCGTCGTGGAGTGCGACGGCGGCGTCGCCCTCCAGTGCGACGGGGAGCTCGGGCTCGTGCACCGGGGCGGGCACATCCTCGAGATCGAGCAGGCGGCGCCCGGCGGCGAGCACCTCGCGGAGCCGGGCGGCGGCGACAGTCACGCCGGGGACCGTCTCGAAGGCGGCGACGGCTGCAAAGGGCAAGACGGCGAGCATGATGGGCTCGAGGTGGTGGTGCGAGAGGGCGTCGACGCCGCTCGCCAGGGTGCCGATGACCGCACCGCCGACGCACAGCGCCACGATGGCGGAGGTGACCGCCGCCATCGACGAGCGCCGGCGGGCGAGGCGTGCCAGCTCGGCGTCGGCCCCGTCCGCCCGGGCCAGGTAGTCCTCGTGGCGACCGAAGGCCAGCAGCTCGGGAGCACCCTGGACCAGCTCGACCACGTCGGCGGCGAGCGAGCCCCGAAGCGACGCCTCGCGCTCGGCGGTCGAGCGGGTTGCGAGCACGATGCCCGGTGGCACGAGCAGGGCCACCGCCAGGGCGACGCCCAGCAACAGACCGGCCAGCGGGAGGATAAGGGCCACGACGACCACGGCGAGCACCGAGGTGGCCACGGCCACCACCACGGGGGTGAGCACCCGCAGGTAGAGGTCCTGGAGGGCGTCGACGTCGTCGACGGCGCGGACCAAGAGATCGCCGCTGCGCCATGCCCGCAGGCCAGCCGGCGCCAGTGGCTCGAGCGAGTCGTAGAGCCAGACCCGCCAGCGGCTGAGGGCGTGGAAGGCCGCGTCGTGGCCGACGAGCCGCTCCGCGTAGCGCAGCGGTGCGCGGATGAACGCCAGCACCTCGACCACGGCGAGCAGGCCGGCGATGGCGGCCAACCCCGGTTGGAAGGCCGCCTTGTCGACGAGCGCCCCCGAGCCGGCCAGAAGTCCAATGGTGGTCGCCGCCGCGGCCACGCCGAGGCCCATGGCGAGTGCCAACTGCCGCCACGGCGGCGCGCTGCGAGCGATGAGCCGGAAGAACACCGCCCTCGAGCTGGGTCGACCGCTGTCTGCGTCGGGGCTGGGCGCGCTGCGAGGCGACGGAGAGCTGACGGTGGCGGTCATGACGGGGGCCTGGCGCCGAGGGCTACGGCCTCGCTCCTCGGGGCGGAGAGCTCGACGATCCGGTCGATGCGCGCCACCAGCTCGCTACGGTGCGCAGTGACCACGACGGTGCGCCTCGAGAGCCATGCCTCGAGTGAGTAGGCAACCTCCGCCTCGGTTGCCGCGTCGAGGTGCGACGCCGGCTCGTCGAGCAGGACGAGGGGGGAGTCGCGCACCACGACACGCGCCAGCGCCAGCCGCTGCAGCTCGCCCGAACTGAGCGACAGGCCCTCTTCGCCGAGCTGCGTCGAGATCCCCTCGGGAAGACCGCCGAGCCAATGGCCGAGCCCGGCCAGCTCGAGTGCGGCCGACACCTGCGAATGGGTCGCCTTGGGCGCACCGAGTCGCACGTTGTCGGCGACCGAGCCACCGAAAAGGTGTGGCCGCTGGGGGACCCAGGAAATGGCGGCGCGCCACTCCGCCACCGGCACCGCGGCGAGCGACGCACCGTCGAGCAGCACCTCGCCCGCCGTCGGCTCGACGAAGCCCAGCAGCACCGAGAGCAGCGTGGACTTGCCGGCCCCCGAGGGGCCGACGACTGCCACGTGCTCGCCCGGGCCCACCTCAAAGCTCAGGTCGTTGAGTGCGGCGCCCCGTTCGGGGTACGACACGCTGAGGCCCCGGACCGAGACGGCCGTTCCGGCCGCTGCCCGGGCGGGCGGAGGGACGGCCGTGCGGGTCGTCGCGTCGGCCCGCGGCGCCACCGGTTCGGCCAGCACGTCGAGGATGCGCTCGGCGGCGGCCTGGCCTTCGGCGCTCGCGTGGAACTCGGCGGCGGCCCGGCGCAGCGGGATGAAGACCTCAGGGGAGACCAGCAGCACGGCCAGTGCGGTGCTCAGTCCGACGGTCCCGTTCAGGAGGCGGAAACCGAGGACCATGGCCACGAGACCCGTCCCCATCCCGGCGAGGAACTCCATCGACAGCGCCGACAAGAACGCGACGCGCAGTGTGCGCATCGTGGCGGCGCGCAGGCTCTCGCTGGCGCCTTCGATCTCGCGGCGGCCCTGGTCGCTCCGGCCGAACGCCCGCAGCGTGGGGAGCCCCTGGATCAGCTCGAGCGTGCGGGAGGAGAGGGACCCGAGGCTGCGCCATTGCCGGGCGGTCTGCTCTGCTGCGGCGCGCCCGAAATGGATCATGGTGGGGGGGACGAGGGCGAGCAGTCCGAGAAGGATGAGCAGCGAGACCGGGTCCTCCCACCCGACCCACACCAAGATGCCGACGGGAGCGAGGACCGCCAGGACGGCCTGCGGCAGGTAGCGGCCGAAGTAGACGTCGAGGGCGGCGATGCCCCGGGTCGCGGTGGCGGAGAGCTCGCCGGCCCGTTCACCCGAGAGCCAGACGGGCCCGAGGTCGAGGGTCTGGCGCAGGAGCGCCCGGCGCAGGGTGGAGGTGACGGCGAGTGACGTACGCGCGGCGGCAAGCTCCGCCGCAGACGCGCAGGCCGCACGCGCCACGAAGGCACCTGCGAGGCCGACGAGCTGGGGGGTGACCGCTCCTATCGTCGCCCCGTGCAGGAGGCTGCGGTCGATGATGTTGGCGATCAGCACGGCCTGGACCACGAGAGCCACGGTCGCGGCGATCCCGAGGGCACCGGCGACCACCAGGTAGCGCCGGGTGATCGACACGCGCGCGGCGAGGCGGGGATCGATCAGCGTCGGTCGGCGGCGGGGACGGGTCACCGTCGGTCGCCGGGCCGGGCGCGTTGGGCAGGACCCGCCGCAGCGAGCAGCAGGGGCATCACGACACGTTAGCGAGCCGCTCGGGACCGACGGTGTCGAGCGCCGGGTGGGCGCGGCTCAGGGGATCGAGGCCACGAGCTCGGCCAGGCGCGCACGCGCCCCCTCGGTGCGCACGCCCCACCAGAAGAGGTCCTTGCCGTCCACGAAGACGGTCGGTGCGACCGACTCGAGCTCGGGGAGCTGCCGAGACGTGAACGGGTACGGCTCGCTCGGTGCGAGCACCACGTCGGGATGCCCGGCGGCGACCGCTTCGAGCTCGGTGCTCGCATACGCAGCGTCGCCCGGGACGGTGGCGACACCCAGGGCGGCGAGCAGCGAGGCACCGTAGGTCGGCTGCCCGAGCGCCATCCACGGCCGGCGCCAGATCGGGACAAACGCCCGCAGTCGGGTCGGCGGGTCGGCGGCCGGGGCCCCCCCGGTGTCGTCGGGCGGCTCGGTGCCGGCGAGTGCGGCAAGTCGCACGAGGGCGGGGCCGACATCGGCGATCGCGCGCACCGCCAGTGCTTCGACCCTCACCCCGGCGCCGAGTAGCGAGCGGTAGTCCTCGATGCGGTTCTCCTCCTCGTCCATCACGACGACGTCAGGGGCGAGGGCGACGATGCGCTCGATGGCAGGGTCCTTGGTGCCACCCACGTGGTCGAGCCCAGGCTGCTCGCAGAACCGGGTGCAGGCGATCGGGGGGGTGCCCCAGGCAACGAGGGTCTCGGTGACCGAGGGGACCAGGCTCACGATGCGCACGGCGCAACTCCTGTCGTCGGTGCCTCGTCCGCCGTGATCATGATGGCTCGGCACTGTGCCACGGCCCGACACCATCATCCGGGCCCACGTCGGGGTGGTTGTTCAGTGGCCGATGACGTCGTCAACGAGGTCCTGGTCGTCGAAGTAGACCCGGATGCTCGTGATCGCGTCGTCAGGGTTGAAGGCGAGGAGGAAGATCTGTCGGCCCTTGAAGAGCCGGTGCTCGATCTGGACATGGAGGCGACGCAGGGCGCTGACGTAGTTGACGCCACCCATCCAGTCCTCCCACTGGATCGTGTCGAGCGTGCCGCCGGTGCTCGTGAAGACCCGCCCGAGGTGCGAGACCACCTCGGCGCGGCCCGAGAAGGTCCCGGCGAGAGCGTTGTGACCCGGGACGGTGTAGGTGGCGTCGGGGGACAACATCGCAATGGCGGACTCGGTCCGTTCGCCGAAGCAGTGCAAAAGGAACTGACGGGCCAAGACCACCCGGTGCGACTCCTGCTCCACCCGACCCACTGTAGGGCGGCCCGGGCGCCGATTCCGGGGGCATCCCCCGGGAGCGGCGTGACCCGGCCGACCGACGCCCTCTCGGCTGGCGTCGAGTGCGTCGAGCCCGAGGTGTCCTAAACGGGGTAGGAGCGTGACCACCTCGAGGAGCCGGCCGACACGTTCGCCGCGTTGCACGTCGACGCCGTGCCCGCCGTCGACGCGAACGACGTGAACCAGCTGCCCATTTTGGTCGTGCCGGTGGTCGCCCCGGTGATCCCGGTCATGCTCGTCGGTGTGCCACTCGGGGCCTGGTTGTCCTCGGCCACCCAGCACGTGTTCGACGCCGACTGCGCGGCGAGCAGGACCAGCGTCCCGTCGGTCGAGACCGCCACGCTCACCTGGTTCGACGGTTTCCCTGTGGCGGTCGACGCGAGGTAGGTGAGCGAGGGCTCCGACTTGGCGAAGGACGTGAGCAGGGTCGCGCCCGTTGGGTACGTGCCCCTGTTGGCACTCGCGATGGTCTTGCCGACAAGCAGTGCGTTCGTCAGGTTCGACTGGGTGGCGCGGTCCTGGGCACCGCCCTTGACGCCGAGAAAGGTCGGGATGGCGATGGCGAGGAGGATCGCCAGGATGAGCAGCACCACCATGAGCTCGATGAGGGTATAGCCGTCGTTGTCATGGTCCCTAGACACGAGGGCCAAATTAGTGCCGCCGCCGCGTGGATGCCAGAATCGGCATGGGAGCAGCGGGGGCCGCCATCGTGTCCCGGTGCTCAGGGTGCACCGCGAACGGTCACACCCTCCTCGCTCACGTGGACGGGGAGGATCCGGTACGCCGGGGCGCTCTCCAAGATGGCGGCCTCGAGCGCCATTTTCTGCTCCGCGGTCGCGCTCAGGACGGTGAGCGACCCGCCGTCGCCCCCCGCTCCATTGACCTTCCACCCGAGGGCCCCACACGACCTCGACAGGTCGATCAGGCGCTGCGCGTCGAGCCCGACGAGAGCTGGGTGCAGGCGCCGCTGAGCCTCGGTGTTGGCCACCATCGAGCGGCCGAGGGCGTCGAGGTCGCGCCGCATGACTGCCTCTCTCGCTTGACGGGCGGCGGCGCGCAAGCGCGAGAGGATCTCGGTGGTGCCGTGACTGAGCGCCTCGATGACCTGGCTGTGCAGGGCAGATGAGTCGTGGGGGCGCCCGAGGAAGACGAGGGAGAGCCCGGCACCGAGGTCGTCCCAGGCAGGCAGGCGCTCGACCGTGGTTTCCGGGTAGGGCCCGATCTCGAGGTAGTTGATGCCGCCGAACGCAGCACAGATCTGGTCTTGGATGCCGCTCTGTTCGCCGAGCGCGTCGACTTCGAGCCGGTGCGCGGCGTGCGCCAGCTCGAGCGGCGTGCGCTGTTCACCCCGCGCGCATCCGAGGGCTGCGAGAAGGGCGACGGCCACTGCCGCCGAGGTGCCGGTCCCACACCCGGAGGGCACAGCCGATCTGACACCGATCTCGACGGCCAGTCCCGGGGGAGGAGGGAGAGCGTCGACGGCGGCCTCGAGGAGTGGGTGGCGCGGCACCCGGGGCGCACCAGGGACGATCGCGTAGCGCTCACCGAAGTCCGCCACGTCGAGGACGACGCCATCGCCTGCCTCGAATGTGTCGATCGTCACGAACACGCCGGGTGCGACCGCCACATTGAAGACCGAGCCCGGGGCACCGAACCAGGTGTCGGTCCACCCGCCGTTGTCACACACCCGCACGGGTGCGTGCGCCTCGATCACGTGCGGGCGCAACGGCTGGAGTCTGCCGGCAGGCATCACGGCAGGGCGGCCTCATGGGTCGCGCCCCAGTAGCGCCGAAGAGCGATGATGGTCCACAGGCCCTCGACCACCCCGAAGGGCCATGCGCCCGACAAGAAGCCGTACGTGCTCGAGAGCGCGCAGCCCACGGCGAAGGCGAGGACGAACTTGGACCCTCGCCGCTCGAGGGCGTACATGGTCATCATGAACGAGAGAGCGACGACGCCGTAGATGGTCAAGGCCATCTGGCCACCATAGGCCCAGCTCAGTGAGGTGCGAGAGGGTCCTCGTTGGGCTTCTCACACATGTGGCAGCGAGCCTCGCCGATCCGTCAACTCGGATACTCGATGGAGAATGTGCCGCCATAAGGGCCGCGCAGCCCATTGCCATTTCCTACAGTGCCGGTCGTCTGCGGCTGGCCAGCGCTAAAGACGGCCTCCTCGGAGGAGTACAGATACAGCGGCATGCCTTTGTAGGTCACCTGGAACGTCCCGTCCCAGCGACGGATGACGCCCACATCCTTGGCCGTGATGCCGC
Source organism: Acidimicrobiaceae bacterium (assembly GCA_003155135.1). GTDB lineage: Bacteria > Actinomycetota > Acidimicrobiia > Acidimicrobiales > RAAP-2 > Bog-515. Next base: position 33,942 of record PMFN01000029.1, on the reverse strand, counting down.
CGGCCACCTGGGGGGGCCCAGAGGTGAGGACGGGAATCCACGTCACGGCACAGGGCCCGTTGCACTGAGCTCCCCAATAGCCATCTCGGCTGAAGGTATAGGCCGTGACCGCCACCCCACCGGGAACTACATTCTCGTACGTCTCCGCGGCGACTGCTGTGTTGCCGTTGGGCAAGGTTTCGGTCTCGATGGTGGCGGCGCCGGTTGCTTGCTGGCCCCATTGCGACGACACCAGGTTCCACAGTCCGTGCCATGGCGGCAGGTCCAGCACAGTCTCGAAGAACCCTTCACCTGCGGGCACGAACGGGCTGGACGGGGGGTCGAAGAGGTAGAGCGGATGCCCGGCGTAGGTCACCTGGTCACCGATGCCCGGCCGCCAGACAGACCCGAGGAGGTAGCGGTTGACGCCAGGCCCTGCCACCGGTGGCCCCGTGGTCGTCAGCGCGGGCCACTCGTCGGTTGGCACGCCGTTCAAGAAGTCGCTCTCGGGTCCTGTGCAGGTGATGGTGCCCTCGAATGTCGGTTCCGGCGTGGTGGTGCATCCGTACATGCCGTTGGCGTCACTCGTGATGTCATAGAGCGGCACATTCGCCAGTGGTCCTGTGCCACCCACGACGAGCACCGAACCGTACGCTGCGGTGGACATTGCGTCGATGACGGTTCCCGTGCCATTCGGAGGAGGGTACGGGCCATGCCACGAACCGTGACCACGCATCCCCGAGGCGCCGGCCGGCGCGGCGATTGCCACTCCGAGCCCACAGAGCAGTCCCACGACACCAAGCGCACGTAGCAACCTCGACAGAAACACAGTCGTCCCCCCTCCATCCGACGATGACGCGCCAGCACGGAGACCACTGTTCATTCAGGGGCTCGCGCCAGGTGCTGCATTCAAGTGTCGATGGGAGGCCTCCGGAGGTCAATGGGGAGAACCACGTACACACATTTCCGTAGGCGGTCGCCGACCTTTGCAACTCACTCCCTCTCGAGCTGACGCACGAGGTTCGTGAGGCTGACTCGATTCTCGACGCCCAACTTGCTGTAGCCGTGTTGGACATGCTTGTCCACGGTGCGCGGACTAATGCCGAGCACGGCGGCCGTCCTTGCGGTGGTCTGCCCATCGGCGAGGAGAAGGAGGACTTCCGCTTCGCGGCGGCTGAGGCCGAGGCGCTGCAGTAAGGAGATGGTGCGTTCGTCTCGGCTTTCCGAGAACAGGAGAACCTCGCCCTCTGGAACCGGCACGCGTCGAACCATGAGGTGTCGATCGTGGCGATCGATAAGCAACGGGACGGTTGGCCCGCTCACCCACCCGGCGGAGTCCAACCAAGCGAGGACCTCTGGCGGCAGACCCGAAATCGGTCCGCTGAACCATCGGGCACAGATCTCCTGTGCCCGAGGAGTGCAGTGCTCAACAAATCCCCGCCGGTCGAGTACGACGAGCCCTTCCCTCCTTTGCTCGACGAGCACCTCCATGCCAGCGATTGAATGCTGCAACCGTGAGAAATCCTCTGCGTTGCGGTACGCCTGGACAAGGTGGGGCCGCAACGCATTCAGGATCTGCCGCTCTTGTTCGGTGAATCCGCGACTGCAACGGTTGAGCGCGATGCCGACGACGAAGCGCGGGTCGGGAAGGATGAACGATATCTGGTCCTCCGCACCAAGATGTCGGTAGAACTGCTGGTAGATCGCGGTCGCACGAAACTGGCGCGCACTCAGGAAGTCCGAGATGGCATACGGACGACCGTCTCCGGTGGCTGTGAAGTGCGATATGACGGGGTGTTCGCCGACATGAGCCCTAAATATCTCGGCGAGCGGTTCCGAGACGAGGTCGGGCTCCATGACGGCTTCGACGCGTGCACTCTCGAGGTCCACCTCGTTCCAGGCAACGCCGTTGGATGGCACCAGTGCCGGGAGCATTTCCACGATGTGGTGACGAAGTGAATCGAGATCTCTGTGCTGCGTGAGCGATTGGATCGCATGCAGCAGTCCTTCAAGATCGGTTCGTGCCACGCCAGCGGACACTTCGCACTCCAGTACTTGCGTTGACGAAAGGATACCGCCGAGCCTCACCAGCGGCATTGGTCGAACCTGACACCGAGGGACCCCGTCGTGACGGGATCCACCAGCTGGGTGCACCAACGCCGCTGCGGCTCCGACGCCCCCTCGCGCTCACCGCCATTGGAGCTGTGTGTCAGCCCGGCGTGAGTCGCTGGTGAGCGGCCTCCTCCAGTCTTGGGTCTGTCGGCAACTCAACGAAGGAGGGGAACAATGTTCCTCATGAAGATGGTGCAGGACCAGACTCGGCGCAGCGACGGATGCGGGCATCACGCCGGTGCTTCGGTGAGGCCCAAGGGCGTGTTCGGGCGCCGATCGACATGCAGTGCCCGTCGCCGCGGCGAGCCACGCCACACCTGGCTCGGCTGACCGCCGGTCGCGGGTCGTCAGCTCGATGAGTACTCGGCAGACACGCGGACGTCGGACTCGACTACCAGCGCCATGCGTCCCGGCTGGCTCGCCAACGTGACGGTCTGGCCGGCGTCGACCGATCCATGGTGCGTCAAAGCGGCGGAGGAGAGGCCGCTGCCTGCGACCTCGGTCAGCGCCGTCCAGAGGGCCGCATTGTTGACGTGCCCCACGATGTCGAGGTCGGCCCGCCGCAGGGGCCACGGCTGTGTCGTCGCCCCAGCCATCGGAGGTGCGGGCGGGACGCGTCCTGAGACGCGCCGGCCTCCGGCTGCTTCGCCGTAGACGGCCAGAAACTCCTCTCGGAGCCTCATGGGGCGACCGGTCGGGCTGATGGGCACCCACAGAGCAACCGTTTCGACGAGCAGCATGTCGTCGATCTCGAAATCGGTGCGTCGTTCAGCCCACGCCGGCCCGGTCCCGCCGCACCACGTGGTGAGGGTGACCTGCTCATCGAGGGCCGGCCAACGGCCACCCTCGGCGAGCTGGAGCGCGGTGTGGCGCACCACCCAGGTGTCCTCAGGAGCAAGGCCCGAGTCGGCCCAGTCATCGGAGGCGACGTCTTGGAGGTAGCGCGCTGCGCCGTCGACACGGAGGAGCCCGTCGGGCCCCGCATCGCTCAAGCGCACTCGTCGGCGGTGGGAGTAGCGACGACCACGCGCAGGTCGCGGGAGGTACTTGGCCATGGGCCGTTCTCTAGCACGACTCGCCCGTTTGCCGACAGGTGCAGCGAGTCCCGTGCCCGACGAGCGGTCGGCGGTGGAGGGCGCGCCGCACTCCGCTACGCCGATTGCCGGAGCCGACCGACCTCGTGACGAATTCAAAAAACGAGGGTAGACAAGAAAAAACGAAGGGAGTCCCTACTCCTGCGACGATCCCCACGCTGGCAAAGTCTGGGGCTGTTTCCCCCGCCGAGCTGGGCCAAGGTCTGAGGGAGACCAGGGAGCCACCGACCGTGCAGCTCATTATTTGTGATGACCACCTCATGTTCGCCGAGGCACTCTCTTCGCTCTTCGCCAAGCGCGGCCACGAGGTGCTCGCCCGCCCATCGACCCCCGAGGCGGCGATCGCGCTGGCAGACCGCGACGACGTCGATGCGTGGCTCATCGATCTGCACTTCCCGGGCCGCAGCCCCGCTGAGGTGCTCCGCCGCATTCGTTCCGCCTCCCCCGCCGTCCCGATCGTGGTGCTGACGGCTGATTGCGACCGCTCGTCGCTCCAAGCGGCGCTGGCGAACGGCGCCGACGGGGTGGCCCTCAAGACTGACGGGATCGACGAGGTGGAGCGGCTCTTGTGCCGTGTCAGGGCGTCACCGTTTCGCGGGCGGAAGCAGTACTCGCAGCAGGCCTGGTCGAAGATCGAAGGAACCGCAGCGCGCCAGGCCAGCCCGAGCGACGAGCCACAGTTCACCGCCCGGGAACGTGACGTCCTCACGCGGCTCTACCGCGGCGAGAGCACAGCGTCCATCGCCGCCAGCCTGGGCGTGGGGGTCTCGACAGTGCGGACCCATCTCCAGCACCTCTTCCGCAAGTCCGGGGTGCACTCGAGGCTCGAGCTCGTTGCCTTCGCCGCTCGAAGCGGTCTCGTCAACAATGCGCGGCCTGCGCCACGCAGCGCCGCCGGAGCCCACACGTGAGCGCAGGAAGAAGGCCGTCGCGTCGTCGAGTCAACAATCTGACGTAGGAAAGTTCATACATCATCCGGGTGACGATGTGATGCCCGGCTCCTCAGAATGGGTGAGATGATCGAAAAAGCCGTCGCCATCGTTGACCATCAGCCGGTGTTGTGTGAGTCGCTCCGTGCGTACCTCTCGAATGAGGACGGCATGCGGGTCGTCGGGTCCGCCACCACGTTGCGTGCTGCGAGGAACCTTCTCTGCACGTCCCGGCCCGATGTCGTGATACTCGACGCCGAAACCGACACGGCTGTCGGCGTGAGTGTCCTCAAGGCCATGGACGACATGGCCTCGCGGCCGGCCGTGGTGCTGCTCATGGCTGACGAGGACCACGATCTCGCGGCTCGCGCACTGCAAAGAGGGGTGTCGGGGTTCGTGCTCAAGTCCGCCCCGATCCGCGAGCTCGTCGAGGCGATCCACTGGGCAGCGAAGGGTCAGCTGTGGATGTCGCCACCGCTCTTGACCGGGCTCCTCCACCAGCGTCCCTCGGCCAGCACAACCGAGGCGAAGGGTCGACTGGCACAGCTCACCAAGCGGGAGTTCGACGTGTTGAACCTCCTGATCGAGGGTTTCCACCAATCCGAGATCTCGCGGCGGCTCTTCGTCTCGGAGAACACTGTGCGGACCCACAGCCAGAACCTCCAGAGGAAGCTGGGCGTCCACTCCGCCGTTGCCGCCGTCTCGGTCGCCCTGGACGCCGGCCTCCGCCCCGCGGCGTGACCGGCAGAACCGGTCCTCGGCGTGCACCCGTCGAACCCCGGACAGCCGACGCGCCGTCGCTACGGAATGAGAAGCGCNNTGGCGACGGTGCCGAGCAGCCCCAACGTCGCCCCGGTGCGGACGGTGTCCGCGCGAGGGCCCGCTCTCACGGCCCTCAAGGCGCAGGTCCCGGCGGCCTGCTTCCCACATTCACGACAGGCGGCCTCGACGGAGCCAGCGAGAGCAGGAAGCACGCATCCACTGAAGGACCTGGCCATCCAGCCGTCCCTACTCACGGTGCCGCAATGGACCTCACTGCTCGATCTCGCCGAGGCGGCAGGATCCAACGTGATCGAAGTCGGCGTGAACTGGGCCGCCTACGAACCGACGGGGCCCGCACCCGCCCACGAGTTCTCGAGCCTCAGCGCCTTCGTCAGTGCAGTCCGCTCGCGGGGCATGAAGGTCCGCTTCCAGCTCTTCGGCTTCCCGTCGTGGGCACGCGATGCGGGCGACCCGAGTGCAACGCAAGCGCAGTGGCTCGCACCGCAGCGTCCCGACGAACTCGCGCGCTGGTCGGCATTCGTGGGCAGGGTGGTGTCGACATTCGGGACGAGCGTCTCGTTCTACGAGATCTGGAACGAGGAGAACCTGAGCGTCTTCTGGTCGGCCGGCCCGAGCCCGACGAGCTACGCGAATCTCTTGGTCTGCAGTTACGTGACAGTCAAGGACCTGGACCCGCACGCGACGATCGTCTCGGGGGGTCTTTCCACCAACGACATGGGGTACTTGAGCAAGCTCTACGTCGCACTCGACCGCTTCCCCCTCGCTCAGGCCGACAACCACTTCTTCGACGTCCTGGGCCTGCATCCCTACAGCAGCGGTCGGGGACCGACCGTCACCGGGCCCGATCATGTCGTCGAGGGCGAGTTCGGCAAGGTCGACACCAACTTCACCGGCTTCGTGCGCATGAAGGCCCTCATGGTCGCAGAAGGTGACCCGGACAAGAAGATCTACATCGGCGAGTACGGCTGGCCGGTGTCGCAGTACCCGGCCGACCAGGACAACGACTCGGGAGCGGTGACCGAGGAGCAGCGGGCGAGCTGGATCCCTACCGCGTACCGCCTCGCCGGGGAGAGCGGCGACGTGCTCGCCATGTCGTGGTACGTCTTCTACCCCTCTCCCTACGACACCCCCGCCTGGGCGCTCGTCGTCAACCCCAACGGCTCGACCGACCCGACCACCCACTGGCTGGAGACGCCTTCCTTCAAGGCGTTCGCGCGAGTCCCGTGAAACCGGCCACACCGACCGACGAGCGGCTGCAGCACGTCGGCGGGATGCGGGTGGCCATGGTCAGTGCGCGCTACGACCCGTATGTCGGAGGCATCGAGACCCACGTACGAGAGGTCGCAGGGAGGTTGGTCGAGCGCGGCATCGACCTCACGGTGCTCACGACACACCGAGGCGAGCGGTCTGTTGAACATCGCGGGGGCTTCACGATCGAGCGCCACCGCACCGTGGGCAGGCCCGAGGACCTGCACCTGTCACCCTCCCTGGTCCGCTCCCTGGTGAACGGGGGCTTCGACGCGGTCCACGTGCAAGGCATCAACACCGCTCTGCCATTCCTCGCCCTCCCTGCGGCCCACCGCCTGGGCATCCCCTCGGTCGTCACCTTGCACACCGGCGGGCACTCGAGCCGGGTCCGGACGCTCGGCCGCGTGCCCCAATGGCGAGCGCTCGGCCCATCGCTCCGTCGGTGTGCACGGGTGATCGGGGTCTGCCAGTTCGAGATCGAGACCTTCGTGCGCCATGCCGGGGTCGACCGCTCGCGCTGCAGCGTGATCCACAACGGTGCCGAACGCCTGCCCGTCGGCCACAGCGACCCGCTGCTCGACGGGGCCCCCCTCGTGCTCTCCGTGGGGCGGCTCGAGCGCTACAAGGGCCACCAGAGGGTCATCGCCGCCATGCCCGAGATGCTCCGGCGGGCCCCCGGCGCTCGGCTCGGCATCGTGGGCAGTGGACCCCACGAGCAGGCGCTGCGCCGTCAGGTCGCCGAAGCCGGGCTCGGCCGAGCGGTGAGTTTCGCCTCCTTCGGCCCCGACGAGCGAGAAGAGCTCGGCACGCTGTTGGCACGCGCCGACGTCGTGACGCTCATGAGCGACTACGAAGCACACCCGGTCGCCATCATGGAGGCGCTCGCCCTCGGCACCCCCGCCGTCGTGGCCGATGGCTCGGGCCTGAGCGAGCTCGGCCGCTGGGCCCTGGTGCGCACGGTTGCGCGCGACACCGTGCCGCAGTTGCTCGCCAGAGAGCTCCTCCAAGCCGCGCGCACCGACGTGGCGTCGCCCGCCGTCGAGCTCCCCACGTGGGACGACTGCGCCGATCGCCTGGTTGGCGTCTACACGGACGTGGTGCGATGCGCCTCCTGATCGGCGCGCAGTTCTATCCGCCGATCGTCGGCGGTGAGGAGCGACACGTCCGCAACCTGGCCCACCGCCTACACGCAGTGGGCCACGAGGTCGACGTCCTCACGCTGGCGCCGGGGCGCGATGATGTCGGCGTCGATGTGGAAGGTGGGGTGCGCGTGATCCGGGTCGCGAGCGCCGCGACACGCCTCCCGGGCCTCTACTCGGACCCGGGGCGCCCGCACGCAGCCCCTGTCGAGGACCCGGCAATCGCCCGCGCGGCCGGTTCGCTCATCGCCGAGCGCCGCTACGACGTCGTGCATGCCCACAACTGGATCGTGAACTCGCTCCTGCGGGTGAGCCGTCAGCACGCGACGCCGGTCGTGCTCACCTTGCACGACTACAGCCACGTCTGCGCCGTCAAACGCATGATGCGCGACGGCTCGCCGTGCCCCGGGCCGTCGCTCGGGGCCTGCCTCAGGTGTGCAGGGGCCACCTACGGGTCGGCGACGGGGGCGGCCGTCACGCTCGGCAACCGACGAGGCATGCGGGCGAGGGTGGCCGGGGTGTCCCGCTTCCTCGCCGTCAGCTCGGCGGTGGCACGCAGGAACGGCCTTCTCGGCGGGCCTGTCCGCTGCGACGTGATCCCCAACTTCATCCCCGACGAGCTGCTCGACCCGATCGAGCGCCTCGCCGCGCCGCACTCCGGGGGCGGCCCCATTGTGTTTGTGGGCGACCTGACCCCGGACAAGGGCGTGCCGGTCCTCTTGCGGGCCTACGCGGCGCTGCCCGATGCGCCCGAGCTGGTGCTCGCCGGGCGCGTGGGGCCAGTGCCGCTCGACCTTCCTCGCGGCGCTCGCCTGCTGCCCGAGCTGGCCCACGGCGAGGTGGTCGACCTGATGCGCAGCGCTCGGTTCGTGGTGGTGCCCTCCACCTGGCCCGACCCCTGCCCGACCGTCGTTCTCGAGGCCATGGCGGTCGGGCGAGCGGTGCTCGCGACGGCGACCGGCGGCATCGTGGACATGGTGACCGACGGTGAGACCGGCCTGCTGGTGCCCCCGGGGGACGAGGCGGCGCTCTGCCGGGCGATGGGCGAGATGCTCGACCCGGCGACGGACCTCGCGCGCTTCGGCCGGGCGGGGCGCCGAAACGTCGAACACTTCACGGCCAGCCACGTAGTGCCGCGCATCGAGGCGGTCTACACCGAGGTGATCGGCGACCCAGGCCCTCTCCGAGCGGGCGTTGTGACGCCGTGGGGTGCCGTGCCGTGACGGTGCACGCGGCAGGACCGTCACGCCAGGACGAGGTGAACAATGCGGTGTGGGCGTCGACGTCGGTCGTCGGGCAGTTCGCCAACGGCGGATCGGGAATGGTGCTTGACGTCTGGAGCGACCCTGGGGAGCGGACCGCACTGCTGTCGGTCGCGGCCGAGGCGCGGGGCCGGCCGATCCTCGACATCGGTGTCGGGGGTGGCCGCACCACGTCCCTCCTACGGCTCGTGAGCGACGACTACGTCGGCATCGACTACACGCCCGCCATGGTTGCGGCGTGCCGGCGCAACTACCCCGATGCCGATGTGCGCCTCGGTGACGTGCGCGACCTCGCCGAATTTGGAGCCGACCGGTTCTCGCTGGCCGTCTTCAGCTACAACGGCCTCGACGCGGTCGACCACGGCGACCGGGCACGAGCCCTGGCCGAGATCCGCCGGGTTCTGGCTCCGGGTGCCCTGCTCGTCTACTCGACCCACAACCGGGCCGGTCCGTGCTTCCGTGCCACCCCGTTGCGCCAGGCCGGGTCGCCCGTGGCACACACCTGGTCGAGGACTTACCGCATGCTGCGGGCCTCGGCCGCAGTCGTCCAGGAACCCCGCGCGCTGCCCCGGCGCTTCGTGAACTGGCACCGGCTCTCGGCGGCCCAGAGCGACGCCGGCGAATGGGCCATCGGCCCGGTCGAGGCACATGACTTCGCGCTGCTGGTCCACTACGTCACCCTCCGTCAGGCGCACGGCGAGCTCGACGAGGCCGGCCTCACCTTGGAGCGGGCCTTCGACGCCGAGCGAGGTGCGCCGGTCGGGCTCGACGAGGACCTCTCGGGGATCCGCTACTTCCACATCGTGGCCCGCAAGCGCTGAGAGCCTTTCGGGCGATTCCAGGTCACCACTCGCGGGCGGCTCCCGCACGGCTCGTCGCGCCGCGCGAAGGGCCGCCAGCTGGGCCGATGGGACCGTGCCTCCACCAATCAGACGAGAAAGATCACGCGTCAGGGGGTAGGCGCCACTCGGCATGCTCACGAGACTTGGGTTATGGCGAGAGGGACCCCTGTCGTGCCCGTGACCAGGAGTTGGGAGGCCAACTCCGGCGCCGTGCGCGCCGGCGTCGACGTGGCCTCGGTGGCCGCCGTGGAAGCGTCGATCACCCGGTTCGGGGACCGTTACCTGCGCCGGGTGTTCACAGACCGCGAGCTTTCCGACTGCGCGCGCGACGACGGGCCAAGTGCAGAGAGCCTGGCGGCGCGCTTCGCAGCCAAAGAGGCCGTGGTCAAGGTCCTGCGCCCAGGGGGTCGCCAGCTCGACTGGCGCTCCATCGAGGTCCGTCGCGAGCCGGACGGCTCGTGCTCTTTGGCGCTGGCCGGTGAAGCCGCCCGGCGTGCGCAGCACGCGGGACTCGACGATCTCGCCGTCGCCCTCTCGCACGAGGGCGACATCGCCGTCGCATTGGTCGTCGCCCTGGGCGGGAGCGCCCGAGGCATCGAGGAACCGGAGGGAGCTTGATGGAACAGATGATTCGCCAGGTGTTGGCCGACTACGGGCGGCTTCCCGTCGACGCGATGACGCTCGACGTGGACGCCGACCTGTACCGGTGCGGGCTCACCTCGCACGCCAGCGTCAACGTCATGCTGGCGCTCGAGGACGCCTTCGACGTCGAGTTCCCCCAAGAGCTGCTCCGGAAGAAGACCTTCGAGTCCATCTTCGCAATCGAACAGGCACTGAGCGGGCTCGTCACCTCGGACCGGGTCAGCTCCGTATGAGGGGCGACGCCGGGCTCTCCGACCGGGTCCATGCGCTGGCTCTCGAGTACGTCGCCCCCGCTGCCGATGAGGTCGATCGTGACGCCAGATTCCCGAAGGAGTCGATCGAAGCTCTCCGCTCTGAACGACTGCTCTCGGCCCTCGTGCCGGCCAACCTCGGGGGCGGGGGAGCGCGCCTGAGCGACATCGCGGCGGTCGTCGCGGAGCTCGGTCGGCACTGCGCGTCGACCGCCATGGTGTTCGCGATGCACCAGATCCAAGTTGCCTGCCTCGTCCGGCACGGCGACACTGCGTTTCTCACCGACTACGTCCGAGAGGAGGTGGTGGGCGGTGAGGCTCTTCTGGCGTCGGCGACGACCGAGGTAGGCATCGGCGGTGACGTGCGCTCGAGCAGCTGCGCCGTCGAAGCGGGCGGGGGTAGGTTCCGGCTGCACAAGCAGGCACCCGTCATCTCTTACGGCCAGTTCGCCGACGCGATCCTTGCCACCGCCCGTCGGTGCGAGACAAGCCCGCCGAGCGATCAGGTCCTCGTGCTCTGTCGGCGCCCCCACCTCTCGCTCGAGCCGATCTCGGACTGGGACACCTTCGGGTTCCGCGGGACGTGCAGCCTCGGGTTCGAACTCGATGCCGACGACGTCGACGACTGCATCCTCTCTGATCCGTACGCCGACATCTCCGAGCGCACCATGCTGCCCGTCTCGCACATCCTCTGGGCCCACGTCTGGTTGGGCATCGCCGACGCTGCCGTCTCGACGGCGCGCGCCCATGTCCGGCGCGAGGCCCGCAAGAAGCCGGGAGCGACACCGCCTGCAGCAGTCCATCTGGCGGAGCTCATGGCCGTCTACCTCCCGTTCCGGGCCGTGGCCGAGCAGGTGGCCCGGCACTTCGACGAGTCCGAGCACGGGACGGACACCCTGGGCTCGCTCGCCTTTGCCATCGAGTGCAACTCGCTCAAGGTGGCGGCCTCGACGCTGGTTGTCGACATCGTCGGGCGCGCCATGCGGATCTGCGGCATGACGGGCTACCGGGAGGACTCGGAGTTCGCGCTCGGCCGGCTGCTCCGTGATGCCCACGGGGCGACCCTCATGGTGAACAACGACCGCATCCTGGCGAACAGCGCCCAGATGCTCTTGGTGGCCAAGGAGGCGTGACCATGAACGCGGCAAACATCCTCGGTGCAGCCCAGCTCGAATCCCGTCGCGGCCGGTCGGACCCGTATCTCGCCTTTCGCCAGGAGCTCTTCGACGAGGGGCTCCTCGTGCCGACCGGCGTTGACGGACTCTATCTCCGCGCCGAGCGGTTCGAAGAGATCGTCCGGGGGCTCGACGTGCTGGTGAGCTTGGCCGGGCGGGCCGAGGCCTCGGCCACGTACCACTTCCCGCTGGTCATGAGCCGGGCCCTGCTCGACCGGACCGACTACGTGCGCTCCTTCCCGGACCTGTTGGGAACGGTCCAGTCCTTCGCCGGCGACGACCGGGCCCACGCCGAGCTGCTCCGAACGGTGGAGGAGGGTGGCGAATGGGTGGCCCACCTCGAGCCGACCGACATCGCCCTGTGCTCGGCGGCCTGCCACCCGCTGTACCCGAGCCAGTCGGGGCCACTGCCCTTCGGCGGCCGGACGGTCGAAGTGTACGGCCAGTGCTTCCGCCATGAGCCGAGCGTGGACCCGGCCCGGATGCAAGCATTCCGCCAGCACGAGTTCGTCTACCTGGGCACACCTGAGGGCGCTCGCCGCCATCGCGACCTTTGGGTCGAACGGGCGCTCTCGCTGCACCGGTCCCTCGGGCTCGAGGTCGAGGCGGTCGTCGCCAACGACCCCTTCTTCGGGCGCTCGGGCCGGATGCTGGCCGCGAACCAGCGTGACGAGGCGCTCAAGATCGAGATCGTGAGCCCCATCTGCTCGAGCGAATCCCCGACCGCGATCACGTCGGCGAACTGCCACGAGGACCACTTCGGGCTGGAGTTCGACATCGTCGCGGACGACGGGGCCGTCGCCCACACCGCGTGCGTGGGGTTCGGGGTCGAACGCGTCACCCTTGCGCTGTTGCACACCCACGGGCTTCGCAAGGAGTCGTGGCCACCGTCGGTCCGGAACGTCCTTGGACTATGAGACACCAGCTGCTGTCGATCGATCCGGCCGACTACCGGCCCCACCCCCTCCATTCCGAGGAGCGGATCTGGACCCAGACGAACTGCTACGTGGACGTGTGGATCGAGGTCCTGTCCTCGCTCGGGCTCGAGCCCCGGGCGGCTGGGGCGTTCACCCTCTCTTCTGACTTCGAGGGCGACCAGTGGACGTTCTTCAAGGTGCCGCCCGAGGACCTGCGCGCCCTCTACGGCCTCGAGGTCGCCGAGATGAACGTCTGGCGCCCCCTCGTGGAGCACATCGGCGAACAGCTCGATCTTGGCCGCCTGCTCACCGTCGAGGTCGACTCGTGGTTCCTGCCGGATACGAGAGGGGTCGCCTACCGCACCGAGCACGTGAAGAGCACGATCGTGCCCCAGTGCCTCGACGTCGAGGCGCGTCGGCTCGGCTATTTCCACAACGCGGGCTATTACGAGCTCAGTGCCGAGGACTTCGACGGCCTCTTCGGCCGGCTCCCCGACTCCGGGCACCACCTCCCGCCCTACGTCGAGCTGGTCAAGCTCGACCGGATGTGGCACGACAGCAACCGCCTCGCCGATGTCGCCCGTGAGCTCACACGCGACCACCTCGGGCGCCGGCCGATGGACAATCCGGTCCGGCGCCTCGAAAAGCGCCTCCAGGCGGACATGGGCTGGCTCCAGTCCGAAGGCGTCACGCTGTTCCACCAGTACGCGTTCGGGACGTGCCGCCAGTGCGGTGCCTCGGCGGAGCTTGCTGCCGCGTTCTTGGGCTGGCTCGGCGAGGAGACCGGTGCTGCCCTCGAGCCCGTCGTCGAGGAGTTCATGGTGCTCGCCTCCGAGGCCAAGGCCGCCCAGTTTGCACTCGCACGAGCCGCCGCGGGTAGGCGCTCGGATCTCGACTCGCCGTTGGAAGCTATGGCCAAAGCATGGGAGAGCGCCATGGCCGCCCTCGTCCTCCGCTATGACGAGTGACCTCCTCTCGGCCGCCGCGTGGGAGTGCTGCGCCGTTGCGGCCGGCGCCGCCTCGACGCCGAAGGACCTCGATGCGCACGCGGTGACGTGGCTCCCCGCGGCCGTGCCCGGCACGGCGGCGGGCGCCCTGCGTGCCGCCGGCTCCTTGGACTGGGCGACACGTGACTACGACCGGGACGACTGGTGGTTCCGGGCCACGTTCACCGCTCCCGAGGTCGACGCGCCCTACGTGCTCAACCTGGGTGGGGTCGCAACGTTGGCCGACGTCTGGGTCAACGGCGTGCACCGCTGGCACGGTGAGAACATGTTCAGCACCGACGAGGTCGAGCTCGGGCATCTCGCACCGGTGAACGAGGTGGCGATCCGCTGCGGCGCGCTGGCACCGTGGCTGCGGCAGCGCCGACCGCGGCCGCGCTGGCGCACTGGCCTCGTGCGCGAGCAGGGGCTCCGATTCCTGCGGACCACGATGCTCGGCCGCATGCCGGACCTCGGCTCGGACCTCGCGCCGGTCGGCCCGTGGCGGCCGGTCACCGTGCGGGCGGTCCCGCCCGAGGAGTTCCGCGTCGTCGATCGCCAGCTCGCCGCGCGCCTCGACGGGGATGATGGCGTCGTCGACCTCGAGCTCACGCTGTCCCGGCCGCCGGGGCCTCTGCCGGTCGTGCTCCACGTGGGGCCGGCGGCCGCACCGCTCTCGGTGGGCGTCTACGACATGGGTGGCAGCGTCGTGTCGGGGACGGTCCGGGTGCAATCGGTCGAACGGTGGTGGCCGCACACGCACGGGCCCCAGCCGCTCTACCCGCTTACCCTCGAGGTGGGCGAGATCGAACTGCCGCTCGGCCGAGTCGGATTCCGGTCGATCGCCGTCGACCGTACCGGCGGCGGTTTCGAGCTGCTGGTCAACGGCGTGCCGATCTTCTGCCGGGGTGCCGTGTGGGTGCCCCCCGACGTGGTGTCGCTCGCCGCTGCCGAGGACCAGGTACGCGCCTCGGTCACCTTGGCGCACGACGCCCAGATGAACATGCTGCGGGTCCCCGGCACCTCGGTCTACGAGGACGCGCACTTCTTCGACGTCTGCGACGAACTCGGGATGCTGGTCTGGCAGGACTGCATGGTGGCGAACCTCGACTCGCCGCGCGACGCGGCCTTCGAGGCGTCGCTCGTGCGCGAGCTCGACCAGCAGTTCGCCGGTTGGCAGGGCCGTCCATGCCTGGCCGTCGTGAGCGGTGGCAGCGAGGTCGAACAGCAGGCGGCGATGGCCGGCATGGAGCGCGCCGAGTGGTCCTTCGACGTCCTCGAGCGGGTGATCCCGGCCGCCCTGGCGCGCCGACTCCCCGATGCTGTCGCACTCCCGTCGAGCCCCACGGGTGGCCCGCTGCCTTTCTCGACCGATGTCGGCGTGGCCCACTATTTCGGCGTGGGTGCCTACCTGCGCACCTTCGACGACGTCCGCCGAAGCGGCGTGCGCTTCGCCGCGGAGTGCCTGGCTTTCTCGCAGCCGCCCTGCCCGGCGACCGTCGACCAAGTATTGGGCGGCCCGGCCACCGCCGGCCACCACCCCCGCTGGAAGGCGGGCGTGCCGCGTGACGCGGGCCGCTCCTGGGACTTCGAGGACGTGCGCGACCACTACGTGGCCGACCTGTTCGGTGCCGATGTCATGAGGACCCGCATCGAGGACCCCGAGCGCTACCTCGACCTCGGGCGGGCCGCGGTCGCCGAGTGCATGGTCGCCACCATCTCGGAGTGGCGGCGGGGGGGCTCGCGCTGTGCGGGCGCCCTGCTGCTCAGCCTTCGCGACCTCCGGCCCGGGGCGGGGTGGGGGGTCATCGACTCGCTGGGCCGCCCGAAGTCGGGCTGGTTCGTGCTCCGGCGGCTCTTCGCGCCGCTCACCCTGGTTCTCACCGACGAGGGGCTCAACGGGCTCAGCGCCCACGTGGTGAACGATGCGGCGGCACCGTGGCGCGGCTCGCTCCAGGTGACCCTCCTGGCCGATGGCGCCACCCCGGTGGAGACGGTGCGCTCGTCGATCGAGGTCGCCGGACGGCGAACCGAGCGATTCGATCTCGCCGCGCTGTTCCCGTCGTTCCGGGACCTCACCTACGCGTACCGGTTTGGGGCGCCGGCCCACGACGTCGCCCACGTCGAGCTCTGTTCGCAGGGACCTGCGGGGAGCGACCGCGTGGTCGCCGACGCCGTCCACCTCCCGCTCGGCCCCCGGCGTGACCTCGAGCACGACCTCGGGCTGCGAGCGGTCGCCCGCAGACTGGGGGAAGGGGAGTGGGTGCTCGACTGCACCGCGGAGCGCTTCGCCCAGTGGGTCAGCGTCGAGGTGCCGGGCTTCTCGCCCGACGACTCGTGGTTCCATCTCGTGCCCGGCCGGACTCGCCACGTCACGCTCGTCGGCGACGGCACACGGCCCCGTGGAGCGCTCCACGCCCTGAACGGCCGCTGCAGCGGCCGGGTCGAACTCGAGGAACGGCCATGAGGGCGGTGCCGACGTGGTTCGGCCCGCAGGGGCGCCCCTTGTTCGGGTGGCTCCACGTGCCCGAGGGTGGCATGGCCAGGGGGGCGGTCGTGTGCTGTCCCACCATGGGCGTCGAGTACGCGTCCGCGCACCGAGCGATCCGCACCCTGGCCGAGCAGCTGGCAGCTGCGGGGTTTCTCGCGCTCCGGTTTGACTATGAGGGGACGGGCGACTCGTCCGGGGACGAGAGCGGTCCCGGCCAGCTCGAGTCCTGGCGCCGCAGCGCGCGCGAGGCGGTGGCGCTCGTGCGCGAGTGCGGGGCGGCGCGCGTCGCCATGGTGGGGATCCGTATCGGCGGCACGCTGGCCGCCGAAACGGCTGCGAGCGATGGCGACGTGGACGCCCTCGTCCTGTGGGACCCCTGTGGCAACGGCCGGAGCTTCGTCCGCGAGCAGCAGGCGCTCATGGCCCTCAGCATCGGTGACTTGCCGAGCGAAGGCGTCGAGCTCGATCCCGGCGCTGTCGAGGTCCTGGGCTCGGTCCTGAGCGCCGAGACCGTCGCCGACCTCGGCACGCTCGACCTGACGAAGGTCAGCCCACCCCTCGCACGGCGGACCCTCGTGCTGGTCCGAGACGACCGGCCGACGCCGTCGCGGCTCGCGAGGGCTCTCGGCACCGAGCACGTCGAGTGGGGGGTGGCCGAGGGGCAGGCGGACCTGGTCGACGTGCTGCCTGACCAGGCGCGCCTCCCCGAGGCGGCCATCGCCATGGTGCTCGGATGGCTCCTGGGCAACTTCGGGGCCTCGCCGACCACGGTCACCCCGGTGGTGCGCGAGCAGGCCGTCGTTGCGGCGAACGCCACGACGCCCGTCGTCGAGCGGGCGGTCCGGCTCGGCCCCCTCGGGCTGTTTGGCATCCTCACCGAGCCTGAAGGTGCGCCGCTCGGGCCGACGGTGCTCTTGTTGAACGCGGGCCTGATCCACCACATCGGCCCGGCGCGCCTGTGGGTCAGCTTGGCCCGCCGCTTCGCCGCGGCGGGGATGCGGTGTCTCCGATTCGACCTGAGCGGTCTGGGCGACAGCCCGGTTCGGCCGGGGCAGCCCCCCCACGTCGGCTACCCGCTCGAGGCCGCCGAGGACGTGGCGTCCGCCGCCGAGGCGCTCTGCCCGGGGCACCACGGCGACGTCGTGCTGACGGGGCTGTGCGCCGGTGCGTACCACTCCATCGAAAACGGCATCGCCCTCGGTGCGCGCGGGGTCTGCGCCATCAACCCGATCCTGTCGTTCGATCCGCCCGAGGTGCGCACCGGAGGCGAGGTCGACGAAGGACGGCGCGCCGTCCAGCCCTTCAGCCCGTGGGTGAAGGCGCTGCGGCGCTTTGAGTGGCTGGCCCACTTCGGGGAGCACAAGGCTCCGCCCTCGGTGTGGTGGGCACTTGACCGCCTCGGGCTCCAACCGCATCCGGCCCATGGGCTGAACGCGCTGGCGGCAAAGCGGGTCACCACCCTCGTCCTCTGTGGCGAGGTCGAGGCGCGACCCTTCGAGCGGCGGGCGAAGTGGGCGATGCGCCGGCTCGAAAAGAGCGGGCTGGTGCGCCTCGAGGTCCTGCCCTCCATCGACCACACGCTCTTCGGCGCCAGTGGCCGGGCTCGGGCGATCGCTCTACTGAGCGAGTACTTCCTCGCCACCTACTTACCCGCTCCGAGTAGCGCCGGGACACCACGTGTGCCCGCGCACCCCGAGCTGGTGGCGCCGTGAGCCCGGCGCTCGACGGCACGGTCGTCGACGACCAGACCGTGTCTGACACGCACAGCGACGACCCGGCCCGGGTGGGCCTCTCAGAAGCTGCGCCGCCAGGCGGGAGCGAAGCGCGAACCGACTCGGGGGCAGAAGCCTTTGGCCCCATTCCGGCGATGCCGGCCAACGACCCGCAGCGCACCCGCCTGGTCGTCGTCGCGCCCATCGTGGCCGGGGGACTCGCTCTCCAGGCGGTGGGCTACGCCATCGGGCGCGCGGGCCATGTCCAGTTGGCCCTTGCCTTCTTCTTCACCGGCTTGGTGACCATCTTCGCCCCTTGTGCCTGGCGCCTTTTGGCCGAGCGGGCCCGGCGGCCCGAGCGCATCCAGGTGGCGGTCCTGCTCGGCGTGGCGCTCGTCGTGTCGTACTACCTCTTGAGCCCCCTGCTCTTCACCGGCTACGACGAACTGCTGCACCAGACAACGCTCTGGCAGCTCTCGGGTCAGCGGGCCCTGTTCACCTCGAACTCGCTCCTGCCGGTCAGCCCC
Source organism: Acidimicrobiaceae bacterium (assembly GCA_003155135.1). Classification (GTDB taxonomy): domain Bacteria; phylum Actinomycetota; class Acidimicrobiia; order Acidimicrobiales; family RAAP-2; genus Bog-515. Next base: position 15,856 of record PMFN01000029.1, on the reverse strand, counting down.
TCGTTTCCGGGCCTCGAGCTCCTCACCGTCTCGGTGCGGTGGCTGACGGGCCTGCCCGTCGTCGTCTGCGAGCTGGTCACCGTGCTGGTCTCACGGGTGATCCTCGTGCTCGTCGTGTTCCTGCTCGTCGAGCGCGTCACCCGGTCGTCCCGGGCGGGGGCGGCGGGTGTCGTCGTCTACGCAGCGAGCCCGCAGTTCTACTCCTTCAATGCTGCGTTCTCGTACCAGACCCTCGCCCTCTCCCTCGGGGCCGGAGCGGTGTACCTCCTGGTCCGAGTGGCCGAGGCGCCCCGCACCGGGCGCGACTACCGCGTGTGGCTGGCGGCCGCCTGTCTGTGGGGTGCGGTGATCAGCCATCACCTCGTCGGGTGGCTCACCGTCGGGCTCCTCTGCGTCTTCACGATCGCACTGTGGTGTTGCGGGCGGCGCCACTCGGCCCGCCGGGTAGGTCTCGTGACCGGATTCGGGCTCGTCTGGGCGCTCGCCTGGACGGCGCTGCGCGCCCCGCAGCTCTACCACTACCTCGACCCGATCCTCACAGGGGCGGTGAGCGGGGTCGTGGGGCTCCTCACCGGAGGGCAGAGCCGTGGTCTGTTCCGCGGCGCGTCGGGCACCGCCGCGCCGCTCTGGCAGGAGATCGTGCTGCTCGCCTCTGCGCTCACGTTCGTTGTCCTGCTCGCCGTCTCGGTCCGCTCGGTCGTGGCCCACCGCACAGTGCGTGGCGGGCCGCTCCGCTACCTGCCGGTCATGGTGGCGCTCGGCTACCTCGTCGTGCTCGGATCCCGGCTCTCGTCGGGGAGCGAAGAGGTCGGCGGGCGCATGTCCACCTTCGTGTTCTTCGGTATGGCCGTGCTCATCGGTGCCTGGTTCGCCTCCCGGCGCCCACGACTGCGCATGGCCCTGGTACTGCCCATCGCCTCGCTGTGCTTCCTCGGCTCGATGATCCTTGGGTCGGGCCCGGACTGGTCCTATGTCCCGGGGCCGTACCTGCCCGCCGCCGACCAGCGCTCGGTCGACGCCAGCACGATCGCCGCGGCGCAGTGGGCCGCACAACACCTCCCGCCCGGGTCCCCGGTTGCAGCGGACCGCGACGAGGCGGCGCTGCTGGCGGCCATCGGGCATCTCTCGCCGGTGAGCGAAGGGGACGGCTCGGTCAACGTGGGGCCGCTCTACTTCGACCGGACCTGGGGCACCTACGACATCGCGCTGGTGCGCCAGGCCCACATCCGCTACCTCGTCGTCGACTCCCGGCTCGCCAGCGGCCCTCCGGCCTACGGCTCGTATTTCGAGCCGGGCGAGACCAACGGCGTGGAGCGGCTCCATGCCGCACAGCTCGACAAGTTCGCCGCCGTCCCCGGCTTCGTGAAGCTGTACACCAACGGGCCCATCACGATCTACGACCTCTCGCGCATCCTGGGCGAGCGCCCGCTCGAAGGCACCGGCGACGTGCGCTCGCCGGCGCCGACGACCGGCGCCAACTGGTGGGTGCTCGCGCCGGCGATGGCGGTGGCCGGCATCTGGGTGCGCCGGCGCCGCTTCCCGAGGGGTGCGGACCGCTGGCTCGACTTCCTCCTCGGCGCGGCCGTGGCCGGCATGGCTGCGGCGCTGGTGCTCGTCCCGACCGGGCTGCCGGCCACCCCGGTGGCGCTGGTGGTGCTGGCCGGGCTGGGGGCGCTGGGCTTGCGGCGCCAGCCGCCGTGGCGGCGCGCCCAGGGGGATGGGGGGGCAGGGCCGGGGGCGCGCCCGTCCGTGGTGCGCCGGCGTTGGCTGGTCGCGTCGGGCGCGCTCACCGTCCTGCTGGTCGCCGGGGCGGTGGTGGTGTCGGTCGCGTCGGACGCCACCTTGTGGCGGGCCCCCACGTCGCTGTCGGTCACGTCGGGATCGGCTGGGGTGCCCGTCGCCCGGGCCCACGCCGCAGACCTGCGCGGGGCGCACCTCGAGATCCTCGACGGGCGCACGGTGCTGTGGCGCTCGGGCGCGTCGCCCGTGGGTTCGGACTGGACGGTGCCCCTACCGGCCGCCGCTGCCGCCCGTGGCAACGCGCTGGTACTGACCGAGGACGGCCGGGTCGTGCGTGAGGTGTCGACATGAGCGAGCCCGGCCTCGCTGCTGCCGACGCCCCGGCCGCCACGGTCCGGCCGCCGCGGGCGCTGCGTGCGTGCGTCGAGCGCGCCAAGCCCTCGCGCGAGCAGGTGCGCTCCCTCGTCGCCGGGAGCGGCCTGTTCGGGCGCTTCGGCTATCTCGTGCTCACCCAGGGCGTGGTGCTCGTCTTGGGCCTCGCCTACTGGACGACGACGACCAGGCTTGTCCCCGCCCATTCGGTCGGCGTCTCGGCCGCCGCGGTCTCCGTCGCTGCCCTGCTCAGCGCGCTCGGCGTCCTCGGGATCGGGTCCTTGCTGCTGGTCGAATTGCGCACGGTCCCAAAGGAGGCGCACCACGCCGTCGTCTCCACCGCGATCCTGGTCGCCGCCGCCGCCGCGCTGGTGCTGGCCTTGCTCACCTGGGCGGCGTCACCGCTGCTCGGCCACAGCCTCAGCGAGCTCGGGCGCTCACCGGTCGACGCCTCGTTGTTCGTCGTCGGGACGGTCATGACCACGATGGCGGGGCTGCTCGACTCGGTGGCCATCGGACTGCGCAAGGGGCCCGCGCAGCTCGTGCGCAACGGGACGGCGTCGGCACTGCGGCTGGTCCTGATCGTGCTCGTCGTGTTCGCCCTGGGCGCGCGCGACACCACGGGCCTCTTGATCGCCTGGGCCGTGTCCCTCAGCATCTCGTTGCTCCTGTGCCCCCGCCTGCTCGGCCTGGCCAGGCCCGAAACGGGCCGGACCACGCTGGCGCAGCGCTGGGAGATCATCTGGGAGCTGAAGGGCGCCGCCCTGCGCCATCACGCCCTCAACCTGGCCATCACGTCGGTCACCTTCTTCCTGCCGTTCCTGGCCGCACTGTTCTTGCTACCGCGGGACTTCGCGTACTTTTCCGTCGCCCAGCTGGTGGCGAGCATGGTGCTGCTCGTGCCGGCCCTCTTGGCGATGTCGCTGTTTGCCGAGGCCAGCGACGACGTGTCATCCCTCCAGTACCACGTCCGCCGCACGCTGCCGTTCGGGCTCGCGTGCTGCGCGGCGGCCCTCGTCGTCATCGAGCCCGCCGCCCCGCTGCTCCTCGGCGTCTTTGGTCGCGACTACGCCGAGCACGGCACCGACATCTTGCGCATCCTGCTGCTGGCCGGGATCCCGTACGTGATCAAGGACCACTTCGTGGCCATCCGGCGGGCCCAGCGCAAGCTCACGTCGGCCGCCAAGGTGGTGTCGCTCGCCACGTGCCTCGAGGCCGCCGCGGCCGCGGTGGGCGCCGCCCTCTTCGGTGTGCTCGGCCTCTGCGGCTTCTGGGTCGCCGCCACGATGCTCGAGGCCCTCTACTTCGCCCCGGTGGTCTGGAGCGTCGCGCGCGGCGAGCACGCCCACGTCGAGGTCGTCCCCGACATCCAGCTCGGCCACGTCGCATCGGAGCCGCGCCCGGCCCCGGACCCGGTGCCGGCGGCGACGTCGCCCGAGAGCAGAGCCGCCGCACGCCCCGACACGGCGACGCGCGACCCGACGACGCACATCCGGGCACGACCGGTAGCTCGAGATCAGCACCGCATAGGCAGCAGAGGTGGGCGAAAGCCTCATGGAAAAGGAGCGGACATGAGCGAAACAGCATTGGTCGTCGAAGCACGGCGGATCGGAGAGGAGGTCGCGGATCTCTGCGCCGACGAGGTGGACCGCGAGGCCCGCTTCCCGATTGAGACCGTGACCGAACTGAGAAAGTCAGGGTTGTCGGGCGCTCTTGTCCCGGCCGAGTGGGGCGGTGTCGGCGCTGGATTGGGCGAGATCTCCCAAACGGTGTCGGTGATCGCCCAACACTGCGCGTCGAGTGCCCTCGTGCTCGCCATGCACCACATCCAGGTTGCGATGCTGGTCCGGCACGCATCGCCGGCCGCCCAAGAGGCACTCCTGCCACAGGTGGCCGCCGGCGAGCTGCTGCTTGCCAACGCCAACAGCGAAGTGGGCCTCGGCGGCAACCGCCGGACAAGCATCTGCGCGCTGGAGCCGACCGAGACGGGCTACCGGATCGAGAAAGAGGCGGCGACCGTCTCCTACGGCGAGTACGCCGATGGCGTCCTGGCCACCGCCCGCCGGAGCCCCGACAGCCTTCCCAACGACCAGGTGCTGGCCATCTGCCTGCCCCCGGACCTCCAGCTCGAGCCGCGCGGCGAGTGGGACACGCTCGGGCTGCGCGGGACGTGCAGCAGACCGTGCCTCCTGCTCGCCGACATCCCCGACGAGATGGTCATCCACGACTACGCCGACGTCTTCATGCGCACGTCGCTGCCCGTCAGCTCGGTGCTGCTCAGCTCCGTATGGTTGGGGCTGGCCGAGGCGGGGGGGCGCCAGGCGCACGCCGCGGTCCGCTCCCAGGCCCGCAAGAGCCGCCAGGTGTCGCCCGACGCGCCCGCCCCGATCAGCGCCCTGCGCCTGGCCGAGCTGAGCGTCGTCCTCCACCAGCTCCGCGAGGTCGTGGCGGCGGGGGCGGCCGACTACGAGCGCAACAAGGACACCGAGGCCGTCGACACCTTTGCCTTCTCGTCGCGCATGGACAACCTGAAGCTCACCTCGACGACCCTCGTGCTCGACATCGTCCAGCGGGCCATGCTCATCTGCGGGCTGCCGGGCTTCGCCAACCGATCCCCGGTGAGCATGGCGCGCATCCTGCGCGACGCGGCGGCTGCGCCGCTCATGGTCAACAACGACCGGGCACTGCAGGCGGCGGCCGAGCTGCTCCTCATCCGCAAGGAGCTCTAGTGCGACACACGGTGGCGGTGTTCCACAACACCCGCTCGTTCTCCCCGCTCGACCTCATCCAGCGGATCGGGGACTCGATGGACGTGGTCTGGGTGCTCGAGTCGCCCGAGGGGTTCGACGAGGCGACGACGCGCCTCTTGCGCCGGCTCGGAACCGTGCTCGACATCACCGGGTTGAGCCACGACGAGGCCGCCCGGGCGCTGGGGGAGCTCTCAGTCGATGGCATCGTCTCGTTCGTCGACGACCACCTCCTCACTGCCGCCGCCCTCGCCGAGCGGCTGGGACTGCGCTACCACACCATGGAGACGGCCTTGAAGGTGGCCGACAAGTGCCGCCAGCGCGCCGCCTTGCATGCTGCGGGCGTCCCGGGTCCGGCGTTCTGGCCGATCCCCGGCGACATCGGCGGCGACGAGCTCGCCGACCTGGCCCGGCGTGTCCGCTACCCGGCGGTGCTCAAGCCCGCCCGGGGGAGCGGGAGCAGGGGCATCGTCGACGTGGCGAGCGCCTCCGAGCTCGTGTCCCAGGTGGCACCCGCCGTGGGTGGGCCGGGCTTCTTGGTCGAGGAGTACCTCGACGACGTCAGGGCCGAGGGCCGGTGGTACGCGTCGTACTTCTCCATCGAGAGCGTGGTGAGCGCGGGCGTGGCGAGCCACGTGGCGATCACCGGGCGCTTCCCTCTGGCCCCGCCGTTTCGGGAGACGGGCAACTTCCTCCCGGGGATACTCGCGCCGCACCTCGAGGCCCCGGTGCTCGCCATGGTCGAGCGCGCCATCGAAGCGCTCGGCGTGACCGATGCCGTCATCCACACCGAGATCAAACTCACACCGCAGGGCCCGATGCTGATCGAGGTAAACGGGCGCCTCGGCGGCCGGCCGCCGTTCGTCCTGGAGACCGTCTCGGACGTGAACCTCTTCGAGACGGCCTGTGCGCTCGCGGTGGGTGAGCCGTACGAGGGTGGGGGCCTCGCGCCGTGTCAGGGCGTCGGCTTCTGGCTGATGCTCCAGCCCCCGGTCACCGCCCACCGGCTCTGTGGCGTCGAGGGCCTCGACGAGCTGGCGGACCTCCCCGAGATCGACCACATCGAGCTCAACCGCCGGCCAGGTGCGGCGGTTGACTGGACCGCAGGAACCGAGTCGCGCGTGGTTACCGTGCGGGGGCGTGTTCCGGACCACCGCTGCTTGGAGGAGCTCGTCGACCTCATCCACCACAAGGTGACGCTGCGCTACGAGGACTGACCCGCACCGCCTGGCGATGCCTTGCGGTGCGGGTCAGTGCTGCCAGACCCGCACGTAGGCCACCTTCAACGCCGAGGGGAAGGGCGTCGACGCGTTCGGGCTGCTGTGCCAGTCGCTCGGCCCGCTGACTGCCAGGTCCAAGATGGCGTACATGGCCGTCGTGGCCACCACCGGGCTGGTGAAAGTCTTCGCTGCCATGCCGTCGACGTACCAGGTGATCGACCCGGGCTCCCAGTCGACGGCGAAGGTGTGCCAGCCGGCCGTGTAGTTGGCGGAGGAGACCGTCGACTGGTTGAACTCGCCCGACCCGTAGTGGTAGGTCAGGATCGCCTGATCCGGCAGGTTCCCGTCGGCCTCCATGGCGTCGATCTCGTCGCTCGAGCCGTTGGTGGCGAGGAGCCAGAACCCCGGCCAGAAGCCCGCCCCCGCCGGCAGCCACACCTGCGCCTCGGCGTAGCCGTAGGTGAAGCTGTAGTGCTGCGAGGTCTGGAGGGCACACGACGAGTACGGACGCGCCCCGCCCCCGCCGACCTCGGCGACCAGATTGAGCACGCCGCCACTCAGCTGGCAGTTCGCCGCCGTGTAGGTCTCGAGCTCGGGGCTCCCCGGGGGCCCAGTGTTCGTGCAGCCCCACGCGAGGCAGGTGCTCCACTGGCTGGCGTTGAGCGTGGCGCCGCTGAACTCCGAATCGAAGACGAGATTCCACGGCCCGCCCGGCCCGCCGACCGGCTGCAGGCCCCCGCTCGGGGCCGGGGAGCCACCGACGGGGGAGAGGGCGCGCCCGGCGTACTGGGCGTTGCCGAACGAGTAGATGGCCCCGTCGGCGCCGAGCAGCCAGTAGCCGGCCCCCGCCGAGCCGGCGACGCCGACCACCGCCGCCGAGAGGCCCGTGCCGCCCATCGAGCCGTAGAACGTGGCATCGCCATAGGCGAAGATCCCCCCGTCATCGGCGATGAGCAGATAACCGTGGCCGCCCGCCGCCGCCGACATGCCGACGACCGGGGCGTTCAGGTGCTGTCCTCCCATCGAGCCGAGGAAGGTCGAGGTGCCGTAGGCGAAGACCCCGCCGTCGGAGGCGGCGAGCCAGTAGCCGCCGCCGCCGGGCGCCGCCGCCATCGACACGATCGGCGCATTCAGGTGCTTGTCGCCCATCGAGCCGTCGAACTGCGCGTCCCCGAACGCGAAGACCCCGCCGTCTCTGGCAACCTCCCAGTAGCCACGCCCGTCGGGCATCGGAGCGAACCCGCTGATCGGCGCATTGATCGGCTTGCCCCCCATCGAGCCGTCGAACTGCGCGTCGCCGAAGGCGAAGATGCCGCCGTCGCTGGCGACCAGCCAATACCCTCCGCCATCCGGGGTGACCTCGGCGGCGACGATGGGGCCCGCCAGGTGGAGCCCGGCAGCCGAGCCGTAGAAGGGTGCGCCGCCGAAGGTGAAGACCCCGCCGTCGGCCGTCACGATGTCGTAGCCGCTGTCACCGAAGGCGAGGACGGCGACCGACGCAGCGTTCGTCGTGACTTCCGGAGCAGCCCCCGCCGAGGCCGAGGTGCCCTCGGCCCGGCCCTGGCCCGGCTGGCCGCCGGGGGCGATGACGCGGCCCTGCCCCACGCGCTGGGGACCTTGGTGGTGCCCGAGAGGGTTCACGACAACGAACACCTGGACGAGCGCTGCGACGGCCACGAGGACGATGAGCCATCGGCGGTGCAAGACGCGAGTGAGCGCCGGAGACGTCATCGGGATCCTCCTCGAAGTCGGGACTTCAGTCCCTCATGGCGCACCCCGTGGGCGCGGCTGGCCGGTGCCGACACGTCGGGCGCGTCGCATGTCGTCGTGTGCGGTCGCCCGCAGTGCTCCGTCCATCGTCGATCGGCTCGCACCGTGTGGCCGAGGGCACGGGCCGCCTCCCCGCGAGGGACAGATGTGCCGCAGTTGTGCAGGTGGATGGAAAAAAGCCTATGGCCGCCCAACTCCCGGGTGGGGGACCGCCCCAAACTCGCGCCGGACCAGCGCATTCCGACGTGGCGGGCGCTCCCGGGCGCTCCCGGTGCGTCGGAATGCCCGCTCGGGGCCCAACACTGCGCTCAGCGCAGGGGTGCGAGCGCCGCCTTCGTCACCGGCGGGGCCGCTGGCACCCGGCGCCTCGAGCCTGTGCCCGAGCGGAGCCGGGCCGAGCCGTAGCCGAGGCACGTGACCGCGACCCCCCCGACGAGCGATGCGGCCCGCCCGAGGGCGCCGATGTCGCCCCCGACGGCGTCGCTGAGCGCCTGGCGGACGCCGGCGGGGATGGTGTCTCGGAGGTAGCTGCGCTCGTTGGAGAGCGCAGCTGTCCCCACCATTGAGCGCACCAAGGCCTTTGACCGACCTTCCGCGTAGCAGCGCCGCAAGAAGTACGCAGGCGTCCGACGGTCGGGCGAGACGGTGTGGGTGACCAGTGCCGAAGGGTCGTACACGAGGCGGCCACCAGCGACGGCCTGGGACGCTCTGATGCACATCTCGGTCTCCTCGCAGCCCGCCCCGTTCGCCCCCGTGCGGCCCAAGGAGGTGGAGAAGCCTCCCACGAGGTCGAGGGAGGTCCGCCGGAACGACATGTTGGCGCCGACGAGGTTGCGCACAGCGGCGGGTGCCGCCGGCATGCCCGAGTGGCTGCACCCGATGACCCAGTCGAACTCAGGGGGCAGCCAACGCGGCCGGGGTTCGCTCCACCCCGGCACGACCGCCCCCCCGACGCCCATGACCTCACCGTCGCCGTAGGCCTCGAGCAGCTGCGCGAGCCAGCCGGGCTGTGCCCGAGCGTCGTCGTCGAGGAACGCGACGATCTCGCCGCTCGAGCGCCGGTACCCCTCGTTGCGAGCGCCTGAGAGCCCCTTCGGGCCGCCGTTGGCCACCACGGTGATCGCTGGATACGCCTGCGAGGCCCGTGAGAAGAGCGCGGGGTTGTGGTCGATGACGAGGATGATCTCGTCAGGTGGGTACTGCTGGAGGAGGACCGACTCGATGGCGAGCTGAATGTCGTGCCAGCGGTCCTCGGTGTAGGCGCAGATGACCACCGCACAGGACAACGAGCCCACCGTTGGCTCGTCGTGGACCGGGATCATCCACCGACATCCGCCGCTGCTCGGCGGGGCTCGTAGCGCTCCTCGAGCAGCGTGCGCAGCACGCGGAACCCGTCGGGGAACGAGCGGAGGCTGGAACGTCCGCTGCGCCGTGGCAGCTCGAGGCTCGGCACCTCGGCAATCCGAAGCCCCGCCGTCACCGCCCGAATGGTGAGCTCGGTCTCGATCTCGAAGCCCGCCGAGGTGAGCTGCAGGTGCTTGAGGTACTGGCGCCGGAACCCGAAGAAGCCGTAGCAGAGGTCCGTCAGCTGCGTCTCGAACAGGTGGTTGGCGAGCAGCAGCAGGGCTCGGTTGCCTAGCTTGCGCAGCGGCGTGATGTCGAGCGACCCGCCGCCGGCGACGAAGCGCGACCCCTTCACGAAGTCGAATCCGTGGTCCAAGAAGTAAATGATCTGGTGGATCTCGTTGGGCGACATGCTCCCGTCGGCGTCCATCGCCACGATGACATCGCTACGGGCCGCTTCGAACCCTGTCCGCAGGGCATGGCCCTTGCCCGCGGCGGACTCGTCGATGATCCGGATGCCCGGTCGGCAGGTGGATGCCATCAGTTGTGTCACGTCCGAGGACCGGCCGTCGACGAGGATCACCTCGTCGACGCAGTCGGGCAGGTTCTCCAAGACGGTGGCGAGGTTGCGGGCCTCGTTCTTGGCCGGGATCACCAGGCTCACGGTCGAGCGACGGGGCTCCGATCGACCAGTAGCGATCGGCCGCGGTCCCTCGTTCGCCTCACTGACCCGGGGTCCTGCGATATGGACGGTGTTCCCGGTCCTCGCGGTGTCGAGGAGGGGAATACTTTCAGTGGTGACGGGCGCAGTCATGATCGGTGCCGTGCTCCTTCGTTCTGGGTGTCCGTGCGGGGTTGGTTGTCTCGCCTCGAATCAACGGTGCTCCTTCGGGTCGAACGGCTCGTGCCCATCGGCGCCGTGCACCGACAGAAAGGGGGCGGCGGCGCTTCGCAGCTTGTGGTGGATCTGACGGAGATAGCGGTTGGCCTCTTGGATGGAGAGGGCGAGTGCCGACGCGATGAGGCCGGCATCGGCCTCTTCAACGAGCAGGTCGATCACTGCCCGCTCCCCGAGGGACAGGGTCTCGGGTGCGCCGAGCGAGGACAGCTCCATGTCGGTGGCCCGGGCCCCGGGCCCTTCTGCGTTGCGGTCCGAAGCGAGGACGTCGGTGAGCAGCGGTGGCGACAGCCACATGTCACCCCGTGCCGCATAGCGGATGGCGTCGGCCAGCTCTTTCGGCGGAGGGATCTTCAGCACGACCGCCTGAGCGCCCCATTTCACCGCGGCGTCGATCTCCTCGGGATCGTCGTGGTCCGACAGGAGCACCACTGCGGGCGAGGACCTGGACAGATGGAACCGCCCGAGCGCCGCCCGCCCGTGGGCCCGCGTCAGGCACCCGTCGAGCACGAGGACATCGGGGTGCTGGGTGGCCACGAGCTCGTCGATGTCGTCGAGGTAGGAGTCCGCGGCGACCGCCCGCAGATCGGTGAACTCGGCCAGCTCCTCGCAGATCGCCTCGCTCAGCAGCCGATGACCGCAGATGACGGCGACCCCGGTGTCTGTCATGACGCCAGTTTCTGGGATCGGCTCCATGTGCCGATACCTGCGGCGGCATGAACTTTCTACGTCGCGTGGTGGAAGAGGGCCCGTTCCTAGGGGTTGAGGCTCTGGTGGCGTCCCTCGTCCCGGCGGTGGGGCAACCAGATCCGCACGTTCGCTCCACCGAGACGGGACCGGCCGACGTCGATCTGCCCGTGGCACTGGCGCACGATGCCGTCGACGATGAGGAGCCCGAGGGCGCGTCGCGGCGCCTCGTCGGGCCTCGAGGTCGACCAGGCCGGGTCACTGTGGGGGGGGAAGCCTGGCCCCGAGTCCTCCATGGTGACGATGGCCCCACCTTCGGTGGGACCGACCCGAAGGTCGACGCGACCGCCGGGACCCGCCGCTTGCACCGCGTTGGTGAGCAGATTCGAGACAAGGCGCTCGAAGGAGACGGCGCGACCGTCGGCCACGGCCGGCGACAGCTCGGCGGTGAACTCGGCGTCGGTCACCAGCCTGGCCCCGGCGAGGATCCGGCCGGCCACGAGGTCCACGCGCACCTCCTCGATCCGCCCTCCTTCGAGGACCTCCGAGCGCAGTGCGTCGAGCTGCCTGGCCTCGTCGACGATCAGGCCGGCCAGCTGCCCCACCCGAGCCCGGGCGGCGGCGCCCTCTTCGCGGCTCTCGGCGGCGACCAGTTCGGCGAGTAACCGGACGGTGGCCGTCGGCGTCGCCATGTCGTGGGCGATCGCCCGAAGGCGCAATTCGGGGTCCCACCGGTCGATCGGGTCGGCCCCGGCCCCTCGTTCCTCCGACTCGTCCTCACCCCGGAATGACCCAATCGGTTCCACGATCGATCCTGCGTTGCCCTCTCGGCGGCGTCGGTCATCGGCAATGCGGTTTCAGCCAGGTGCCAGTACGCACAATGGTAGGTCGAAGTCGGTGGCACTGCGACCGTGCTTCCCGCAACGCCCGGCCCGCTGGGGCACTGACGGCGCGTGCGGAGACGACCCCGGCGCCCGCGCGGCCCGCCGTCGCCGCTCGCAAATGGTGAACGGCAGCCGCGGCTGGCGGTTCCGCCCGCTACCTCCTCGAGCGCGCGACGCGATCGAGGAGAGGCACGAAGTCCTCCAGGGGTGGTGCCTCGGCGTCGGCGTCCTTGCCGGCTTCGTCCGTGTCGCGAATGACGAGCGCTGCCGCGAACCCCGGGTCGGCCTCGAACCGGCGTACCGCATCGGGCGCCAGGCGACCGCCTTGTGCCTGGAGGGTCGCCTTGGACGTCGGCGACAGTGCGTCGTAGTACAGCGGGTCGACAGTGCAGCGGTACCGCTTGGCCACCACGTGCAGCGCGATAGGTCTGGCCACCTGCGGCCCGAAGCGGCGTGCCACCCAGCGCGCGCCGACCGCCTCGTGGCGATCGTCCTCGAGCGACATGTCGCTGCGGGCACCGAACTCTCGGTCCGCGACGAGGTGGCCGATGTCGTGGAGCAGCGCTGCCGCGACCAGCTCGTCAGCCGATCCCGCTTCTTGGACCACGACGGCGCACTGCAGGGCGTGGTGTCGCTGGCTGATCGCCTCGCCGTAGCACTCGTCGCCTTTCATGGCGAAGAGCTCGAGCACGTCGTCGACCGGTCTTGTGCTCATGGTGTGGCCGGCACCAGGGCGAGTTGGCGGGATTGGGCCACCAGGCGACCGGACGCGTCCCAGACCTCGCCGTCTTCTTCCAGGAAGCCGCCTGCGATGAAGTGTGTCGTGAACTGGCAACTGAGCCAACCGGGAACCGGCCGGGCGCGGACGTGCGACGTGAGCTCGAGTGTCGGCGTCCAGGCAATGGGCAGGTGGGCATTGAAGGCGGTGGGCGGGAAGGCATCGACGGCGCAGAGCAATGCCACGCCGTCGATCGGCTCGCCCTCGAGAAGCCGGAACCAGCCGCGCACCAGCGGCCTGCCGGAGGGACCCCGGCGGGCGAAGCCGACGTCGTCGGGATGCAGTCGCAGCTCGACGTTGCCCATGAAGGGAGGCGGGAACGTCTCGGTGGCCACGATGGGGACGCAGTCCTCGGGGTCGGGGAGGAGCGGCGGCCCTCCATCGATCAGCTCGGGTCCCTCGGGGCTGCCGAGCTCCCCGAAGCTGCCGAGGATCGCCACGAGGGGCCGCTCGGTGGACGCGACGACGGCGCTCGCGGTGCTGAACCGTCGTCCGACCTTCATCACGTCGGTCGACACCGTGACCGGGCCCGCCTTGCCGGGGGCGAGGAAGTGCGCCGTGATGGAGACGGGGTCGGGTCGGCCGGTGGCGGCGAGCATGGCGCGTGCTCCTATCGCGAGGAGGTACCCGCCGTTGGCGTTGCCACCGATGTCCCAACCGGGAGCGATCGCGCTCTGCCATGTGTGGTCATCGACAGCACGGACGGCGGTCGCCGCAGCGAACGGGCCTGGGGGCATAGGACTCGGCTTTCCTTCGGGGTGCTTTCTCCACAGTAGGGCGGCACCGGCTGCTCCTCGCCGGGGGCGGCACGCCTGGCCGCGTGCTCGGCGACGAGGCGCGGTCCCTTCGTGTGCGCGTGGGGCAGCGGTGCGGTTCCTAGGTGGCCCGCTTGGGTGCCGCAGCCCCCGAGAAGTCAGCACTGATCAGGAGCCGAGAGGCGGACTCCGACTCGAGCCGCTCACCCTCGTGGATCTCCGACTGGACGTCTTTGATGGTCGAGTCCGGCTTGTCTTCGAGGCCCAGGAGCTCGCCTTCGTCCAAGCCCTGCTTGGCGATCAGCAATGCGTCCACCTTCGTCTGGAGCGCTCGGCTCTCCCGGTTCTGGGTGGATTGGATGATGAAGACCATGACGAACGTGATGACCGTCGTGAGCGAGGTGATGAGCATGTCGTAGCGGGCATTGAAGACCCCACCTTTGACGAACAGCAGCCCGACCGCCCAAATGCCCACGACGGTCGCCGCGAGGCAGATGGCGGTGACCGAGCCCAGCAGTGTCGTCGTGTTGGAGATCGCGTGACTCGCCTTGTGATGAAGTCTGTGCCGGTCGGGGCGCAGGGTGTCCTCCTCGTTGTATCGGTGATTGTGGAATGTCGACTCGAGTGCGTGCGTGGTTTGGTGAACCACCCTCTTGCATCCTCGGGTCCTGCCGGTCGGTGTGCCGCGATCCAACCCGGTACAAGGATGCTGTGCGGGAGCCACGACTATTTGCTGTTGAGATTGACCGAGGCATGGCCACCGTGTTCATCCTGGGCGACATCGACATTGCGACCACCCGTTCCTGCATCGGTGACCGCCGCCATCGTCCACGGCCCGGACACGGTCATCTTCATCTTGGCGCCACGGGCGTTCTCGGTGGGAGCGGCGTCGGCGTCATCGCGTCGACTCGCAATCCACTACCGGACGGCTGCTCAGTGCTCCTGCGTCACCCTCGACCGCTCATCGTTTCATCGAGGAGTAGGCAGCGGCTCTTGGCAACCGGTTATGGCGAGCTCGAACCACACGGTCTTCCCTGCCCCGTTCTCCGTCGAGCCCCAGCTGTCCGCCAGTTCGTTGACGATGAAGATGCCGCGCCCATGGACGGCGGCCTGGTCCGCCGTCACGAGCACCGCGTTCTTAGGACAGTCGTCGGCCACCTCCACCCGGAGCCTGCCGCCGGCCTCGAGCACCACGATGTCGAACGCCGAGCGACCGTGGAGGAGTGCGTTTGTTGCCAGTTCACTCGTCAGGAGCTCGACTCGGTACGCCGTGCTTGTGTCCAGCTGGCTCACGAGATCTCGAACGAACTTCCGGGCGCTCGCCACACCGTCGAGCTCCATCGAAAAGCGCTTGCTCCCACGTATCGCAGTTGCATGCTGAGATCTTGACGTGGGTAGATGCAACGCTGCGACCACCGGTGCTTCCGTGTAAAGGTTCGACAATTCCTACCCGGGCTCGGCATTCCCGAAACGAGGGTGACGGTGGGCCGGCCCGTGGGCGGGGTCGGCCGAGCGTCGGCGGCGGGCGATGTCGAACACGTACAGGTGCGCTGATGAAGCGACCGAACCACATTGACGGAGGCCGGTTTGGGCCGATCAGCAGGGATGAAACCTGGGATGCTCGGCGGACAGAAGTTGGAGCTTTCCAACCTCGGTCAAGTTGGTCAGTGACCAACCCCGCCGGTCTCGCCCATGAAGGGATTGCCCTCGGCTCGCCGTTGCACTCTCATTCGAGGACAGAGGTCCGACGGCAACCGCCAGCTAGAGGGTCATGCAGGCAGAGAACCCTGGCTGCAGATTTGCCTTGAACCAATGTGCCGGATTACCCCACCAGGAATAGATCCAGATTGATTCGCAATACTTTCCCGGAACCCAGTAAGCAATTTTCCCCGATACGAACTGATTCAAACTCGTTGTCCATGGCGTACTCGCACCGGAGATATCTTTCCCGTTGATGTTGAGATTGCCAAAAATCTCAAACTCATTGGGGCCGCCGCTATAGGCCCATGAAGGCATTCCCGTAATCTTTAGCGACCATGATTCGTAGGTGCCATTCCATGCCACGCACTCTTGATAATCGATATAGGCGCTGCCGACAGCTATAGAGATCGTCGTGTTGTAGTAGTAGACGGAAGAGACACAGTTGAAAGTGGGTGCCGCTGCTCCAGCCACAGAACCGGGAAGTCCAGGGCTGAAGCCAAGTACTCCAAACGCAATGGCCGATGCAAGTGGAATTCCGAGAATCAGTCTCAGACGGTGGGAGAGTCCCGACGGCTTACGAGATCGAAGCACATTCATGGGTACCCCCCTTTTGGAGCCGTGAGGGCGACCATAATGGAAGCTGTCTGTTGTGTCCATCGCTTCGAAAACGGGGAAAATGACGCGGTGGACCTATGGGGAATTCGACAAAGGCCCTGCCATGCGGGCCTTGTCCAGCGGGCGTTGTCCAACGCATCTGAGTGACCTTCGCAGCTGACGACGTTGAAGGCCTTGCCCTCGGCGATCCTGCAGGTGCCACGCCAGGTGATCGGTCGCGGGTAGTGGGCCGGTTGGGTGGTGCCGTTCTCGTCGTCGACCAACCGCCAGCAACGTCTGGCATGACGGTGAAGGCGTTGGCGTAGTGGTCCAACCCGAACGCAGACCTAGTGTCCTGAGTCGGAG
>PMFN01000004.1 GCA_003155135.1 Acidimicrobiaceae bacterium | reverse complement strand
GCAACGTGACGGGAAGGGACATGGACGATGATGGTGGGCGGGCCGCCGCGATGAACCGCTAATGGCGCCGGCGGCACCCAAGCGAGCGGAACGGCTTCAGCGTGGACTCGATCGGATGATCGCGTTCAGCGACGCTGTGGTGGCCATCGCCATCACCCTGCTCGTCCTTCCCCTGGTTGATGCGGCGAGCAAGGTCGGCGACGCCGGTGTCTCGAAGTTTCTCGACACGAACGGGTTCGCCATCTTTGCGTTCGCGCTGAGCTTCGTCGTCATTGCGGACTTCTGGTACCAGCACCACCAGCTCTTCGAGACGGTCGATGCCTACAACGGCGTTCTCGTGTGGGCCAGTTTCATCTGGATGTTCAGCATCGTCTTCTTGCCCTTCCCGACGGAATTGCTCGGCTCGGCGAGAGCAAACGACCAGACCGGTCACGTCCTCTACGTCTCGACCCTGCTCGTCACGACCTTGGCCTCCCTCGTGCAGCACTGGGCGGTTGTCCATTGGCCCGCGCTGCAGGCCGAGGAAAGCCGCGGCACCGCCAGGCTGTACCCGAGCGTGATCGCCGCGGTCCTGATGGTGGCCGCCCTGGTACTCACTGCGCTCGTGCCAGAGGTGGGGCTGTATTCCTTGCTCCTCCTCCTGCTGTCGACGCCCATCGAGCGCTTCGTCAGATGGCGGTTCCCTGAGGTCACCTGACCGAGGACGGGACTCCCACGCGGCCGGGCCTTCAGGCAGTGGGGGCGAGGGCCACAACCGGAGAGGCCGAGACCCCAACGAGATGAGTGACCCGTAGTTGGTGGCGTTGCCGTAAGGCACCACCACCTCCCGCCGCTGTGGTCAACCGCCAAATGGAACCACGTGCACGCTTCATTGCACGCCCACGCGAACCGGTGAGTGCCTATGGATCTCGCGTGCCCACGACCAAAGGGTGCGACCAGAGTTGCTTGGGTGGCGGCGAGCACAGCGTCGGGCGCTGCGACCGGCGCCGCCACTTGGCACGGGTGCGAGCCTCACGCGCGGAGCTGTCGGCGCCAAGGGAAATGCAAGGGTCGCGCACCCCAAGAAGGAGGGTGGCCCCGGTAGATAGGCATTCCTAGGCTGGGAGGCATGGGCTTCTCGCGCCTGATGTCTAGTCGGGCTGGGAAGTCCACCGCATGGCTGGTGCTCGCTGCCTGTGTGTGCCTGGTGCTGACGCTGTTGCCAGCCCTGGGCGCCGGTGCGGACGCTGACGGGAACAGCGCGGCGAACATCGATCAGCAGCTGGCGGTACCGGCCTACATCGACCCTGCTGCAGACCCCGGGGCCTGGACCCAGTTGAGCGGGTCCCAGCCCGGCACGGTCGGGATCGTCGTGGCCAACGTGGACAGTGGCCCCGATTCCCAGGCCGTCCCCGCCTGGGCCTCCGCGATTCAGCAGGCGCACGCCGCCGGGAGCACGGTGCTCGGGTATGTGGACAGCGGGTACCTGGGCAGTCCGATCGCCGGCTACCCCAACGGGCTCCCGACCAGGTCAGGGCTGACCGGCCTTCAGGCGTGGCTCCCACAGGCCGAGGCCGACGTCAACGCGTGGTACCAGTTCTACGGTTCCAGCCTCGGCGGGATCTTCTTCGACGAAGGCACCAACCAGTGTGGACCGACCGCATCCTCGGACTTGTATGCCGCCGAGTACCAGGCCCTCAGCGCGTACGTGAAGCAAGCACACCCAGGAGCGCTCACCGCCTTGAACCCCGGTACCGCGGTGCCCCAGTGCTACGAAGACTCGGCCGACGTGCTGGTGACCTTCGAGGGAACGTACGGGGACTACACCGGTACCCCGGACTCACCGGGTGACGCGTACCAGCCACTGAATTGGGCACCGGTCGACCCCCGCAAGATCTGGCACATCGTCTACGCGACGGCGACCCAGGCAGAGATGGAACAGGTCATGGCCTTGAGCAAGAGTCGCAACGCCGGGTACGTCTATGTGACCGACGATGTGGCGCCCAATCCCTATGACACGATTCCCGCTGCTGCCTATTGGGCCGACGAGCAGGACGAGAGCCACCCGCTCGGGAACCCAGGTCCGACGCCTCCATCGGTGCCGACTGGACTGACCGTGTCAGGCCAATCTTGGAGCGGCGGCTCATCCGGCGACAACGATTCCTGGAATGGCGGCGACAACAACTCTTGGAATGGCGGCGGCTCATCTGGCGACAACGACTCCTGGGATGGCGGCGGATCCACCAGCAGCACACAGGCGCAGCTGTGCTGGCAGCCCTCCGAGGGGGTCGTCGCCCCGGTCGTCGCCTACGACCTCTACCAGGGCGGCGTATGGGTGGGGTCAGTCGGAGCCGGTACCGACTGCTTCACCTTCGGTGGGTTGAGCCCCTCGACCTCCTACTCCCTCACCGTGGCAGCGCGCGACGCGGCGGGCAACGTCTCCGATCAGAGCCAGGCCGTGACCGTCACCACCACCGCCTCCAACCCTTCTCCGCCCGACGCCCCGTCGGGCCTCACGGTGACCGCCAGCTCGTTCACCACCGCCACCCTCGCGTGGAACCCGCCGAACGCGTGGGGCCAGTCGGTGTCGGGCTACGTCGTCAGCCAGGACGGTGCTCCGATCCTGACGGTGCCCGCGTCGTCCACCACGGTCAGTGTGCAGGGACTCCAGCCGGGCCTCGCCACTTATACGTTCTCCGTGCAGGCGCTCGGCAGCACGGGCGACATCTCGTCTCCGAGCGCGCATGTGAGTGTCACCACCACGCCGCTGCCCAACGATCAGGAGATCTCCTCGCCTGCCGTCCAGGACAACGCCGATGGCACCATCACCTACAGCGCAAACTTCGCAAGTCCCTTCGCCTTCCGCCGCGTCTTCATCCAGACCGGGACGTCGCCGTGCTGGACCACCGGGAACGCATCACCGGTCTGCAGTGACTACCTGATCGAGAATGGCCAGCTCTTGCACTACAGCGGGACCGGGACCGACTTCACCTTCACGACCGTCGCCGCCGTGGTGCCCACCATCACCGGCACCGACACGTACTCGTGGACGATCCCGGCCGCCGACATCGGCACCCCCGCCGGTCAGGTGGATCTCTTCAACGGCGAGGGGTATTCACCTTTGAGTTACGCCGATCCGGTGGCGGTCGGCACGGCGTCGGTCACCGGGCCCTATCCGGCCGACCAGGCCGCCGCGCTGAGCCAGTATGTCCAGGGCGCGGTGCAGCAGGCTGCGGTCACGCCCTCGGGCCCGGCCCAGCCAATAGCCACCAGCCCGCTCTGCCCATCGACGCCGGATGACACGTGGCATCTCGGGAGCACCAGCGGCTGCATGGTGGGGTCCTTCAGCGTCGGGCTCTCGTTGGTCGGTGGGCTCCTGCCCGGCACCTTCACGGTGGGGATCACCGACATGGTCAACGTCTCCCCCGGCACCCGTTCGTGGAGCGAGCAGGTGACGCTCGTGATGCAACCAGTGTCGGGGACGGTACCCGACTACTCGGTCAGCCTGGCACCGACGTGCTCGGACAGCTGCGGCACCGCCGCGCCCGCGGTCGCCACGCTGCTTCCGGGGCAACCAGTGACACTCGCATTCAACTGGACCGACGCCGGGCCCGCCACCGACTTCGTGAACGTCGCCACGGCCGCCACGCTCGTCCCGCAACTGCCGGCGCTGACGCTGCCGTTCACCCCGGTGGCCCAGAGTGCGGCGCTCGGGTGGTCCACGCCGGTGCTCAGCTGCCAGACGTCGCAGGGCTGGTTCAACGGCTGCGTGTTCCCCCAGGTCTCCAACTACCGCTAGGACCGAGCGCCACCGAACGGTCTGGTGTGTCGCCACACCGAGGGAGAGCCCATCTCGAGGACATGAGCCGCCACCAAGAGCGGCACTTCGAGAGCATGATGTGTTCGCCTCGACCGGCGCCATTCCGTCTATTGCAGTCCGGCCTCCCGCACAACTTGTCGAGCGACCACGAGGCCGCCTCGACCGGCGGTCGCCACCGGGTGACAGGATCTCGACCACCGGCCTGCTGAGCTGGAGCTTCCAGGAAGCTGGTACTGCAAGGAAATGGAGCGGGCGACGGGAATCGAACCCGCGTTCTCAGCTTGGGAAGCTGATGTTCTGCCTCTGAACTACGCCCGCGAGCGTCCGTCACACTATCCTCTGCCGGGCATGGTTCTCTCCGACCACACCATCCGCGAGGAATTGGAAAAAGGACGGATCATCATCGACCCCTTGGGCGATGAATGCATCCAGCCATCCTCCGTGGACCTCCACGTCGACCAGTACTTCCGCCTGTTCCGCAACCACACCCAACGGGTGATCGACGTGCGCGACAGCCAGGAGGACCTCACCGAGCTCGTGGACGTCGGGCCCACCGACCCGCTGATCCTCCACCCTGGCGAATTCGTCCTCGGCTCGACCGTCGAGCGCGTGGCGCTGCCCGACGACCTCGTTGCCCGTCTCGAGGGCAAGTCGTCGCTCGGCCGCCTCGGGCTGCTCATCCACTCGACGGCCGGGTTCGTCGACGCCGGCTGGGACGGCCACCTCACCCTCGAGCTGTCGAACGTGGCCAATCTGCCAATTACCGTGTACCCCGGCATGAAAATTGGCCAGATCAGCTTCCTCGAGATGACCACTGCCGCTGATCGCCCCTACGGCTCACACGGACTGCGATCGAAGTACCAGGGGCAGTGGGGGCCGACGCCGAGCCGCTACGCCGACAACTTCAAGCGGCCATGAGCCGGGGAACACCCGCTCAGCCGCTCTGCCCCGCCTGAAACGTAACCAGGAGGACCTTTGCCTGTCAGGATCGCCATAGGCCTTGCCGTCACGGTCATCGCCCTCGCCCTCGCCAGTCGCCGGTTCTACTGGCTCTCGAGGCTCATCCGGTCGGGCCAGCCCGCCCCCGGGCGCGCTGCCAATTATGGGCGCAAGGCCGAAGCCGAGGTCACCGAGGTCGCCGGCCAGCGCAAGCTGCTCAAGTGGACCGTCCCGGGCCTCGCCCACTTCTTCACGATGTGGGGCTTCACCATCTTGCTCCTCACGATCATCGAGGCGTACGGCTCGCTGTTCGTCGTCAACTTCCACATCCCGGGCATCGGGCAATGGGCCTTCATCGGCTTCATCGAGGACTTCTTCGCCGTCGCCGTGCTGGTGTCGCTGTGCGTGTTCACCGCCATCCGCATCAAGAACGCCCCGTCGCGCAAGGAGCGCAGCTCGCGCTTTTACGGCTCGCACACCCGAGCGGCGTGGGCGGTGCTCGCCATGATCGCGGCCGTCATCATCACGCTGCTCGTCTACCGGGCCGCCCAGGTCAACACCGGCGACTTCCCTTACGGCTGGGCGGCGTTCGCCTCCCACGGCCTGGCGAAGGTGTTCGCCCCTCTCGGGGCCGGGGTCAACAGCGACATCGCGACCGTGTTCTTGATCCTCAACATCGCGGTCATCACCGGCTTCTTGGTGTTTGTCGCCTACTCGAAGCACCTCCACATCTTCCTGGCCCCGATCAACGTCGCGTTCTCCCGCCGGCCCCGTGCCCTGGGCGCCCTCGACAAGACGCCGGACATGGACATGGAGAACATCAGCGAGGACACCGTCTTCGGGGTCGGGCTCGCCGAGCAGTTCACCTGGAAGCAGATGCTCGATTTCTCGACCTGTACCGAGTGCGGCCGGTGCCAGTCGGTGTGCCCGGCGTGGAACACCGGCAAGCCGCTGTCGCCCAAGCTCGTGATCATGGAGCTCCGGGACAACATGTTCGCGTCCTCGGGGCGCCTGCTGGGCCACTATCTGGCGACCGACACCCCTGACGACCCGAAGGCCACCACCGCGGCGATCGAGGTCGAGACCCTGGTCCCGTTCACCATCGATCCCGACGTGCTCTGGTCGTGCACCACCTGCGGTGCCTGCGTCGAGGAGTGCCCGGTCGACATCGAGCACATCGACGCCATCGTCGACATGCGCCGCTACGAGGTGCTGATGGAGTCGCGCTTCCCGAGCGAGGCGGGCCTCATGCTGCGCAACATCGAGAACCAGGGCGACCCCTGGGGCCTCGGGCAGGCCAAGCGCTCCGAGTGGACCGAGAGCCTCGACTTCGAGGTCCCGGTGGTCTCGGGCACCATCCCCGACGACGTGGAGTACCTCTACTGGGTGGGCTGTGCGGGCGCGCTCGACGAGCGGGCCCGCAAGGGTGTCCAGGCGACCGCCCGGATGCTGCATCGCGCCGGGGTGACCTTCGCCATCCTCGGGCCCCAGGAGTCGTGCTCGGGTGACCCGGCTCGGCGGATGGGCAACGAGTACCTCTTCCAGGAGCAGGCCAAGGCCAACATCGCCATGTTGGAGTCGGTCGGCACGAAGAAGGTCATTGCGTCGTGCCCGCACTGCTTCAACACCATCAAGAACGAGTACCCGAGCCTCGGGGGCGACTTCGAGGTCATCCACCACGCCCAGCTGCTGGACCACCTGGTCACGACCGGCCGGCTCGTGGCGGGTAACGGCTACCAGGGTACGGTCACCTACCACGACCCCTGCTACCTCGGCCGCCACAACCGGGTGTTCGACGAGCCCCGCTCGGTGCTCGACTCGATCCCCGGCGTGCGCCAGGTCGAGATGAAGCGCTGCCGTGAGCGGGGCTTCTGCTGCGGTGCGGGTGGGGCGCGGATGTGGATGGAGGAGAACATCGGCAAGCGCGTGAACATGGAACGTACCGATGAGGCGCTCGGGACAGGTGCCGACGTCGTCTCGACCGCATGCCCCTACTGCATGATCATGTTGGACGACGCCGTGCGGGCCAACGCCAAGGAGGACGAGGTCCGGGTCATGGACCTCTCACAGCTCTTCGAGGAATCGCTCCTCACCCCGGCGGCCCCCGCGCCCGAGGCGTCCCCCAGCACCGAGGCCTGAGCACCGGCCGACAGCGGCCTCAGCGGTGGATGAGTTCGGCAGCAAGGTGAGATGAGATGCGTCTGAAACCGGGCGCTGATACAGCCGTGATGGACAGTACTGGGCATGTCCGGGACCACTTCAGACGAGTACCTGACCCGGGCCGTTATCTTTCCACTCGACCCCAAACCTGCTCAGGAGCGCCTGCTCCGGTCCTACTGTGGTGCAGCCCGGTTCGCGGCACTGGCCGCTCGGAGGGCAGAACCACCCAGCCGCGTACTCGTCCCGGTGTAGGACGTGAACGGAGCGGCAGTCATCTGACTGTTGAGGTCAGGAGGGTGCACCCGTTTCGGAGGCTGGGAGCGGGTGTGTCTTTTTGGACACATCCATGTCACCTTGCTGCCGAACCTAGCGGTCGATCTGGCCGTAGGCGCTGGTCGGGAAGAGTCGCAGCACGAGGCGCTGGTCGGCCACCATGTCGCGGCGGAACTCGCCCCAGTTGGGGTGCTCGCCCACGAACGAGCGGTACATCTCCACCAACTCGTCGACCACGGCGTCGTCGACGTGGGCGGCCACCGCCGAGAGCTCCGCCGTGGCGTCGAGCACGACGTAGGCCCAGAAGTTGTCCCCGCCCACATGGAGGGCGGCGCGCGGGTCGCGGCGCAGGTTCCTCGTCTTGGCCCGCGTGTCGGTGACCGAGATGCGGAACAGGCCGTCGTCGCCGAGCCGGTAGAAAATGTTCGACAGCTGGGCGCGCCCGTCGACGCGAAGCGTCGTGAGGATGCCTTCGCGGCGACTTTTGGCGAATTCGAGTGCGGTGGCGAGCTCCATGGGCGCCAAACTATGTCGTTTGACTGCGCCGTGCCCGGTTCCGACTTTCTAATTGAAGGCGCGGGCGTCCGCTTCGCGCAGCCTCGTTGCCATGGCGGCGAGCAGCTTGCGGGCGAGGGCCGGGACGTCCTCCAAGATGCCGTTGAAAGCGCGCTGTTCGAGCACGAGCAGGCGCATGTCGGTGTCGGAGACCACAGTGGCCGAACGCGGCCGACGGTCGAGCAGGGCGAGCTCGCCGAAGTACTGCTCGGGGCCGAGGGTCGCCACCCTGCGGCCGTTGCGCCGGACCGAGGCAGTGCCGTCGACGATGATGAAGAACTCGCGCCCGATCGTCCCCTCCTCGCAGAGGAGCCGGCCCGGCGGGACTTGGACTTCTTCCAGCGCCCGGCGGATCTTGTGCAGGTCGCGTCCAGAGCAGTTGGAGAACAGCCAGATGTTCGGAAGATCCGTGGTCTTGGCGCTTGGCATGGGCGAAAGGCTAACTGCAAACCCTTTTCCCTGCGCTGAGTTCATGCGCTGGTAACACGGGCGTAGCAACGAGGAAACGACAGCGCTCCATACTGACGCCGCAGTGCCGGAGCACTGACGAGCTGCTTGTCGTCGGCCCCAGAGGCAGTCGGTTCGCTCGTCAGGCCGGCTCAACCCAGAGAGGAGCTCGAGGCGTGCTCGAAGTAGTCAATATCGCGTATCCGAGTTGGTTGAATTCGGGAGACAACACCTGGCAGCTGGTGGCTGCCACGTTGGTCGGCCTGATGAGCCTTCCCGGCATCGCCGTGCTCTACGGCGGTCTCGTTCAGCGCAAATGGGTCGTCAACACGATGCTGATGGCCTTCGCCGGCTTCAGTCTCGTGCTGCTCGTCTGGGTGCTGTGGGGCTACAACATGGGCTTCGGGCCCCAGGCGCACCTCGGGGCAACCGGGTCGTTCTGGTCAGGCCTCGTCGGCCATCCGCATCCCATCGTGAGCCACTTCGGTGAGCAGAACCAGGCGGTCTCGGGTGCAAATACCCTGATCCCGTTCCACTTCCCGACGTCGACGCTCGCGTACTTCCAGTTCGTGTTCGCCGCGATCACGCCGCTGCTGTTCTTGGGCAGTGTGCTCGGGCGCATGAAGTTCAAGGCGTGGCTGCTCTTCGTGCCCTTGTGGATCACCTTCGTCTACACCGTGAACGCGGCGCTGCTCTGGGGCGGCGGGTTCTTCGCCCAAAAGGGCGCGGTCGACTACTCGGGTGGCTACGTGATCCACCTGGCGGCCGGCGTGACCGGCTTCGTGGCTGCGGCCATCATCGGGCCACGGCTCGCTCGGGACCGCGCCCACGGCGTGCCGAACAACCTCATGCTCGTCGCCGTCGGTGCCGGCATCCTGTGGTTGGGCTGGAACGGCTTCAACGGTGGTGACCCGTACTACGCAGGTGTCGACGCTGCCTCGGCGGTGCTCAACACCAACATCGCCACGGCGACGGCCCTTCTCACCTGGATGGGCATGGACATGCTCTTCACCAAGGAGAAGAAGCCGACGTTCCTCGGTGCCATCAACGGCATGATCTGTGGTCTGGTCGGCATCACCCCCTCGGCCGGTTGGGTCGACGGGTACGGCGCCATCTTGGTCGGCGTGATCTGCTCGGGCATCGTGTGGGTGGCCTGGAACTACCTCTCCAAGGTCAAGCCCTTCTCCCAGGTCGACGATGCGCTCGGTGTCATCTACACCCACGGCATCGCCGGTCTGACCGGAGGTCTCCTGGTCGGCTTCCTCGCCGACCCGGGCATGATCGAGTACGGGGTCATCGGCAAGAACTTCGCCGGCACCGGGGCGTTCTCGGTGAACGGGCTCTTCTACACCGGCTCGTGGCACCAGGAGTGGGAGCAGTTCCTCGCCGCAGTGTGGATCATCACCTACACCGCCATCATGACGGTCATCTTGATCTACATCACCAAGTTCGTCTGCCGGGGACTCCGGGAGAAGGACGAGGTCCTGGAAATCGGCGACGTCGCCATCCACGACGAGGAGGTCTACCCACAGGAGACCTTCGCCGAGCGGGTGTCGGCCATGGCGTCCTCCTCCGCTCGTGAGTAGGCCCGCTGAAACTACGGTGAGAGCCCCGAGCGGGGCGAAGACTCGAACGGATCGATCGAAGGGAGCAAGAAGGTGAAGCTTGTTGTGGCGGTGCTCAAGCCGTTCAAGCTCGACGACGTCAAAGAGGTCCTGAAGAACATCGGTGTGCAGGGCATGACCCTCACCGAGTCGCAGGGCTTCGGTCGCCAGCGTGGACACACAGAGGTGTACCGGGGTGCGGAGTACGAAGTGGACTTCGTGCCCAAGATCCGGATCGAGGTGCTCATTGACGACGAGCAGACCGATGAGGTGGTCGACGCGATCGTCGGCGCCGCCGCCACCGGCAAGATCGGTGACGGCAAGGTCTGGGTCGTCCCCGTCGAAGCGGTCGTTCGGGTCCGCACGGGAGAGCGCGGTTCCGACGCCCTCTAGTTACTGAGAGGTGCAGAGTCCGATGAGCCGGGGCGCGGCGAGGCGCCCCGGCTCATCGTCTTTCTAGGGGCTTGACGGCGGCGGGGCGAGCGCGACTCAGCCGGCCTGGCGGGCCACCGCCTCGGCGGCCAGGCGAGCAGCCTCGGGGTCGCCCATCGGCGTGACCGACACCACGGCGAGCGAGTCGTCGAGGGCCACCCGGTAGGGGATCCCGGTCGGGATCTCGAGCCCGACGATGTCCTCGTCGGCGATGTGCTCGAGGTGCTTGCGCAGTGCCCGGATGCTGTTGCCGTGGGCGGCCACCAGCACCGCCCCGCCACGGGCCGCGCTGGCACGCAGGTCAGGGGCGATGGCGTCCTCCCAGTAGGGGATGACCCGCCGCACGACGTCGGCCAGGCACTCGGCACGCGGCAGCACGTCGGGGGGCAGGTCGGCGTAGCGCTCGTCGTCGGCCGCGTCCGAGCGCTCGAGGGCCGGAGGCGGCACGTCGTAGCTCCGGCGCCAGAGCTTCACCTGCTCGTCGCCGTAGTGCTCCGCCGTTTCCTTCTTGTCGAGACCCTGCAGCGCGCCGTAGTGGCGCTCGTTCAGCCGCCAGTGGCGTCGCACGGGAAGCCAGCTGCGCTTGGCCACGTGCAGGGCGAGATCCGCGGTGCGGATGGCACGGGTCAGCACCGAGGTGTGGACGACCGCCAGGTCGAGGTCATGGGCCCCCGCCAGCAGCGCACCCGCCTCGGCCGCTTCGCGCATACCTTTCTCGGAGAGGTCGACGTCCACCCAGCCGGTGAAGAGGTTGCGTTCGTTCCACTGGGACTGGCCATGGCGGAGGAGCACGAGTTCGGGCACGGGGAAATGGTACTTGGAGCAGGAGCGCACGTCAGGATGTCTACACTGCATGGAGGCGGAGCAGAAAACTTATTGCAAGGTGACTCAACTTTGTTATAGTAGGGGTACAAATCCAGTCAGGATCGTGGTAAACCCAGGCGAGGAGCGTCCGCGTGGGCGCATCCGTCGGTCCGAAGCAGGACGAGCAGCACGCATGAAGCACGACGAGACAAGCGACAACAAGAGGAGAGGCAACAACATGGCCAAAGCAGTAGGTATCGACCTCGGAACGACCAACTCGGTCGTGAGTGTCCTCGAAGCCGGCGAGCCGGTCGTCATCCCGAACGCCGAGGGTGGCCGCACGACCCCGTCGGTGGTGGGCTTCTCCAAGAACGGCGAGGTCCTCGTCGGCGAGGTGGCGAAGCGCCAGGCGATCACCAACCCGGAGCGCACCGTGCGCTCGGTCAAGCGCCACATGGGCACCAGCTGGAGCATCGACATCGACGGCAAGGCGTACACGCCCCAGGAGATCTCGGCCCGCATCCTGGGCAAGCTCAAGCGCGACGCGGAGTCCTACCTCGGTGACACGGTGAGCCAGGCGGTCATCACCGTGCCGGCGTACTTCGACGACGCCCAGCGCACCGCCACCAAGGAAGCCGGTCAGATCGCCGGCCTCGAGGTGCTGCGCATCATCAACGAGCCCACTGCGGCGGCGCTCGCCTACGGGCTCGACAAGGAGGACACGGACCGCACGGTGCTGGTCTTCGACCTCGGCGGTGGCACGTTCGACGTGTCAGTGCTCGAGATCGGCGACGGCGTCTTCGAGGTGAAGTCGACCTCGGGGAACACCAAGCTCGGCGGTGACGACTGGGACGAGAAGGTCATGGACTGGCTCGTCAAGACCTTCAAGGACACCGAAGGTGTCGACCTCTCAAATGACAAGATGGCCATGCAGCGCCTGAAGGAGGCCTCCGAGAAGGCCAAGATCGAGCTGTCGTCGGTCCAGGAGACCCAGATCAACCTGCCCTTCATCACCGCCACGTCCGAGGGCCCCAAGCACCTCGACGTGAAGCTGACGCGGGCCAAGTTCAACGAGCTGACCGCAGATCTCGTCGCGGCCACCAAGGGCCCCTTCGAGTCCGCCATCTCCGACGCCGGGCTCACCACGTCGGACATCGACCATGTGGTCATGGTCGGCGGCTCGACACGCATCCCCGCTGTCCAAGAGCTCGTCCAGTCCCTCACCGGCAAGGAGCCCCACAAGGGCGTCAACCCCGACGAGGTCGTGGCCATCGGTGCGGCCGTCCAGGCCGGCGTGTTGAAGGGCGAGGTGAAGGACGTCCTCCTGCTCGACGTGACGCCCCTCAGCCTCGGCATCGAGACCAAGGGCGGGGTCATGCACCGCCTGATCGAGCGCAACACCACCATCCCGACCAAGCGGAGCGAGGTCTTCACCACGGCCGAGGACAACCAACCCTCCGTCGAGATCCACGTGCTCCAAGGTGAGCGGGAGATGGCCAACTACAACAAGACGCTCGGCAAGTTCCAGCTGGTCGACCTGCCCCCGGCCCCCCGTGGCGTGCCCCAGATCGAGGTCACGTTCGACATCGACGCCAACGGCATCGTCCACGTCGGCGCCCAGGACCGGGCGACGGGCAACACGCAGTCGATGACGATCACCGGCCAGTCCTCACTGGCCAAGGACGACATCGAGCGCATGGTGCACGACGCCGAGTCCCACGCCGAAGAGGACCGCCGCCGCCGCGACGAGGCAGAGGTCCGCAACACGGCCGACACCCTCGTTTACCAGACGGAGAAGCTGCTGAAGGACCAGGGCGACAAGTTCGAAGGGAGCGAGAAGGAGGACGTGACGTCTGCACTCGGTGCGGTCCGCGAGGCACTTGCGGGCACGGACATCGAGGCCATCAAGACGGCCACCGAGAAGTTGGTGACCACGTCCCAGAGCTTCTCCCAGCGCCTTTACGAGCAGGCTGCCGCCGACAACCAGGCGACCGGCGGTCCCTCAGGTGACGGTGCCTCCAACGACGGTGCCACCGAGGCGGACGCCGACGCCGAGGTGGTCGACGCCGAGATCGTCGAGGACAAGTGAGCGAGCGTCAGGGGCCGGCCGGCGAGGATGACCTCGCCGGCCGCGGCGCTGCGCCCGACCCCGAGCAGGAGGCCACGGCCGCAGTGGCGCCCGACGCCGGCGCCGAGGAGGCCGCGCCCGTGCGCGACGCGCTCGACGAGGAGCTCGACGACGTGCTGCGCTCGGCCCAGGAGCCCGACGACGTGCTGCGCTCGGCCGAGGAGCCCGACGGCAGCGTATTCACCGATGCGGTGACCCTGGCCGCCGAGCGCGACGAGTACCTGCTGGCGCTCCAGCGCCTCCAGGCGGACTTCGAGAATTATCGCAAGCGGGTGCTGCGGCAGCAGGAGGAGCAGACCGACCGGGCCGCGCTCGACCTGGTGGGCAAGCTTCTCCCCGTGCTCGACGTGCTCGACCTTGCCGAGGCCCATCTCGGCACGGCGCCCGAAGAGCCCGAGGTCGCGGCCGAGGCCAAGGCCCTGACCGGCGCGCGCGCCATGCTCCTCGAGACTCTGGCCAAGGAGGGCCTCGAGCGGCTGGACGCTCCGGGCGTGGAGTTCGACCCCGTCGTCCATGACGCCGTGGCCCATGCACCCGCCGCCGATGGCGAGGAGGCGGGTGTGATCGATGAGGTCCTGCGCTCGGGCTATCGCTGGCGCGGCCGTGTGCTGCGTCCCGCCATGGTCCGCGTGCGGGGGTGAGACGTGGCCCCACAGAGAGAATGGTTCGAAAAGGACTACTACGAGGTGCTCGGGGTGGCGTCGACCGCCACCGACAAGGAGATCACCCGCGCCTACCGGAAGCTGGCGAAGCAGTATCACCCTGACGCCAACCCCGGCGCCGAGGACCGCTTCAAGGAGATCTCGGCGGCCTACGACGTCCTGGGCGACGCCGATCGCCGCAAGGAGTACGACGAGGTTCGACGCCTCGGGCCCATGGCCGGTGGCTTCGGGACCCCCGGTGGCTTCGGGGGCGGCGACACCACCAACTTCCGGGTCGAGGACCTCGGCGATCTGGGGGACCTCTTCGGCGGCATCTTCGGCGGCCGGGGCGGCCGACGGCGCGCCCGCGGCCCCCAGCGCGGTGCGGACCTGGAGACCGAGCTGCACCTCTCCTTCGAAGACGCCGTGCGGGGCGCGACGGTCGCCGTCAACCTCCCGGTCGACTCCCGCTGCCACACCTGTGGTGGGAGCGGGGCGGCTCCGGGGACCGCCACGCACACCTGCGACCGCTGTGGCGGTCGCGGGACCCTCGACGACAACCAGGGCCTCTTCTCGCTCTCGACCGTCTGCCCCAAGTGCAACGGCCGGGGCACCCTTGTCGACACGCCGTGCCCGACCTGCCACGGGACCGGCACCGAGCGGCGCAACCGCCAGGTGAAGGTGCGGATCCCAGCCGGCGTGGAAGACGGCCAGCGCATCCGCGTGAAGGGAAAGGGCGCCCCCGGCCAGGGCATGGCGCCGGCCGGCGACCTCTATGTCGTGGTCGGCGTCGACAAGCACGCGGTGTTCGGCCGGCGCGGCCGCAACCTGCACATCTCGGTGCCGGTGACCTTCCCCGAAGCCGCCCTCGGCACCACGGTGACCGTGCCGACATTGGACGACCCCGTCACTCTGCGGGTGCCGGCGGGTACGTCGCCCGGCACGACGCTGCGCGTCAGGGGCCGTGGCGTGCCGTCCAACGGGACCAAGGGCGGCACCAAGCCGGGCGACCTGATGGTCAAGGTGGACGTGGCGGTGCCGACTTCGCTCACCGACGAGGAGCGCCAGGCCATCGAGGCCCTCGCCGAGGTCATCGAGCCCGCCGGCCGCGAGCACCTCGGGGTGGCGAAGTGAGCGCCCTGTCGGACCGTGAGGGCGGCCGGGCGAGCGGGCGCGCCGTAGAAGGCGGCGCGCCGGACTCCTCGCGCGCCGTCTACGTGATCTCGGTGGCGGCCGAGCTCGCGGGCGTGCACCCCCAGACGCTTCGAATCTATGAGCGGCGCGGGCTGCTCGACCCTTCGCGCACCCGAGGCGGGAGCCGGCGCTTCTCCGAGCGCGACCTCGACCGTTTGCGAAGGATCCAAGAGCTCACCGCCGAGGGCTGCAACCTCGAAGGTGTCCGACAGGTCCTCGAGCTCGAGGCAGAGGTGGCGCGACTGCGGGCCGAGCTCGCCCGCGCCCGCGCCGAGGCCCGAGAGGCCATCGAGAGCACGCACCGCCAGTACCGCAGAGACCTGGTCCCCCTCAGCCAGTCGCCGGTCCCCTACGCCAATACCCGAGGAACACCCCGCAGGAGGTAGTCGTGGCACTTGACCCCGAACGATGGACGCTGAAGACCCGAGAAGCCTTCTCGGCCGCCAACGAGCAGGCGGCCGCCGCCCACCACGCCGAGATCACCCCCGCCCACCTGGTGGCGGCCGTGCTCTCCCAGCCCGACAACATCGCCGGGCCCATCCTCTCCAAGTTGGGGGCGGACCCCGAGGCGCTGCGCACCCGCATCGGCCAGGAGCTGTCCCGGATGGCCCGCGCCGTCGGGGGGTCGGAGCCGACCCTCGGTCGCGCCGCGCGCGAGGGCCTCGATGCCGCCGACGAGCTGCGCCGCGACATGGGTGACGAGTACCTCTCGATCGAGCATCTGCTCCTCGCCTTCGCCGACGAGCTCGGCGTCTCGCGCGACCAGCTGCTGGCTGCGTTGCGCGAGGTGCGCGGCAGCCACCGCGTGACCTCGGCCACGCCCGAGGACACATTCGCCGCCTTGGAGAAGTACGGGCGCGACCTCACCGACCTTGCCCGCGCCGGCAAGCTCGACCCGGTCATCGGGCGCGACGAGGAGATCCGCAGGGTCATCCAGGTCCTCTCCCGGCGCACCAAGAACAACCCGGTGCTGATCGGCGAGCCCGGCGTGGGCAAGACGGCCATTGTCGAGGGCCTGGCCAACCGCATCGTCGAGGGGGACGTCCCCGAGGGGCTGAAGGGCAAGCGCGTGATCGCGCTCGACCTCGGCTCCATGGTGGCCGGCGCCAAGTACCGCGGTGAGTTCGAAGAGCGGCTGAAGGCCGTCTTGAAGGAGATCTCCGACGCCGAGGGCGAGGTCATCACCTTCATCGACGAGCTGCACACCATCGTCGGCGCCGGGGCGGCGGAGGGCGCGATGGACGCCGGCAACATGATCAAGCCGCTGCTCTCGCGCGGTGAGCTGCGCCTGATCGGCGCCACCACGCTCGACGAGTACCGCAAGTACATCGAAAAGGACGCCGCCTTGGAGCGCCGGTTCGCCCAGGTATTCGTGGGCGAACCCTCGGTCGAGGACACCATCGCCATCCTGCGCGGCTTGAAGGAGCGCTACGAGGTCCACCACGGGGTGCGCATCCAAGACGCAGCCCTGGTGGCCGCCGCGGTCCTCTCGGACCGCTACATCACTGGCCGCTTCCTGCCCGACAAGGCCATCGACCTCGTCGACGAGTCGGCGAGCCGGCTGCGCATCGAGATCGACTCGATGCCGACAGAGCTCGACGTGGTCACCCGCCGCATGCGCCAGCTCGAGATCGAGCGCATGGCGCTCGAAAAGGAGTCGGACCCGGCGTCAGCCGAGCGGCTGGCCAAGCTCGACGCCGAGCTCGCCGAGCTCACCGAGCGCGCCGATGCCATGACGGCCCACTGGCAGGCGGAGAAAGCGGCCATCGACGTCATCCGGCAGCGCAAGGGTGAGCTCGAGGAACGCCAGCGCACCGCCGAGCGCCTCGAGCGCGACGGCGACCTCACCGGCGCCTCGGTGATCCGCTACGGCGAGATCCCCGAGCTCGAGCGCCGCATCGACGAGGCGACCGCCGAGCTGGCCAAGCTCCAGACCTCCCAGCGGTTCTTGAAGGAGGAGGTCGACGCCGAGGACGTGGCCGAGGTGGTCAGCCGCTGGACCGGAGTACCGGTCACCAGGCTGCTCGAGGGCGAGGTCGACAAGCTCGTGCGCATGGAGGACTTCCTCCACTCCCGTGTGGTGGGCCAGGACGAGGCCGTCTCGGCGGTGTCCAACGCCATCCGCCGCAGTCGTGCCGGCCTCTCGGACCCGAACCGCCCCATCGGCTCGTTCCTCTTCCTCGGCCCGACCGGGGTGGGCAAGACCGAGCTCGCCCGGGCGCTCGCCGAGTTCCTCTTCGACGACGAGCACGCCATGGTGCGCATCGACATGTCCGAATACATGGAACGCCACGCCGTGAGCCGCCTCGTCGGCGCGCCCCCGGGCTACGTCGGCTACGAGGAGGGCGGTCAGCTCACCGAGGCCGTCCGGCGCCGACCCTACGCGGTGATCCTGCTCGACGAGATCGAAAAGGCCCACCCCGACGTGTTCAACATCCTCCTGCAGGTGCTCGAGGACGGGCGCCTCACGGACGGGCAGGGCCGCACCGTCGACTTCACCAACGCCGTGCTCATCATGACCTCGAACCTGCCCGGGGATCCGGCCGCGTTCTTCAAGCCCGAATTCGTGAACCGGGTCGACGAGATCGTCCGGTTCCGCTCCCTCAGCGAAGCGGACCTGGCGATCATCGTGGGCATCCAGCTCCAACGGCTGCGGACCCGCCTGGCCGAGCGCCGGCTGGCGCTCGAGGTCACCCCCGCCGCCGAAGCCGAGCTGGCACGGGAGGGCTTCGACCCCGACTACGGCGCGCGCCCCCTGCGCCGGGTCATCCAGCACAAGGTCGAGGACCCCTTGGCGCTCGCACTTCTCGAGGGCCGCTACCTCGAGGGTTCGACGGTCACCGTCCACGTCGCCGACGGCGCCATCGTTCTTCGCTGACGCTCCAGGACTACGGGCGCATCAGGGCGCCGGCCCCGCGCCGGCCCTGCACCGCCGCCGCCGGCCGAGGGCGAGCACCGCCGTGCCGGCGCCCAACAGCAGTGCGGCGACCTCGGCGATGCCCGTCGGGTCAAAGCCGGTGAAGGCGAGCGAGGAGCCCTGTGCCATCGCGGCCGCGACCATCGGGCCGGACGCGACCGGGGCGGAGGGATCGATCGGCGGGGCCGGTGGGGCCGGCGGCGGCGGGACCACCGGAACCGGGCTGACCACGACCGCAGCATGGGCGGTGATGGTCGGGTCGGTGTTGACGGTCGAGGTGCTGATCTGGGCCGTGTTGGTGGCGGTGCCGGTGGCGGTGAGGGCCACGGTGATGTGCACCACTGCCGACCCGCCGGCGAGCAGCGTCGCGAGCGGGCAGTGCACGACCGATCCGTTCGCCACGCAGCCCGAGTCCGCGCTGACGAACACCGCACCCGGCGGCAGGCTGTCATCGACCGCCACGCCGAGGGCGGGGTCGGGGCCCGCGTTCGCCGCGGTGATGGTGTAGGTGATCTCGCCGCCGATCTGCACGCTCGGCGCTGAGGCGGTCTTGGTGATGCTGACCGACGCCTCGGGGGGTGACACGGTGATCAGGGCGCTCGACGAGTTGTCGGTGGGGTTGGTGTCGAACTGGTCGCTGTGCGAGATCACCGCCGTGTTCTCGACCGGGCCGAGGGCACCGGCCGTCGCCGTGTAGGTGAGGGTGGCCGAAGCCCCGACGCCAAGGGGTGTCGCGCCGTTCACGCTCCAGACCTCGCTTGTTGCGTCGTAGGTGCCCTCGCTGGTCGCCGCCGACAGGAAGGAGAGTCCGGCGGGGATGATGTCGGTCACGGCAACGTTGGTCGCCGCGTCGGGGCCGTTGTTGGTGAGGGTCACGGTGTAGGGGACGACCTGACCGAGCCGCACTGCGGGCACCGGGGTCGTCTTGACCACGGCGAGGTCGGCCACGGGTTGCGTCTCGATGGTGGCTGACGCCGAGTTGTTGGACAGGTCGGGGTCGATCTGGTCGCTGGCCGAGACCGACGCGGTGTTGGTGAACGTGCCGACCGCGCTGGCTGTGACAACGACACTGATGGTGGCGGTGTTTCCGTCGCCGAGTGGGCCCACCGTCCACGTCCCGGCCACCGGGTCGTAGGTCCCCTGCGACGGTGCGGCACTGACGTAGGTGACCCCGGTGGGGAGCGGGTCGGAGAGCGCCACCCCGGTGGCGTCTTGGGGCCCGAGGTCGGTGACCGTCACCGTGTAGGTGACCTCTGCCCCGTGGAGGGGCCGGCTGTCGCTCACCTGCTTGGTCACCGCCAGGTCGGCCACGGCGGCGACCGCCACCGCCACCGAGGCCGAGTTGTTGCCGGGGTTCGGATCGAGGGTCGTGCTCGTGATGGTGGCGGTGTTGGTCACCGATTCCGGCGTGGTCGGCTGGACGGTGATGGTGAGCGTCGCCCGCTGTCCGTTTGCCAGCTGGCCGAGCAGCCAGACGCCGGTGGTCGGGTCGTAGGTGCCGAGGGTGGCAGAAGAGCTCACGTAGTTGAGCCCGGCGGGGAGCAGGTCGGTGGCGGTGACGTCGGCGGCCGGGTCGGGTCCGTCGTTGTAGGCGACGAGCGTGTAGGTGAACGGCGCCGTTGTCGTCGGGGCGGTGGTGCTTGGCACCTTGGTGATCCCGACGTCGGCCGTCTGGGGCTGGGCGACGATGGTGGCCGTGGCGCTGTTGTTGGCTGGGAACGGGTCCGGGAGGCCGGCCGCAGTCACCGCCACCACGTTGGTCGAGGGCCCGTCGGCGAGCACCGTGGCGGTCACCTGCAGCGTGGCCACCGCCCCGACCGCCACGTTGCCGAGGGTCCAGACGCCGCTCGCCGGGTCGAAGCTCCCCGCCGACGGCGTGCCACCGGTGACCGAGAGGGCGGGCCCGGCCGTGTCGGTGAGGGCGACGCCCGGGTCGGCGAAGGGGCCGTTGTTGGTGGCGGTGACGGTGAAGGTCACGGTGTCGCCGACCGTCGGGGTCGCGTTGTCCACCGTCTTGGTCACGGCCATGTCGGCGGTGGGCTGGATCGGGCTGACTGCGGCGGAGGCCGAATCGTTGGCCGGGGTGAGGTCGGGCTCGTCGAGATGGCTGACGGTGGCGGTGTTGACGATGGTGGTCGGCACCGTGGCCGTGGCCTGCAGCGTGAGGGTGCTCGCCGCGCCGACCGCCAGCGAGCCGACGGTCCACAGGCCCGTCGCCGCGACATAGGTGCCCTCCGACGGGTTGGCCCCGACGAAGACGAGGCCGTTCGGCAGCGGGTCCGAGACGGCGAGGGACGTCGCCGTGGCCGGCCCGTAGTTGGTGGCGGTGACGGTGAAGGTGACGGTCTGGCCGAGCAAGGGTGCCGGGTTGTCGACCGTCTTGGTGAGCCCGACGTCGGCCGCCACCGGGACGGTCACCGTGGCCGTCGGGGACGTGGCCGCGCCCTGGGAGCTCGCCGCCGTGGCGTAGGCGGTGTTGGTGAGCGTGCCGTCGGGGGAGAGGGCGGCGGCGGTGAGCACCATGGAAGCGGTGCAGCTCTCCGAGGACCCGTAGGCGGGCGCAGGGGTGAGCGTGGTGGTCGGGCACACCACGCCGGCGGGAATCTTCGAGTCGACGACGTTGAGCCCGGCGAGCGTGACGCTTCCCGTGTTGGTCACGTCGTAGCGGTAGGTGAGCATCTGGCCGAGCGAATAGGGCGCGGCCGTGGTGATGGCCTTGGTTAGGGCGAGGCGCGGCCCGAAGCCGAGCGTGGCACTGGACGGCGGCGAGGAGACGGCGCCGTTCAACGTCGTCCCGTCGGCGACCGCCGTGTTCTCGAGGCTGCCCTGGGCGAGGTCCGCCGCAGTGAGGACATAGCTGCCGGTGCAGGTCTCGGTCTGGTTCGGCTCGAGGGTGCTGAGCGGGCACGTGGCATCGGTCACCAGCGGGTCGGCGATCGTGACGTCGTCGACCGGGACCGTACCGCCGTTCGTCACGACGAACTGGTAGGGGACGACCTGGCCCACGGGCGGGGGGAGGGGGATGCCGGCGGTGACGACCTGCTTCACCAAGTTGAGCGACGGGAGCGGGTTGACGGTCTGGACGTGGACCATGGTGAGCAGGTGGATGTCCGTCGAACCGCCCGTCGAGGCGGTGAAGCCGAATTTGTAGGTGGGCGGCGGGTTGGGTGGTGCGGGAGTCGAGAGCACCTGCTGGAAGCCGTTGCCGTCGTGGAAGTCGATCGACACCGTCACGATGGGGTTGGGTGCCGGGCTGATGACGATATGGACCGAGCGCTCGGATGCGGTCGTATCGTCGGTGCCTCGCAGGCTGCCCGGGAGCGTGGTGGTCGGATTGGGCGGGGCGGTGGCCGTTGACGCCAAGAAGCAGTAGCCCTGCGTGCCCGAGCCCGGCCCGCGCAGGCTGACCGAGTTCGGGACGAGCGTCCCGGCGGTGCCGACCGGGGACTGCTGCCCGGCCGGGCACCCCGTGCCGCGTCCCTCGCCGTCGTTGTAGTAGTTGCCGTAGGTGTCGAGCCCGAGGCCCAGATAGCCGCCGGCGGCGCCGGCGATGCCGGTCTTCTGCGCGTAGCCGAGGGAGCCCCCCGAGGCGCCGGCCGTCACCGGCGTGGTGGTCCCGTTCACGAGGAACAGGCCGATGCCGTCAGCCCCCGTCCCGCCGTACTGCCAGGTGTTGAACGTGACGTCGATGCCCGCGCTCGACGGGAGTGGCTCGTTGAAGAGCAGGCTGCCCACCTCGTCGCCGCCTGCACTGGTGAGTTGCAAGAAGCCGGGCGTGACCCCCGGGGTCGGAGCGTCCGTCGAGCTTGTGCAGGGCCCGAGCTGTCCTGCCGGCACGGTCACGGCGGGGTTCGCCCCCGTCAGGCACGCGCTGCCTGATGCGGTCCACGCGTAGGGGTTGGTCAGTGTGGCGCCCGTGAACGTCTCGTCGACCAGGTCGGTGCCGCTGTCCGGTGTGCCCGGGGCCGCCCCGACCCGGATGGGACTGAGTACGGCGGTCGCGGCCAGAACCAGGCTGCCGGCCGAGAGGTACAGGCCGTGCCTGCGTGATCGGCCAAGCGGCGCGATGCGCTGCCGCTTCAGACCGCGCAGCACCACGAGTTGTGACCTCCGACCCTCCAGGGGATTCCCCGGCCTGAGCATGTTACTGATTAGTAGCCTCTGGGGCGAACTGGGCGATGCCGCAGGGCACGAGGGACCAGGACGTGCGACGGTCCCAGCCACCTGGAGGTACGCCGACGCGGGATAGAGTGAGACGTAATCCGGGCGGCGAGACGGAGGAAAACGTGCCGGCAACCGTGGTGGTCGGGACCCAATGGGGCGATGAGGGCAAGGGCAAGCTCACCGACCTCCTCGCCGGCGAGATGGACCTGGTCGTGCGCTACCAGGGCGGCCACAACGCCGGGCACCGGATCGTCGTCGGCGGCGAGGCGTTCGCACTCCAGTTGGTGCCCTCGGGCGTGCTCTACGACCACATCACCCCGGTCATCGGGAACGGCGTGGTGGTCGACCCCGAGGTGCTCCTCGCGGAGATCGACGTGCTCACCGACAAGGGCGTCGACACGTCGCGCCTGGTGGTGAGCGGCAACGCGCACCTGATCATGCCGTACCACCAAGAGCTCGACCGGGTGACGGAGCGCTACCTCGGCAAGAACTCGCTCGGCACCACTAAGCGCGGCATCGGCCCCGCCTACGCCGACAAGGCGACCCGCGTGGGCCTGCGCGTCCAGGACCTCTTGGACGAGAAGATCTTCCGCCAGAAGCTCGACGTCGCCCTGAAGGAGAAGAACGCGGTCCTGGCCAAGGTCTATAACCGGCTCCCGCTCTCTGCGGACGACATCGCGGCCCGCTACCTCGGTGAGTACGCACCGCGGATCGCCCCCATGATCGGCGACACCGTGGGCATCGTCCACGACGCCCTCGCCGCCGGCCGCAACGTCCTGATGGAAGGGGCCCAGGCAACCTTCCTCGACCTCGACCACGGCACCTATCCCTTCGTGACGTCGTCGAACCCCGTCGCCGGGGGCGCCTGCACCGGCTCGGGACTCGGACCGCGCGACATCGACCGGGTCATCGGGATCGCCAAGGCCTACGTCACCAGGGTGGGCGCGGGCCCGTTCCCGACCGAGCTCAGCGACGAGACCGGCGACCTGCTCGTCGAGCGCGGCCACGAGTTCGGGACCAACACCGGACGCCGCCGCCGGTGCGGGTGGTTCGACG
The DNA here is from genome assembly GCA_003155135.1 of Acidimicrobiaceae bacterium. Taxonomy (GTDB): domain Bacteria; phylum Actinomycetota; class Acidimicrobiia; order Acidimicrobiales; family RAAP-2; genus Bog-515. The sequence goes on along the minus strand of PMFN01000004.1, from coordinate 53,142 downwards.
CCGTGATGGCGCGCCAGGCCGTCCGGCTCAACTCGCTCTCGGAGGTCGCCCTCACAAAGCTCGACGTCCTCGACACGTTCGAGACCGTCAAGGTCTGCGTCGCCTACGAGGCGAACGGCGAGCGCTTCGAGTACCCGCCGTACCACCAGTCGATCCTCCACCAGGTCACGCCCATCTACGAGGAGCTGCCCGGCTGGCGTGCCGATCTCACGACGGCAACCACGAGTGAGGACCTGCCCCGCGCCGCGCGGGACTACGTGGCCTTCTTGGCCGAGCAGATCGGGGTGCCCGTGCGCCTGGTCGGCGTCGGCCCGGGGCGCGAGCAGTTCGTGGCCTTCGCCACAGCGTGAGCGCCGTCTCCCCGACCGTCCTCGTGGTGGGCGCAGGGGGGCGCGAGCACGCCCTCGCCCACACGCTGGCGCGCAGCGCCGACGTGGTGGTGGCACCCGGCAACCCCGGCATGCCCGGCACCTCGCCCGAGGGCCACGCCATCACCGTCAGCTCGTCCCCTCCGAGCGAGATCGACGCCGACCTGGTCGTCATCGGCCCCGAGGCCCCCCTGGTCGACGGGCTGGCCGACCGGCTCCGGGCCCAGGGCAAGTCCGTGGTCGGCCCCGGGGCCGACGGCGCCCGGCTCGAGGGGTCGAAGGCCTTCATGAAAGAGGTGTTGGCCGAAGCCGGCGTGCCGACGGCTCGCTACGCAGCATTCGACCGGGTGGACGAGGCCACCGACTTCCTGCGCTCGCTGCCCGGGCCCTGGGTGGTGAAGACCGACGGACTCGCCGCGGGCAAGGGCGTCTTGGTCGCCGAGTCGCTCGCCGAGGCGATCGCCGACGTCGAGGCGAAGCTCTCGGGCGCCGCCTTCGGGGCAGCCGGCCGCCGGGTGGTGATCGAAGAGGGGATGGCGGGGCCCGAATGCTCGCTCATGGCGCTGTGCGACGGGCGACACGTCGTGGCCCTCGCGCCCGCCCAGGACGCCAAGCGCCTCGGCGAGGGCGACGCCGGACCGAACACGGGCGGCATGGGGGCATTCTCGCCGATCCCGGCCCTCGACGCCGCCGACGTCGACAGCCTCATGGACACGGCCGTCGAGCCGCTCCTCGCCGCACTTCGCACCCGCGGCATCGACTACCGCGGCGTGCTCTACGCGGGGCTCATGCTGACCGACGAGGGCCCGAAGGTTCTCGAATACAACGTCCGATTCGGCGACCCCGAGGCGGAGTGCGTCCTGGTGCGACTGGCGAGCGACCCGTTCGAGCTGTTGGCCTCGGTGGCCGGCGGGAGCCTCCAGGACGCGCCGCGCTTCACGGATGACGCGGCGGTCTGCGTGGTGGTCGCCTCCCCCGGGTACCCCGGGGCGACCGAGACCGGCGGCCTCATCTCGGGTCTCGACCAGCGGGGCCAGCTCGAGGTGCCCATCGAAGGCGTGACCGTGTTCCACGCCGGGACGGCCCGCGACGCAGAGGGCCGGTTCGTGACGGCCGGCGGCCGGGTGCTCGGCATCACCGCGGTCGCTCGCGGACCCGAAGAGGCGAGGAGGCGCGCGTACGCTGGGGTGGCCGGGATCGGCTGGCCGGGCGCGCAGGTACGCACCGACATCGGGGCGGCTGCGAACACGATCGGATCCGCGCGGTGATCGGGCGCTACTCGCCGAAGGACATGGCGGCCCTCTTCACCGACGAGGCTCGCCTCGCCATGTGGCTCGAGGTCGAGCTCCTGGCGGCTGAGGGCCTGGCCCGCATCGGTGTGGTGCCGCTTGCCGACGTCATCGAGCTGCGCGAACGGGCGCCGGTGGTCGACGCCGATTTCGTCCGCGCCGTGGCGGCGCGCGAGGAGACGACGAACCACGACGTCGCCGCCTTCGTCGACGTGGTCCAAGAGCGGATCGGCCAACCGGTCGGGTCGTGGATCCACTACGGGCTCACCTCGTCGGACGTGGTCGACACCGCGGCGTGCGCCACGCTCGTGAAGGCGTCCGACCTGCTCATTGAGGCGTCGGGCGCCCTGGTGCACGCACTGGTCGAGCGCGCCCGGGAGCTCGAGAACGTGCCGGTCACCGGCCGCACCCACGGCATGCACGCCGAGCCCACCACGTTCGGCGCGAAGTTCGCCCTCTGGGCGCTCCAGGCCGATCGGGACCGCCAGCGCCTGATCGCCGCGCGCGCGCGTGTCGCCGTCGGGAAGCTCTCCGGCGCGGTCGGGACCTACTCGAACATCGATCCCGCCGTCGAAGAGTACGTGTGCGCGGCGCTCGGGCTCTCGCCCACCCCGGCGACGCAGGTCATCGCCCGGGACCGCCACGCCGAGTACCTGTACGCCTGTGCCTCGGTCGGCGCCACCATCGAGCTCATCGCCACCGAGATCCGCCATCTGGCAAGGAGCGAGGTGGGCGAGGCCGAGGAGCCCTTCGCCCCCGGCCAGAAGGGCAGCTCGGCGATGCCGCACAAGCGCAACCCGATCCTCTCCGAGCGCCTCACCGGGCTGGCCCGAGTGCTGCGCGGCTATCTCGGTGCGGGCTTGGAGGACGTCGCGCTATGGCATGAGCGCGACATCTCGCACAGCTCCGTCGAGCGGGTCGTGCTGCCCGACGCGTCCCTCCTCACGCTCTACATGCTGCGCAAGGCGACCGGCCTCGTGGCCGGCCTCGTCATCAATGCCGAGCGTGCCCTGGCCAACCTGACAGAGGGCTCCTTCGGGCTCGTCTTCAGCCAAGCGGTGCTCCTGGCACTCGTCGGCTCGGGCTTGAGCCGCGACGAGGCGTACCGGATCGTCCAGCGAGACGCCCGGGTGTCGTGGTCCGAGCGCAGGCCCCTGCGTGCGGTACTGGCCGAGGACGACGACGTACACCTCTCGGGCGAAGAGCTCGACCGGGCCTTCGACCTCGAGCGCTACCTCGCGCACATCTCGCGCTTCACCGACGCGCTCTCGGCCATCGAGGCCGACGTGGGGGGCGCCCGGTGAGCACCACCGAGCCGCTGGCGTTGGTCCACCGGGGCAAGGTCCGCGACCTCTACGCGTCGGGCGGCGAGCTCCTCGTCATGGTGGCCTCGGACCGGATCTCGGCGTTCGACGTGATCATGGCCGAGCCGATCGCCGAGAAGGGGCGGGTCCTCACGGCGATGTCCGCTTTTTGGTGCGAGGCGTTCGCCGATCTCGCGCCGATGAGCTTGCTCGCGACCGACCCCGCAGCCATCGTCGCGCTCGTGCCCGAGGCAGCGGCCCTTCCCGACATGGCGGGGCGGAGCATGCTGGTGCGCCGTGCCGAGATGCTGCCTCTCGAGTGCATCGTGCGCGGTTACCTGGCCGGCCAGGCGTTCGGCGAGTACGAGGCGAGTGGCACCATCCACGGGACGCCGATGCCCGCCGGGCTGCAGCTGGCGAGCGCCCTGCCCGCGCCGATGTTCACGCCATCGACCAAGGCGACCGAGGGCCACGACATGAACATCGACTTCGACGCGGCCGCAGGCCTCGTCGGTGCGGAGCTGGCTGGCCGGGCCCGGGACCTGTGCCTCAAGCTCTACGAGCGTGCGGCGGCGAGGTGCCGCCGGGCCGGGTTCATCCTGGCCGACACCAAGTTCGAGCTCGGCCTCATCGACGGCGAGCTCACTGTCTGCGACGAGCTGGTCACCCCCGACTCGTCGCGCCTGTGGCCGGCCGGTGAGGTCGTGGCGGGAACCACGCCCCCCGCCTTCGACAAGCAGCCGCTGCGCGACTGGCTGGCCGCGCAGCCCTGGGACCGGCGGCCACCGCCGCCGAGCCTGCCCCCCGAGGTGGTGGCGGCCACGTCGCAGCGCTACATCGCCTCCTATGAGCGGGTGACCGGGAGGCGGCTGTCGGACTGGTACGGTCCCCGCCCATGAGGTTCGCCGCCAAGGTCGAAGTGACGCTGCGCCCGGGGATCTCGGACCCTGAAGGCGCCACCATCGAGCGAGCGCTCCCCGCCCTCGGTTTCGACGCCGTCGCCAAGGTGCGCGCCGGGCGCTCGTTCGCGTTCGAGGTCGAGGCCGACGACGAGGAGGCAGCCCGGGCCATCGCCTCCGAGCTCGCCGACCGCCTGCTCGCCAACCCGGTCATCGAACAGAGCCATCTCGAGCTCACCCCGCACGCCTGATGGCGGCGCGCGTCGGGGTCGTGGTGTTCCCCGGCACCAACTGCGAGCACGACGTGGTGGCAGCCCTCGGACGGCTCGGTGCCGACGCCCACCTGCTCTGGCACGGTGACGAGGAGCTCGGCCCCCTCGACGCCGTCGTCCTGCCGGGCGGCTTCGCCCACGGCGATTACCTGCGGCCCGGCGCGATCGCGCGCTTCTCGCCGGTCATGGGCGCCGTCGCCCGCTTCGCAGCAGACGGCGGGCCCGTCGTCGGGATCTGCAACGGCTTCCAGGTGCTGACCGAGGCCGGGCTGCTGCCCGGTGCGCTCCAGAAGAACGAGCACCTGCGCTTCCTCTGCGCCCCGGCCACCGTCGAAGTGGTCTCGCAGCGCTCGGTGCTGACCGCGGGTGTCGAGGTCGGCACGCAGCTGTCGATCCCCATCAACCACTTCGACGGCAACTACGTCTGCGACGAGGAGACCCTCGAGCGACTGCGCGCCGAGGACCGCATCGTGCTGCGCTACGTCGGGAACCCGAACGGCTCGCTGGACGACATCGCCGGCATCGCCAACGAGGCGGGCAACGTGGTCGGGCTCATGCCGCACCCCGAAAGGGCGTCGGACCCCCTGCTCGGCTCCGCCGATGGCGCGGTCCTCCTTCGTGCGCTGCTCGAGAGGGCCCGAGCGGCGCTCTGATCCCCCGGCTCAGCCCCGGGTACGGGGGACGCCGGCCTTTTGCAGCACCGCGGCGCTCACGCCCGCGCTGCGCCATGTGCCGTACGTGATGCCCTTGCGCTCCCCATAGGACTTGGCCACGTCGATGAAGTGCTTCTCCAAGTCCGTGATGTCGTGGGTGTCGCCGCTGCGGTCGAGCTCCTCTTGGAGGTCCTTCTGCTGCTGGATCAGGTGGAGCCGTGACAGGGCGTCAGCGGAGACCAGCTGGGTATCGATGGACTTGAGCCGCTTCTCGATCGACGCCGGAGTGCGGCGGCGCCCACGGCGGGGGCGCGAGGATTCGAGCGCCTCCAAATACCGTCGAACTGCCAAGCCCTCTTCACGACCTTTCGCGAGCGCCGCCTTGTGCGATGCGCTCATTCCCCGTCGGTCGGTCCTGGTTTTTTGTGTTGCCATCGTTCGCTCTCCCCACTCGATCTCGTCTTCTACAATCTAGTTGCTGATTCTGCATTTATGCCACGGTTGCCCGTTATATATACGTTGTCGATCCCATCATGCGCCAACCGATGCAGCGCGCGCTTCCCTGTTTTCCCTGCAGAGGACCCTTGTTGCAGATTAGGACCCTCCTCGACTTAGCAAGGGTCAACCCTGTAATTTGCACATTCTATCCAGCGCAACTTAGGCCCAAACGCCCCGACAGCGCCAAAACGGTGCCGTCCTGGGATGTCCCCACGCCGCACCACAGAGGTTCCCTGTGGTGCGGCGATGGAAGGGAAAGGTCGGGCTGCAGTCTGCCCTCGGCGCCAAATATCCGGCGCGCAGTGCAAGGGTTCACTGGCAACCATGGGTCCCATCGGCATCTTGCCGGTGAGCCGAACACCTGAGCCCGTCGCCTACGGTGTCGAGATGAGCGACGTGGGGCACGAAACCGAGCCATTGCACCGGGCATTGGGCCTCACCGACGACGAGTTGGCGTCGGTGATCGAGGTCCTCGGTCGGGAGCCGAACCCGCTCGAGCTCTCCCTGTATGCGGTGATGTGGAGCGAGCACTGTTCCTACAAATCGTCGCGCGTGCACCTGCGCCGCCTGCCGACCGAAGGGCCCGGCGTGCTGGTGGGCCCAGGTGAGAATGCCGGGGTCATCGACGCCGGCGACGGCATCGCGGTCGCCATCCGCATCGAGAGCCACAACCACCCTTCGGCCATCGAGCCCCACCAGGGTGCGGCCACCGGCGTCGGTGGGATCCTCCGGGACATTTTCACCATGGGCGCTCGCCCGCTCGCCGTGATGGACCCGCTGTTCTTCGGCCCGCTCACCGACGGCCGGCAGCGCTGGCTGTTCGAGGGCGTGGTCGGTGGGATCTCGTCCTACGGGAACTCGGTCGGCGTCCCGACCATCGGTGGCGAGTTGACCTTCGACGAGTGCTACGCCGGCAACCCCCTCGTCAACGTGCTCTGCCTCGGTGCGCTCCCGGTCGAACGGCTCGTGCTCTCGGCGGCGTCGGGGCCCGGGAACCTGGCCGTGCTGCTCGGCTCGGCCACCGGCCGCGACGGCATCGGCGGGGTCAGCGTGCTCGCGTCGGCCGGCTTCTCGGGCGAGGGTGCCGAGCCCGACGATGCCAAGCGCCCGAGCGTCCAGGTCGGGGACCCGTTCGAGGAGAAGCGCCTCATCGAGGCCTGCCTGGCGTTGCTCGACGCTCGGCTCGTCGTCGGGATCCAGGACCTCGGCGGGGCCGGGCTCGCCTGCGCCACGAGCGAGACGGCTGGCAAGGGCGGTGTCGGGATGGACGTCGATGTCAGCGCCGTGCCGCGGCGCGAGGAGGGCATGGAGCCCTGGGAGGTCATGACCAGCGAGAGTCAGGAGCGCATGCTGGCCATCGTGACCCCCCAAGATTGGCCCGAGGTCGAAGCGGTGTGCCGGCGATGGGAGGTGCGTGCCACGGTGATCGGGCACGTGACCGAACCCGTCTCATCCGATGGAGTGGCGGTGGGGCGCCTGCGCCTGCGCGACGGCTTCGACGGACCGATCCTCGCCGACGTGCCCGCGGCCTCGCTGGCCGATGACGCCCCGCTCTACCACCGCCCTCTCGCTCCACCCGACGACCGTGAGGCCCGCGCCGCCGAGGACCCGGTCGGCGTGGGCCCGATCGACGTCGAGGGCGACCTGCTCGCACTCCTCGGCGACCCGAGCTGGGTCTACCGCCAGTACGACCACCAGCTCTTCTTGAACACGGTCGTGGGCCCGGGCGGCGACGCCGCCCTCCTGCGGCTGGCGGGCCCCGGGCTGCCGCCCAGCCGCAGGGGCGTGGCGGTGACCACCGACTCCGCCCCGCGCTGGTGCGCGCTCGACCCGCGGCTCGGCACGGCCCTCGTCGTGGCCGAGTCCGTGCTCAACCTGGCCTGCGTGGGGGCGCGGGCGTCTGCGGTCGTCAACTGCCTCAATTTCGGCAACCCCGAGCACCCCGAGGTGATGTGGCAGCTCTCCGAGGCCATCGACGGCATGGCCGAGGCCTGCGTCGCCTTCGGCCTGCCCGTCATCGGTGGCAACGTGAGCCTGTACAACGAGTCGGCCGGGACCGACATCGACCCCTCGCCGGTGATCGGCGCACTCGGGCTGGTCGACGAGCTGGCGGCCCGCCCGCCGGGAGCTGGGTGGACGGAGGGCTCGAGCGTCGTGCTGCTCGGCGAGCGCGCAGCCAACGGGCGCTTCCCGCTCGGTGGGAGCCGCTGGGCGCTCGAGCGGCGCGCCCGGCGTGGCGGCACGCTTGTTTCATTGGACCCCGAGGCGCACCGGCGCCTCGTCGAGCTCGTCCGCGCCCTCGTCGCCGAGGCCGTCGCCGGCGGACAGACCCCGCTCACCGGCGTGCACGACTGCTCGGGCGGGGGCCTCGGCGTGGCGCTGGCCGAGATGGCGGTCCACGCCGGCACCGGTGCCGAGCTGGGCGGGATCGGCGGCTTCGACGAGCTGTTCTGCGAGCTCCCCTCGAGGGCACTCGTGGCCACGACCGACCCCGACGGCCTCCTCGGCCGGGCGGCGGACGCGGGGGTGCCGGCGGGCGTGCTCGGGACCGCAGGCGGGACGCGCCTCGTGATCGAGGGCTTGGTCGACCTCGAGGTGGTCGAGGTCACGGGCGCCTGGCGCCAGGCGCTCCCCGACGCCCTCGAGGGCGTCTGAGCCAACACCGCTGCTCAGGGTGCGGCCGGGCGCCTGGCCTTCAACTCGGCGAGCACGGCGTCGGGGACCTTCAGGTCACCCTGGCCCGTGCCGACCGTGAGATCGGGCTTGACCAACCCGTGGTAATCGGAGCCCCCGGTCGCCACCAGGTCGAAACGCCGGGCCAGGTTCACGAGGCGCTGTCGCTGGTCCGGGCTGTAACGGCCGTAGATCGCCTCGATGCCCGCGAAGCCGTCGCCGGCCAGCTCCGCCACGGCGTCGGCCAGGTCGTCGGGCTCCAGATTCAAGCTGTAGGGGTGCGCGAGCACCGCCACGCCGCCCGAGGAGCGTGCCAGGGCGGCCACCTCCGAGGGCGTCACCCGGGCCTTGGGCACGTGGGCCGGCCTGCCCTCGGCCAGCCAGCGGTCGAAGGCGTCGGGGATCGACTCGGCGGCGCCGTGGCGCACCAGAACGGCCCCGAAGTGGGGCCGGCCCACCCCCTCCTCGCTCGAGGCCTCGGCCAGCACCTCGTCGTAGGTGATGGGGATGCCCAGCTCGGCGAGGCGCGCGACCATGGCCCGATTGCGAGTTACCCGGTCGTGGCGCAACCGGGCCAGCTCGGCGGCGAAGGGGCCGCCGTCGCGCTCGGCGAAGTAGACGAGGACATGCGCGCTGGTCCCCCGGAAGGCGCAGCTCACCTCGCACCCGGGCACGAACTCGATGCCCAGCTCAGAGGCCCGCGCCCCCGCTTCCTCGGTGCCCGCCTGGGAGTCGTGGTCGGTGAGGGCAACCGCGCCACAGCCTGCCCGGGCCGCCAGCTCGACGACGGCGGCGGGCTGGTCGGTCCCGTCGGAGACGACGGAGTGGGTGTGCAGGTCGATCACACCGAGACGGTACCCGCTCGGGCGCCTCGCCCCCTCGGTCGAGCCACCGGTGTGCGACACTAGAGTCTGCGATGAGGGTCTCCGGCCAGGCGCACAACGGCGTGCGCCCCCCCGTGGGCCCGGGAGCGGGTTTGGGCGCGTGAAGGAAGCCTGTGGAGTCTTCGGTGTGTACGCACCCGGCCGGGGTGTCGCGCACCTGACCTTCGACGGCATCTACGCCCTGCAACACCGAGGCCAGGAGTCGGCCGGCATGGCGGTGTCCGATGGCCAGACCATCACCGTCGTGAAGGACATGGGCCTCGTCTCTGCCGTCTTCGACGAGCGCACCCTCTCGGGCCTCCCCGGCTCACTCGCCATCGGCCACACCCGCTACTCGACGCACGGCTCGTCGGACTGGGCCAACGCGCAGCCGGTCTACCGCTCCGTCGGCCGGGCGGGCTTCGCCCTGGGCCACAACGGGAACCTCACCAACACCCCCGCCCTGACCGAGCGCGCCGGCATGCTGACCAGCATCGGCGCCTCCGACAGCGACGTCGTGGCCGAGCTGTTGTCCCAGGCGGTCCCCGCCGACAACGAGCCCGCCTCGGCCGGCGACCACCTCCGCCAGGCGCTGCGCACCGTGCTGCCGGGCCTCGAGGGCGCCTTCTCCTTCGTCCTGCTCGACGCCACCCACGTCTATGGCGTGCGGGACCCCCACGGTTTCCGCCCCCTGTGCCTCGGCCGCCTCGGCCCCGTGGACCACCCCGAGGGCTGGGTGCTGGCCTCGGAGTCACCGGCCCTCGATGTGATCGGTGCCGCCTTCGTGCGCGAGCTCGAGCCCGGCGAGCTGGTGGTGATCGACGAGACGGGCGTGCACAGCGAGCAGCTCTTCGCCCCTGAGGCCATCGACGCCAAGCTCTGCATCTTCGAGTTCGTCTACTTCGCCCGGCCCGACACCCGCCTCTACGGCAGGGAGGTTCACGGCACGCGGCGCCACATGGGCGAATTGTTGGCCGAGCAGGCGCCCGTGCACGCCGACCTCGTGATGGGCGTACCCGACTCGGGTGTACCCGCGGCGGAGGGCTACGCGAGGCGCAGCGGCATCCCCTACGGCCAGGGCCTCATCAAGAACCGCTACATCGGCCGCACGTTCATCGAGCCCGACCAGCTGACCCGGGCGAACGGGGTGCGCCGCAAGCTCAACCCGCTGCGCGACAACGTGGCGGGCAAGCGCCTGATCGTGGTGGACGACTCGATCGTGCGCGGGACCACCACCCGGGCCATCGTCGGCATGCTGCGAGACGCCGGGGCGGCCGAGGTCCATCTGCGCATCTCGTCGCCGCCCTTCCGCTGGCCCTGCTTCTACGGCATCGACACCCCCAACCGGGACGACCTGCTCGCCGCCAACCTCTCGCTCGAGGCGATCGCCGAGTTCCTCGACGTGGACTCGATCGCCTACATCTCCCTCAAGAACCTGAAGCGGGCCATCGACGCCCCTGGTGCCGGCTTCTGCGACGCCTGCCTGACCGGCGACTACCCGGTCGCCGTGCCCGTCGCCCTGCGCAGCCCGAAGGCGGCGACCGTGGGCGCCGTGGCGACGCCTGCCGACGTCGACGAGGCGGTCGGCCTCCAGGCCGCGCTGCCGGGGGTCTAGGCCTTGGACGCGACGGGGGAAACCGCCCGAAGGGGCGGTGCGACCTACGCGGGTGCCGGGGTGGACATCGACGCCGGCGACGAGGTCGTGGCCCGCATCGCCTCGACGGTCGCCACCACGCACCGGGCCGGCGTGCTCGGGGGCATTGGGGGCTTCGGCGGGCTGTTCGCCCTCGATCCGGGCCGCTTCCGCGAGCCGGTCCTCGTCGCTTCGACCGACGGGGTGGGCACCAAGCTGCTGGTGGCTGCCGCCACCGGCCGCTACGGCACCATCGGCATCGACCTCGTCGCCATGTGCGTCGACGATCTCGTCTGCGTGGGGGCCGAGCCGCTCTTCCTCCTCGACTACATCGCCACCGCCCGGGTCGACCCGGCCACCATCGCCACCCTCGTCGAAGGGGTCGCGGAGGGCTGCCGGCAGGCGGGCTGTGCGCTGCTCGGCGGCGAGACGGCCGAGCACCCCGGCTCCGACACGGAGCTCGACATCGCCGGCTTTGCGGTCGGCGTGGCCGAGCGCGACTCGCTGCTCGGCCCCGAGCGCGTCCGTGACGGCGACGTACTCGTCGCCCTCCCGTCGCCGGGGCTGCGCTCCAACGGGTACACGCTGGCGCGCCATGTCCTCTTGGAGCGCGCCGAGCTCCCGCTCAATGGTCCCGCGTGGGACGGTGCCCCGCACACGCTCGCCGACGAGCTGCTCAAGCCCTCGGTGCTCTACGCCCCGGCGGTCCTGGCGGCGATGGCCATCGCCCCCGGCGCCGTCCACGCCGCCGCGCACATCACCGGTGGCGGCCTGGCGGGGAACCTCGCCCGGGTGCTGCCGCCGACGAGCGACGCCTCGGTGGCAACGGGCTCATGGGAGGTGCCGCGCATCTTCCACGAGATCGCCCGCTCTGGCGACGTGGAGCCCGAGGAGATGGAGCGGGTCTTCAATCTCGGTGTCGGGATGGTGCTCATCGTCGAGAACACCGCCGCCGAGATCGTCCTCTCGCAGCTCCGTGAGTCGGGGCACGAGGCGACGGTTATCGGCGCGGTGGTGCCGGGAGAGGGCGCCGTGGTGCTCGAAGGTAGCCCTTCCCGGTGAGCGACCTCGCCTCGACGCCCTTCGAGGAGCTGCGCGCACACCTGCTCGAGCACTCGGTGCGGCGCGGGGACTTCACCCTCAAGTCCGGTCGGCGCTCCAGCTGGTTCATCGACTCGAAGCAGACGGTCTGCCGCCCCGAGGCGATGGTGCTCGTTGCCGACGCCATCTTGGCGGTGGCGCCACCCGACGCCACCGCCATTGGTGGCCTCACGATGGGGGCGGACCCCGTGGCGTTCGTGACCGCCGGTGTGGCGGCGTCGAGAGGCCGGATGCTCAAGGCCTTCAGCGTGCGCAAAGAAGTGAAGGACCACGGCGGCGGCGGCCGGATCGCCGGCGCCCTCGACGCCGGCGACAAGGTCATCATCACCGAGGACACGGTCACCCGGGGCACGTCACTGCTCGAGGCGGCCCACGCGGTGATCGAGGCAGGGGCCGAGCCGGTACTCCTCGTGGCCGTGGTCGACCGCGGGGGGACGGCGGCGGCGATGGCCGCGGCGGAGGGCCTTGTGTTCCGCTCCATCTTGAGCGCACCCGACCTCGGGTTTGAGTTCGAAGGCGCCTGAGCCCCGGGGCAGCGGCTCGGAGAGCGCGAACAGCGCCCGGGGAGTCCCGCATCAACGGATCGACTCTGCTGCACATGCCGCTCCTCCGGGGTGCGTCGCCGACGGGCCGCCCGCGCGCGAGACGACCTCGGGCGAGCGGGACGGGTAGGCGAACGTGCATGCCCTGCAGCTCGCTCCGCTCGCGCCCAGTGGGCGCACGACGGGCAACCATCCGAACAGCCTGTGCCTGGCAGCTGCTTGTGACCGACCGGTAAGGGTCCTTTGCCGCCCCACAAGGGCCGCGCGGCCCTGCCTGGGGTTCGAGGGCGCGAGCAGGGTTGAGTCCTACCCCCCGTGGGACGCGTGCTTGGGAAGGCAGTCGCGTGACGCAGCGGGGGGACTGAAGGGCCACTCATGCAGCATCGAGTGCACGTAGGACGAGTGTCGGTTGTCGTGTTCGTGCTGGCTGCGGGCACGTCCGCCGTCGCAGGGTCCGTCTCGGTCGCCGCAGGTGCCACGCCCACGTGGGCGGCCGGTGGCCAAGCACAGGCACTGACCGGCCGTCCCGCACCGACGCCCGCAGTCTGGGTCCCCGGTGTGGCCCCCCACCTCTTCGGCCAGTTGACCTCGGGGCTCTCCACCAACTGGGCCGGGATCATCGACTCGGGGTCGGACTTTACCGGCGTGAGCGGGCAGTGGACCGTGCCGACAGTGACCGCGACGGCGAGCGACCAGTACTCCTCGTCGTGGATCGGCGTCGACGGGTCGACCAACCAGTGGCTCCTCCAAGCCGGCACCGAACAGGACAGCCTCGACGGGTCCACCGAGTACTACGCGTGGTACGAGGTCATCACCCCGGGTAATTCCGCACCCGAGCAGCTCATCGGTCTCGTGTCGCCAGGGGACCACATGGTCGCCTCGATCTCGGAGCAGTCGGCGGGAAACTGGACCGTCAGCATCGCCGACGCGACCAGTGCTCAGAGCACGGTCGAGCCCGTGGCCTACGGGGGCCCAGGGTCCTCGGCTGAGTGGATCGAAGAGGCCCCCTCGGCCGGCGGCTCGAGCCCGCTGCCGCTCGCCAACTTCGGCGCGGTCACCTTCAGCGGTATCGGCGCCAGTGCCTCGGACCCGGCGACGGCCAATCTCAACGCGGTCTCGATGGTCGACTCGGCTGGCGACGTCATCGCCTATCCCGGCAACGTCTCGGGCTCCTCATTCCTCATCACCTACAGGGCCCCGCCGGTCAGCGCTCCGTCCGATCACGGCTACTGGCTGGTGGGGGGCGATGGGGGCATCTTCAGCTTCGGCGCCGCGCAGTTCTACGGCTCGACCGGCTCCCTCGATCTCCAGCGCGCGGTCGTCGGCATCACGCCGACCGCCAACGACGGCGGGTACTGGCTGGTCGCCGCCGACGGCGGGATCTTCTCCTTCGGCGACACCGCCTTCTACGGCTCGGTGCCGGGCCTCGGCCTCGCCCCGGCCGGGACGCCGGGCCCCGGCAAGAGGCTGAACGCGCCCATCGTCGGGGTGGTGCCCTCGAGCGACGGCGGTGGCTACTTCATGGTCGCCTCCGACGGCGGGGTCTTCGCCTTCGGCGACGCCCGCTACGAAGGGTCCTGCCCGGGCATCGGGGGCTGCGCGGGTGCGGCGGTGGCGGTCATGCCCGACGCCAGCGGCAACGGGTACTGGGTGGTGACCGCGACCGGCAACGTGTACTCCTTCGGTGACGCGCAGTACGACGGGGCCCCGGGTCCGAAGGACGTGCCGGTCACCGCCGCGGTGCGGACCCCCGACGGCGGGGGCTACTGGATCCTGTTCGCCAACGGCTCGCTCTGCTCCTACGGCGACGCCGCCTACTACGGGGGACTCGCGTCCGGCGAGGCGCCGAGTATCGACCCGGCCACCTCGGTGTTCACCGACGACGGTAGCCACGGGTACTGGATCGCCACGGCGAACGGCGCCGTCTACCCCTTCGGCCAGGCGCCCAACGACGGCGGCATGAGCCAGCTGGCGATGAACGCGCCGGTCATCGCGGGCACCGGCTGGTAGCGGGGCGGCTCAGCGGGCGGCGGCCAACGCGGCCACGACCTCGGCCCGCCAGCGGACCAGCTCGGCGCTGCGCTCGTCGGGGGTCTTGCCGCAACGCACGACGATGAGGTCGAGCGCGGGGCAGAGCATGATGGTCTGGCCCTCGAAGCCAGCGGCGCGAAACGTGCCGTAGCCGTCGTCGATGACCCACCATTGCAGCGAGTACAGGCTGTGGTCGCTCACGTCGACCGAGCGCGCCGCACGGGCACCGTCCACCCAGTCGGCCGAGAGGAGTCGCTCGCCGTCGTAGATGCCGCCGCGCAGGTAGAGCAGGCCGAACCGGGCGAAGTCCCTGGCCGTCGCGTGCACAAAGGAGGAGGCGATCCAGGTCCCGGCGTCGTCGAACGTGGCGCGCGCCGAGTCCATGCCGAGCGGCCCGAAGAGCCGCTCGGACACGAACCGCTCATAGGGCGCACCAGGCCCGAGCGCGCGGGCGACGATGCCCGAGATGATGTTGGTCGTCCCGCTCGAGTAGTTGAAGCGGCTCCCCGGAGCCACGGCGAGGGGGCGGTCGGCGGCGAAGTGGGCCATGTCGGCGTCACCCTTGCCAAAGAGCATCTCGATGACGTCGGAGACCCTGTCGTCGACGTAGTCCTCGTTCCAGTGGAGCCCGTCGCGCATGGCCAAGAGGTGTTCCAACGTGATGGCCTGGCGCTCGTCGCCGGGCTCGGCCCATTCGGGCACGGCCGCGGGCTCCTCGGGGCGGAGTCGCCCCTCGTCGACCAGCATGCCCACGACGGCGTGGAGCATGGACTTGGCCATGGACCACGAGAGCAACCGCGTCTCGGCGGTCACCGGCTCGGGGGGGCGGTCGAAGTGGGGCAGTGCGCCGGCGTAGCGCTCGAAGCACAGGCGACCCCCTTGGACGACCACCAAGGCGTAGGTGGTCGCGAGCGGTCCCGAGTCGTCGAACATCTCCTCGATCAGCGCGTCGAGGACCCCGGGGGGCAGCAAAGCGGCAGGCCACGTGCCCCTCGGCCAGGGCACGCCGTCGGGCTGTGCGGGGAGCGCCACGCGGGGCCGAGGTGCAGCGACGTCGTCCATGGCGACAGCTTGGCAGCTCGCCCCTCACGTTCGCACGGTCGCCGCCCGCTCCCTCACACAATGCTCACGAGTTGCCGACGGGTCCCTCACACCGGGGCCACAAGGTGACGACGTGCCCGCAAGCGTGACCGACCGGCATGAACACCCACGATCGCCGCTGGACGCCGCCGCACCCTGGGCGGGACCACCGGCACAGGGCCGATGAGCGCGAGCCCCGATCCCTGCGCGCTGCTGCTTCGGCGCGCCGGCTTCGGCGCCACCATGGCGGAGCTGGCAGCGGCGCGCGCCCAGGGCTACTCGGCGACGGTCGACGCACTGGTGGCGGGGCTCTCGCAGCCCGACCCGGGCGCCGACGGCATCGCCCTCCCGGCGCTCACGCCGCCGCCGGCCGACTACCTGCAGTTGAAGACGACGGACCCCGCTGCCCGGCGCGCCGTGCTCGTGGCCGCGAGGGCTCAGACGGTGGCCCTCACCAACTGGTGGCTCGCCCGCATGGTGGCAACGACCAACCCGCTGCGCGAGAAGTTGGCCTTCCTCCTCCACGGCCACTTCCCGACCGCGGTGTCGAAGGTCCGGTTCCCCTCGTACATGTACGGCCAGAACCAGCTCTTCCGCACACTCGGGCCCGGCGACTTCGACAGCTTGACCCAGGCGGTCGCCACCGACCCGGCCATGCTGATCTGGCTCGACGCCAGCTCGGACAAGGCGGCCGATCCGAACGAGAACTTCGCGCGCGAGCTGATGGAGCGCTTCACCATGGGGGTGGGCACCTACAGCGAGAACGACGTGCGTGCCGCCGCCTACTGCTTCAGCGGCTGGACGATCGACCTCACCACCAACAGCTTCCGCCTGAACCTGCGCCAGCATTCCGCCGCCTCTCAGACCTTCCTCGGCCAGAGCGGCGTGAACAGCGGCCAGCAGGTCATCGACATCGCAACGGGGAGCGACGCGTCGGCCCGCTACGTGCCCTGCGCGTTCTGGAGCCACCTCGCCTACCCGGTGCAGACCGACGACGTGGTGGTCGCCGACCTGGTCGGTGGCTACAGCGCCAACCGCAACGTCACCGCGCTGCTCGATGCCATCTTCAACCATCCCGAGTTCACGTCCGCGGCGAGCCGGACCGGGCTCGTGAAGCAGCCGACCGAATACGTGGTGGGCGCCCTGCGCGCCCTCGGAGTGAGCGGGAGCGACGTGCTCACCGGTGCCGCGGGGCTCCAGACCACGCTTGCTGACCTCGGTCAGGTGCTCTTCGACCCGCCGAGCGTGGGGGGGTGGTCGCAGAACGAGTACTGGCTCTCAACCTCGGCGGCGCTGGCCCGCTGGAGCTTCGCCAGCCGTCTGGCCGCTGTGGCGGACATCTCCCACGTGGCCGACGCACCCATAGCGGCGCGCCTCGACGCCGCAGCGGAGCTGCTGTCGCTCGACGGGTGGTCCACCACGACGTCGACGGCCCTGCGCCGGGCGGCGGGCGATCCCGAGACGCTGCTCACGCTCGCCCTCGTCTCACCCGAGTTCGTGACCAATTGAGAGGGATCACGCCCATGCCCCCGCTCCAACCCGCAGCCCTCGACACCGCCACCGAGGCCCGCCGGCGCTTCAACCGCCGCAAGTTCCTCGCCCTCGGCGGGGGTGCCGCCGCGGCGGGCGTGCTCGGGGCCGCCCTCGGACCCCAGGCCTTCGACGCCCTCTTCTCGCCCGCCGCCGCGGCGCGTGGCGCCACCCGCTCGCCGCGCACCCTGGTGCTCGTCACCCTCTATGGAGGCAACGACGGGCTGAACACGGTCATCCCCTATCAGGACCCCGCCTACGCGGCGGCACGCGGGCCGCTCGCCATCGACCCCTCGAGCGTCCTGGCGCTCGATGACGGCTTCGGTCTCCATCCCTCCATGCCCGGCATGAAGGCGCTGTTCGACGACAAGCGGCTGGCCATCGTCGAGGGTGTCGGGTTCGCCAACCCCAACTACAGCCATTTCGAGTCCATGGACATCTGGCAGAGCGCGGAGCCGACGTCACCGTCGGGGTCGGGGTGGCTCGGCCGCTGGCTCGACGCGACCGGCTCGGACCCGCTGCGCGCGGTTGGCATCGGCCCGACCATGCCGGTCGCCCTCACCGGGGCGAAGGTCCAAGGGGCGGCGATCCCCACCGGCAAGCTCCTGCTGCCCGGTACCGCCAGCCAGCAGGCCCTCTACGCCGCCATGGCCAAGGCGACTCGGGGCGAGCCCGCGCTGCTCGCCGGCTCGGCGAGCGCTGACGCCAACCTGCTCGTGGTCGACCGCACGCTCGGGCCGATCCTGAACCGCACCGTCGACAGCGACCCGCTGCATGTGAAGGCCAGCGACTCCGTTGCGCTCGCCGGGTCGAGCGCAGCGGCGCTGGCCATCGCCAATGGCGGGGGAGGCCTCTCGAGTGGCAACGTGCTCGCCACCCAGCTCAGCATCGTGGCCAACCTGATCCTGGCCGGTGCGGCCACCGAGGTCTACAGCGTCGAGCTCGGCGGGTTCGACACGCATGCGGCGCAGGCGAACACCCAGTCCGAACTGCTCACCCAGCTCGACACCGGCGTCAGCGCCTTCGTCGATGCCGTCGGGGCGACCGAACGCGGGAGCGAGACGGTGGTCCTCGTCTACACCGAGTTCGGCCGACGGGTCTCGGCGAACGCATCGGCGGGGACGGACCACGGGTGGGCCAACGTCGTCCTGGTCGCCGGCCACCCGGTGAAGGGGGGCTTCTACGGCGACCCGCCGAGCCTCACCAATCTTTCGGAGGGGAACCTCGTCTACACCACCGACTTCCGCTCGGTCTACGCCACGATGTTCGACCAGGTGCTCGGCGTCGACCCCAAGGGATTCCTCGGCGGGACCTTCCCCACGCTGCCGCTCGTCTGAGCCGCCCGGCGACTCCACGCACATACCCCCAGCTCAGTGGCCCGGAATCCGGGGAATCGACGCGATCTCGCGTAGAGGATTGCCCTACGGCGGATTGGGGATGAATTCCGCCGACCGGCGCCCTACGGTGGAAGGCGATCCGCCGAGATGGGAGATGGGCCGACGAGACATGACCAAGGCGCCCCTGGTGCCTACGATGCCAGCGCCGCATTCCCGACGGCTGGTGCCCCGACGGCGCCCGTGAATCCGTCGGTGCTGAACAGCTCCCTCTCCACCATCCTCTCGCCGGGCCGGGCCGGCAAGGACGCCGACGTGGCCCGCACCCGGGAGGCCCGCCGCAAGGCGCGGCTGCGCAAGCTCGCCGTCCTGCTGCTCATCCCGCTCGCCTGGCTGCTCTTCCGGGACCTCTCGGGCCACGTGCTGTTCAACTTCCCGCACGTCCCCCACGCCATCGTGCCCCTGCTGCCGGCCATCTTGTTGCTGTTCGTGATGAGCATCATCGTCATCGGCCCCCTCCTCGGGGCGGGCCGCTCGCCGCACATCCTGTACCGCCCGAGCGAGCTCGAGGTCGGCCTCGACGACGTGATGGGCATCGACGCCAACAAGGCTGAGGTCGTCCGCACCATCAACCTCTTCCTCGGCCACAAGACGTTCCGGGACCAGATGGGCGGCATGCCCCGGCGCGGCGTGCTGTTCGAGGGTCCGCCGGGCACCGGCAAGACCTTCACCGCCAAGGCAATGGCGAAGGAGGCCGACGTCCCGTTCCTGTTCGTCTCGTCGTCCTCGTTCCAGTCGATGTTCTACGGCCAGACCAACCGCAAGATCCGCAGCTATTTCAAGGCACTGCGCAAGTACGCCCGGGCCGAGGGCGGTGCCATCGGGTTCATCGAGGAGATCGACGCCATCGGGGGGGCGCGCCACGGCATGGGCAGCCGGGGCGACGGGGTCTCGGGCGTGGTCAACGAACTGCTCGTCCAGCTCCAGTCCTTTGACGAGCCGACCACCGGCCAACGGGTCAACGGCGCGTTCGTGGACTTCGCCAACCGTTTCCTCCCGGCCGGCCGCCAGCTGCACAAACCCCAGATTGTGCGGGCCAACGTACTGGTCGTCGCCGCCACCAACCGGCGCGACGACCTCGACCCCGCACTTGTTCGCCCGGGTCGCTTCGACCGCACCATCTACTTCGGGCTCCCCGGCCGCCAGGGGCGTGCCGAGATCATCGCCTACTACCTGGGAAAGAAGGCGCACGGTCTCGACCTCGACGGCGTGGCTGCCGCCGACGAGATCGCCGGGATGACCATCGGCTACTCGCCGGCCGACCTCGAGCGGCTACTCGACGAGGCGCTCATCGTGGCCCTCACCCGAGGGCGTTCGGCCATGCAGCGCTCCGACGTCGCCGAAGCCAAGCTGGCCACCGAGCTCGGCATGACCGATCCGGCCAACTACACGGCGGACGAGAAGCGGCGTGTCGCCACTCACGAGGCCGGCCACGCCACGGTTGCCTACTTCGTCGGCGCGGGCCGCAAGCTCGACGTGCTCTCCATCGTGAAGCGCCGAGACTCGCTCGGGCTGCTGCAGCACTCGGACGCCGAGGAGCGCTTCATGCAGAAGCGCTCGGAGATGGAGGCGCTGCTGCGCATCTCGATGGGCGGCCTCGTCGCCGAGGAGCTGTGGTTCGCCAACGACATCTCGAGTGGGCCGGCCGGGGACCTGCTCGGGGCCACACGGCTGGCGTGCGCCATGGTGGGGGGCTTTGGGATGGGCGAGTCGTTCCTCTCGATCGCCGCGGCGAGCGGCGGGCCGCTCGGCGGCACGATCGTGGACAAGGTGCTCGCCGACGACAGGACCCGCGCCGACGCCGACAAGCTGCTGCAAGCCGCCTACGAGGATGCCAAAGCCATCATCGTGCGCGAGCGCGGCGTAGTGGAAGCCCTCCGTGACGCCCTGGTCGCCCACGACGAGCTGATCGGCGGCGAGATCATCGCCGTCGTGGAAAGTGTGCCGGGCGTCCGAGGCCGGGGCAAGGTCACGGCCGCAACCCAGCTGGGCCTCATCGCCAAGGCCAACTGAGTTTCGCCATCGAGGTTGCCGGCAATGGCCCCGCCGGTGCGTTCAACGGCGCCATGATGGCACGGTGCATTCGACCCCCTGGGGTACCCGGCGCTGGCTCTCCTGGGCCCCCTGACGGTCCTGGGATTCGGCGTCGTGCTCGGGACCTGGGCCGGCATGGTGGCCGGCGCCGGCAACCCTTCGGTCGCCGAGGCGCTGGCGGCCACCAGCGCGCCAGGGTCGGCGCAGGTGACCATCTTCGGACGGCTCCATTCAACGCATCCCCCCGAGCGCGCGGTCACGACCGGCACCGGCGTCATCGACTTCACCCGACCTGCATGGACCGTGCGCGACGTCGTCCGATCGACGGCACTGCCGCCGATGGGTGGCACCGGGTACGCGCCGATCACCAGTGCCTCCGAGATCATCGTCGTCGGGTCGGCCTCCTACCTCCGCCTCGCGACGGGCCCACCGGGTGCGTCCGCCGAGGCGTGGATCCGTCAGCCCGGTGGCGGACCGGACTCGGTGGCCTCGCCGCTCGACGGCGTCGCCGGCTCGGCCCTGGGCCTTCTTGCCTATCAACCGGGCCAGCTCTTCCTGGTCCGGGCCGCAACCCCGGCGACGGACGGCGGTACCCCCTACGGCGTGCGGCCCACCACCCAGCTCTCGGCCTGTCTCGCCGCGCACCGCAGGCCCGGCAATTCCTCGCAGATCTCCACCACGGTATGGCTCGATGGTGAGGGGCGGATCGTGCGCGTGCGGTCCACCGAGCGGGACCTCATCGCGGATCAGGGCGCCCCGTTCCCGGCCGGCTCCTTCGTCTTCGAGTCGGTCGTCACGATGACGCTGGGCCAGTTCGGCAGGCCCGTCCACATCGAGGCGCCGTCGGCGGCTTCCGTTCAGCGGCCCGCCTACCCACGCCTCATCACGTTGCGGGCGCCCTGTTGAGTATCCGGGGGGCGCCGTCGGCGGCGCAGGTGTCAGCGGCGCGCGGCGCAGTGTGTGCGGTGGTCGGGACCGGCGTCGATCCGGTGACCTCGCGCTTTTCAGGCGCGCGCTCTGCCAACTGAGCTACCCGACCGTGGGCGACCAGGCTAGTGGAGTGGCGACCCCACGAGCCTGGTTGGCGGACCTGACGGGATTTGAACCCGCGACCTCCGGCTTGACAGGCCGGCGTGCACTCCAAACTGCACCACAGGTCCGAGACGGCTCTCACCGTTTCTCCCCCGGCTCCTGTCACATGAAGTGGGCCGGGGGGCGAAGGTTCACTATAGGCCACCGCCGGGCGCGCTCTTTCGGCGACCCACCCCGGCGGCAACGGGGCGGCGCAGGTGGACCTCGCCCCGACGGTTCAGCTGGCGCCCGGGGGCGCGGCGAAGAGGCTCGGCAGGTTGACGACGATGGCCTCTTGGGTGCTGCGGGCGATGACGACGACCGCCTCCTCGTCCGGCGAGCGGTTCTCCTCCCGGTGGGCGACGAAGGGTGGCACGAAGATGTAGTCGCCCGGTTCGGCCTCGACGCGCACTTCTGCGCCCTGGCGGGCGAACACGAACGAGGGGTGGCCGGACACCACGTAGATGCCCGTCTCGGACTCACCGTGATGGTGATCGGCCGAGGCGACGCCGGCAGCGACCCTGGTCTGGCCCATCCAGAGCTTCTCGGCGCCGCAGCGACGGCCCGAGATGGCCTCGAGCCGCAGCATCCCCGGCGACTGGGCGGTCGACGTCGACAGGTCCGAACCCGGCGTGTGGTGGAGGGACCGGTGCCACTCGTCTCGCTGCTCGTCGGCGGCGTCGCTTCCCATGTTGCCCTCCTCACGTCGTGGCGTCTCTTGCCGCCACCATGGTGCCACTGCACCGACCAGCCCGGTCACGGCCGAGTATCTGATAAAGCCAACTCGAATTTGTGGGTAATCTCGGCGGAGTACCGAGGCGTGGTTGGACCGCCGCCCCAGTGGGCCGACGCCCGCCGAGGGCGTCCTCTCCATCCTGGAGCGGCGTAGGCTGTGGGGCCGTCCTGACCCGGAGTCCCTTCGATGAGTCAGGACGAGGCTCGGCAGGACCCCGGTGCCCAGTTCCACGCGGCGAGCACGTCTGCGGGTGGGGTGATCGGGCACGGCGTGCCGCCCACGCCGCCGAGGCCGGTGAGCTGCGCGGTCCAGGCGCCGCCCGAGGGCATGGACGCGACCTGGTAGCTGCCGTCGTCTTGGTTCGCGACCTGCGCCGGCATCGACGACGAGCTCGGCGCGAGCCCGAAGCCGGCCCAGTACGTCTTCGTCGCCGCGTCGTAGGCGTAGTAGGTCACCCCAGGCTCGAGGCCCGTGTAGTCCGACACCGGCAGGTTGTGGAGTGCCGCGCCGACCGCCAGGAGCTGGGTGCGCAGCGCGTCGGTGACCGGCAGGTTCTGTGCCCCCGATGCGGCGGTGGTCGTGGTGCTGGCTGCCGTCGTCGTCGTGGTGGGCGTCGCGGTGGTCGTGGTGGCGTGCTGGGTGGTCGTGGTGGTGGGCGACGAGGATCCGGATCCGCAGGCTGCCAGCCCGAGCACACCGACGACACCGACTCCAAGCAGCCCGAGGCGCATGGCCCCCCCTTTGCGCGGCACCCGGGTGGTGCCACTTGGCACCGCACACTAGGTGGGCCGCCGCCCCCGGTGGTTCAGTCGTCGACGGGGACCAGATCGCCCCTGCGGATGCGGGCCTCGGTGGCCTGGCGCTCCCAGCGGTGCTCGATCTTGCCGAAATGCCAGACGCACAGCGCCACCACCCACGTGACGGCGAAGATCCCGACGATCATGAAGCCGGCCCGGTTGATGTTGAACTGCACCATGAAGTCCCAGAAGCCCCCGGTGGCGTTGGTCTCCTGGGCGATGAGCCCGAGGATCTCGACGGTGCCGATGAACAGGGCCACGAAGACCGACAGGCCGGTGATGGTGAGGTTGTAATAGATCTTGCGGATCGGCTTGGCGAAGGCCCAGTCGTAGGCGAAGTTCATGAAGCACCCGTCGATGGTGTCGAAGAGGCACATGCCCGCCGCGAACAGGAGCGGGAGCGAGAGCACGGCGTAGAAGGGCAGGCCACCGACCACCGCCGAGCCCGCCAGCACCAAGAGGGCGACTTCGGTCGCCGTGTCGAAGCCGAGTCCGAAGAGCACGCCGACCGGGTACATCTTCCACGGCGTGTCGATCCGCCGGGCGTAGCCGCCGAGGATCCGGTTCATGAGGCCCCGGCTCTCGAGTTGGCGCTCGAGCTCGGCGTCGTCGTAGCGGCCCTGGCGCATCTCACGGGCGACGCGCAGTATCGAGACCAGCACCACGAGGTTCAGCAGGGCGATCAGGTACAAGAATGTCCCCGACACCGAGGTGCCGATGATCCCGGTCCAGCGGTGGAGGCCCGAATGGGTGTCCGAGACGGCGCCGTTCAGCCGGCGGATGCCGAAGTTGAGGGCAACGGCGAGGACAAAGACGATCGAGGAGTGGCCGAGGGAGAAGAAGTAGCCGACGCTGAGCGGCCGTTTGCCGTCGGCGATGAGCTTGCGGGTGGTGTTGTCGATCGCCGCGATGTGGTCGGCATCGAACGCATGGCGCATGCCGAGCGTGTAGGCGAGGATGCCGGTGCCGAACCCGAAGACCTCGGTGCGGCTGACGTGCAGGTGCGAGGAGGTTGCGGCCCACAGCAGCCCCCAGCCGGCCACGTTGAGCACTGCGATGGTCAGCGCCATGCCGCCCACCCGCAGCCACTCCGACGGTGTCAGGCCACGGCGGATCTTGGCGACTCGGCTCAATGGAGCGGCCATCGGCTCGCACCTCCCGGTCGACGCATACCCTCCGACCTTAGAGAAGATGCGAGGGGCTTGCAATAAGGTGTGGCTCGTAGTTCGCTCACGCTCGCAAGAGTGAAGTGGCCGTATCCCCGCCGCTGTGCGCCCGGAACCCGGACACCTACGATGGCGACGTGAGCAAGGCTCCCGAGCCAGCCGAGACGCCGGTGCGCAACGTCGAGACGGTCGACGACGTGCTCAGCCTCGTGCGCGAGCACGGGGGCAGAGTCACAAGCTCACGGCGCCTCCTCCTCCATGCCCTGTTCGACATGCCGGGGCACCGCAGCGCCGAGGAGCTGACCGAGCTCGTCCAGGCCCAGGCGCCCGACATCCACCTCTCCACCGTCTATCGCAACCTGGAGGAGCTCGAGCGGCTCGGCGTGGTCGAGCACGCGCACCTCGGGCACGGGCCAGCGACCTACCACCTCTCGGTCGGGGCCCACGGGCACTTCGTCTGCGAGGAGTGCGGGGCGATGCTCGAGGCGGCTGACGAGCTGTTCGCCGGGCTCTCGGCGACGGCACGCGACCGTTTCGGCTTCGAGATCAATCCGCACCACTTCGCCGTGCTCGGCCGTTGTCGCGAGTGCCAGGAGGCGGCACAGGGCTGATCGGGACCTTGCGCGGTGTCGGGTGTCCTGCCAGTGTCGAAGGATCCGGCGTCGACGGGCGGCCTGCTCCCAGGGGGTGCGGTGGAGACAGGAGACCAAGAGGGCGACGCCGGGGTCGAGTCGCATCTGTTCGACCACATGTCGACGTGGATCGAACTGTTCTACGACCTGATCTTCGTGGCCGCCATCTTGATCTTCTCGGAGGCGGTTGCGCACGTCCACCCCTCGTCGGGCCTTGCGTGGATCATTTTGGTCTTCTCGGCGTCGTGGTGGGTCTGGTTCACCACCACCGTGTGCGCCAACCGGTTCCACATGACCGATCTCTGGCACCGGCTGCTGCTGCTCTTCCAGATGATGGTGATCGTCCTTATGGCCATGGAGGCCCGGGCGTCGCTCACGGGCGACTCCACCTACCTGGCACTCGAGTACGCCGTGCTCCTTGCCACCATCGCCGCCATGTTCTGGCGGGCCATGCGCCACGGAGGCACCGACCGCCGCTATGCGCAGCGGCTCGCCACCTTGAACGGCGTTGCGTCGGCGGCATTCTTCGTGGCGGTATTCGTCCCCGAGACGGCCCGGTTGGGGGTGGTGGCGATTGCCTTCGCTTTCCTCGTCGTGTCCTCGACGGTCGAGTCCCAGCACCTGAGCGATTTCTCGGCTCGCGACGAGCGGCACTTCGTCGAGCGGATGGGCGCCTTCACGCTGATCGTGTGTGGCGAGTCCTTCATCGAAGTCGCAATCTCGGTCAGCAACAAGTCGCTGCAGAGCATCGACGTCGTCTCGCTCGCCTTCGAGTTCGTTCTCGTCTTCGCCATCTTCACCGGCTATTTCGAGGACATTCCGGCCGCCGGGGTCAACCAGCGGCGCTTCGGCTGGTGGGCCTTCTTCAACCTGGTGGCCCAGATCTGCATCGCCGGCACGGCCATCAGCGCCTCCAAGCTCGTCAACCTCGATGCAGCGCACCGCCTCCCCGACACCGAGATCCTGAAGCTGATGGTCCCGCTCGCTGCTCTCTACGTGGCCCTGGCCGGCATCAGCGCGTGCACCCGGCGACGCCCGATCGGCCCGCTCGTCGCCTGTCGACTCGTTACGGCGATGGCGGTCGTGGTCCTCGGGCTGGCCGCATGGTGGATCCCGTGGATCCACATGGCCGAGGCGCTACCGATCTTCGTCGCCATCGCCATTGTCAACGCGGTGCTCGTCGTGCGGCTGCGCTCGGGGACCGAGGCGGTGAGCGCCGATCAGCTGCGCTCGCTCCGCTAAGGGCCAGGCGCTCGGCCCGCGGGCTCGTGCCGCATCGGCCGCCGGTCCGCTTCGGAGCGCCGGCCCGAGACGCCCCACGGCGCGACCGTTCTGTTCGCCGGAACTCGGACGTGCAGTCGCCAGGAGGACGCAATTCAGCGTGAGGAGCGCTAAAACGCATGCACTGGCGACAGTCCAGGTAAGAAACGTCCCTGAGGGAGTGCACCGCGTGTACCGGGCTCGAGCAGCGGCGGCGGGCATGAGCCTCCAGGAGCACCTGCTGGCTGAGATGATCCGCAACGCTGCACTTCGCGCACCCTCAGACCTGGTGCGCCAGAGCGAGGAATGGATCCGTACCGACGGGGGCGAGGGTTTCGCCCTCATCTCGGCGGCCGAGATACTGGCCGACAAGCGGGCGTCGCATTAGGCGATCTCGTCCATGCCGGTGATCGATGCCTCGGTCCTGGTCGATGCCCTCGTCGGAGTCGGTGCACACGGCGATGCGGCGCGCACCGAGCTGTGCAACCAGGCGGTCCTCCAGGTGCCTGCCATCTTCACGGCAGAGGCGACGTCCGCCGTGCGGGGCCTCGTCCGGCGCGGTGCCCTCGACCCCGTTCGGGCAGCCACCGCAGTCGCGCAGATCCACACCGTTCGGACCATCCAGTACCCATTCGAACCGCTCGGCGGCCGAGTATGGCGGCTTCGGGACAGCATCACGGTGTACGACGCGTGGTACGTCGCCCTAGCGGAATGGCTCTCCACGGATCTTGTCACCCCAGACAAGCGACTGCTGCGGGCGACCGGACCCCGCTGTCGAGTGCGGACCCCCGGTTGAGCCGAGGGACGCGTGCGTCGACGCCGGCTTCAGGATGCATCGATGTTGCTGGGCGCCCGAAGACGTCGGCGGCTCTGACGGCTATGAGGCGCTCCTTTAGGCGCTCGCCGATCCACGCGAGGAGTGGCAGGAACGAGTGCTCGAGTGGGTGGGGCGCCTGCGAACCAACGGCTTTCGACCTCGCAGTCTCCAACGCTGTCCTCCAGCGAATCCGCTGAGCCGCCATCGGCCGTCGGTCGCCGAGGCAACTCGTCCTCGGACCAAACTCTCATAACCCTGGACCGGCCTAAGGGGTCCAGGCCACAGAGCACCCCCAACGGGATTCGAACCCGTGTTACCGCCTTGAAAGGGCGGCGTCCTGGGCCGCTAGACGATGGGGGCCGGTGCCGCGCCAGGGCACGAAGAACCTACCAGCCCACCGACAGGGCACTGCCGGTGGGCAGCGACTTGCTCAGGCGGTGACCGGGTCAGCGGCACCGCGTTCGGTGGCCCCCTCCGGCACCTGCGTCTCGTCCGGTGTGCTGCTCCGGACGGGAGTCGCTTCAAGTGGGTGATGCGTGAAGCCGAGGAAGAAGCGGGTCGTGCCGATGGCGATCGAGACGGCGCCGATGACGTGGAGCTCGACGAGCAGCGCGGGCAGGTGCGTGAAGTACTGGGTATAGCCAATGGCCGCCTGGGCCACCAGCACGCAGAAGAACACACGCGCCGTCCGCCGCACCCGCTCGGGGACGTCGATGGCATGGAGGGCGACCACGAGGGAGAGCACGACGCCCACCAAGAGGAGGGCGACGCTCGAGTGGAGCTCGGCCATGTCTCGCAGCGCGACGGGCAGGCGCTTGGCCACCAGCTGGCCGCTCGAGCCACCGGCGTGGGGGCCGGCCCCGGTCGTGGCCGTGCCGGCGGCGAGGACGATGGCGACCAACACCACCAGCCCGCGGCCGAGCAGGAGGACGGGCCTGGGCACCAGGAGGGTCCCGCTGCCCGTGTCGTAGACGCGCGAGCTGCGGTGGACGAGCACCACCGCATCGACCAGGACCAGGATCGAGAAGAGGAAGTGGGCCATCACCAGGTACGGGTTGAGCTTCGTGTAGACCACGATGCCGCCGAGGACCGCCTGGCCGAGAACGCCCGCCACCAGGCCGCCGGCCAACCAGGTGAGGTCGGAACGGCGCGGCCGCCGGGCGAGGGCCCCGACAAGGGTGGCACCGACCACGATGACCAAGACGATGGTCACCATGCGATTGGAGAACTCGATGAGCGGGTGGTAGGAGAGCTGGGCCGTCAGGCGATGCTGGTAGCACGACGGCCAGTCGGGGCAGCCGAGCCCCGAGCCGGTAAGGCGGACGGCTGCACCGGTGGCGATGATCGCCGCGGTGAGCGCCGCCGAGGCGATGGCCAGTCGCCGGAAGGTCGCCGGGGCCAGTCCGCGCCGCCACCTGCTGTCCTGCGACGCCTCGGATGCTCCCACTTCGCTCATCGTAATGGGGCGCTGCCCGGGGCCCCAGTCGAGGCGCGGTGCGGGGGTGGCCGCGTGGTGTCGGCCCCAGGGCGCGCCGTAGGGTGGTCGCGATGTCCTCTGATGCACGCACCGGTCCGGCGACCGACCAGGCCCCGCCGCCCGAGCCTGCGCCCGCAGGGAGGAGTGCGAAGCGCCCGAGGCCGATCTTCCTGCTCATCGGCGTGGCGCTCGCCGTCGCACTCGGGATCGGGCTCTTCAGCTCGTTCGGTGGTTCGTCCAAGTCAGGCCGCCCCGGGCCGGGTGACGCCGTGCCCCATTTCTCCCTACCCAAGCTCGTCGGCAGCGGCACGGTGAGGGTGACGGCCGACGGCGGCTCCAACGGCAAGGCGGCGATCCTGCTCTTCTTCGCCAGCTGGTGCGCGCCGTGCCAGGGCGAGATCCCGGCCCTGGCCGCCACCGTGCGCAACCAGCCAGCCGCGGTGGCCGACCGGGTGGCGACGATCGGGATCGACGGGAGCGACCCGCCGGCCGCCGCTATGTCCTTCGTGCACTCGGCGGGGGTGACGTTCCCTGTCGGCGTCGACGCCACCTTCCAGGTGACCTCGGGGCTCTTCTACTTCACCGGCCTCCCCGAGGCGGTCGCCGTCGAGGCGAACGGCACCATCAAGGCCATCCACTACGGCGCGCTCTCGACGGCCGAGTTCGAGGCCTGGCAGCGCGCCCTGGCCACGTCGGCCACGTCTCCGGGTTAGCCGCCTACTCCCAGCGGAAGGTGAGTGCGGCGGCGACCGGTGCGGCGACCGCCCAGAGAGCGAGCACGACCCACGACTCGAGCGGGACCGTCCCCGCCGTGCCGAGCGAGCCGTGGAGGCCGTCGGAGAGCGCGGCGGCGGGAAGGAGGCGGGCCACGTCGGCAAGACCCGACGGGAGCTTGGCGAGGGGCACGATCATGCCCCCGAGGAGCAGCAGCACGAGGTAGAGACCGTTGGCGGCGGCCAGGTTGACCTCGGGCCGGAGCACGCCGGCCAAGAAGAGGCCGATACCACCGAAGGCCACAGTGCCGAGCAGCCCCACCGCCACCGCCTCGCCGATGGCCGGCGCCCCCGACAAACCTCCCGCGCTCCAGCCAAGGGCGAGACCGACGACGACGAGCACGACGGCCTGGAGCACCTCGACCAGCAGAACGGTCGAGACCTTGGCCCCGAGCAGGCGGGGGCGGCCGAGCGGTGTGGTGCCGAGCCGCTTCAAGACGCCGTAGCCCCGCTCGAAGCCGGTGGCGATGCCGAGGGAGACCATGGCTGTCGACATGATGGCGAGGGAGAGGATGCCGGGCACCACGAAGTCGACGGCGGTGCTCGTGCCTGTCGAGATGACGTGGACGCTCGAGAAGAAGATGAGAAAGACCACCGGGATGCCAATGGTGAGCAGGAGCGTCTCGCCGCGCCGCAGGGTCATGTAGGTCTCGGCGCGCACCTGGGCGCTGAGGGCCCTCACGGCCGCCCCCCCCGCCGCCGGCCCGTGCCCAGCGGCTCTGGCTCGGGTTCGGCCGCTGCGGCGCTGCCGACGATCGAGAGATAGGTCTCCTCCAGGCTGCGGGCCGTCTGGAGGTCCGAGAGTGGAGCGTCGCGCTCGGCGAGCCACGATGCGAGGGCGGCGGTCAGCTGGGGCGAGCCCGCATCGTCGAGGCGGTAACGGCCCGCCGACTCCTCGGTCACGGCCACCCCGACGGTGGCCGAGAGGGAGCGAACATCGAGACCGGATGCTGACCCGAAGCGCACCGTCGCCGCCGCCCCGCTCTGGGCGGCGAGCTCGGCCAGCGTGCCCGAGGCCGCCGCCCTTCCGTGGTGGATGATCACGACACGGTCCGCCAGGCGCTCGGCCTCGGCCAGCTCGTGGGTGGTGAGCAGCACGGCGACCCCCTGGCCCCGGAGCTCGGCGATCACCTCGCGGATGCCGAGGCGGCCCTCGGGGTCGACGCCGGCGGTCGGCTCGTCCAAGAAGACCACCTCGGGCCGACCCACCAGGGCCAGTGCGAGCGAGAGCCGTTGCTGCTCGCCGCCCGAGAGGTTGCGCCACGGCGTGGCGGCGACGGACCGCAGGCCGACGAGGTCCAAGAGCTCGACCGGGTCCTGCGGGCGCGGGTAGTAGGCGGCGAAGAGCTCGACGGCCCGGCGGGGGCTGAGCATCGGGTAGATGCCGCCGCGCTGGAGCATGACGCCGATGCGCCCGACCAGCTGGCCGTGCTCGGTGGTCGGATCGAGCCCGAGGACCCGCACCCGCCCGCCTGCGGGGCGGCGGTAACCCTCGAGGGTCTCGACCGTTGACGTCTTGCCCGCGCCGTTGGGGCCGAGGAGGGCGAGCACTTCGCCAGACCGGGCGTCGAAGGAGAGGCCGTTCACCGCCGTGGTCTCGCCGTAGCGCACGACCAACCCGTCGCACTCGATGGCTGTCGTCCCAGCCCCCGCTGGGGACGGCCCGAGTGCGGGCGCCTCGTCTGTTGCCATAACGCCGCCACGCTACCGTTGACCTCGACATGCTCGACATCCGGCTGCTGCGCGAGGACCCCGACGGCGTGAAGCGGTCCCTGGCGCGCCGTGGGGTCGATGACGTCGAGGTCGACCGGCTGGTCGAGCTCGACGTCGAGGCGCGGGCGCGCCGCGGCCGCCAGGAATCCCTGCGGGCACGGGTGAAAGACCTCTCCCGCCAGGTCGGCGAGGCCAAGCGCGCCGGTGACGATGAGAAGGCCACCGCGCTCTCGGAGGAGTCGAAGGTGGTCGGCGACGACGAACGTGCCGCCGCCGCCGAGGCCGACGTCACCGCCGCCGAGGTCCGTACGGCGCTGCTCTACCTGCCGAACATCCCGGCGGAGGATGCGCCGGACGGCTCGGGCGAGCAGGAGAACGTCGAGGTCCGGCGGTGGTGGCCGGGCTCAGACGACGGCGACCCCGAGCCGGCATGGCCAGAGCACCAGCGTGTCCCCCACTGGGAGGTCGGCGAGCAGCTCTGCATCTTGGACATGGAGCGCGGTGCGCGGCTGGCGGGCTCGATGTTCCCCCTCTTCCGCGGGGCCGGGGCGCGACTGCTGCGAGCGCTCACCACCCTGGCCCTCGACGCGCATCGCGACGCATACGAAGAGATCAACCCGCCGACCCTGGTGCTCACTGAGACGATGACCTCGACCGGGCACCTGCCGAAGTTCGCGGACGAGGCCTATCACGTCGAGCGCGACGACCTCTGGGCCATCCCGACGGCCGAGGTGCCGCTCACCTCCCTCCACCGTGGCGAGATCCTCGACGAAGCGCAGCTCCCGCTGCGCTACACCGCCATCACCCACTGCTTCCGCCGAGAGGCCGGTGCGGCGGGCCGTGACACCCGAGGGCTGCTCCGAGTCCACGAGTTCGAGAAGGTGGAGCTCTTCGCCTACGCAACGCAGGCGCAGGCGGCCGGCGCCCAGGCCGACATCCTGGCCCGGGCCGAGGGCCTGCTGCGAGCGCTCGGCCTCACCTACCGAGTGCTCGACCTGTGCACCGGCGACCTCGGCGGCCCCG
Source organism: Acidimicrobiaceae bacterium (assembly GCA_003155135.1). Taxonomy (GTDB): domain Bacteria; phylum Actinomycetota; class Acidimicrobiia; order Acidimicrobiales; family RAAP-2; genus Bog-515. The sequence goes on along the minus strand of PMFN01000004.1, from coordinate 21,513 downwards.
CGGCGCGCACGTTCGACCTCGAGGTGTTCGCGCCGGGCTCGGACCGCTGGCTCGAGGTGTCCTCGGTCAGCTGGTACCGCGACTATCAGACCCGGCGGGCCAACGTTCGCTACCGGCCCGCCGGCGGCGGCGCACCGGTCTTCGCCGACACGGTCAACGGCTCGGCGCTCGCCTGGGCGCGCATCTGGGCCGCGCTGGTCGAGTGTGGGCGCCAGGCTGACGGCTCCGTGGTGCTCCCGGCCGTGCTCGCCCCGTTCATGGGCGAGCAGCTGGTGATCAGCGCCCCCTGACGGGCAGCCCGGCTCCCGGTCAGCTCGTGACGGCGCCGTCGAAGCGGTAGCCCACACCCCGGATGGTGGTGATCAGCACCGGGTTCGAGGGGTCGACCTCGATACGGCTGCGGAGTCGCTTGATGTGCACGTCGAGCGTCTTGGTGTCGCCGATGTAGTCGGTACCCCACACCCGGTCGATCAGGACGTCCCTGGTCAGGACCCTCCCGGCGTTCTCCATGAGAAGGCGCAACAGGTCGAACTCCTTGCGACGGAGGTGGACCTCCTCACCCCGCACGAAGCTCCGGCGCTGGTCGAGGACCAACCGGATGCCCCCGATCTCGGGGATCGGGTCCTCGCCGAGGTGCTCGTCCCATCCCGCTGCCGCCCCCCCGGTGGTTGGCTCGGGCGTCCGGCGCAGGACGGCGCGCATGCGGGCCACGAGCTCTCGGAGGCGGTAGGGCTTCGTCACGTAGTCGTCCGCGCCGACCTCGAGGGCCACGACGGTGTCGATCTCGGTCCCCTTGGCCGTCACCATCAGGATCGGGACGTTCGAGCGCGTCCGGATGGTCCGGCACACATCGAGGCCCGAGAGCCGCGGCAGCATCATGTCCAAGAGGACGATGTCGGGCTGGTTCTCGTCGTAGAGCCGGAGCGCCTCGACGCCGTCGCGCGCGACCGTGACCTTGAAGCCCTCGTTCCCGAGGCCGATCACGAGTGCATCGATGAACGACTCCTCATCCTCGGCCAAGAGCACCGAGATGGGGCGCAGGTCGGACTCGGCGCTCTGCACGCGTCGCTGGCTCATGGGTTCCTGTCCGGCATCAGCGGCAGGACGAGCGTGAAGGTCGACCCTTCGCCTTCGCGCGAGTCAACCTCGACGGAGCCCTGGTGGTTGTTGGCCACGTGGCGGACGATCGAGAGCCCGAGGCCGGTGCCGCCGGTGTCGCGGCTGCGGCCGTGGTCGACGCGGTAGAAGCGCTCGAAGATCCGGTCGAGGTCGCGCGAGGGGATGCCGATGCCGTGGTCGATGACCGACAGGCGCACGGTGCGGCGCGAGTGGCGCCACCCGTTCTCAGATGGCAAGGACGGCGCGGGTTCGGGGTCCTCGACCGCCACGGCAACGGTCCCGCCGGCCGGCGTGTGCTCCATTGCGAGCTGCGCGTCGACCTCCTCGGCGTCGAAGAGGCGCGGGCCTTCTTCGGCGCCGGTCACGAATGACGGCGGTGGCGGCGGCGGCGGCGGGGCGCCCACCGACGGGGGTACGGGATCGAGCGGGACCTCCTCGACCGCCTCGCCGAGCACGGTGATCGAGGAGTTGTCGTAGGAGTACGTGATGGCGTTCTCCAAGAGCGCGTGCATCGCCGAGACGAGCTGGCGGCGCTCGCCGACGACGGCCACGGGCGGGGAGGGCTCGCGCAGCTCGATCGTGATGCCCCGCTGGTCGGCGGTCGCCCGCACCCGCTCGACGGCGTCGGCCAGGATCAGGTTCACGAGGACGGGCTCGCGCGGCGGCGCCTCTTCGGACTCGATCCGTGAGAGGTCCAAGAGGTCGTCGATGATCCGGCTGACCCGGAACGCCTCGGTGTGGATCCGGTTGGCCAGGCGCTGTGCGACATCGGGATCGGGCTCGGAGACGAGGGTCTCCGCCAGCAGGCCGAGCGCGCCCATCGGGGTCTTGAGCTCGTGGCTGACGTTGGCGACGAAGTCCCGGCGGATCTCTTCGAGCCGTCGGCGCTCGGAGACGTCATCGATCATGGCGATCACGCCCAGCGGTCGGCGGCCGTCGTCGATCAGCAGTGCACGCACGGTCAGGGTGCGGCGCGGGGGCCCGTAGAGGTCGAGCGTCCGCTCGGCGGTGCTGGCCCGCCACGCATCCTCGAGGAGCTCGGTCACCGCCTGGGCGGCGAGGGCGTCACCATGGCGGCTGGTCATCAAGGCGTTGGCGCGGGCGTTGCGGTAGACGACGGTCCCGTTCTCGTCGCACAAGACGATGCCCTGCGGCAGCGTGTCGAGGGAGCGGCGGAGCCGGATGGCATCGGAGCTGGCTTCGGCGACCGCTTCGGACGCAGCCCCGGTCACCTGCTCCAGGTAGCTCAGCGCGGTCTCGATGGTGCCGTCGTCGGCCGGCGGGTCGAGGCCGAGCCTCGTGCCGAGAGCAGTCAGGCGCTGGGAGAGGGCACGGCGCCCCGATCGCCTCCCGAGCAGGGCGGCCAGAACCACCGCCACCACGAAGACGACCCCGGCGATCGCATAGACGGCGGCATGGGGCAACCCGAATGTCGTGCTCGCGAGCAAGGCCGTCACGCCCTAAGCATGGCAGGGCGGCGGGTGTCTCGGTGCACGCGACATCTTCGCACGGCGCCGCCCGGTGCCCGGTGTCCACCGGGCCCGGGGCCACCGCCGCCGTGGCGCCCACAAGGCCGACGGCCACGAATAGCGGAGAGGCCGGCACGGTCGTGCGCAGCGCCGCCCATGGCGCCGCCCGTTCCGTCTCGGTGCCCCGCAGGGGCCGGGGCCGACCAGCAAAAGGAGCGTCTGAGCATCGTGTGGAACCACCCTCTCGCCCGGCTGGCCGACGTCACACTCAATCCCGACCCGAGCAGTCTGCCAGGGGGTGGCACCCTCCAACAGCTGACGAACGGCCTCGGCGGTTGGGCGCTGATCCTGGCCCTCGCCGGCCTCGTCATCGGGGCCGCGGCCTGGGCGCTCGGCGCCCATTCCCAGAACTACCACCAGTCATTCGCCGGCCGTCGTGCCGTGCTGGTCTCGGGGGTCGCCGCACTGCTCATCGGAGCGGCCCCCATCCTCATCAATTTCTTCTTCCACACGGGGACCGGCCTGCACTGATGTGCGCCGTTCGACCCGGCCCGGGAGGAGGGTGAATGCACGCGGCCCTCCTTGCGCTGCCGACCACGGACTGCCCGGGCCTGAGCTCGGTCAACCCCGTCTGCCAGGTCGCCACCGGCGTCGGCTCGACGGTGGCCACGGCCGGGGCCGACGCCGTGCTCCAGGCCCTGGCCGGTTGGGTGGTGGGCGGCGCCCAGTGGCTGCTCGACCAGATCGGTTCGGTCCTGGCTGCGACGACATCGGTCGACATCGGCTCGTCCTGGTTCGGCGGCCACTACCAGGCGATGGCGGTGCTCTCGTGCATCCTGCTGGTCCCGATGCTGGTGGCCGCGGTGATCCAGGCGGTCCTCCAGCAGCGGGTGGGGCCACTTGTTCGTGCCGCGCTGGTGAACCTCCCGCTGGCGCTGCTGCTGACGGGCGTTGCCATCGAACTCGTGCGGCTCTCGCTGGCCGCGACCGATGCCATGAGCGCGGCGATCGCCTCGGGCTCGGGGGCGGACATCTCCCAGGCGCTGGGTGGCCTCGCCAGCTCGCTCGTCGGCCAGCTGGCCGGAACCGGGCAGGGCGTCCCCACGTTCGTGACCCTGCTCGGGGCGCTGCTGGTCGTCTTCGGCGCCTTCGTGCTGTGGGTGGAACTGCTCGTGCGCGCTGCGGCCATCTACGTGGCGGTGCTCTTCCTCCCCCTCGGCCTGGCCAGCCTGGTCTGGCCGGCCGTCGCCCATTGGTGCCGCCGGCTGGTCGACACCCTCGCTGCGCTCATCTTGAGCAAGTTCGTGATCGTGGCAGTCCTCTCGTTGGCCGCCAGTGCGTTGGCGTCGGGCACCCAGCAGGGGTTCGCCTCGGTCCTCGGCGGTGGCGCCCTGCTCCTGCTCGCCACCTTCACCCCCTTCACGCTGCTCCGCCTGCTGCCGGCGATTGAGGCCGGGGCGGTCCACCAGCTCGAGGGCGCGCACACGAGGGTCCGCCAATCGCTCGGGTCCGTGCCGCGGTCGGCGGCGTCGTTCGCCATGAGCCAGCTCAGCGCTCAACCCGCGCTCGCCGGTGTGCCCGGAACGGGCACCATGTCCGAGTTCGAGGCGCCCGGGCCGTCGTCGGCCACATCCGCCCCGGGTGCAGCGGGCGGCGGCCGCTCGAACGGCTCGTCCCCCCAGCCGGAGACCGGTGGCCAAAATGCCGGTTCGACCCGGTCCGCGCCCGAAGGCAGCTCGGTGCCGCTCTGGCGCGGGAATGAGCCGGGGGCGCGTGAGACGAGACCGACGCCGGGCTACTCCGATCGGGGCGTGCGCCCCCTCTGGGGTGCGCCGGCGGCGCAAGGGTCGGCGGAAGAGCCCGAACGGGACGGACGTGGCCATCATGTCTTGGCGCGCGACCACATGGGGCCGGTGATCAAGTGGGTGCCCCCCGCCGAAGGTGACGGGGGTCGAGGCGATGGCTGAGCAGGCCGCCGAGCGAGAGGCGCGCTACCGATTCGGCCCGCTCGAGCGCAGGGGTCTGATCGCCGGCTGGCGGGGCGGCCAGATCGCCACGGTGGCCGCTGGGCTCGTTATCGCCATCGTGGTCCTGCACCGTCGTGCGACGCCGTGGAATGTGGCGCTCGCCCTCTGCGCCGTACTCGGCGGTATCACGCTGGCGTTGTGGCCCCTCGGGGGCCGCACGCTCGAGCAGTGGGCCCCGACGATCGCCCGGTTCGGCACGGAACGGACCCGTGGCGCGCGTCGACTGTCGGGAGCGGCGGCCGGGGGCGTTCGTGCAGACGGCGTGCCGGGCGCAGCGGCAAAGGCGGACCGGGGTCGACGACGCTGGGACCGGGGTCCGCTCGGTCGGCTCGCCATCTGCGCTGCCGACCCACGCAACGGGGAGGGCCCCGGGCAGGACGGCTCGTTCGCCGTCGTCACCGACGCCATGGCCAGGACGACCACGGCCGTCCTGGCCATTCGCGGCCAGAGCTTCTCGTTGCTCGCTGCGGGCGACAAGCAGCGACGTGTGTCGGCGTGGGCCGGGGTGCTCGGCGCGCTGGCCCGGGAGGGCTCGCTCGTGCACCGGCTGCAGTGGCTGGCCCGGTCGCTCCCCGACGACGGCGCACCCGCCCGGCAATTCTTCGCCGAGCGTGCCCGGCTCGACGAACACGCCCCTGCTCGCCGTTCGTACGCCGCGCTCCTCGCCGCAGTGGGCGCGCAGACGACGCGCCACGAAGTCCTGCTCGCGGTCAGCATCCGTGCCGACCGAACCAGCGCGCGGGCCCGCCGGGCGGAGGGAGGGGGATCGAGCGGCACTATCGGTCTGTTGCGCCGGGAGATCGCCACGCTGCAACGGCTGCTGGACGAGGCGGACATCACCGTCGATGCCGTGCTCGACGCGACGGCGCTGGCGAGTGCCATGCGGCGAGGGTTCGCGGCGGAACCCAACTGGGCGGCGGCGCAGGTCCCGGCCACGGGCGGGACGTGGCCATGGCCCATGGCCCTCGAGTCGGGCTGGTCGTCGTTGCGCGCCGATGACACGTGGCACGCCACATACTGGATCGCCGAGTGGCCGAGAGTCGAGGTCAGCTCGGAGTTCCTCGGGCCGCTCCTGCTCGGCTCGGTCCGCCGATCCGTGAGCGTCGTGATGGAGCCGCTGGCCCCGGCGAGGGCGGTGCGCGGGGTGGAGCACGCGCGCATCGCCGACATCGCCGACGCCGAGCTGCGCTCGCGAGGGGGGTTTCTCGCCACGGCCCGGCGCTCGCGCGAAAGCGACCTCGTCGTCCAACGAGAGGCCGAGCTCGCCGACGGCCACGGGGCGTTCCGCTTCTCGGGCTACGTGACGGTCACCGCTCGGTCCGAGCTGCTGCTCGGGCGCGCCTGCGACGCGACCGAACAAGCCGCGGGGCAGTGCAGGCTCGAGCTGCGCCGCCTGTTCGGTGACCAGGAGCGAGCATTCTTCTGTACCTTCCCGCTGGGCCGGGGACTGTCATGACGCGGCGTCGCCGGACGCCGCGGTGCTCGTGTCGCAGGGCACGCCCATGAGCGGGCGCGCCCCGAAGCTGCCGGCACACCAGATCACAACGGCCAACCTCGGCGCCGCCTACCCGCTGCTCGCAGAAGCCGGGCTTGGTCACCGTGGTGTCGTGATCGGTCACGACCTCCTCGGGGGCGCCTTCGTCTACGACCCGTTCGAGCTCTACGCCCAGGGCGTGCTCTCGAACCCCAACATGGTGGTCTTTGGCCAGATCGGGCGGGGCAAGAGCTCGTTCATCAAGACCTACCTCTGGCGCCAGGCCGTCTACGGAAGGCGCGCCTGGGTCGTGGACCCCAAGGGCGAGTATGCGGACCTGGCGGCCGCATGGGGCGTTCAGCCGGTGGCCCTGCGACCCGGGGGGCAGGTGCGGCTCAACCCGCTCGAGCCGGGGCCGAGTCCGCCCGAGTCCGCCGAGGGCGGCTCCGGCGCCGACCGTCGCCAGCTCGAGCTCTTGGCCGCACTGGCCAGCGCGTGTCTCGGCCGTGTCCTCGTGCCACGCGAGCGCGTCGCCATCGAACTGGCCCTCGCCGCCCTGGCGGGTGCCTCCGACGTGCCCACGTTGCCGCGCGTCATCGACACGCTGTTGTCGCCGAGTGCGGCATCCGCACTGGCCGTTCGCAGCGATGAGCGTCGCCTTCTCGAGGACGGCCGCGATGTGGCGCTCGAGCTGCGCAGGCTCGTGCACGGCGACCTGCGGGGGATGTTCGACGGGCCGACCAGCGCGACCATCGACCTGTCGGCACCGCTCGTGGTCCTCGACCTCTCGGCGCTCTACAACTCGAGTGCGCTCGGCGTGCTCATGGCATGTGCGAGCGCCTGGCTCCAGTCGGCACTCGCCCGGGAGGCACGAGAGCGGCCCGGCGCGTCGAACGGCCTCATCGTCGTGGTGGACGAGGCCTGGGCCATCCTGGCCAACCTCGGGGTCGCGCGTTGGCTCCAGGCGTCATGGAAGTTCTCACGCGCCTTTGGCGTCGCTAACATCGCGGTCCTGCACCGGGCCTCGGACCTCCAGGCGGTCGGTTCGGCGGGGTCCGAGCAGGTCGGCCTCGCGCAAGGCCTCCTCTCGGACTCCGAGACGAGGGTCATCTATGCGCAGCCCGCCGGTGAAGTGCGCGCCGCTCGCGACCTGTTGTCCCTCAGTCCCACCGAGGCCGACCTGCTCCCGCAGCTTCGCCGCGGGGTGGCGCTGTGGAAGGTGGGGGCCCGTTCCTTCCTCGTTCAGCACCGCCTGGCTCCCGACGAAGGGCCTCTCGTCGACACCGATGCCGCCATGGGGGCCGATGGCAGATGAACCATGTGGCAGTGCTGGCGGTGGTCGCGCTCGTCGCGGTGGTCGCGCTCACCGACCGCATGCCCCGGCAGGGGCGAAGGACCCAGGGTGCGAGCGGGGCGCCTCGAGCGTGGCAGCGGGCGGAGCAGACAGCAACGGCTCGATGGGCGAGCACCTCGGAGCTCGCCCCCCTCGTGGTGGCGCCCGGCGCGTCAGGTCGGCTGCTCCTCGGTACGGCGGCCCGGGGCCGCGGGGCGAGGCTCCTGGCAGCGGAGCGTGCGCAGTCGGTGGCGGTCGTCGGGCCCACGCAGAGCGGGAAGACCTCGTGTGTGGCGGTGCCCGCCATCCTGTCGTGGGAAGGGCCCGTCCTTGCCGCCAGTATCAAGACCGATCTCGTGTCGGCGACCGGGCACTGGCGCCGCAGTTGCGGCACCGTCTGGTGCTTCGACCCTGCCGGCGACAGCGGCCTCCCGGCGAGCCCATGGTCACCGCTTCCCGCTGCACGCACGTGGCCCGGCGCGCGCCGCCTGGCGTCGGATCTCACCGAGGTCGGCCGGGCCGGCGATGCGTTGGCGGACGGTGACTTCTGGTACGCCCTCGCCGCCAAGCTGCTCGCGGCCCTCCTCTTCGCGGCGGCCACCGGTGGACGGGACATGGCCGACGTGCAGCGCTGGGTGGACACCCAAGAGGTGGGCGAGGTGGCGATGCTGCTCGAGCGGGCAGGCGACGAGGCGGCGTCCCTGGCGGCCCAGGCGTCGTGGGTCAGAGAGGAGCGCCAGCGCTCGTCGGTCTACGCCACGGTCGAGTCGGTTCTGGTCGGCTTCGCCGAGCCCGGCGCCCTCGGGACCCCCGGGGTGCCGGCCATCGATGTGGTCCGACTCCTCGAGGGCAACAACACGCTGTACCTGTGCGCGCCGGCGCATGATCAGCGGCGGCTGCGGTCCCTCTTCAGCGCCCTGACCAAGCAGGTCCTCGAAACCGCCTTCAGCGCGGCGGCCCGACGCGGGGCTCCCCTCGACCCGCCCCTGCTGGTGGTCCTCGACGAGGCTGCGAACATCACGCCGCTGGCCGAGCTCGACAGCCTCGCCGCCACCTGCGCCGGGCACGGGATCCAGCTCGTGACCGTGTGGCAGGACCTCTCCCAGATCAGCGCGCGCTACGGGCCCAGAGCGCCGACGGTGCTCAACAACCACCGGGCGCGCCTCTTCCTCCCGGGCATCGCCGACCCGGCGACACTCGACCATGCCAGTCACCTCGTCGGTGAGGAGCAGCGTTGGATGGCGAGCGAGTCCGAAGACGGGCGCGGCACGTGGTCCCGGTCCCGAGCACCGGTGCGCGCCCCGCTGCTCCCCCCCGACGCACTGCGCCGTCTCGATCCGCACACCGCACTGCTGGTGTACGGCGCGCTCGCACCGGCGCGCGTGCGGCTCGTCCCGTGGTGGCAGCACCGCTGGCTCGCAAGTCGCGGGACGGCACAGGAGCCGAGGAGGGGCGCCACCGGTACGCTATCGCCCCATGCTCCGCTACGACCCGACCGACCCACAGTGGGCAAGCGATCCGTGGCCGCTGTACGCCGAGTTGCGCGAGGCGGGAAGGCTGCAGCGAAGCGAGCAGGGGTTCTGGGTCGTGACCCGCCACGCTGACTGCCAGGCCCTTCTGCGCGATCGTCGTGCCTCCTCGGACAGCACCCAGGTCGATATCACCAAGGTGCCGCCGGCCGGTCTGCGCCGATCCGTGGCCGACGACGATGGCTCGCTGGCCCAGGCCGAGGTGGACAACCGCCCCTTCTTGTTCCGGGACCCTCCTGACCACACACGCCTGCGGGGCCTCGTGGCCAAGGCGTTCACCCCGAAGATGATCGATGGCCTCCGGGCCCGAACCGAGGCCATCGTGGCCGAGCTGCTTGACGCCGCACTCGAGCGGGGCGAGCTCGACGTCGTGGCCGACCTGGCCTACCCCCTGCCGGTGCGGATCATCTGCGAGATGCTGGGCGTGCCGGTGGCCGACCACGAGCGGTTCCAGGGATGGTCGGCCGCATTGGCCCGCGGGCTCGATCCGGAGTTCCTCCTCACCGAGGAGGTCATCGCGGCGCGTATGGAGGCCATCACCTCCTTCGGGCTCTACCTGCTCGAGCTCCTCGCCGAGCGGCGAGCCAATCCTGGCGACGACCTCTTGAGCCAGCTCGCCCTGGCCGAAGAGGAAGGCGACACACTGAGCGAAGAGGAGCTCATCTCGACGGCCATCCTCTTACTGGTCGCCGGCCACGAGACGACCGTGAACCTGATCGCCGGGGGCGTCTTGTCGCTCGTCCAGCACCCTGTCCAGCTCGAGCGCCTCCGCTCCGACCCGAGCGTCGTGCGCAGCGGCGTCGAGGAGATGCTGCGCTACGTCTCACCGGTCCAGCTCACCGGGCGCACGCTCCTCGAGCCGATGACCGTCGGAGAAGCCGACCTCGAGGCGGGCGAGTTCGTGATCATCCTCATCGGGTCGGCCAACCGCGACCCGATGGCGTTCACGGACCCCGAGGTCTTCGACCTCGGCCGGGCCCCCAACCACCATCTCGGCTTCGGTTTCGGGATCCACCACTGCCTGGGTGCGCCGCTGGCCCGTCTCGAGGCCCAGGTGGCCATTCCCGAGCTGCTCCGGCGCGTCGAGACGATCGAGCTCGTCGAGGACCGACCGTCCTATCGGCGCAACGTCGTGCTGCGCGGGCTCGAGACGCTGCCCGTGCGCCTGACCGCGGCCTGAAGAAGGGGCTCAGAGCGGGGCGCCAGGCGCCACGAGTGGCCAGGGCCGCTCGTGCTCGACGGCGAGAGCGAGGTCGAGCAGCAGGGGCTCCGCGTGGTGGCGGCCGATGACCTGCATCCCGACCGGGAGGCCGTCGACGCAGCCCACCGGGATCGAGATCGCCGGGTTGCCTGTGGTGTTGGCCGGGATGGTCAGCGCACCATTGTTCGAGATGGCCCGGTCAAAGCCATACTCGGCCATCAGGTCGACGCCGCCCACCGTCGTGCTCATGGGCCCGGCCGCGGCGAAGGCCACGTCGGGGTTGGAGGCGCAGATGATGACGTCGACGCGCTCGAACAGCTCCGCCATCGCCACGATGGCCTTTCGCCGGTAGAGCTCGATGTTGATGGCCGCCTTCGCGTCGAAGTGCCGCGTCGTGATGTTCGCGCCGAGGACGATCTCGGGGGTGAGGTCGGGCACGCAGTCCGGGTAGCGGTCCCCGAGACCCGCCAGGAGACTCGCTGTGCCTGCCATCATCCACTCGCGGCCCCCTTGTGGCACCGAGACGGCAACGTCGATGCGGCGGCCGCCGCACGCCGCCAGGAGGGCCGTTCCCGCCTCCTCGACGAGGGCGGCGACCGGACCGGCCACGATGGCGGACCCGAGGTCGGGGACGATGACCGCGCGCAGGCCCGAGAGGTCAAAGGAGCCGAGCCCGGCCTCCCAGCCACCAACGCCGGGCAAGCTGAAGGGGTCGTACTCGTCGTTGCCGTTGCAGGCGTCGAACCAGCGGGCGGTGTCTGCCACCGAGCGGGCCACGCAGCCGAGCACCGCGGTCAGCGGCTCGATCTCGGTATGGGGCCCCTTCGGGATGCGGCCGAAGGTGGCCTTCAGCCCGAGTAGGCCGCTGAAGCCGGCGGGGATGCGGATGGAGCCGCCGCCGTCGCTGCCCGATGCGATCGGCAGGAGCCCCCCTGCCACGGCTGCCGCCGAGCCACCCGAGGACCCTCCCGGGGTGCGGGTCTGATCCCAGGGGTTGGTGGTGGTGCCGTGCAGGCGGGTGGAGGTGCAGTTGATGCCGCCGAACTCGCTCGATGTGGTCTGGGCACACAGCACGGCACCGGCAGCGCGCAGCCGCCGGACCATCGTCGAATCCACCGGGCTCACCTGGTCGGCCAGGACGAGGGAGGCCTCGGTGGCCGGCCAACCGAGCACCGAGACGAGCTCCTTGATGCCCATGGGGACGCCGCCGAAGGGAAGGGTCACGTCCGAAGCAGCGGCAGTGCGGTAGGCGGCCTTCTCGTCGACGAAGCTCACGGCGTTGAGACTCGACGCCCTTATCGCAGCGAGGGAGCCGTCGAGCGCCTCGGTCGGGCTCAGCTCCTTTGCACGCAGGGCGGCAACCAGCGAGCAGGCGTCCCCCGCCCAGGGCAAGTCGGTCATGCCCCGACGCTAGCGATGCAGCGACGTGCGCGCGGGGCTCACGCTGCGGGGCGCCTCGCCGGTACAGTTCGCAGAAGAGACCGAGGAGCCGCCGTGACCACACCAGATGACACCGCTGAAGACGGCATCGAGATCGATACCGAGGACGCCCTGAACGAGGGGATGGGCCAGGCCAGCGCGCCGGAGCACCCGTTCACCCTGGCGATCGACATCGGTGGCACCGGGCTCAAGGCATCGGTGCTCGACAAGAGCGGCGCGATGGTGGCCAACCGGCTGAAGGTGGCGACGACCTATCCCATGCCGCCCCAGAAGATGGTCGAGACGTTGACCAAGTTGGTCGCCGCCCTCCCCGAGGCCGACCGGGTGGCTGCGGGCTTCCCGGGCATGCTCCGCAAGGGCCACATCCTCTCGGCGCCCAAATTCAACACAGAGCATGGACCGGGCTCCAAAATCGACCCCAAGCTCGTCGCCGCCTGGGACAACTTCGACCTGGCGGGCGCGCTCGCCGCCTCGATCGGCAAGCCCACCCGCGTGGCGAACGACGCCGACGTCCAGGGCCTCGCGGTCGTGGCCGGCACGGGCCTCGAGCTGGTGGTGACCCTCGGCACCGGCTTCGGCACGTCCGCCTTCATGGACGGCAGGCTCCTCCCGCACCTCGAGATCGCCCACCAGCCGTTCCGCAAGGGAGAGACGTACGACCAGCAGATCGGCGAGGGCCCCCGCAAGGAGATCGGCGACGAGCGCTGGAACAACAGGGTGCGAAAGGCCATCCTCGGCATGAAGGCACTCTTCTTCTACGACCACGTCTACATCGGAGGTGGCAATGCCCGCCGCCTCAACCGCGACAACTTGGGTGATCTGCTCGAGCAGATCACGATCGTGGACAACACCGCCGGCATCCTCGGCGGCGTGGCCCTCTGGGACGACCAGCACCTGGCCGTCTGAGCGCGCCCAAGGCGGGCCCCGAGAATCGGCTCAGCGCGCCTCGGCCATGGCTGCCGCCGAAGTCGCCAGCACGGTGGCGGCGGTCACGAGGCAGGACTCATCGATTGCGAACCCCGGGCTGTGGTGCATGCCGCTCGAACCGTCGGCCAGTCCGGCCCCGACGAGGAAGTAGCACCCAGGGACCCGGTGCAGGAGCTCGGAGACGTCGTCGCTCGGTGCGACGGGGGGCAGGGGGCTGACCAGACTCGCCTCGCCCAGGGTGGCCCGCACGGCCTCGTCGACCTGGGCCGTGACCGCCGGGTCGTTGCGCACCGCCCGCGTATGGTCCGGCAGCCCGAGCTCGATGCGGACCCCCTCGTCCGCCTCGATCCCCTGGCACAGCGCGCGCAAGCGGCCGAGGGCGTCCTCTCGCTGCTCGTCGGTGTACGTGCGCAGCGTCCCGCGGACGCGCGCAGAGTCGGGGAGGACGTTGGGCGCGGTCCCGGCCTCGATCATGCCGGCGCTGCACGCACAGCTCGCCCCGTCGTAGGCCAACCCCTCGACCACCCCGGCGAGCCCCCTCGCCAGTGCGCTCGCCGCCAGGATGACGTTGCCCGAGTCGACGCCGAGCGCACCGTGGCCTCCGGTGCCGTGGATGTGGAAGTCGAGCGAGTAGGACTCGGTCCACCCGAGGCCAGGCCGCGAGCCGACGAGCCCGGCCGGAAGGGGCGTAGCGACGTGACACCCCACGAGCGCGTCGGCGTGGACCTGCTCCAAGAGGCCGCCTTCGATCATGGCGAGCGCGCCGCCGAGTCGCTCCTCCCCGGGCTGGAAGACGAAGACGTAGCGCCCGGCGAGCTCGTCGGCGTGGCGGGCGAGCACCGAGGCCGCGCCGAGGAGGGCAGCGGTGTGCGCGTCGTGGCCGCACGCGTGCATGACGCCATCGACCGTCGAGTTGAACGCGTAGCGGGGCGTCTCCTCGATGGGAAGGGCGTCGATGTCGGCGCGCAACATGACGGTGCGCCCCTCGCGCGCGCCGTCGAGGGTGAAGAGCGCGCCCGTCGGTGTCGGGCACTCGAGCTCGGTGAGGCCGATGCCGACCAGACGCTCGGTGATTACCGTGCTGGTGGCGGATTCCTCGAAGCTGAGTTCGGGGTGGGCGTGAAGGAGGCGCCGGGTGTCGACCATCTCGTCGGCGACCAGGGCCACTGCATCAGTGGCGTCGAAGGTGGGCATCGTCGAAGGTTAGAAGGCGCGGCACCGTCTGCCGGGTGCGGCGAGGAATGCTCAGTGCGGTCGGCGGGCGTGCACCCGGTTGGCGCCTTCAGGGCGCACCGGCATGGCGGCCGGCGCCACGAGCACCGGGAGCGAGGTGGCGCGCACCACCTGCTCTCGCACTCCCCGGCTGGCCAGGCGCCCGAATCCGCGCCGACGTTCGGAGCCGAGGACGATGACGTCGGCACCGATCGTCTCGGCCCGCAGCGCGATCGCCTGGCCGACACGATGGGTCGGGGCGCCGTGGTACTCGCCGCTCGCACCTGCCCCGGCGATCTGGAGCGCGAGCACGGCGTCGTTCACCAGTGCCGCCGCCTCGCCTCGGGTCTCGAGCGTCGCTCGGGCGCCCCGGATGAACTCGATGAGATGGAGCACATACACGTTGCACTCGAGCGGCGGCGCCATCGACACCGCAAAGGCGACGGCTTGACGTCCCCCGGCGAACTGGTCAATGGCGAGCAATGCGCGTCGTGCGGTCATCGCACGTCCCTTCGTCCCGCTGTCGCGGCGGTCAGTCCGGAGCCGACGAGCGGCGCCCCGCAAGGGGGCCTCGCCCAATGCTTACCCAGTTCGCAGCTGCTCGTATCGTACCGAGCGCTCCACTGCTCCGCCCTGACGGAGGGCTCACAGAACCCTCATCTACGCAACCCAGGGTGTTCACATGTGCGCGGGAGGGTCATGGCGACACCCAGAGGAGGGCGCGTGGGAAAGATGCCAACTCCAGCCGCGCTGGCCGTCGGGGCCGCAGTGGTCGCCGTCGCGCTCGTGGCTGCTGCGTGCACCTCGTCGTCGGGCGCGCCGTCGACCTCAGTGCCGAGCAGGAGGTCCACCACGGCTCCCGCACTCTCGGTCGCTGCAACACCGCCGGGCCCCGTCCCGGCGCAGTACGCAGCGCTCTACGTGCAGCTGAGCGCCGGCCTCGACAGCTATCAGGCAGCCGTCGCCGCCATGCCCGACTACCGCGCCACAGGCCCGTCGGCTCCGAGCTTCCACCCGGCGGCCGAGCTGCTCGACGCCAACGGCAACCAACAGGCAAAGCTCCTGGCGCCAGGTGCGCTCACCAGGGTGGAGGGTGAGCTCGACGCCTTCCAACGTCTCGGGGTGACCGGGGTCACCATCGGCATCAAGCTCCCGCTGCTGCTCTCGCAGTACACGCCCAGGGCCGCGAACTATGCCGACTTCTATGCGGCGGTCGCCCGCCAGGCGCGCGAGCGGGGCTTCACGATCGACGTGGAACTCGGGGGGCTGTTCTGCGGCACCGCATTCTCGACGTGCTCCTACAACTACCCGAGCACCGTCGCAGGGTGGGCACAGCTCAGCGCCGAGCAGGCGAAGATCGTGATAGCGCGGGTCCACCCCGACTTTCTCGACATCCTCTCCGAGCCGAATACCGAGGCCAACCTCACCAAGATCCCCGCCCTCGAGACCCAGGCCGGCGTCGTCGAGTTCATCAACGACACGCTGGCGGGGATCGGGGCGCACAGGTCAACCGAGATCGGTGCAGGCGCCGCCTCGTGGTTCCCGATCTCCTATGACGAAGCGATCGCCCGGACCGGCGTCAACGTGCTCGTCGAGCACATCTATCCGCTGAGCCCACAGATCAGCGCCACCATCGTGGCGACCGCCGAGCTCGCCAACCAGGTCCACAAGCCGATCGTCGCCGACGAGGTCTGGCTGTACAAGGGAACGACGACGCTCGGCGCCAATGTCACCCAGTCGAGCACCGAGTCCAAGCTGGACGCGTACTCGTTCTTCGAGCCGCTCGACCAGCGCTTCCTCACCATCACCCGGCAATGGTCGATGAAGGCTGACGTGTCCTTCACGTCGGCCTTCTGGTCGTGGCAGCTGTTCAACTATGTGGCGTGGACGCCTGCGCTCGACGCCGGTTCGGTGGACCAGACGCTCGGACTGCTCTACCAGGGTGCCCAGCAGGCGATCGGGCACGGCGAGGCCAGCACCTCGGGACGGGTGTGGGTGCCCGCGGGCTGACCCAGCGGCGCCGAAGCGGCGAACGCCTACGTGCCGTTCAAGAAGAAGCGCCGGAGCGGGGGCGCTCATCCTGCCCGTGGGAAGGGCGTCCCGGCGGTCGGATAGAGTTACGGACTGCCGTTGCGAGGACCGGATCTGCGGGTCTTGTGCGGTCAGCCAGCGCTCGTAGCTCAACGGATTAGAGCATCTGACTACGGATCAGAAGGTTGCAGGTTCGAATCCTGCCGAGCGCGCAAGATAAGTCCAGGTCAGAGGCTTGTGCTGATAGTTGCGCCAGCAATGTAGCCAACAACCCCAGTGGCACTCACATGAAAGTCCTGGTTGCGGCCTAAAAAATGAGCCAACGAAAGGCCAACAGTTGACTGCGACGCCGCTGGATCATCTGGGACTCGCTGAGGCTTGGTGCGACATCGTCCTTCTGATTGCTGGTCAGACTGCGCTCGCACCCCAACCTCCCTCGCCGGACTGAATGGACAGCGGATGGCCAACCGCTACTCATGGCGAGCCGAAGTACGCCAGACCCTCTCTGGGCGCTGGCGGCCTGCGTTCGATCAGTCGTTACGGGCGACTTCGGGTCCTGTCATCCGGTTGAGAAGCGGGAACGTGGAGGCAATGATCGCGAGCGATGCACCGAGCCCACCGAGGACAGTTGCCCAGTAGGCGATCCCGGGAATCCGAAAGGCAATGCCGACTTGTGAGTGGAGGTAGAGGGCCGCTGCTACCAGGCCGACCACAATCGACACGGCAGCGACGATGAGAAGCGGCAGCGCACTCTCGAGTGTGATGATCCGACGAAGAACGCCGACGGGAACGCCGGTGAGCCTGAGCAAGCTGAACGGGCGCTTCCGCTCGCCCAAACCGGCGGCGATGTTCACGGCCAGACTGCAGGCGGCGATGATAAGGCTCGCCACGATGATCACGTCGGTCATGTCTTGGATCATGGCAAGGAGTCGAGCGGTCGACGGATCGAGCGCATCGATCGCCACCGGCGTCCCCTGAAAAGGAAAGTCCCGTTCGAGTGTGGTTCGCACCCGTTCGAGCGAGCCAGTCGTTCCGTCCGTGGCTACGACGATGGCATCGACGGGAAGGCTCGCCAGGGTCGCCGCTGACAAATGGGCGGAAGGCCACACCGTCGCCGACGCGTGTGAGCTGTGCCCAAGGACATGGGATAGGAAGTAGCCGACACTTGCCACCGTCGCACCCGGAGCGCATTTCCCGAGGGCAGGCGTTCTCGCGAGCTGGGAGCACGAAACGAACCCGAATGATCTGCCGTTACCAGCTTGGGACGAGCTCTGGTGGACCACAGTCACGGCTCGCACGCCAGGCGTCGAGCGGAGTCCGGCTGTCACCTCGGGCGCCACGGAAGACACTTGGTCGGCAGCCGGGCAGTCCGTGGTGGAGAAACTGCAGAACGGGTCGGCGAGCGTGGAGTTCGCCGCCGTCCCTTCGCCAGGGCTGCCGGCGAAGGCTTTGATGGAACTGAGCGCCCCGATCAGCGCGCTGGCCACGAAGAGTGCGATCACGAGGCCGCTGATGAACCGAAAGGCGGCCTTGGGATTGTCCAGGAGTCGACGGCCGGCGATGAGGGTGGCGGGATGATTGGCCCGCTTCGTCATGAGCCGAGAACCGGTGGTGGTGAACCACGGTCCGGCGAGAACCAGTCCCACCACGAGAAGCACGAAGCCCACGAGCAGCTCGAGGAGCTGGCCGCCGATGGCACCCGGTTTGCCGGCCGAGTCGAAGTACGCGAGCAGGGCGATGCCGGCGAGCAGTGGGATGATCCGCACGATTCTCGGCGGGTGGGCCGACGCTCGCCGTTTCACATCGAGCGGTGACCCCTGGACCCGGCGAAGTGCGAGGCGGGCCGAAACGACTGCGGCCAACGGAACGCCGATCACCACCAGAAGAACGTTGATCCAATGGAGCGAGAGGTCACCTTGAGCAAGAGGGGCCCCGGTGAACGGCACGCGGTACAGGAGTGGCCGGAAGACGAAGAAGAGCCCGAAGCCGATGACGACACCCGCTACCGCCGCCACCACGGCCTCTACGGCCGAGACCACAGAGACCTGACGTGGCGTGGCGCCGACAAGGCGCATCGCGGCAAAGCGCTCCTCGCGCCGTGCGGCCGAAAGCCGGCTGGCGGTGGCGATCAAGATCAGAACCGGCAGCAAGAGTGCAACGGCTACTGCCGCCAGAATGAATTGTAGAACTAGTCCACTCCCTGTGACGTTCTGGCAGGCGTAGCAGTCAGCTGGCGTGCGTTGGATGGCTGCGATCTTGTCCGCGCCGGGTACCTGGGAGAGTTGGTGTGCCGTGTGGCCGATGATGATGATCAGCGAGTTGGGAGACGGCAGGGCGGCGGCGCCTATGGTCCCAACCTGGCGGCCGGGATAGCGGTCACGCAACTCATCCGCCGGCTCGGACCGAAGGAGCGTCGTCAGGGCAGGTGAAGCGTAGTACTCATCCGGTCCCGGAAGGTGCGCAATCCCTGGAGGGACTGGAGCGCTCGGTCCGGTGGCGGCAAGGTCGACCTGGTCGATCTCCTGGCCGGCGAACTGATCAGTGCCTGACACCCACCACAGCTGATTAGCTATCGAGGTTGATCCTGATTCTTGTGCTGCGCTGTCGAGCCACGCACCACGATCGGTCTGGGCGTGAAGCCCGTTCACTCCAGCGAAACAGGCCAGCAGCAGGCCAACGCCCAGGGCCACGGCTGCTGCCGTGATAAGGACTCGAAGAGCCGCTTCACGTCCACTGGCAAGGGTCAAGCGCAGGCCGAGCCGGATCATCGAGCCATTGCCGCAGCGGAAGTGGCCACCCTTCCGTCACGCACGACGATCTCCCGGTCGGCGTAGGCGGCGACACGGGGTTCGTGGGTAACGAGGATCACCGTCGATCCCTGCTCACGAGCGGCACGGGTCAACAGGTCCATGACCAGCTCCCCGCTCAGCGAGTCGAGTGACCCTGTCGGTTCGTCAGCGAAGAGCACGTCAGGATCGGCGACGAGCCCACGAGCTAAAGCCACCCGTTGGGACTGGCCACCGGACATCTCGCCAGCGCGCTGGCGTTCCAAACCCACGAGGTCGAGCCGTTCGAACCAGCTGCGCGCTTCACGGAGGGCCTCTCCACGGTGCATGCCACCAAGCAGCAAAGGCAGAGCAACGTTCTCCTCGGCCGTGAGCTCTGGGACCAGCTGGCCGAACTGGAACACGAAGCCGAAGCGATCACGTCGCAGTCTCGAGCGCTCCCCTTCTCGCAGGGTATCCAGTCGTTGACCATCGAATTGGACCTCACCGGCGTCCGGAACGAGGATCCCGGCCAGGCAATGCAGCAGTGTCGACTTACCTGATCCACTCGGCCCCATGACGGCAACGATTTCGCCCCGTTCCACCGAGAGGTTCGCTCCGCGAAGGGCTGGGGTTTCGCCGAAGGAGAGCACGAGGTCGTGAGCTTGGAGGATTGTCGCTCCGGCGACGATCGTGGTGGTCCCATTGGCCGGGTTCATGCCGCCACCTCCTCCGCCAGCGCCGCGAGACGGGCGGCGGTGAGGTCGATCCAGCGCAGGTCAGCTTCTAGGTGGAAGAGCCCGTGGTCGGCAAGGAGGGCGTCAACGACACCGCCCTTTTGTTTCAGCTCGGTGAGCTCTCGCATGCGAGCCAGGTGGGTGGCGCGTTGGGTGTCGAGGTAATCCTCGGCGGGACGACCGAGCATGAGGGAGAGCACAACCTTCACGAAGAGGTCGGTCTGGAGGTGCGGCTCGGCCGGGATCGGCTCGGCGAGCCAAGATTCAACCTCGCTCTTTCCGGTTTCGGTGATCGTGTAGCGCTTGCGATCAGGACCGGCGCCGGGCTCAGCTTCGCCGACCATTGCCTTTCCATCCCTGGTGAGACGGGCGAGGGTGGCGTACGCCTGGCCGAACGGTAGCGGCCGCCCACGCCCGAAGTACGTGTCGTAGTCGCGCTTCAGGTCGTAGCCGTGGCTTGGGTCGCGATCGAGGAGCCCGAGGAGGGCCATAGGTACGCTCATACCTGAGAGAATACTCTGCGAGTATACGTGTAGTCAATAGATTGTCTCCAGAGGAGCCGGAAGACGTTGTTCCGGGGGCTGAGGTCCCTCGTGCGTCCGCCCACGTCGGAGCCCCAATGCGGTGATCGCTCCTAGTAACGACAGAGAGGCACTTTCATTAGCCGACCCCACCACATTGGGAACGGCTTCGCTAGAGAATGGGGCGAAGCTCAGCAGCGGTCTCAGGTGCCCCTGCTGCGTCCAGGTTGTCGAGGACCTCATGGGTTGAAAGGGGAGGATGCATCGCGTCGCTGGCCTGCTCGCGAATCACCGCAGCAAACTCTTCGGGACCGAGATCGAAGAGGTCGAGCAAGAAATCGTCCGTCCTGATTACCTCGATGTTGAGCGGTGCCAGAGTCTCAGCGGGGAAGTCTCGAATGTTGTTCGTGACGATCGCGTCCGCACCGGCGACGAGCGCACATGCTACGACGTGTCTGTCGTTCTCATCGGGCAGAACGATCGAGCCCTCGAGCCTCTCCCACCCCGAGACTGATGCGTCTTCGAATGCTTCGGACATAGAGCGGAAGCGGTGGTCGATCTGTCCTGCAGAGAGCTCGGGATGGAGCCTCTCGACCGTCCGCTTCGCCTCAGTGATAATTCTCGCGGACCAGACTGGTCGATACATTTCCCGCTCAGCCAGGCGAAGCAATGTATCCGCCGCCGTGACAGGCACAAGGACGCAGGCGTCCAAGACCACCGTAAAACTTTGCATCGCTACTTGTCAGCCGACCGTGCGGCCTCCGAGCGTGCCTTCTTCAGTGCGGCGGCGACTTCGTCGGGAGACTCGCTCGAATCGTAGAGACCTTGTTCGGCTGCACTGCGAGTCATCTCGGCAAGGGTCGCTCTGCGGGCATGCCGCCGCCGCTGTTTGAACGCGACCACATCGCTCAAAAGGACCCGACGATGACGTGATGGCTGTTCAAAGGGAATTTCTCCGCCTTCGAGAAGCTTCACGAGTGTCGGCCTACTGATGCCGAGAAAGTCTGCAGCCTCTCTGGTCGTGAGTCGCTGGCTCTTCGGGACGACCGAGATCGCCTGGCCCTTGCTCATCGCCGTCACAACCTCGAGGAGTACCTCGTAGACCTCAGAGGGAAGCAACATCTCTTCACCGCCGGCTCCTCGCAACGTCGCCGAACTCGTTCCATGAAGCATCCTGTCGAGGTTTATGAGCTGCCCTAAGTCGTCTGGAGGCATGACAACATCATCGAAAGCCTCTGCTCGTAGTGACGCCATGATGCCTCCTGTCTCCGTAGGTCACCGTTGAGACCAGCTTAAATCCAAAACGATCAAAACGCAAGATACGAATTAAACGGAGGGGAGGCGATCGGCCTGGAGGCCCCTCGAGACCTTCTGATCAAACCTTCTGACTTGGTCTTTCAAGGGGTGCAACAGTGGTGAAAACCTTTTGATTCGACCGCCTGCAAGGAACGAAAATAGCCAACAAAAAAGCCAACAATTGGGTCCCAGGGCGTAGCATCGAGTCCTAGGCGATTTCGCGGTCCAAAAATCACACCCCATCTGACCTGATCTTTGAGCCAATTTGGGACTTAGTGGGACCCGGTAAAACGATGCCGGGGCGCGCTACGGATCAGAAGGTTGCAGGTTCGAATCCTGCCGAGCGCGCCAAATAAGCCCAGGTCAGAGGCTTATGAGATTACTTGCGCAGGCAAGATAGCCAACAATCAGGGTCTTCGGATTCTGGCGGGG
>PMFN01000017.1 GCA_003155135.1 Acidimicrobiaceae bacterium | reverse complement strand
CGGCCTCTACATTGCGAACGTAGCGCTCTGCCAGCTGAGCTACACCCCCTGGCAGCCACCCACGATAGTCGGCGCCGGTTGGGCTGGGATCCCGCAGCCGGCCGTCTGCGATGCCGACGGGTGTCAGCGCCCCGCGGCAGCCCGTGCCGGTTCGGGCTCGTCGTCCTCCCAGTAGTCCTGGTCGAGGAACGGGGTCGTCACCGGCGGGGCTGTCTCGCGACGCATCCGAGCTAGTCGCTGCTGTTCGGTTCGGAGCTGCTCGGCGTAGACGACGAGGGCCATGTAGCCGACGAGTGCGATCACGCTGAGGGCGGTGACGACCCAGAGGAATCGCAGTGACGGGATCATGCCGAGAAGACCGCTCACCGTGGCGACGCCGAGCAGGGCGAACAGGAGGTCACGGCGACGGCGACGGAGGGTCTGGCGGCGGTCCCGCTCCTGGGGGACCGGGGGTGCCGGCGGGTGCAGCGACAGCCGAGGAGCACTCACCGTGGTGATCGGCCGTGGAACACCGTCGCCGCTGGATTCGGTGGCGCCCAGCAAGGCCAGCTGGGGGCGACCGGGCATGCTCGACACCGTTGGATAACCCGATGAGCCCGCAGAGGAGACCCCCACTGCGTCGGCTGTCGCGAGCCGGAAGGCTGGGGCCACCGACTTGTGGCCCGTGCGCTCCAAGAGGTGCAGCTGCCGATGGAACGAGTCGATGGACTCCCCCGTCCGTCGGTCGCGGATCTTCACAACGAGTGGTGGTGCCAGCACGGCGACCCAGAGCACCAAGAGGAACAGTACGACCACAGGCATCCCTCCCAGCCGACCGACCTTCCCTTGTCCTGCGACGCTAACGAGCGCCAATTCGCAAGTGGTGGATGGTCAGGGTGCAGCACAACGCCGACATCGCCAGCGCTGTCCCCGCCGGTCACGTTTTTACCGTGCCAGCACGGTCCGCACAAGGCACACGCGGGCGACCTGGTCGGCGGCCTGTCGGCGCATCGCGGGCGAGCCGGGCGGCGTTAGCGTGGCGCAGATGGGTGCCGGTCAGTGGGGGTTGTCCGGCATGACCACGGCTGCGTGGACGTGCATGGCGCTGGCATGCGCAGCTGCAGCGCTCGACTGGGTCGCCGTCTCAGCCGGGGACTCTCCCCTGCACATCGGCGAGTACGTCGCCAAACCGCTGACGGCGCTGGCCCTCATCGGTGCCGCCGCCACGCTGCACACCCCCGACCCGTCCCGGCGAAGCTGGTTCCTGGTTGCGCTGGCGTTCTGCCTGTTGGGCGACATCGCCCTCATGGTGCCCTCGCAGCACCCCGGCTTCTTCGGCGCCGGGTTGGCTTCGTTCTTCGTCGCCCAGGTGTGTTTCATCGGCGGGCTCCTCGGTGCGCACGCGGACCCGATCGCCTTCGTCGTCGTCGTGGCGGTGCTTGCGGTCGCGAGTGCCTACCCGAGCGCCCTCGTGCTCAACTCGGTTCGTCGTCGTGGCCCGCGGGCGCTTGTGCCCGCCGTCGCCGCCTACAGCGGGGCGCTTGTGGTGATGGCGTCGTTGGCAGTGGCCGTCGCCGCAACCGGCGCCGATGGCCGCGACCAGCTGTTGGCGATCGGTGGGCTCGCGTTCTTGGTATCCGACACCCTGCTCGCCCTCGACAAGTTCGTGCGTCGGATCGACGGGGCGACGCTGCTCGTCCACGCCACGTACCACGTGGCGATCGCGCTGCTGGTGCTCTCCTTGGCCGGCACGACCTAGNNCGCCGCTAAATGGGCGAGCGGGTCCACCAGCGGCCCGACGTCGAACCGACCTCGACCTCGGCCGAGAAGCAGGACGACACCGTCTGCGAGGTGAGGGTCGTCGCGATCGGCCCCGCCGCAACCATCGAGCCGGACCGCATGAGGGCCACGTGGGTGAAGCCGACTGGTATCTCCTCTGCGTGATGGGTCACGAGCACCACCGGTGGCGAGCTGGCCGAACGTGCCAGCTCGCCCAGTCGGCGGACCAGGCGCTCACGAGCACCGAGGTCCAGGCCGGCCGCCGGCTCGTCCAGCAAGAGCAGCTCGGGCGAGCCCATGAGCGACCGGGCGAGCAGCACCTGCTGCCGTTCGCCTTCGGAGAGCACGCCGAACGGGTGTGCCGCGATTCCCCCAACACCGGCCTGCTCGAGCAACGCGTCCGCCGCATGCCAGTCCGACGGCTCGTAGGTGTTCCACCAAGGCTCGAGCGCACCGAACCGGCCCGTCACCACCACCTCGCGCGCGCTCAGATCGGCGCGGAGCTGGCGCACCACCGAGCCGCTCACGAGCGCGATCCGGGGACGGAGGCTGCGCAGGTCGACGTGGCCGAGCTGCTCGCCGAGTAGCTGCACGTCGCCACGGGTCGGCCACAACCGAGCCCCGATGATCTGGAGCAGGGTGGTCTTGCCCGACCCGTTCGGGCCGAGCACGACCCAGCGCTCACCGGCGAACGCCTCCCAGTCGACCGAGTCGAGAAGTGCTCGGCCGTCGCGGACGACCGAGACGGCCCGGAGCCGTGCGACCGGTGACGGCGGGGCATCCGGACGTGGTGTCTCGACAGCCGGACCGAGGCTCACCCGGGAAATCGACGGGCGATCCGACCGGCGAGCCCGGAGGAGCACTGCGCCCACGTGCGCTCGCCGCCCAGCCACAGCCAGAGCTCGCGCTGGTACTCCATCACGAGCCCTTCGAAGGATTTTGCATCCAGGCCGTCGGCTTCGACGGCACGCCATCGGAGCCAGAGCCACGGCACGAACCCGCCCTCTCCGCCCAGGATCTCGGTGAGCGGCTCTCCCCCGAGCACTCGCCCGTACCAGATCGGCTTCAGCGCAACCGGTTCGTCCGGAAGGTGGAGTCGGACGGTCATCGCTTGGCCAGCACCGGGCGCCGGTCCGTTCCCTCGTAGTTGCGCAGGTGCTCCTCGTAGTCGATGAAGAGCGGCGCGTCGGGATCGAACTCGCGTTGGAGCGATCCGAAGGCGATCCGCTTGTCGAGCTTGTCGAGCCGCACGAGGGCCGCCGGGTCGTCGAGGTCGCGGACGTCCAGCTTCGGGCGCGACCTCTGGAAGGCCAGCCGCCCACGCTCGGTGCGCACCAGCACACTTGTCCAGCCGTCCATCGAGCCAACGCTGCCGACCGAGATGTCCGCGCTGCGGCCGAGAAAGTCGGCGCACTCGTCGCAGCCCTTCAGGGCTGCGCCGTGGAAGTCCCGGACGGGCTCGTCGACGGCCACCTCGCCATCGCGGTACTCGACGATCATCCGTCCCCGGATCACATCCACCTTCGAGACCCGATCGAGGTCGATGCTGCGCTTGTCGCGCAGCTCCTGGAGCATCAGCCCCTCGTAATCGAAGCTCTTGGTGCACAGCAGCGCGATGGTAAGCACCACGGCGTCGATGCGGTGCGCACCGGTCGCCCAGCGGCGCGCCTGCATGGCCCGGATGCCCTGGATCTCACACGGCGTGCCCACGACGGCGATCCTCGGGGTGGGGCCGAGCTGATAGCGCGAGAGGTCCAGCTCGGCCAGCGCCATCGTCTGGTTGTAGAAGCTGCCCGACGCCTGCGCGAGCTCGACCGGCGTTGTGGCGATGGTCGCCACACCCTTCCACGGTTCGTCGGGGTCGTCGCTCGGCTTGGACACGAGCGCGCCGTCGATCTCCCCGGCGGCGAGGAGCGCGCTGAGCAGCGAGGTCACCGCACCACCGTCTTGGACCTCGTCGCTCTTCACGGCCGCACGCACCGCGTACTGCTCGAGGACCGCTCCGAGGCCCTCGGCGGGTGGTGCTCCTGCGATCTTCCAGTAGGTGTCAGAGGAGTCCGATCGCACACTCAGCGACACCGGGGTGGCGATTGGTTCACCCGCGTGCTCGGTCACCTCGGCGACCGGCGTGGACGGTGGCCAGAGCGCTTCGTAGCGCAAGCCACCGCGAGGGCAGAAGTCCCAGCAGAGGGAGCAGCCCGTGCACATCTTCACGAGCTCGGGCAGGTCCGTGTCCTCGCTGATGCCGATGGAGTTCGACGGGCACACGGCGACGCAGGTGCCGCACTGGATGCAGCGGTCGGCGTCGATGACCCCCGCCTCGAGCTCCCAGAACCAGACCTTGTCGGGCGGCTCGGTGATGCCGTTCATCTCTTCGCGCAGTCGGTAGCGCTTCATCCGGGCAGCCCGGCTCTCTCGTCGTCCGCCAGGATGGCCAAAAGGCGATCATTGTCGTTCCGGCGTGCCCAGTTGTAGAAGGTCTCGTGCTCGCGTCGCTCGGAGCGATAGGCGCGCACCGTGCGCAACAGGGCGTCGGGTACCGCGTCGACCGGGACGGCGCCGGCGACCCAGTCGATGAACCCGGCGTCGGGTCCGAGGGAGCCCCCGAGACCGATGTCGACTGCCTCTTCGATGTGCTCTCCGACGTGGGCGATGTCGCCCCGGAATCCGATGTCAGCGATCTGGGGTTGTGCGCACGAAGCGGAACAACCCGAGAAGTGCATGCGAATCACCCCTTCGTCGGAGCGAGCACGCCCCAACGCGACCGGTACCGCTTGCGGGCCGCTGACGGCGCCACCCTCGGGGTCATCAGCGGAGAGCTGCTCGTCCATCCACCGTGCCCACTTGACCGCCCGCTCCTTCGTCTCGACGATGGCGAAGCGGCAGAACTCGCTGCCCGTGCACGCCACCACCCCGCGCTCGAACGGTCCGGGGAACGGTGAGTACTTCTCGAGCAGCGGCTCGGCGAGGAGGCGGTCGAGATGTGCCTCGGCCACGCCGGTGAGGACGAAGTTCTGGTCGACGCCGATGCGGACGGTTCCGTCCCCGTAGGTTTCGGCCAAGCGGGCCACCTCGATCAGCTCGATGCCGTGCATCCTGCCCACCGGCACCGAGCAGCCGACGTAGAACAGGCCCTCTTGGCGCTGGTGGTGCACGCCGACGTGGTCGCCCCGGTAGCGCTGCGTCAGCTCCTCGCCGGCTGGGACCAGCTCGAAGCGGGCTCGCGTCGAGAGCGCTTCGCGGAATCCCTCGGGCCCGAGCTCTTGGACCAGATAGCGCATGCGCGCCTGTCCGCGGTTCTCACGGTTGCCGAGCTCACCGAAGACCTGTGCGATGGCACGGGAGAGCTCGACCGCCTGGTCGGCGGTGACAAAGACGTCGATGTCCTGGGCCATGCGCTCTCCATCGGAGAGGCCGCCACCGGCCAGGACGTTGAAGCCCACCTCGCCGGCCGCGTTCCTCGCCGGCCACAGGCCGATGTCGTCGATCTCCACCCGGGCACAGTCCTCGAGGCAGCCGGTCACGCCGACCTTGAACTTGCGCGGCAGGTTCGCGTACTCGCGGTTGCCGGTGAAGAAGTCCGAGATCGCCTGCGCGACGGGCATCGCCTCGACGATCTCGTCGGCGTCCACCCCGCTGACCGGGCAGCAGCAGACGTTGCGCGCCGAGTCGCCGCACGCCTGGACGGTCGTCAGGCCGACGTCATGGAAGCGCTGCCAGATGCGCGGGATGTCCTCGATCCGCAGCCAATGCAGCTGGATGTCCTGGCGGGTGGTCAAATCGGCATAGCGATTGCCGAAGACGGGGCTGTCGACGGGACCCTCCGCGAACGCGTCGGCGGCCACTCCGATCTCGCGGAACTGCGCAGCGGTGAGCTTGCCGCCGGGGGCCTTGATGCGCAGCATGAACGCATCGCCGCCCTGGCGCTGCGGGTAGAGGCCCACCCACTTGAGCCGCTCCATCTCGCCGGGCACCGTGGCGATCGATGCCGGCCCCTCCTTCGAGTACCGGTCGATGACCGCCTGGGCGACCTCGAAGGGGTGGCGTTCGAGCTTCCACTTCTCCTGCTCGTTCAGCTCACCGAGATGGCGGTACGGGTGGACGAACCGCAAGGAGCGCTCTCGGCCGCGGAACTCCATCCCGTAGGGATTGTCGAGGTCACGGGGCATCAGCCGTGGAGCCCACATTCGACCTTGCCGGTGCCCGACCAACGCCCCGCTCGCGGGTCCTCGCCGGGCGCCACCGGCCTGGTCGTCGGGGCGCAGCCGATCGAGAGGTAGCCCTTTTCGATCAGGGGGTGCACCGGGAGATCGTGGTCAGTGACATAGCTGTCGATGTCGTCGTCGGTCCACGTGGCCATCGGATTGATCTTGACCAGTCCGAAGGCCTCGTCGTAGGAGACGATCGGTGCCGCCGCGCGGGTGGGAGCGTCGACCCGCTTCAAGGCGGTGAGCCAGGCAGCGCGCCCTGCCACGGCGCGGCGCAACGGCGCCACCTTTCGCACCTGGCAGCAGCCGTCGGTGCCGCAGGGGACGGCGGCGGCTTCAGGACCGGGGTGGGTCACGGTCAGGTTGAGCCCGTAGCGTGCGCTGACCCGATCGACGAATTCCAGTGTCTCGGGGAAGTGCGCCCCGGTGTCGAGGAAGATCACCTCGATGCCGGGGTCGACGGCCACCGCCAGATCGACGAGGACGATGTCTTGGAACGAGCAGGCGAGCACCAGGTCGGGCGCGAATCGCTCGTGCGCCCAGGCGATGATCGTGCCCGGGGGCGCGGTCTCGAGCGAGCGGTTGGCCTCGTCGAGCTCCGAGAGAAGGCTTTCCGAGGGGACGACGGTGCTGGTATCTGCCATGACCGGCCCTTTTCTGATCGAGCGGGACCCCGAGGGGCGTGACGAACGGGCATGGCGATGAGCCTGCAGCCGTTCGATGTGTACGCAACGATCATACATGACTAAACTGGTCAAGTTTCCGGGGCGCGAGCACCTCACGCGCTGTCCAAGGACCGTATTTCCCGCTTGATCGGACCCCCATGACCACAACCGAGATGACGGTAACGCCCGACACCGACGCTACGTCGAACTTGATGTCGCACCTCGACCTTCTCGAGTCCCACGCCATCTTCATCCTGCGAGAGGTGGCGGCGGAGTGCGAGCGACCGGTGCTGCTGTTCAGCGGCGGCAAGGACTCGGCGGTGCTCTTGCACCTTGCGGTCAAGGCCTTCCAGCCGGCCAAGCTGCCCTTCCCCGTCATGCACGTGGACACGGGGCACAACTTCGCCGAGGTCCTCGAGTACCGCGACCGTCTGGTCGAGTCGCTCGGCGTGCGCCTGGTGGTGGCGAGCGTGCAGGAGTCCATCGACCAGGGACGGGTGGCGGACCCGGGTCCGATCGCGTCGCGCAACCGGCTCCAGACGACCACGCTGCTCGACGCCATCAACGCACTCGGCTTCGATGCAGCCTTCGGCGGGGCGCGCCGGGACGAGGACAAAGCGCGGGCCAAAGAACGGGTGCTGTCGTTTCGCGACACCTTCGGACAGTGGGACCCCAAGCGCCAGCGCCCAGAGCTGTGGCAGCTCTACCAAGGCCGTGTGTCGCCCGGCGAGCACCTTCGGGCCTTTCCCTTGTCGGACTGGACCGAACTCGACATCTGGCAGTACATCGGGCGCGAGGGCATCGAGCTCCCGTCGATCTACTTCGCGCACGAGCGCGACGTGGTCGAGCGCGACGGGATGCTCTTGGCAGTCAGCGAGTGGGTGACGCCCGGACCCGGCGAGGAAGCCGAGACGCTCACCGTTCGGTTCCGCACCGTCGGTGACGCCACCTGCACCGGTGCCGTGCAGTCCGACGCCACGTCGGTCGCAGAGATCATCGGGGAGGTGGCGGCATCGCGGGTGTCCGAGCGCGGTGCGACACGCGCCGACGACCGCTTCTCCGAGACCTCGATGGAAGATCGCAAACGCGAGGGCTACTTCTAGGAGATGACGGCTTCTGCAAGCTCGCTCGCCGCAGACGGCGGGCAGCCCCAAGAGTCTCCCGGCGCGACACCCGGGCAGACCCCCGAGATGGACCTGCTGCGCTTCGCCGCGGTGGGCTCGGTCGACGACGGCAAGTCGACCCTGATCGGCCGGCTCCTGTTCGACACCCGCCAGCTCTTCGACGACCAGCTGGCCGCCATCACGGCCGCGTCGGAGCGCAGGGGCATCGAGGACGTGGACCTCTCCTTCATCACCGACGGCCTGCGGGCTGAGCGCGACCAGGGCATCACGATCGACGTGGCCTACCGCTACGCCGCCACACCACACCGCAAGTTCGTGATCGCCGACTGCCCGGGCCATGTGCAATACACGCGCAACATGGCGACCGGAGCGTCCACCGCCGACCTGGCCCTGGTGGTGGTCGACGCGACCGCTGGCCTGCGGGAGCAGACCCGCCGGCACACCTGCATCGCCGCCCTCCTCGGCGTCGACCAGCTGATCGTGTGCGCCAACAAGATGGACCTCGTCGACTGGGACGAGGGTGCCTACCTGCGCGTCGTCGCGCAGATGGACGAGCTGGCCACCCGGCTCGGGCTGCGCACCTGGACGGTGATCCCGGTCTCGGCGTTGAAGGGCGACAACGTCGTGACTCGCTCGGATGCCGCTCCCTATTACGACGGCCCGACGGTGCTCGAGGCGCTCGAGAAGGCGCCCGCCGGTGGCTGGGCGGCCGTGCACGGCGCTCAGCGCGTGGCCGGCGGCCGCCTCCCGGTCCAGTGGGTGCTGCGCCAGCCCTCCGGCGGCAGGACCTACGCCGGCATGGTCAACGGCGCCGCCCTGCGGCCCGGCGACGCCGTCACGGTGCTCCCGGCGGGCCTGACCAGCACCATCTCCCGGATCAGCACGGCGGACGGGGACCTCGAGGTAGCGCCCGTCGGGCTGTCGGTCGCCGTCGAGCTGACCGACGACCTCGATGTCTCAAGAGGCGACCTGTTGGCATCGGTCGACGACCAACCGGTGGTCACGACGGAGATCGAAGCGACGCTCTGCTGGTTCGGTGAGCGGCCCCTCAAGGTCGGCGAGCGCTTCAGGATCAAGCACACGACACGCTCCACCCCCGCACGGCTCACCGCCATCTCGTCGCGCCTCGACGTGAACGCCCTGGCCCTCGAGCCCACGGAACACTTGGACGACAACGACATCGGCGTCGTCCACCTCACCACGGCGACCCCGCTCGCCCTCGACCCTTACCACCACAACCGGATCACGGGGAGCTTCGTCCTCATCGACGAGGCGACCAATGTCACCGTGGCGGCCGGGATGGTCGGCCCACCCAAGCTGGTTGAGCCCCCGAGCGCAGCACAGGGCTGAGCGGTG
>PMFN01000036.1 GCA_003155135.1 Acidimicrobiaceae bacterium | reverse complement strand
CTAGGGCCGTGAACCCGGGACGGCGACTCCTCGGAGAATGATTACCTGCGCCTCGGAGCGGCTGAGACGCTGCGGCAAGAAATCAGGGCGTCAGCAACAAAAGGTCACGCGCGCCAATCGAGGCGTGCGGCTGCGGACCACAGGTGCTCGAGGTCGTAGTAGGCGCGTGTCTCTTCCAAGAACACGTGCACGAGGAAGTCGCCGTAGTCCATGAGCACCCAGGTGCCGTCGCGCAGCCCCTCGACCCGCACGGGAGCGCGGTCACACTGGAGCTTCACCTGCAACTCGATCTCGTCGACCATGGAGCGCACCTGTCGCACGTTGCGCCCGCTGGTGACTACGAACGCGTCGACCACCGGTAGCAGCTCACTCATGCCGAGCACGATGGTGTCGGTACCGAGTTTCTCGTCCGCCGCCGCTGCCGCCACAAACGCACATCTGGTGATCTCGACGGTGGCCTCGTCCAAGGCACCATCCTCCTCGGCGAGTTCGGGCACTTGCACGACGTCAAACTGATTTGTCACTCACACCTCAATGGATCGTGTCCAGGATCGCAACGGTTGCACCAAAGGCGGTTGCCAGGATGCCAATGCTCAAGTACGCCAGACGTCGCTGCTCGCTGCGCAGCCGTCGCCGCACTGCCACGAGTTCCGCCCGGCATGGGGTCGAACTGGCCCGCTCTTCTTCAGGTCCCGTGACCACTGCGGGCGGGGTGACCAGGACGGCGACCAAGTTGAAGTCGACAGGAGCGACACCTAGTTGCGCATCACCGATGGGGGGCGCTTCACTCGGGGAGGGGACGGCGAAAGCCGGTGGTTCGGCGCTCAGGCGCAACTCGGCGGTGTCAGCGCTCGAGACGATCATCTGCCCACAGCGTACAGATGTCTGGCGCGAATGCAACGCATCACGGGATCGGGGACGAGGCCCTCCACGTCTTCTCCATGCACCAGGCGCTCACGCAGCTCCGAGCTCGACACGTCGAGCGACGGCCCGTCGACGGTCAATACGTGCCAACCGGAGGCTCGGCGCACATCGGGGCTGCCAGGCCTCGCCACCACGGCGAGCGTGGCGAGCTTGGCGAGCTCTGCGGCCCGCTCCCAGGTCGGGAGGGTCGCCACCAGGTCCGCGCCGACGATCAACACGACATCGGCCGGCTCGCCCAGCACGCCAGCCCTCAGCGCCTCGACGGTGTCGATGCTGTAGCTCGGCCCCCCTCGATCGAGCTCGAGCCGGCTCGCTTCGACGCCCTCCAATCCGCTGACCGCGGCCTCGACCAGGGCGAAGCGGTCCTCCGCCGGCGTGATCGATCGAGACGGGGACTTCTGCCAAGGGTCGTTGGCCACCACCAACAGGACGCGATCGAGGCCAAGCTCGTCCCTGGCGGCCGCGGCGGCGGCCACATGACCGACGTGCGGTGGGTCGAACGTCCCTCCGAGGACGCCGATGCGCGGGCGGGCGTGCCCGTCGGCGTGGCGGTCGGGGCCCTCCGACCCCCGAGTCGCGCCCTCAGCGACCACGGTGTGTGTCCAGCGCGCCCGGTCGGGGCGATGTCGCAGCGTGAGGTGCCAGGAACATGCCGAGAGACTAGGTCGGGCACACCTGGGCCCACGACCCGCCGAACAGGCTTTACGCTTGTGGGCATGGCAACCGGCGATGTCCTCGAGCCAGAGCAGCCGGCCCAGGGGTGGCACGCCGCGTCCTGGCGCCAGCGCCCAGCCGGCCAGCAGCCTTTGTGGCCCGATGACGAGGCGCTCAAGCGCGTCGAGGCCCAGCTGGCCGGCCTGCCTCCCATGGTCTTCGCAGGTGAAGCGAGGCGGCTCACCGCCTCGCTCGCGGCTGTCTCCTCGGGAAAGGCGTTCCTCCTCCAGGCGGGCGACTGCGCCGAGTCCTTCGGGGAGTTCTCAGCCGACTCGATCCGCGACAAGTTGAAGGTCATCTTGCAAATGGCCGTCGCTCTCACGTACGCGGCCGGCGTGCCCGTGGTCAAGGTCGGCCGCATCGCCGGACAGTTCGCGAAGCCTCGGTCCTCTGACACCGAGGAGATCGGTGGCGTACGACTCGACGCGTTCCGGGGCCACATGGTCAACGACGAGGCCTTCGATCCCGAGGCGCGCCGCCCCGATCCCGAGCGGCTCATCACCGCGTACCACCAGTCGGTCTCGACACTCAACTTGTTGCGGGCCTTCACCAAAGGAGGGTTCGCCGACCTCTCGCAGGTGCACGCGTGGAACCAGGAGTTCGTGCTGAGCTCGAGCGAGGGTCGGCGCTACGAGACGGTCGCCGGCGAGATCGACCGCGCGCTGCGCTTCATGGCGGCGTGCGGCATCGATCTCGGTGCCGAGGACGGGCTCCACCAGGTCGACTTCTGGACGAGCCACGAGGCGCTCATCCTCCCCTACGAGGAGGCGCTCACCCGTCAGGACTCCCTCACCGGCGACTGGGTCGACTGCTCGGCCCACATGCTCTGGGTCGGCGAGCGCACCCGCCAGCTCGACGGCGCGCACGTGGAGTTCCTCTCGGGCGTCATCAACCCCCTCGGGGCGAAGCTGGGGCCGAGTGCGACACCCGACGACGTCGTCGCCCTGTGTGCCCGTCTCGACCCGGACCGGACCCCGGGGCGGCTGACACTCATCACGCGTTTTGGTGCGGGCCGGGTCGAAGAGCTCCTCCCACCTTTGCTCGACGCGGTGCGCGCAGAAGGGCACCCTGTCGTCTGGCAGTGCGACCCGATGCACGGCAATACCTTCACGTCCGACGGTGGCCGCAAGACAAGGCGATTCGACGACATCCTCGCCGAGCTGCGGTCCTTCTTCGCCGTGCACCGCGGGGCGGGGACGTGGCCCGGTGGCGTGCACGTCGAGCTCACCGGTGACAACGTCACCGAGTGCCTGGGCGGAGCAGAGGAGATCTTCGAAGACGATCTCGACCAGCGCTACACCACCACGTGCGATCCGCGGCTCAACGCCAGACAATCGCTGGATCTTGCGTTTCGCATCGCCGAACTGCTCCGAGCCTGACGTCGTCGTCGCTGGTCACAGCCAAGTCGGGCGCCCTGAGGAGAGAGTGCTTTAAATCAGGCCTCTCCGCCGCTTAGCATTGGCGTCTGGTGACCCACCGTATGCAATCTCTCTCTTGCTTCGCGTCCCGACGCCTGGGGCGCCGACGCGCCGTCCGACGCGTGCTGGTGGGCATCGTCGCCGCATCCCTTCTTACGACCGTCCTCGTCGTGGCGGGAGCGACCTCGATCCGAAAAGCTGACGCCGCTGTGAGCAACGTGGCCCCGGCGAGCCGCCCGGACCCGGCCTACTACCTTGTCGCGTCGGACGGCGGCATCTTCGACTTCGGGGGTGCCCCCTTCTTCGGCTCCATGGGCGGCACGCCGCTCAACAGACCGGTCGTCGGCATGGACGTGACGAGGGACGGCGGTGGGTATTGGGAGGTTGCATCCGACGGCGGCGTCTTCTCGTTCGGCGATGCAGCATTTCATGGCTCGACGGGGAACATCAGCCTCAACCAACCCATCGTGGGCATGGCCGCTGCTGCCGGCGGCGGCTACTGGCTCGTCGCCTCCGACGGCGGGATCTTTTCGTTCGGTGCGCCATTTCTGGGCTCGATGGGTGCGATACCTCTTAACCGCCCCATTGTCGGCATGGCGGCAACACCAGACGGCAACGGCTACTGGCTCGTCGCCTCGGACGGCGGCGTCTTCTCCTTCGGCGACGCAGCCTTTCATGGCTCGACGGGGAACATCGTCCTCAACAAGCCAATCGTCGGAATGACGTCCACACCGAGTGGCAACGGCTACACCATGGTCGCCTCGGACGGCGGGATTTTCACCTTCGGAGATGCCACATTCGAAGGCTCCCTCGGTGGCACACCTCTCGCACGACCCGTCGTTGCGATGGCCAACAGCCCGAACGGCGGGGGCTATTGGTTCTCTGACACCAACGGAGCGGTGACCTCAGAAGGGCCAAAGGCCAACTATTGGGGCTCCGCCCCTCAGGTCATCAACAAACCCGTCGTCGGCATGGCGGCCAACTGGGGGGTGGGTGGCTTTTCAGGTTCGCCGTACCAGTCCGGCGCCTATGGCTATGACGTCTCCAACTGGCAGTGTGGGCAGACGCTCCCGGGCCATTCCATCGGCGTCGTCGAGGTAGTTGGACAGTCGTTCGGCGCAGTGAACTCCTGTCTAGCCAGTGAAGCCGCCTGGGCGGGTGGCGGTCTCAATCTCTACGTGTTCTTGACCTTCGGCACCCAGTCAACAGGGGACCCAGCGTGCGGTGCGTATGCCGCGGATGGCCTCGCAGTGCAGAGTTGTTACTACGGCTTCGCCGCCGCCCAGGATGCTTACGCCAAGGCGGCGGGAGCAGGCATCGACGCGCAGGTGGCGTGGTGGATGGACGTGGAGGGGTCTTGGAGTGGCGACACGAATGCCAATGCAGCCCTTGTCCAAGGAGCGCTCTGGGGCATTCGGTCCGAGGGGATCAATAACGCCGGCATTTACGCAAGCCCGGGCGTGTGGTCTGGCATCGTCGGAAGGAACTATCAGCCGCCGGTTCCCTACTGGGCCGCCGACTGGGGTCCTCCTGCCACGACGACGTGTGCGAGCGTCAAGAGCCAGTACTCGTATCTTCCCACCGGTCCCGTTGTCCTGGTCCAGTACAGCGACAACGTGAACGGACTCGACGGCGACTACGCCTGCTGAGGCAGCTGCGGCACAAACGTCGGGGTCGCGTCGTTGTAACGGCGCAGGTGCCACTCCCCGTCCATCAGGTCAAAGCGAGTCATCGAGGCGTGGGTGGTGTGCAGCTTGAGGCGCACCACGTCCTTCGAGATCGGCAGGAAGCGCAAAATGGCTGACTCGACGACGCCGGCGTGGCAGGCGAGCACCACCCGCTCGCCGGGGTGACGCAGCGCGATGGCGCGCACCGCCGTCGACGCACGCCCCACGAACTCGAGCCAGCTCTCCCCTCCCGGCGCCAGCTGCTGGGTGGGTTGCTTGTCCCAGTCGATCGCAGGGAACGCGGCGCCATACTGCGCCCACGTCAAGCCATCGGCCTCACCGGGGTGCAGCTCGCAGATGTCGCAGTCGGTCTGGATCCCGAGCGGGGGCCCGTCCCGCCAGCGGTCGAGGGCGGGAGCGAGGATGGCGGCGGTCTGGCGGGCGCGCGGCAGGACCGACGAGTAGAGCGCGTCCACTCCCCCGAGTTCCCCGGTCCGAGAGAGCCTCTCGGCGAGGGCCTCGACCTGGCCCACCCCTCGGTCGGTCAGGCCTGTGCAGCCGAGCACCCCGCCGATGACCCCCTCGACGTTGCAGATCGCCTCGCCGTGGCGCACCAGGATGATCTCGGTCGCGTCGACCGAGGGTCGTCCCGTCGTGCGCACGCCCGCCGGGGCGCTCGACTGGAACGAGTCCGGGTCGCCCCGGTTGACCGGGTCGCTCATTGCAGGCGATGCACCAGGAGGTGAGGCGTCAAATGTCGGCTCACGTGAGCTCACCGACGAAGCGCTCGAGCTGGCGGAGGGTGCGCACCTCGACCACCTGATCGCAGTGGACCGCGTACTCGTCGACGATCGAGTCCCCAGAGCCCCAGTAGTCGCGAGGCTCGGGGTTCAGCCAGTAGACGTGACGGGCCTGGCGCTGCAGCTCGCCGAGCACCCAGGCTTCCGACGCGTGGTAGTTGTTACGGGCGTCGCCGAGCAGCAGGACACTCGTGCGCGACGTCACGCTGTCGCCGTAGCGCTCGTTGAACACCCGGAGCGCGTGGCCGTAGTCGGAGTGGCCGTCGATCCAGATCACGTCGGCCTCGGTGTTGATCCGGTGCACCGCCAGTGCCGGGTCGTCGACTCCTTCGAAGAACCGGGTCACCTCGTCGAGGCCGTCGACGAAGACGAAGGCGCGGACTTTGGAGAACTGCGAGCTGATGGCGTAGACGAGATGGAGGGTGAACCGGGCGAAGGACGCCACCGAGCCGGAGATGTCGGCGATGACCATGATCTCGGGCTTGGCGGGGCGGGGGTGGCGAAACCGCGGCTCGACCGGCACTCCCCCCGTCGACAGCGAGCGCCGCACGGTGGCCCGGAAGTCGAGCGCGCCCTTGCGGCCCTTCCGACGCTTGCGGGTGAGTCGGACCGCGAGCTTGCGCGACAGCGGGTGGAGCGCGCGTTGGAGGGCGGCGAGGTCGTCCCGACTGGCGTGCATGACATCGAGGTCCTCGGGCAACGGCTTGCGCACGGACTTGGCGAGCGCCTCGGCCCCGCGGTCTTCGACCAGGCGGCGGCGGATCTCCGACTCGATGGACTGGCGGAGTTTGTCGATGCGCGCCTGGTACTCGTCGGCGATGAGTCGCTCCTCGAGGGGGGTGAGCCCGCCGCCCCCGACCGCCTCGTTGCGGGCCTCTTCGAGCAGCCGGGCCAGCACCCCTTCGAGGTCGAGGTTCCGCAGCGTGCGATAGAGGTAGTAGGTGCCGCCGACCGGCCGGCCGGGTTCCATGCCTGCATAGCGGTTCACTGCCTGGCGGGCCACGACCGACGTGAGACCCTGGTCCCCGATCAGGAGCGAGCGGTACAAGAGGGCGGCGAGCTCCTCGGCGCTCATCGAGTCGCTTGCACCAGCTCCGGACATCCCCGGGCGACCGGGACGGTCGCCGCTTCCGCTGGCGGCCGACTCGCGCAGCTCGCCGTCGGCACCCTCTTCGCCCTCTTCGCCCGCCTCGGTCAGCGTGCGGTGGGCGAAGTAGACCTCGAAGGCCGTCTCGAACGCCCGCCAGTGGTCCGAGCTCTTGACCAGCGTGGCGGCCAGCGCGTACTTGAGGGCCGTTCGGTCCTCCAAGGGGATGTAGTGGATGGCCTCGGCCGCGTCGAGGTGCTCGGTGAGCGAGACGGGCAGTCCTGCGTCACGCAGCTCGGTGACGAAGCCCGAGAGGAGGTCCAGCACGGTCGGGCGCTCAGCTACCGGCGGTGAGCAGTTCCTTGGAGGCCCGCTCGATGTCCGTCTGGTACTTGAGCAGGATGTGCAAGGTGTCGCGTGCCGACGCGGCGTCGATCGAGTCCATCCCGAGTATCACGAGCGTGCGCGCCCAGTCGAGGGTCTCGGAGACCGACGGTGCCTTGCGCAGCTCGAGTGTGCGCAGCGAACGAACAATGCGAGCGACCTGGTCGGCGAGCTCGTCGGTGATCCCGGGGACCCGGGTGCGGACGATCTCGCGCTCTCGCTCGAGGTCGGGGTAGTCGATGTGCAGGTACAGGCAGCGCCGCTTGAGCGCCTCAGAAAGCTCCCTCGTGTTGTTCGACGTGAGGAACACCATGGGCAGGCGCGTCGCGCGCACGGTGCCGAGCTCGGGGATCGACACCTGGTACTCCGAGAGCACCTCGAGGAGGAGCGCCTCGGTCTCGAGCTCCACCCGGTCGACCTCGTCGACGAGGAGGACGACCGGCTCGTCGGCCGAGATGGCCTCGAGGAGCGGCCGGGTGAGGAGGAAGTCGGCGGAGAAGATGTCCTCTTCGAGTGCCTTCCACGAGCTCCCGGGTGCCTCGTCGGCGGCGAGGGCGAGGCCCTCCCCGCTCACCTGGCCCGCCTGGATGCGCAGGAGCTGCTTTCGGTAGTTCCACTCGTAGAGCGCCTTCGACTCGTCGAGGCCCTCGTAGCACTGGAGACGGATGAGCCGTGAGCCGGTGATCTCGGCCACGGACTTGGCCAGCTGGGTCTTGCCCGTCCCGGCCGGGCCCTCCACGAGGATCGGCTTGGCGAGGCGGTCGGCGAGGTGGACCACCCCGGCGATGCTCTCATCGGAGAGGTAGCCAACATCGGCCAGGCGGGCTCGCACGTCGTCGACCGAGTCGAATCGTGGTGGCCCGGTGTCGGGAAGCCCGAGGGCCGCCGCTCTGCTCGCTGTGGTCTCGGTCACTCTCGTACCTGTCCCTCTCCCCGCACGACCCACTTGGCGCAGGTCAGCTCTCGAAGTCCCATTGGCCCCCTCGCGTGGAGCTTCTGGGTGGAGATGCCCACCTCAGCCCCGAGCCCGAGTTCGCCCCCGTCGATGAATCTGGTTGACGCATTCACGAGCACCGCCGCCGCGTCCACCTCCCGCACGAAGCGGTCCGCAGCAACCATGTCGGCCGTCACGATCGCCTCGGAGTGCCCCGAGCCGAAGCGGGCGATGTGCTCGATCGCCCCGTCGAGGTCGTCGACCACGGCCACGCTCATGGCGAGCGAGAGGAACTCGGTCGCGAAGTGCTCGTCGGTCGCCGCCTCGACACCTTCGAGGATGGCCCGGGTGCGCTCGCAGCCGTAGAGCTCGACACCCTCCAGGGCGGCGGCCGCCCGGGGCAAGAAGCGTGCGGCGATCGACCGGTGGACGAGGAGCGACTCGGCGGCGTTGCACACCCCGGGCCGCTGCAGCTTGGCGTTGGCAACGATGGAGATCGCCATCTCGAGGTCAGCGGCTGCGTCCACGTAGACGTGGCAGTTCCCGTCACCGTCGAGCACGTAGGGCACGGTCGCGTGCTCGAGGAGTGCGCTGATGAGTGCGGGTCCACCGCGCGGGATCAGGCAGTCGATCAGCCCGCGCAAGCGCATGAATTGAACGGCGGTGGCGTGGCTCGTGTCCTCGACCAAGGTGATGGCGTCGGTGGGCAGGTCGGCCTTTTCGAGGGCACGGCGCAGCGCAGTCACGATGGCCCGGTTGGTACGCAGCGCCGATGACGAGCCCCGCAGGAAGGCGGCGTTGCCCGACTTGAGGCACAGTCCCGCTGCGTCGCTCGTCACGTTGGGCCGGTTCTCGTAGATGATCCCGACCACGCCGAGCGGAACCCGGACCCGTTCGACTCGTAGGCCGTTGGGTCGCACCGATCCCTCGAGCACCTCGCCGAGTGGGTCGGCGGCCGCCGCCACGGAGCGAAGTGCTTCGGCCATGGAGGCCAGACGGCGCTCGTCGAGGCGGAGCCGGTCGAGGGCCGTGGCACCGAGGCCCGCTGCCTTGGCTTCCTCAAGATCAGCCACATTGGACGCCAGGATCGCCGGTGCGTCGACGAGGACCTGCTCGGCGCCCATGCGCAGGGCGTCGTCGCGCGCGAGCGAAGAGGAACGCGCCACCGACCGGGCGGCGACAGACACCCGCTGCGCGAGCGCCTCGAGGTCCGTCGTCACCATCCGGTCAGCGTAGCTTGGGCCGCATCGGCTCCCGCCCTCAACCGGCGGACAGGACCACCAGGTCGTCGCGATGCACCACCTCGGGATCGAGATCCGCGGGGAGGTCGCGGCTGCGCTGCCCGAGCCATTCGTCGGCCCTGCTCGCCGGGTGGCGCGCGAGGCCCTTGGCGAACACCGCGCCGTCGAGGCCGGCGATCTCGACCGCGTCCTCGATGGCGAAGTCGCCCTTCACCGACACGACGCCCGCCCCGAGCAGGGAGCGCCCCTGCTCGGTGAGGGCCCGTCGGGCGCCGTCGTCGACGACGAGCAAGCCGCTCGGCGCCAGCGCGAAGGCAATCCACAGCTTGCGCGCCGACAGGCGCACCTGGCGAGGCTGGAAGACCGTGCCGACACCGGGCTCAGCCGCAAGGGCCGAACCGAGCACGCCGGGACGCGCCGCATCGGCGATGACGGCGCGGATGCCCGACCAGGTGGCGATCTTGGCCGCCGCCAGCTTGGACGCCATGCCACCGCTCCCGACGACGCCGGGGCCGCCGGCGAGGCCTTCGAGCTGCTGGTCGATCTCGACCACCTCTTCGATGAGCGATGCCCCGGCGTCCACACGCGGGTCGGCGGTGAGGAGCCCGGGTGCGTCGGTCAGCAGCACGAGCAGGTCGGCTCGCACGAGGTGGGCCACCAACGCCGCGAGCCGGTCGTTGTCACCGAAGCGGATCTCCTCATCGGCCACGGCGTCGTTCTCGTTGACCACCGGCACGACGCCCAAGGCGAGCAGCTGGGTGAGCGTGGCCCGGGCGTGGAGGTACTGCTGGCGGTGCACGAAGTCGAGCGGGGCGAGCAGCACCTGACCCGCCAGCAGGCCGTGCGGTGCGAGCCCGTCTTCCCAGCTACGCATGAGCCGGTGCTGGCCGACGGCCGAGACGGCTTGGAGGACCGACAGGTCCTCCGAGCGCGGGCCGGGCCGGCCGAGGGCGGACCAGCCTGCGGTGATCGCACCCGAGGTGACGACGACGACGTCGGTGCCATCGCCTACGAGGGAGGCGATCTCGCCCGACAACCTGGCGATGAGCGCTTCGTCCGTCGTGCCTTCGTCGGTGGTGACCGAGGACGAGCCCACCTTGACGACGACCGTTGCGGTGCGGCCGGCGTCCACGCTCATCGACCCGAACCCCGCTTGGTGCCCTCCTCGCCGAACGATCGGCGCCGCGCCCGTGGCCCGGCCGGGCGGTCGTCCGCGGGCTCGGGCCGGTCGAGGGTGCCGGCCGACTGGTCTCGGTACCACGTAAAGGAGACCTCCCCCACGCTCACCTCTTCGCCGTCGCGCGCGCCGGCCCGTGCGAGCGCCCGGTCGACGCCGAGGCGGCGTAACCGGATGACCGCCTCGGCCATGGCACCCTCATCGGTCAGGTCCGAGAAGCTGACGGCGCGCTCGGCGGGGCGCCCGGTCACCCGCCAGGCCCCCGAGGGCGTCCGCTCGACGCCGACGCCCTCGGGGGCGGGGCGGTGCACCACGATCTCACCGAGCCCGGTCGCCTCGCTCGCCCGGGCCTCGCTCACCAAGGTGGCGAGGTGGCCGAGCAGCGGGCCGAGCCCGGTCCCGGTGACCGCGGAGATCACGTAGTCGACGCCCTCATCGCCGTCGGTGGCGTCGGTGCCGCCGTCGACCTCGGCGATATCGGACTTCGAGCCGACCACCACCCGGGGCCGGTCCAGCAGTTCAGGCATGTAACGGCCGAGCTCGCCTTCGAGGATGCGCTGCTGCTCGGCCGGCGAGACACCATCGGTGGCGGCGAGGTCGAGCAGGATCAAGAGCACCCGGGCCCGCTCGATGTGGCGGAGGAATTGGTGCCCGAGGCCGCGGCCCTCAGCCGCCCCTTCGACCAGGCCGGGGATGTCGGCCATCACGAACTGGACCTCGTCGCCGGTCACACGGCCGGCCCGGCCTCCCACCTCGACCACCCCGAGATGCGGGACGAGCGTGGTGAAGGGGTAGTCGGCCACCTTCGGCTTGGCGGCCGAGACCGACGAGATGAGGGTGGACTTGCCTGCATTGGGCAGTCCCACGAGTGCGACGTCGGCGGCCAGCTTGAGCTCCATGTTGAGCCAGCGCTCCTGGCCCTTCTCCCCTTGTTCGGCAAAGGCTGGAGCCCGGCGCTTGTTGGACAGAAAGCGCGCATTGCCCTGGCCGCCCTTGCCACCTTCGCCGGCAAGCCACCGGTCGCCCGGCCCCGAGAGGTCGCAGAGCACGGTGCCCTCGAGGTCCTTCACCACGGTGCCCACCGGCACGGCCACGGTCAGGTCGGTCCCGCGGCTCCCGTGCTTCTTCTTCGACGTCCCATGGGCGCCGTCGGTCGCCCCCCGGTGGGGGTGGTCGCGAAAGCCCAGCAGGGAGGCCTGGTTGAAGTCGGCGACCAGCCAGACATCGCCACCGCGGCCACCGTCGCCGCCGTCGGGCCCGCCGCGGTCGACGTGGGCCTCACGACGAAAGGAGATCGCGCCGGCACCGCCGTTGCCGCCTTTGGCATGCAGTTGGGCCTCATCGACGAATCCGGACACCCCTTGATCCTACGAGGCCCTGGTCGGGCGCCCGTGCGCAGGGGTGCGCGGGCCTCAGTGGCCGGCGGCCTCGGCGATGCGCCGGGCGCGGCGTTGGACCTCGCTGCGTACCCTGGACGCATCGATGTGCGTCGAGATCCCCCCGGCGACGACCTGGTCCCCACCGACCCACACATCGGTCACGAGCCGGCTGGTGGCCGCCCACACCAGGTGGCCGAGGAGGTTCGACGCGTTGAGGGCAGGCGTGAAGGATCCGTCGTCGAGTTCGAGCCGCACGACGTCGGCCTGGCGCCCTGGCTCGAGTACCCCGACGTCCAGGCCGAGCGCAGCGGCGCCCGAGCGGGTGGCGAGCTCCAAGGCCTGGTGGGTGGTCATGGCGGCGGGGTCGGCCGCAAGGGCGCGCGCGAAGCGTGCCGCCAGCCGCATCCCCTCGAAGAGCTCCAACCCGTCGGCCGACGCAGGCCCGTCGGTGCCCAATCCGACCCGCACGCCGAGCCCGAGCAGCTCGGGGACACGCGCCACGCCGCTGCCCAGCTTGGCATTGCTGGCCGGGCAGTGGGCGACGGCCACGTCGTGGTCGGCCAACACGGCGAGGTCGTCGTTGTCGAGCCAGACCGAGTGGGCGGCGAGCACGGAGCCCTCGAGCAGGCCGAGGCCTTCGAGGAGCTTCGGTGCGCTGGTGCCGTAGCGCTCCCGCACGGCCTCGCCCTCGGCCCTCGTCTCGGCCAGGTGGATCTGGACCAAGAGGCCGAGGGAGGCGGCGGCCTCGGCGACGGCGACGAGGCCCTCTTCGGGCAGCACGTAGGTCGAGTGCGGGCCGAGCCCGGCGGTGAGTCGCCCCTCCCGGCCGTCGTAGCGTTCGTAGAAGCTGACTGCCTGGTCCAAGAGGTGGTGCCAGAAGGCTGCACTCCCGG
This sequence comes from Acidimicrobiaceae bacterium, assembly GCA_003155135.1. GTDB lineage: Bacteria > Actinomycetota > Acidimicrobiia > Acidimicrobiales > RAAP-2 > Bog-515. The sequence goes on along the minus strand of PMFN01000036.1, from coordinate 24,499 downwards.
CCCCCGGCAGGTCGAATATGCCCGGCGTGATGACCGCTCGCATGCCCGAGTCGATGATGGCGTCGGCCACCGCGTCGTTGTGCAGGTACATCTCGCACGTCGTGGTGATGCCGTTGCGCAGCATCTCGTCGGCGCCGAGCAGCATCCCCCAGTAGGCGTCGTCTGGAACCATGTGGGCCTCGCGGGGCCAGACCACCTCGTCGAGCCACCGGGCGAGAGGGAGCCCGTCGCCGGCCGAGCGCAGGAGGGTCATCGGCGAGTGCGCGTGGGTGTTCACCATCCCGGGCATGAGGAGGCCCCCCACGTCGCGCACCGCGCCGGCCGGAGCGGGGGCGTCGGCGGCCGGACCCACCCAGGTGATGACCGACCCCTCGATGTCGAGTGCGCCGGGCCGGTGGACGGTGTGTTCGGCGTCGACCGTGACGACCGCGTCGGCGAGCAGGCGCAGGGCGCCGCCGGGCACGCTCAGGCGACCGCGACGAAGAGTCGCTCCGCCAAGGGGCGACCGAAGGCCACTGATTCGCCATGGAGCTCGACGAGGCGCGTGCCGTCGGGTGCGACCTCGAGGACCACCCCGGTGGCACCGGGAATGAAGCCGTGTTGGTCGAGGTAGAGAAGCGAGCTCGTGTCGAGCTCCACCTCCTCGCTGATGCGCTCGAGGCGCACCGAGCTCCCCGCTTCGACGCTGGCCAGCGACTGCTGGGCCACGGCTTGCGGCTCATTGTGCGATCCGGGGATGGGGTTGCCGTGGGGGCAGGTGGCCGGGTCGCCGAGGAGTCGGACCAGGTGGGCCTCGACGTCGTCGGAGATGACGTGCTCCCAGCGTCCCGCCTCGCGGTGGGCCTTGTGCCACTCGAGGCCGATCACGTCGACCAGGAGCCGCTCGGCCAGCCGGTGCCGGCGCACCACCTTCTCCGCCAGCTCGCTGCCGCTGTCGGTGAGCTCGACCACCCGGCCGCTGCGGCGCACGTAGCCATCCTCTTCCAACCGGTCCAGCATCTCGGAGACCGAGGGGGCCGAGCGGCCCAGGCGCTCGGCGATGCGAGCCTGGATGACCGGTGTGCCCTCTTCGTGCAGGGAGTGCACGGTCTCGAGGTACTCCTCGACAGGGGGGTGGTAGCCACTTTCCACGCTGTGAGCCTACCGGGGCGTGGACCGCAGAACCCTGGGTCGGGCGCGTGCGGGGTCGGACTATCTTGAGGTCCGAGGCGTGCCACCGGCCGCCCGGCGGCGTGGGAGCGCCGCACGAGCCCGAAGGAGTCCGCGACCGATGCCCGCCCCCATGCCCCGCTCGCCACACGCCTGATGCCCACCACCTCAGCGGGCGCCCGGGGCTCTGACCCCTTCGAGCAGGCGCACGTGGCCGCGCGCGAGCTGGCCCGTCGCACCCACACGGAGCGCCACGACGTCCTGGTCGTACTGGGCACCGGGCTCACCGGTGTGGCCGAGGAGTTCGGGGCCGACGGCCCCGGCGTCGACCTCGCCTCGCTCCCCTGGTTCCCCCGCTTCACCGCCCTCGGTCACCGCGCCGAAGCCTGGTCCCTCTCCGTTGGTGGCCACCGGGTGCTGGTCACGGCCGGGCGCACCCATCTCTACGAAGGCCGCAGCGCGATCGAGGTGGCGCACACCGTGCGCATGGCCATCGCAGCAGGGGTCCACACCGTCGTGCTCACCTGCTCGTCGGGCGCGATTCACGGTGGCTTCGCCGTCGGCGACGTGGTCCTCGTGGCTGATCACCTCAACCTGACGGGCACCTCCCCGCTTATCGGCATCGCCGCCGACCACCCGGCCGGGACGCCCTTCGTCGACCTCACCGAGTGCTGGTCGACCGAACTGCGAGATCGGGCCCGCACGGTCCGCCCCACCTTGCGCGAGGGCGTCTACGCCCAGCTCGGGGGGCCCCATCTCGAGACGCCGGCCGAGGTCCGCATGCTCGCCACCCTCGGCGCCGATCTTGTCGGGATGTCGATGGTCCTCGAAGCGATCGCCGCGCGTCACCTCGGCGCCGACCTCCTCGGACTCGCCGTGGTCGCCAACGCGGCGGCGGGAACGGGCGCCGGCGTGCTCTCGGCCGCCGACATCCACACCACCTCGGCGGCTGCAGCACCTGATGTCACCACCATCGTGCGCGGCGTGCTGGAGGACCTACCCGCCACGAGCTGACGATCGCAGGGCTGTCGTTGTCGGCCAAGAGGCCGGCGCCGCGGTGATTCGCCTCCGCCTCAAAGGGGAATGCAAGGCGGCGGGAGGCAACAGGGGCGACATCAACGCAACCACGGTCGGAGTCAGCGAGCAGCGACGGCTTCGAAGGTGAAGCCGTCGGAGCGGCGGTCGTTTGGACGTCGGCCATCACCGCCCTCGGGGGCCTGCTCTTCGGCTACGACACCGGCGTCGTGTCGGGCGCACTGCCCGACTCACGACCGCTGCACGCGAGGAGCTCATGGGCAGGCAGATCCTGAACCCCTCGATCATCTGCATCGACTGAACCATGCAGATGGAATCAACAGCTAGCTGGGACACGCGATGACAACCGGATCTGACAGGTTTTCGTCAGGTGGGGTCGTCCCGCTACGTGGCCAGGCACCGACACCCCGGGTCGCTCCTGCAGAGGAGGCGCGCGTCGCCGCACTCGCAGTGTCCCAGCAACTAGAACGGCAGACCTTGTCCGACGACGGTCGAGCTGAGTACTTGCGGCACAGCATTGCGGGGCAACTTCGAGCACCTATCCAGCGAGGGCGCCGGAGATCATGACGCGGGCGTGCAGGCCCACGCTGGCGGAAGCACCATGCAGGGCCTCAATCTCAAATGTCACAGACAAGGAACGGCGGCGCGCACGGTCATCGGAGCGTCAGACTCCCGCTGCACGGCCGGGCCTGAGGCGCGCGAGGTCAGGAGGTCTTCGCCACGAGGACGTGGCAGGCGGCGTTGTGGGCGACGGTGTTGGGCACAGAGCCGAGGATCCGGCGCGTCCCCTGCATGCCCTTGCTCCCGACCACGATCAGGTCGGCACCGAGCTCGTCGGCGACGTCGACGATCACCGATGCCGGCGCTCCCGCACGGCTGTGGGTCTCGACGTCGACGCCCTCGATGCCGGCCGCCACTTGTTCGAGGGTCTTCTCGGCCGCGAGCTTGGAGAAGCCCTGTCCCATCGAGGGGTCAGCGGCACTCACACCACCGCCGCCGACGGCTGAGGGCGTGCGAAAGGCGGTGACGAGATGCAATTTGCCGTCGTGCTTGCGGGCGAGATCCACCGCGAGCGCCACTGCGGCAGCGGCCGTCTCGGAACCGTCGGTCCCCACCACAATGTTGGAGAACATTGCAACCCCCCTTGGTCGGTACTGCAGATTGAATATATAGCCCAGACGTACCGCCACGCTGTGGAAAGTGGCGACGACTCCCTCCTCGAGGTGAGCCGGCCTCGCCCCGCGCCCGGGCGCGACGATCGGCCGGCACGTTTGCGTGCCGGCCGATCGATCGGGAAACCGATTGCCTAGATGCGGGCCTCCGCTGGGACCCTGCGCAGGTGCACGAAGCCCAAGATGGTGAGGACCAGCATCACTGCGGCTGCAACGAAGCAGGCAATGGCGGCCCACAGGGCGATCTGCCCCATCTTCCAGAAGGCGTACGCCTCGAGCAGCAGGCCCCGCAAGGTCGTGCCCTGGAACACCGTCTGGACCACGGCCTCATCGGCCGTGTAGGCGGCCGAGCCCTTGGGCTGTGCCATTGCCTTGGCCGAGAGCTGTGCGTAGGTGAGGCCCCCGCCGATCTCTTGGAGGTGCACGGCGATGAAGTGGTCGGCGTAGGCCTCGGCCTGCGCACCGGTCGTGAGGGGCTGGCCCGCGTACTTCTGGAGATAGGGAAGCATCCCCGGCGTGATCTCCGTGCCGGGCTTGGCGGCCGCGAACGCTGCTTGTGACGGGAACACGATCTGCTGCTCGGCCAGCTGGTTGTGGACGTTCGTGTTGGTGAAGCTGTACGCCCACAGTCCAAGGACGCCGGCAACGAGCAGGAAGAGCGTTAGCACTGCCCCTACCGATGTGAGTATCGCGTCGAAAGTCTTTCGTTCCATATGTGTCTCTCCCGCGTTGTGTCGCACGCTGGACTGCATGACGACTGCTTTGCTGTCACGTTACGGAAACCGGGTGCGTCGGCACAGTGCCAAAAGTCACAGTTCTCGGCCGGCAACTCCGGGGCTGGTGAGGGCTCGTAGTCCAACGACAGGTGCAGCGCGCCGGGTCGCGTGCATGCGTTCCAGGTCAGTCGTCGGGGGCGTGGGCATCGCGGCGGGCGTCGCCCCCGCCCGAGGCGGCGCGCTGGTGGGCCCGCTGGTCCTGCTCGATGCCCAGGATTACGTCGCCCGGCGCCTCTTCGAGCAGCATGAGCGACTCCTCGGCGCCGGGCAGCGACGTGTAGTGGTCGATGCGATACAGCGCACTCGAGCTTGGCGGCAGCTGCTCGGTGCGGGGCCGGATGCGGCGGCGGCGCAGCGGGGCAACCTCGCGGTCATGGAGCAGGGGAATCCTCCAAGTAGGGAGCTTCCCGCTCTACCCCGCCCCCCGCCCCCCGCACGCTCACCCGAAGAGCTCGGCCACCGCCCCCTCGAAGACCGTCGTGTGGCGGTCGACGTCGGCGTGGGTCGTCGCCGGGCTCATGAGGGCCATGTTGTGGAACGGCGTGAGCAGGATGCCGCGGTTGGCACACGCCAGGTGCAGGTAGTCGGCGAGCTCCTCGTCCTCGAGCGCCGCCGAGTCCGTCCCGTTCACCGGCGCCGGGGTCCCGAAGCGGTACTCGGTGCGCGCCCCGAGCTGGGTCACCGACCACGGGGCGCCGTAGCGCTCGATCACCGAGCGCACCCCGGCCGTGAAGCTCGTGGCCAGGCCGATCATGTGTTCGAAGGCGGCATCGGTCAGCACCTCGCCGAGGGTGGCTCGCACCGCGGCGAGCGAGAGCGCGTTGCCGGCCAGGGTCCCGCCCACGCCCCCCACGTCGACGAGGTCGGCGTCGGTGTCGGCGAGGATGCGCTCGGCCAGCTCGGCGCGCATGCCGAAGGCGCCACAAGCAATACCGCCACCGATGGCCTTGCCGATGGTGAGCAGGTCCGGCTCGAGGCCCCAGGCGGCGGTCGCCCCGCCCGGGCCGGCGGAGAACGTGTGCGTCTCGTCGATCACGAGCAGCGCGCCATGCACCCGAGCCAGTGCCGCCACAGAGTTCAAGAAGCCGGGCTCGGGTGCCACGATGCCGATGTTGGTGAGTGCGGGCTCGGTCAGGACGGCGGCGACGTCGCCTGCGGCGAGCGCCCGCTCGACGCCGTCGAGGTCATTGAACTCGGCCACCCTGGTCGTGGCCACCGGGTCGACCGCCGGTCCCACGTTGCCCGGGCGCGAGACGGCCTCGCCACCGGGGCCCGACACGGCGAAGGTCTCGTCGACGCTGCCGTGGTAGCAGTGGGAGAACACCAGGATCTTGTCGCGCCCGGTCAGCCGGCGGGCAATCCGCAAGGCCCAGCGGTTGGCATCGGTGGCGCTCAGGGTGAAGGACCACAGCGGCAGGCCGAAGCGCCTCGCCAGCTCGGCCCCCACCCACTCGGCGTCGTCGGTCGGGAGCATCGTCGTCATCCCGCCGCGCTCCATCCGCGCCCGCACGGCCGCCACGGTCGGTTGCGGGGAGTGGCCGGCCATGGCCCCGGTGTCGCCGAGGGCGAAGTCGACGTACTCGTGGCCGTCGACGTCGGTGAGCGTCGCGCCGTGGGCCGACTCGAGGAAGAGGGGGAAGCCGCCCGCCCACTTGCCCATCCACGTCATCGGCACGCGCCCGATGAGGTGCGAGGCGTCGGCGAAGAGCGCCGCCGAGCGGGGGTGGTCCTGCGCGTAGGCGTCGCGCTCGGCGGCGAGGAGCCGGCCGAGCCTGGTGCGGTCGAAGGCCCCGTTGTCGCTCACGTTGACCTGGCTCCCGCCGATGGCGCGGTACTCACGGCGCGCAATGTCCTGCGTGCGTCATCTCGACGTCGCGTCGATGCCGGCGGTACCGACGCTCGATCAGTCGGGGACGATGTCGACCAGCTTGCGGCCCTTGCGGGTCCCGAACTTCACCACACCGTCGGTGAGGGCGAAGAGCGTGTCGTCGCTGCCACGGCCGACGTTGATGCCGGGGTGAAAGCGCGTGCCGCGCTGGCGTACCAGGATCGACCCGGCGGGCACGGCGGTGCCGCTGAAGGTCTTGACCCCGAGCCGTTGGGCGTTCGAGTCTCTGCCGTTTCGGGTGGAACCGCCACCCTTGGTCTTCGACATGGAGTTCCTTTCCTCAGCCCGCAGCGATGGAGGTGATCTCCACCGTCGCGTAGCGCTGGCGGTGGCCCCAGCGTCGCCGCTGGTTGCTCTTCGCCTTGTAGGTCATGGCACGGATCTTCGGCCCCTGCTCCTCGCCCACGACCTGGCCGGTGACCTTGGCCTTGGCGAGCTGGTCGGGGGTGGCCAGGACGGTGTCGCCGTCCACCAGCAGGACGGTCTCGAAGGAGACCTCGGTCCCGACGGCCTCGCCCAACAATTCGACGCGCAGGCGCTGGCCCTCGGCCACGCGCTCTTGCTTTCCTCCGGATCGGATGACGGCATACATGAGACGGTGAGTCTAACGCATCGGGCGCTTCGGGCCCGAACGGGGTCCCACGCGCCTCACAGGATGGACTTGTCGAGCACGATGCCCCGGCCGTTGCAGACCTCGCAGACCGTCGAGAGCGACTCGATCAGGCCCTCGGAGATCCGCTTGCGGGTCATCTCGACCAACCCGAGCTCGGAGATGTCGAAGACCTGGGTGCGCGTCTTGTCGCGCGCCAGGGCGTTGCGCAGCGCGGCGCCCACCTTCTCGCGGTTCTCCTTGATCTCCATGTCGATGAAGTCGATGACGATGATCCCGCCGATGTCACGCAGTCGCAGCTGACGGGCGACCTCCTCGGCCGCCTCCAGGTTGTTGCGGTAGACGGTCTCTTCCAGGTTCGTCTTGCCCACGTTCTTGCCGGTGTTGACGTCGATCACCGTCAGGGCCTCGGTGCGCTCGATGATCAGCGAGCCGCCCGACGGCAGCCAGACCTTGCGGTCGAGCGCCTTGTGGAGCTGCTCGTGGACGTGGAAGCGCTCGAAGATGGGCAGCGGCTCGACGTCGGTGTCGTAGTACTCGACCCGCTCGGCCAGATCCGGGCTGACCCGCCCCACATAGTCACGCACCTGCTCGTAGAGGGCGAAGTCGTCGATGACCACCCCGCGGTACTCGTTGTTGAGCTCCTCACGGAGAATCCGCACGGCCAGGTCGGGCTCGCGGTAGAGGAGTCCGGGCTCGTTGGAGCGTTTCGCCTCGGCGTCGATCTGGCGCCACTGCTCCATGAGCCCCTCGACGTCGAGACGGAGCTCCTCGGCCGAAGCACCCTCGGCGGCGGTGCGCACGATCAGGCCGTGGCCCTCGGGCCGGACCTCGTCGACGATGCGCCGCAGGCGCCGCCGCTCGTTGTCACTCAGGCGCTTCGAGATCCCGAACGCCGAGGAGTTGGGCACGAGCACGGCGAAGCGGCCCGGGAGGGAGACCTCCTGGGTGAGGCGGGCGCCTTTGGCGCCGATCGGGTTCTTCGTGACCTGGCACAAGATGACCTGGCCCGGCCGAAGCACCTGCTCGATGCGCGGGGCGGGGCCGTCGCCACCGCCCTCGACGTCGTCGCGGTCGTAGTGGACGTCGCCGCGATAGAGCACCGCGTTCTTCGGGATGCCGATGTCGACGAACGCCGCCTCCATGCCCGGCAGGACGTTTTGGACCCGTCCCCGGTAGACGTTGCCGTCGATCTGGTTCGTGTCGTCAGCCACCCTCGAGACGTAGTGCTCGACGAGCGAGCGGCCCTCGAGCATGGCGATCTGGGTGGCGTGGGGCTGGACGTGGACGCAGACCAGGTAGCGCCCGACGCTCTTGCCCTTGCGGTCACGTCCGCTGCGCCGCCGCCCGCGGCCCGAGCGCCGGGGTTCGCCGTCGGTCTCGGCGCGCTCGGTGTCCTCAGGGATGGTGGTGGCCACCAGCGCGGCGTCGCTTGCGGCGACCGCCCCCTCCTCGGGAGTGCGTGGCGGGCGGGGCGTGCGGCCACGCTCGGTGCCTCTCGGCTGGCGCGACCGTGTCGAGCCACCGGCGCGTCCCTGCCCGTTCGAGTCGGGGGCGCTCGATGCGGCACCGGCGTCGGGTCGACCCGAGACGCCCGGTGCAGGTCGGGTGTCGCCGATACGCGGGCGTGCGGCCCCCTCCGGGGGCGCAGCGCTCTCCTCGGTCGGCGACTGCGTGCTCGGGGCGGGTGCAGGTGGCCTAGACGGTGCCTCCGGGACGCTCGGCGCGGTGCTGCCCGAGGGCGGCTCGGTCACGGCGGCTGCATCTCCAGCCGACCGGGGGTTCTCCAACTCGCTCATGAGGGAGGTCCCTCCTTACAGGGCTCACGACGCACGCTCCTGGGCGTGCGAAGCGCTCGCATCCTGCCCGGGTCCGCTCCATGAGAGCGGCTCCGAGCGGACACCGTCGCGCTCGATCCATTGCTGCGTCCTACAGGCTCGAGCCAGCACCAGGTCGGCACCGAGCCCTTCTAACAATTCACCCGGCCGCACCCCTCGTGGGTGGGTGGCCAGTTCGGCACGGAGCCGAACGGTCGGTCGGTCGGCCGGATTGGGTCCAGCCACTTCCCCCATCGGAATCAAATGCAAAATCGCTGGTCGGAGGTCATCGGTCACCGCCCGACCCTTGCGTTCACGGTCCACCATCAGCCTCGGGGCACTGAGCAGCCGCTCAACTCGCGTCGCCAGTTCTCCTGCGCCCACCCCGAGCACCTCCAGTTCCCAGGAACACGATGTTACCTCTTGCTGGAGAGACCCGGCGCCACGTTCGGGCACGGCACAGCGCTGCACGTCCATGCCCTCAGGCAGGAGCGGCGAGAGCATGCCGGGGAGAAGGTCCAGGCCAGGATGGGTGTGCAACGCCACGTCCCCCGAGGTGGCGTCCCAGGTCGCCCCGGGGGGACCGAGGGGGTCGGCGCCGTCTTCAGGTCGCAGGCGGACATCGAGGTACTCGCCGAGCGACTCGCAGCACGTGGGCAGCGCCAGACCGAAGCTGAGCAGGGGCCGGGGGCTGAAGCCCTCGGACCAGGCGACCGGCAGGTCCGAACGCCGCAGTGCCCGCTCCCACATCCGCGCCACGTCGCGGTGGCTCGTGAAGCGCACCTTGCCCAACTTGGTGAAGCGAACACGCAGCCGGACGTCGAGCGCTGGATCGGCGCCCACCTAGGACCGGGCGCCCACGAAGCGGACCGGAACGGCACCCGCGCTCGAGAGGTCCTGGCCCGTGCCCTGGCTGCCGCCGGCGGGGGGCACCGCTGAGGCCACCACGTGCTCGACGCCCGCCCCGGTGCACGCCCCGCAGTCATAACAGGGCGTCCAGCGGCAGTCCTCGACACCCGCCTCGGCCAGTGCGTCCAGCCAGTCGGTCCACAGGAAGTCCCGGTGCAGCCCGGCAGAGATGTGATCCCAGGCGAGTGCCTCGTGCTCGTCTCGGTCTCGGTAGACGGCCTCGTCGAGGCTGAGACCCTCGGCGGCGAGGGCGTCGGTCCACAAACCGAGGTCGAAGTGCTCGGACCATTCCTGGAAGGTGCCGCCGGCGCGCCACACCCGTTCGATCACCGCACCCGTGCGCCGGTCCCCCCGGCTGGCGATGCCCTCGACGGCGGTCGCCTCGGGCTCGTGCCAGCGCAGTGTGAGCCCGCGCACCCCCCGGGTGGCGTCACGCAGCAGGTTGATCTTGCGCCGCAACTCGGCGATGGTGTCCTGGCCGAACCACTGGAACGGGGTCTGCGGCTTGGGCACGAAGCCCCCGACCGAGGCGGTGACGGTCACCGAGCGGTGGTAGGAGTGGCCGATCTCCACACAGCGTCGGCCGAGCTCAGCAATGCCCAAGGTGTCCTCGTCCGTCTCGGTCGGCAGGCCGATCAGGAAGTAGAGCTTGACCCGGCGCCAGCCCTGCGAGAAGGCGGCGTCGACCGCCGCATAGAGATCCTCCTCGCGGATGAGCTTGTTGATGACCTGGCGCATCCGCCAGGTGCCCCCTTCGGGGGCGAAGGTGAGCCCTGTGCGCCGCACCTGTTGGATCTGGGCGGCGGTCCCCACCGTGAAGGCGTCGACTCGCAGGCTCGGGAGGCTGACCGAGACCTGCTTCGAGTGGGCGGGGTCCTCGACGATGGTTCGTACCGTGTCTTCGATGTCGGAGAAGTCAGCCGTCGACAGCGACGTGAGGGTCACCTCGTCATAGCCGCTCCACTCGAGGCCCTCGCGCACCATGTCGAGCACCTGGGCGGCGGGTCGCTCGCGCACCGGGCGGGTGATCATCCCCGCCTGGCAGAAGCGACAGCCGCGCGTGCAGCCCCGGAAGACCTCGACGTTGAGCCGGTCGTGGACGACCTCGGTGACGGGGACCAGCTGGCGCCGAGGGTACGGCCACTCGGCCAGGTCCGAGATGGTGCGCTTCTCGACCACGTCGGGGACCCCGGCTGAGAGGGGCTCGATGCCGGCGAGCCGGCCGCCCTCGTAGCGCGGCGCGTACAGGCTCGGGACGTAGACCCCGGGGACCTGGGCGAGCGCCGCGAGGACCGCTCGGCGGTCGGTGTGGCGCGGCGGGTGGGCGGCGAGCACGTCGTTGATCTCCCCCACCACCTCTTCGCCATCGCCGAGAACGAAGGCGTCGACGAAGTCGGCCAACGGCTCGGGGTTGAAGGTGCAGTGCCCGCCGGCCACCACCAGCGGGAAGCGCTCGTCGCGCTCGGCAGCGTGGATGGGGAGCCCGGCGAGGTCCACCAGATTGACCACGTTCGTGTAGACGAGCTCAGCCGAGAGGTTGAACGCGAGCACGTCGAAGTCCGCAGCAGCCACGTGGTTCTCGAGCGAGAAGAGCGGGACTCGAGCCGCGCGCATCGCAGCCTCCATGTCGACCCAGGGGGCGTAGGTGCGCTCGGCGAGGGCGTCGGAGCGCTCGTTCAAGATCCCGTAGAGGATCTGGAGGCCCTGGTTGGGCAGCCCGATCTCGTAGGTGTCGGGGTAGCAGAGCAGCCACGAGACGACCCCCTCGGCGTGGACCGGCGCAGCGGCGCCCTGCTCCATGCCGATGTAGCGGGCGGGCTTTTCGACGCCCGCAAGCAACGCTTCGACCTCTGGCCACAGGGTGTCCATAGAGGCCCCCACTCTACGGCCGCGCTCCGGCCCCGTCGCTCGGCACCGCGGCGGGTCAGCCCGCCGGGGCGGTGGTGGTCGTGGTGGGCGCCGGCGTCCCGAACGGCGGCTGGGTCACCGGGGGGGCGGTGGTCGCCGGGTTGGCGGGCGTAGGGAGGGTGACGGGGCTGACCGGGTTGGTGAGCAGGTAGTTGAAGCCGGCGCGCACGACCGGCGCGGCGGCCGTCGCCCCGTAGCCACCCTGGTCGATGACGACGGCGATCACGACCTGGGGGTTCGGGTTGGGGCCGAAGGCGACGAACCACGAGTCGGGCTCGGTGGCGCCGGTGGTGGTGTCGGCGGTGCCGGTCTTGCCCGCCAGGCCGTAGGAGGTCGGAAAGCCGATGAAGTCGCCGTAGGCCGTCCCCGAGGGGTTCGAGATCACGCCCTGGAGGCCGGCGAGGATCGGCTGGTAGATCGAGTCGGGCAGGCTGACGTGGCCCGTCACCTTGGGCGTGATCTGGGTGACGACCTTGCCCGTCGTCGGGTCGATGATCGCATTGGCGACCTGGGGTGCGTACCGGGTGCCCTGATTGGCGAAGGTGGCGTACGCCACGGCCTGCTCGATGGGGCTGATGACCGTCGCCCCCTGGCCGAACGCCATCTCGATGTTGTCACCGGTGTACCAGGTGTCGCTGAACACATTGGGTGCCTCGGCGTGGAGCTTCTGGCGCTCCGCCGCACTGTCGACGCGCCCGACGCTCTCGTTCGGCAGGTCGATGCCCGTCGACTCGCCGAGGCCGTACTGGGCGGCCACGTCCTGGATGGGCTGGGCCCCGAACTTCGACTGCTGGACGGCGAAGAGGTACCCGAGGTTGTAGAAGTAGTAGTCGTCCGAGATGGTGAGCGCCCGCTGGAGGTTGGCGTAGCCGGCGTCGCCGGCCTCGTCGTCGTGGAACGAGCACCCGGCCTGGGCGCCGGTGCAGCCCGGCACGGTGAAGGTGCCGGTGTCGTCGACCTCGGTGCCCGGCGAGAGGAGCCCGTCCTGGAGGGCGGCGGTGGCGGTGACCAGCTTGAAGGTTGACCCCGGGGTGTAGAGGCCCTGGATGGCGTAGTTGTCGGTCGGGCAGCCGTTCTGGATGGACTGGCACGGTGCGGTGATCGCCGCGTAGTCGGCCTGGGAGATCCCCCCGACCCACTGGTTCAGGTCATAGGTCGGCCACGACGCCATGGCGAGGACGGCCCCGTTGTTCGGATCGATGGCGACCGCCGCGCCGTCAATGGCGGCGGGGAGGCGGTGGGTGGTGGCGTCGGCGGTGTGGCGGTCGGTCTGGATCTGCGCGGCGAGGGCGTTCTGGAGGGTCTGCTGCAGGCCGAGGTCCATGTTGAGCACGACGGTGTCGCCGGGCCCGGGGTTGGTCTGGTTGAGCGTGCCGACCACGTTGCCCTGGGCGTCGACCTCGAGCTCCTGGGTGCCGTCCTTGCCCCGCAGGTACTGCTCGTACTGGGACTCGATGCCACTCTGGCCGATCTGGCTGCCCGCCGTGTAACCCTCGGATTTGAGGGCGTTGAGCTGCTGGGCGCTGATGTCGCCCACGTAGCCGAGGACGTGGGTGGCGGTCGTGCCCCCCTGGGGGTAGCTGCGCTGGGTGGTCGACTGCACCGAGACGCCCGGGTAGGCCGACTGGTGCTCTTGGAGGTACTGGATGGTGGCGGTCGGTGCGTTGGTGAGGACCGGGACCGGCTGGTAGGGGCTGTAGCGGACGTTGTTCAGGTCCGCCTGGATCTGGGCCGGCGTGGCGCCGACCAGGGCGGCGACCTGCCCGATGACCTCGGGATGCTGGGATGCCTCGACCCGGGAGAGGACGATCTGCATCGAGGTCACGTTCGTCACGAGCACGTGGCCCGACCGGTCGACGATCTCGCCACGCGGGGCGGGGACCGGGACCGTGCGGATCTGGTTGGCGTTGACGGCCGCCGCGTAGTTCTTCTGGTCGACCACCTGGAGACCCCAGAGCCGCAGGATCATGACGCCGAAGAGCAGCAGGACGACGATGCCCACCACGCGCAGCCGCACACTCGGGTTGGACTCGACCTCTTCGGGCGAGGCGACGAGTGCGGCGACGTTGACGCTGCGGCGCGGCCGGATGCGCGGCTGGCGCACCTTGGCCGTGCGGTTCGGGTTGCGGACGCGCCTGGGTGGGCGGACGTAGAGGTGGTCGCCGCGGATCGGATGGCGCCAGGTGCGCTTCACCAGCGCCCCACGGTCCCGGTCGAGCGCCGGCGCGATCCCTCCGAGGGCGCGATGGCCCAGGCCATCACCCGCATGGCCGGCACCGCCAGGATGGCGTTGGCGATCGAGACGACCGCCACGATGAGGCCGAGGTCGAGGTCGAGGAATTGCTCTTGGCCGAGCAGGGCACCGAACACTGCATAGAGCATGACCGCTCCGGCGCTCCCGATGAGCGCGGCCCCCACCGCCAACAGCGGGGAATCGCGCTTCACCTCGCCGAGGCCGCCCGCCGCCAGGAGCCCGACCACAAAGCCGAGGGTGCACCCCACCAGGGCCGATATCCCGAAGGGTGCCGGGACGAACAGGTCCGCGGCGATCCCCCCGACGAATCCCATGATCGCACCGCGCTCGGGCCCGCCGACCACGCCGGCGGTGATGGGCAGCAGCCAGAGAATCTCGGGGTGGGCGGTCCCGATGCGCAAGTCGGTCCCGATGGTGAGCTGGATGATGACGGCGGTGAAGACGACCAAGAGGGCGCGGCCCGCGGCGCCGAGCGTCATGGCGACGTCTCCCAGAGCACCACGTCGACATAGGAGATGTTGGAGAGGTCAGCCGCGGGCGCCAGGGCGACCGACATCTGGCTGGCCCCGGGCACGACCGAGAAGGAGGTCACCCGACCGACGGGGATGCCCTTTGGGAACTCCGAGGCGTCCTGCCCGTTGGTGGTCATGAGCTCGCCCTTGTGGATCGTGGCAGCCGGGTCGACGAACTGAGCGGCGAGGGCGACGCGCGGGCCCTCGCCGGTCACGGTGGCGAAGGCGCCGGCGGGCCCGTACGTCACGCCAACCTTGGTCTGGCCGTCGGTCACCAGCCGGATGACCGACGACGACTTGTCGGCTTCGACGACCTGGCCGACGAGGCCGCCGTAGCCCACCACCGGCATGCCGAGGGCGACGCCGGCGTTGCGTCCCTTGTCGATGGTGACGGTGGCGGCGAAGTTCGAGACGTACGCGCCCTGGACCTGGGCGGTGACGGTGGGCAGGCTGCCGATGTAGGGCAGGTGCTGCAGCGCGGTGATCTGGGCGAGTTGGCGCTGCTGGGACGCGACCGAGGCCTGCTGCATGCGCAGCCGCCCGATGCTGGCCTGGAGCTTCTCGTTCTCCTGGGCGAGCGCACCGTAGTGGAAGGCACCGGCGAAGAAGTCGCCGATGGGCCGCAGGATGTCGTTCACGCCGTTGGCGATCGGCGAGACGATGTCGTGCGCCAGGGACTTGACGCCCGAGGCGATGGCGCCGCCGCCCCGTTGGCCGAAGGTGATGATGCTCACCGACAGCAGGACGAGCACGACGATCGTCGTCAGGGTACGGCGCGACCGCCGAGGTTTCGCCACCCCAAGGTGCCCGGCGCTTCGCTCAGCGAGTCGACGAGGAGATCAGCACGCGCTTGAGGGCGTCGAACTCCTCGAGGCACTGTCCACTGCCGATGGCAACGCAGTTGAGCGGGTCGCGGGCCACCACGATCGGCATCCCGGTCTCGTGCTGGAGGCGCGAGTCGAGACCGTGCAGCAGGGCGCCACCGCCGGTCAGCACGATGCCCTGCTCCATGATGTCGGCAGCGAGCTCGGGCGGGGTGCGGTCCAAGGTGACCTTGACGGCGTCGATGATGGCGGCGACAGGCTCGTCGATGGCCCGGCGGATCTCGTCGGTCGAGATGACAACCGTCTTCGGGAGCCCGGTCACCAGGTCCCGGCCACGGATCTCGGCGTGCAGCTCCTCTTCGAGCGGGTACGCCGAGCCGAGGGCGATCTTGATCTCCTCTGCGGTGCGCTCACCGAGGGCCAGGCTGAACTCCTTTTTCACGAACGAGACGATCGCCTCGTCGAGTTCGTCGCCGCCGATGCGCACCGACTGGCTGGTCACGATGCCACCGAGGGAGATGACCGCCACCTCCGTGGTGCCGCCACCGATGTCGACGACCATGTTGCCGGTCGGCTCGTGCACGGGGAGGCCCGCACCGATGGCCGCGGCCATGGGCTCTTCGATGATGTAGGCCTTGCGGGCGCCGGCGTACTCCGCCGCTTCCATGACGGCGCGCTGCTCGACGCCGGTGATGCCCGAGGGGACACAGATGACCATGCGCGGCTTGGCGAAGCGACGCTGGTGCACGCGGTGGATGAAGTAGCGGAGCATCTTCTCGCAGATCTCGAAGTCGGCGATGACGCCGTCCTTCAGGGGGCGGATCGCCTGGATGTTCGACGGCGTGCGGCCGATCATGCGCTTCGCCTCGGCGCCGACCGCCAGGGGGCGGCCGTCCTTCACGTCGACGGCGACCACCGAAGGCTCGTTCAAGACGATGCCGCGGCCGCGGACGTAGACAAGGGTGTTGGCCGTGCCCAGGTCGACCGCCATGTCACGGCCGAGCAGGTAAAAGCGATTATCTGACATAGAAGGTATTTCCCCTTCGAAGGTGGGAACACTAGGCCGAACAGGCCCAATTCACTCCCACCAGGCTACGGGACGGACCGCCTCGGCACAAGGGCGGCAGTGCAGATGACCAGCTGAAAGGCCAAAAACGGGCCTTTTGGCCCCCCTGGCGACGGCCGGGCGCGCGCTTGTAGGTGCCCTGGGGGCTCAGTCGAGCTCGGGGAAGAACAAGGCGATCTCGCGGGCCGCGGACTCAGGCGAGTCCGACCCGTGGATCAGGTTCTCGGTGAGCTCGATGGCCAGGTCGCCGCGGATGGTGCCCGGTGCCGCCTCCTGGGGGTTCGTCGTCCCCATGAGGGTGCGCACGATCTTCCAGGTGTTCTCCGGCCCCTCGACCACCGTGACGAGGGCGGGTGAGCGAGTGATGAACGCCACGAGGTCGCCGAAGAACGGCCGCTCGGCATGCTCGGCGTAGTGACGCTCGGCCACCTCGACGGTGATCGTGCGCAGCTCGGCGGCAGCGAGGGTGAGGCCCTTGGCCTCCAGGCGCCCCAGGATCTCCCCACAGAGACGGCGCTCGACGCCGTCAGGCTTCACGATGACAAGGGTGCGGTCCACGAGTCGGGCACGATAGCGCACCGCGCGGGCGGCTCCCGGGCGGGCCTGTGCCCTACGGGGTGGCGGTGGTGCCGAGGAGGAGGGTGCGGGCCTCGGTCACGACGTAGAGCGAGCCGGTCACGAGCAGGAGCCCGCTCTCGGGCACCGCGGCGCGGCCCCGGCTGATGGCGTCGGCAACAGAGTCGGCCACGACGGCGTCGAGGCCGAGGGCGCGAGCGGCCTCAGCGAGTGCGTCGGGCCCGATCGCTCGCGGCGACTCGGGCGCACAGACGATGACGGTCTCGGGCTTGATCGGTGCGAGGGCGGCGAGGAGGGCAGAGGGGTCCCGGCCGCTCAGCATGCCGACCACCACGACGGTCGGGCCCTCGACGGCGAAGTCCTCGGTGATGGCGGCGGCGAGCACCGCCATACCGGCCGCGTTGTGCGCGCCGTCGACGAGGACGAGGGGCTGGCGGCCCACCACCTCGAGCCGACCCGGCACGCGCACCCGAGCGAAGCCCGCTTCGACTACCTCTTCGCTCAAGGGAGCGGCGAAGAAGGCTTCGACGGCGGCGAGCGCGCACGCGGCGTTCGCCCCTTGGTGGGCGCCGTGCAGCGGCAGCAGGATCTCGCCGTAGTGGGCGCCCGGCGTCCGCAGGTCGACCAGACGGCCACCGACGGCCACCCGGTTGGCGGTGCAGTCGAACTCCTCGCCGCGGAGCCACACCTCGGCGGCGCCCACCTCGTCGGCACGCCGTCGGATCAGGGCGACGAGGTCGGGGGCGGTCTCCCCCACCACGACCCCCGCCCCGGGTTTGATGATCCCTGACTTGTCGGTCGCGATGCCCTCCAGCGTCGGGCCCAGCACGTCAGTGTGGTCGTAGCTCACGTTCGTCAGCACGGCCACCGCCCCGTCGACGACGTTGGTCGAGTCCCAGGTGCCCCCCAACCCCACCTCGACGACCGCCACGTCCACCGCCTCGTCGGCGAACCACGCGAGCGCGGCCGCGGTGAGGAGTTCGAAGCGGGTCGGGCGAGCGCTGAGGAGGGGCTCGAGCAGGGCCAGCCCCGAGAGCACTTCGGTGAAGGCCTCGTCACCGATTGGGACGTCGTCGATCGAGAGGCGCTCGTTCACGAGGGAGAGGTTCGGGCTGGTGTAGGTCCCGGTGCGCAATCCCGCTGCGCCGAGCAGCGCCGTGACCATCGCCGCCGTCGAGCCCTTGCCATTGGTGCCGGTGATGTGGATGACCGGATAGGTCTGTTCGGGGTGCCCGAGCAGGTCGACCAGCTCGCGCATGCGGTCGAGGGTGGGGAGGGCCCGTGCGCTCGGCATCTTGGCCTCGAAATCGATGTGGTCGTCGAGCCACCCGATCGCCTCGGCCAGGGAGCCGAACGGTGCGCTCGCCACGCTGGCGCTCAGGAGGCGGCCCGGCGGCTCCGGCTGGACTTCGCCGGGGGGTCGCCGAGGGGGACCAGGGTCGGGTTGACCCGGTCGAGGACGACGGAGCGGTCGATGACGCACTTGCCGACGTCGGTGCGGCTCGGCAGGTCGTACATGACGTCGAGGAGCACCTCTTCCAAGATGGCGCGCAGGCCCCGGGCACCGGTACCACGGAGCAGGGCCTGCTCGGCGACCGCCTCGAGGGCGTCGTCGCTGAACTCGAGCTTCACACCGTCGAGCTCGAAGACACGCTCGTACTGCTTGATCAGCGCGTTCTTTGGCTCGACCAGGATGCGCACGAGGGCGTCCTTGAAGAGCTGGGAGACCGCGCTCACGACCGGCAGGCGCCCGATGAACTCGGGGATGAGACCGAACTTGATGAGGTCCTCGGGGAGGACGTGGCGCATGACCTCGTTGTCATCGCGCTCGGAGCGGCGCACCTCAGCCCGGAAGCCGATGCTCTTCTTGCCGATGCGGTTCTCGATGACCTTGTCGAGGCCGGCGAACGCACCACCGCAGATGAACAGCACATTGGTGGTGTCGATCTGGATGAACTCTTGGTGCGGGTGCTTGCGCCCGCCCTGGGGCGGGACCGAGGCGGTGGTGCCCTCCAGGATCTTGAGCAGCGCCTGCTGGACGCCCTCGCCCGAGACGTCACGGGTGATCGAGGGGTTCTCCGACTTGCGGGCGATCTTGTCGATCTCGTCGATGTAGATGATCCCGGTCTCGGCGCGCTTTACGTCGTAGTCGGCTGCCTGGATCAGCTTCAAGAGGATGTTCTCCACGTCCTCGCCGACGTAGCCCGCCTCGGTCAAGGCGGTGGCATCGGCGATGGCGAACGGGACGTTGAGCATGCGCGCCAGGGTCTGGGCGAGCAGGGTCTTGCCGCAGCCGGTCGGGCCGAGCAGCAAGATGTTCGACTTCGACAGCTCGACGCCGTCGTCGGTGGCGGGGCCGGCCTGGACCCGCTTGTAATGGTTGTAGACCGCGACCGAGAGGATCTTCTTCGCGTACTCCTGGCCGACCACGTAGTCGTTCAGGAACTCGAAGATCTCACGCGGCTTGGGAAGGTCCTCGAAGTTGAGCTCGGTGGTATCGGTGAGCTCTTCGGCGATGATGTCGTTGCACAGGTCGATGCACTCGTCGCAGATGTACACACCCGGGCCGGCGATCAACTTCTTCACCTGCTTCTGCGACTTTCCGCAGAAGCTGCACTTCACTAGGTCGCCGCCCTCACCGAACTTCGCCACGTTTGCTCCCCTCGCCTGTCCGTTTGCTCTGTTCGGTCCTGGTCGCTCGTGTGCCCGCTGTCCGCAGGCTCAGGCGACGCCCACTGCCTCGAGGGCGGCGGTATTGCCCCGGGCGGTGATGACCTCGTCGATCACCCCGTAGGCCACCGCCTCTTCCGCGGTCATGATGAAGTCGCGGTCGGTGTCCTTCGACACCTTCTCGACCGGCTGGCCCGTGTCCTCGGCGAGCATCCCGGTGAGCATGTCGCGCATGCGCAGGATCTCCTTGGCCTGGAGCTCGATGTCGCTCGCCTGGCCCTCGACGCCGCCGAAGGGCTGGTGCAGCAGGACGCGGGCGTGGGGCAACGCGAAGCGCTTGCCACGGGTCCCCGAGGCCAGCAGCACAGCGGCGGCTGACGCCGCCTGTCCGAAGCAGAACGTCGACACGTCGGCGTGGATGAACTTCATGGTGTCGTAGATGGCGAAGAGCGCCGTGATCTCGCCGCCGGGCGAGTTGATGTAGAGGTTGATGTCCTTGTCGGGCTCTTCGGACTCGAGGAAGAGCAGCTGCGCGCAGACGAGGTTCGCAACGGTGTCGTCCACCGGCGTGCCGAGGAAGATGATGCGCTCGCGCAGGAGCCGTGAGTAGAGGTCGTATGCGCGCTCGCCGCGGTTGGTCGATTCCACGACCGTCGGGACCAGATAGTTCGTCTCACGGTACGGGGTGACACCCAGATTCTTCATTCTTGCTCCTCGGTCTCTGCACCTTCGTCACTGGCGGCGGTCGCCGACGGTGCTGCCACCGACTCTTCGGCGTCCATCTCGATTTCCAGCTCGCTCCTGGGCACCTCGTGGCCCTCGTCGTCGACCAGTCCTACATGGTCGAGCAACCAAGTGAGGGCCTTGGCTTTGCGCTGTTCCGAGCGTACCGCGCCGGTTCTTCCGTTGTGGTCAAGCTGGTCGCGCAGGTCGCCGGCCTCGAGGTTCATCCGCTCGGCCATCGCTTCGAGCTCCTCGTCGAACTCCTCGTCGGACACCTCGAGGCGCTCGGCCTCGGCGATGGCCCGCAGCGCGAGGTCGATCTTGACGGCACCGCGTGACTCGATGCGCAACTCTTCGACCAGCGCGTCGCCATCGCGCCCCGTCGCTCCCAGGAACTGGTCGATGGTGAGGCCCTGCGCCTGCAGCCGGTGACCGAGATCGTGGACCCGCTGGCGGACCTCGTCGTCGACGAGCACGTCAGGGACGACCTCGTCGTCGACGAGCTTGACCAGCTCGCCCAGTGTGTTTTCTCGCAGTGCCATCTTCGCCTGGGCGGCCTTCATGGTTGCGAGGCGCGTGCGCAGGTCGTCGCGCAGCTCATCGACGGTGGCGAACTCCGAGCTCTCCTGTGCCCACTCGTCGGTCGCCTCAGGAAGATGCTTCTCCTGGACGTTCTTGACCAGCACCCGGAAGGCCAGCGTCGGGCCGCCCTCGGGGGCGGCGTCGAACTGGAGTATGTGCCCGGGCGTGGCGCCGTGGAGCTGCTCGTCGAGCTCGGCGACAACCGTGCCGCTGCCCACCTCGTAGAGGTAGTCGTCGGCGGCGGCGACTTCTTCGCCGGCGGGGTCGGTGCCGTGGATGTCGATCGTGACGAAGTCACCGTCGATCGCCGGCCGCTGGATCTCGACGAGCTCGCCGTCGTTGTCGCGCAGGCGGTCGATCTGTGCGTCGAGCTCCTCGTCGGTCACGCCCGGTGCGGGCACGGTCACGACCAGCCCGTCGTAGCCGGGAAGCGAGATGAGCGGTCGGACCTGCACGGTGGCCTCGAACGCCACGGGCCCGCTCTCCTCGCCCGAGGTGATGTCGATCTCGGGCGGTGCGATCGGGTCGACCTCGGTGTCGACGACGGCGCGCGCGTAGAAGTCGGGCAGCGCCTCACGGAGCGCCTCGGCGCGCAGCGCCGTGGCGCCACCCATCCGGGCCTCGAGGACCCGGCGCGGCACTTTGCCGGGCCGGAATCCCGGGATGCGGGCCTCACGCGAGATGCTGCGCACCACACTGTCGAGGACCTCGTCGAGCTCGGGTTCTTCGATCTCGACGGAGAGTTTGATGCGGTTGTCCTCGAGTGTTTCGCTGGTGGCTCTCATAGAAGATCCATCACTCTACCGGCGCCCGAGGGCGCCTTGGACCGCCCTCGCGGGGGACCGGGCGAGCCGACGAGCAGCCACCACGAGGCACGACGCCCGATCGTCGTTCGCACCGCTGCCACTCGGCGTGCAGTCAGATCATGATGTTCAGTGCGGCGAGGATCGCCTGTGCGACCGACTCGTCGCCCTCGACGGCCACCGCACCCAGCTCGAGGGCACGATCGGCCCCGCCCTCGTACCGCCCGCAGCTCAGCTCCCAGAACGCGCGCTGGTCGAAGGAGATGGTCGCCGTCGGTGTGTCCGGCGCGCTCTCGAGCCTGCGTGCCCGGCCGCCCTCCATGGAGAGAGAGACCACCGCGCCCATCGGGCCGTCGACGGCGAGCACCACGACGGTCCCGTCGGGCGGCGCCACCTTGCGACCGACCACGTAGCCGAGCGACGAAGTGAGCCGCCGCAAGACGGTGGACTCCCCCGCACCCCCCAGGCCGCCGGGGCGCCCGGTGGCTCTGCGCATGTCCTGCTCATGGATCCACGAGTCGAGGACCCGCACGTCCATGAACTCCCGGTAGGGCACCTGCCCCACGGGGCTCCAGCCAACCTCGTCGAACCGATCGGTCGAGAAGGTCGCCAGCTCGGCGAGGCGCTGGGCGGCCACGTGGACGAACTCGGCGAGCACCTCGGCTCCGGGCACCGTGCGTCGTTGCGCCACCCACGCCTCATTGGCGGCACCGATCGGGTTGGCGACGTGCTCGGGCAGCGGAGCCACGGCCGGCGGCTGCGCCTCCCCGAGGAGGCTGCGCTCGATCCCGATCAGATGCGAAACGTGGTCACGCACCGTCCAGCCGGGGCAGACGGTGGGGGCGTCCCATTCCCCCGGCTCGAGGTCGTCGCCGAGGGAGGTGATCGAGCCCCAGACCTCACTCAGCCCGTCGATGACGGTTGTGTCGGCGTCAGATCCCATCTTGGGATCGTAGGGCGCGACGCACCTCGCACGCCGGGGTATCCCACTTTCTCCCTGTTCGTGAGGGCTACCGTTCTGCCGTTCCCACCCTGGGCCCGGTGCGCAGGGGAAGAGGGCGGAGAGACGAGGAGGATGTGAGATGGCGAACTACGAGGGTTATTGCGTGAAATGTCGCGAAAAGCGAGAGTTCGACGGCCAAGAGGTCGAGCTCAAGAACGGCCGGCGAGCGGCCCAGGGCGCATGCCCAGTTTGCGGCACCAAGATGAACCGCATCCTCGGCAAGAAGAGCTGAGCACGGCGGTGCGAGACACCGCCTGAATCACCGACGAGGCCGGGTGCGCGAGCACCCGGCCTCGTCGCGTCACCCGAAGCTCGGCAACGCCCGGGCGAGCGTGCGACGATGGATCTCGGCAAGGGGGGTCCATGCACGACATGCTCATCAGTGGCGGCACGTTGGTCGACGGGACTGGGTCGCCATCGCGTGTCGCCGATGTTGCAGTCGACCAGGGACGCATCACCGCCGTCGGGGACCTGGCCGGCGCCCAGGCACGTCACGAGGTCGACGCCCGTGGGCTCTTGGTCACGCCCGGGTGGGTCGACGTGCACACCCACTACGACGGTCAGGCCACATGGGACGAGGTGCTCGCACCGACGGCCTGGCACGGCGTCACCACGCTCGTCATGGGCAACTGCGGGGTCGGCT
Source organism: Acidimicrobiaceae bacterium (assembly GCA_003155135.1). Lineage (GTDB taxonomy): Bacteria > Actinomycetota > Acidimicrobiia > Acidimicrobiales > RAAP-2 > Bog-515. Next base: position 1,579 of record PMFN01000036.1, on the reverse strand, counting down.
TCGCCCCGGTTCGCCCGGACCGCCACGACTGGTTGATCGGGCTCATGGAGGGAGTCGAGGACATCCCGGGCACCGCACTCGCCGAGGGAATCGTCTGGGACTGGGAGACCTTCCCCGAGTACCTCGATGCCCTCGATCGACGCCGTTTCACCCTGGATGTGGCGACGCAGGTCCCCCACGGCGCGGTGCGTGCGTACGTCATGGGCGAGCGCGGCGCCAAGAACGAGCCCGCGACGCGCGAGGAGATCGCCGCCATGAAGGCCATCGTGAAGGAGGCCATCGAGGCGGGCGCCTTAGGATTCTCGACGTCCCGGACGCTGGCTCACGTGGCCATCGATGGCGAACCGGTGCCTGGCACGTTCGCGGCCGAAGACGAGCTCTTCGGCATCGGCGCAGCCCTCGGCGAGCTCGGGACCGGCATCTTCGAGCTGGCACCGGTGGGAGCAGCCGGCGAGGACGTGATCGGGCCGAAGAAGGAGGTCGACTGGATGCGGCGCCTGTCCGCTGCCATCGGCCGGCCGGTCACCTTCGCCCTTCTCCAGGTCGACCGCGACCCGGGGCTCTGGAGCGAGTTACTCGAGCTCACCCTCATCGCCGAGGCCGAGGGGGCACAGCTGTGGCCCCAGGTGGCCGGCCGGCCGTTCGGCCTGCTCACCGGGCATCACACGACCTACTCACTCTTCGACGCCATCCCCGAGTACGCCGAACTCAAATCGAAGGACCTGAGCCCCGACGAGTTGTTCCACGAGCTGAGCAGGCCCGAGGTGCGCGAGGCGATTGTGTCGTGGGTGCCGCCGGATCCCGCTCTCGCTGCCGCCATGGACGACGCGTTCTCGAAGACCTACCTTCTCGGTTCCCCGCCTGAGTACGAGCCGGGACCCGAGCGCTCGGTCGCGGCAACCGCCAAACGGTCGGACCGCACCCCGCTCGAGGTCGCCTACGACGCGACCCTCGACGACGAAGGGCGCGGACTGTTGTATCTCCCCCTGCTCAATTACTCCTGCGGCGATCTCGATGCCGCGCGCGTGATGCTGCTGCACCCGCGAGCAGCACTCGGCCTGGGCGACGGGGGCGCCCACGTGGGAATCGTGTGTGACGCGTCGACCCCGACGTTCATGCTCACCCACTGGACCAGGGACCGGACGAGGGGTGAGCAGCTTCCACTTGAGTGGGTGGTGAAGAAGCAGAGCCACGATACGGCCCGCCTCTATGGCCTCGCCGATCGGGGAACGGTTGAGGAGGGCATGCTCGCTGACCTGAACGTCATCGACTACGAACGGCTCGAGCTCGGCACGCCTATCGCCGTGGCCGACCTGCCAGCCGGAGGGCGGCGCCTGCTCCAGCGCGCCAACGGCTACGTCGCAACGATCAAGAGAGGGGTTGTGACCTTTTCCGAAGGCGTGGACACCGGTGAGCGGCCAGGTCGACTGGTGAGAGGCGCCCGGTGAACGCCGCACTGTGGGTTCTCGCAGATTGAACGGTCATGTAAGTTGCGGTTCTGCGGGGTGTGGCGCAGTTGGCAGCGCGCAGCGTTTGGGACGCTGAGGTCCCCGGTTCAAGTCCGGGCACCCCGACCAGG
>PMFN01000055.1:12577-16685 GCA_003155135.1 Acidimicrobiaceae bacterium | reverse complement strand
CTAGAGCATCCGCACGGCGGCGAGGGCCATACCAGCGGCAAGGACGTCCTCGCCGATGGCGACTGCAAGGTCGGGCACCTTGGTCGCGAGGCGCACACGCACGTCGTGGCCCACCTTTGCCGAGGCGAGTGCGGCACCGGCGCCGAGCACGCCGGCGAGGGCGATTGAGCGGTCCCGGGCGTGGGCGAAGTGCCCGGCCGCCACCGCAGCGAGCACCACCCGGGTGGCGAGCGGCCCCGGCTTCAGCCGGCTGCCCGCTTGCGGGAGCTTGTCGGCGACGATCTCCCCGGCAACCGCCAGCACGAAGGCGGTGCGGACCCCGGGGTGGCGGTAGAAATGCGGCTGGCGTCCGCTGCGGTCGGCAGTGGCCACCGCGGCCGAGCCGAATTGCGAGCGCAGACCGCTCGCCGCCCCGATCAAGAGGCTGCCGAGGACAGCGCGAGCGAGCGAGCTCTGTGGGGCTGTGGGGCTGCTCATCGGCGAAACCGTAGCCGCCGCTGCCCGCTCCTCACCCCTCTGCGGGGTCCGCGTCGGCTGCGCGCTCGCGGATGCGCTCGTCGGACTCGGTGAGGATCACCTCGGCCTGGGCGCTCGGATCGTCGCTGTCGGCCTCTTCGGGAGGCCGTCCCTCGGCGCGCCGCTCGATCATTTCGGGCGCGGGGCTCCCCCCGAACGTCTCTTCGTCGATGCGACCGTCCGCGTGCTCGCCGGTCGTGCTCGCCGCCTCGTCACGTGCTGCGTCGTCGTCCGCCGTATCGTCGTCAGTTGTGTCGTGCACGCCGCCTCCCCGCTCCGTTCCGTGCCACATTAGGGCCCCGTGTCGTCTACCCCGGGGCCGACCGCACTACACCCGAGTGGAACGCTGCGTGGACCCAGCTGCCACAATGCGTCGATGCACGCCGAACCCACACCGGTCGCACTCGTCACCGGAACGTCGACCGGCATCGGCCTCGAGAGCGCCGTCGCCCTCGCGCACGCTGGCATGCGGGTGGTCGCCACCTTGCGCGACCTGGAGAAGTCCGACGCGCTCACCGCCCGGGCGGCCGAGTCCGGCGCCACCCTCGACGTGCGCGCCCTCGACGTCACCGACGATGCCGCAGCCCGGGCGTGTGTTGGCGATGTACTCGACGACTACGGCGCCATCGATGTGCTGGTAAACAATGCCGGTGCCGGCTTCTTGGGGACCCTCGAGCAGTTCTCGCTCGACGAGCTCGACGAGGTCATGGCGACCAATTTCTTCTCGGTGGCGCGGATGTGCCAGCTGGTGCTCCCCTCCCAGCGGGCGAAGGGTGCAGGACGGATCCTGACGGTCACTTCCGTCGGGGGCGTGGTCGGCCAGCCATTCAACGACGCGTACTGCGCCGCGAAATTCGCGGTCGAGGGCCTCTTGGAGTCGCTCGCACCAGTGGCCGCCACCTTCGGGATCGCCGTGTCGATCATCGAACCGGGCCCGGTGGCGACGGCGTTCGTCGACACCGTGACCAAGGGCTACTTCGGCCGACTCGGCGAGCCCGTCGGTGACACCCCGGTCGAAGACCCCTTCGCCGAGGCACTGGGTGCCTATGTCGGGCGCGTGAGCCAGACCTTCAGCGCCGCGCAGAGCGCCGAGGAGGTGGCGGCGGTGATCGCGGCGGTGGCCACCGACCCGGCCCCGCGCCTGCGCTACCAGACGAGCGAAGGTGCCCGGCAGTTCGTGGCGCCGAAACTCGCCGACCTCGATGGATCGGCGGTGCTCTCGATCACCAGCGCGTGGGTGCGGCCGGCCTGAGGCACCCTCGCGGCCGAGCGACTCTCAGCGCGTCGAGCGCGCGCTGCGCAAGACGAGCGAGGACGCAAGCACAGCGACGGCCCCGATCACCCCGAGCCACGCCGCCCACCCGAGCGTCGCGGCGAGCGCGCCCGGTGACGTGACGGTGCTCACGAGCAGCGCAGCGCCAACCCACGGGTGCGAGGCCACAGCCGATGCGACGCCGGCGAGTGGGTCGTTGGGGGTCCGGTTCACCACGGCAAGGAAGGTGAACACGGCGAGGGCGACGGCGATGAGCCGCAGGACCCAGGCGTAGACGGGGCGCCAACGGGTGGCCAGCCACAGGGCGAGGCCGATGATCGCCACCGCCGCGGCGGCTCCGGCCAGCACCGGTACGGCGGTGCGCCAGCCCGAGAAGGGAGGGCTGACGAGGGAGAACGATGCGCCCCGGTCGAGCAACCCACCGCCCAAGTGGTACCAGGCCAGGAACGACATCACGAGGACGAGGACGGCACCGAGGCCACCTACCAGGAGCCAGCGACCGGTCTCCTCGTCGCTCAGCACCGAGCTCACGCCATGGCTGTGCCCGGGCGCCGGCTTGGCCGGCTCGTTGCGGATGGTCCAGGGGCGGTGCACGAGCGGGTCCGGCTGGGTCGGCCCACCGTCTCTCGGGTAGGCAGGTACCGGCGGGGCCACCACCGGCTGCCTGCCCTGGGCGACGAGCAGCGGCGCGGTCTCGGTCCAGCGCAGTTCGGGGGAATCGACGAGGGCGACCGCGCTCGGTGGCAGCTCCGACGCCGCCTCGAACGCAGCGGGGGCCGAGGCGGAGGCGGCGGCCATGGCTGGGGCGGGTTCCGGCGTCAACGGGGTGATGAAGGTGGCAGTGGCCGGTGCGGGTTCCGGCGCGAACGGGGTGATGAAGGGGGCGGTGGCCGAGGCGGCGATCGGGGTCGCGGCGGGCTGGGCGGTCGGAGCGTCCTCTACGACGGTGGGTGGTGCCGAGGCGGCAGCGGCGTGGGCGGGGGCGACCGCGTCGTGGTGGGCCCACCACCCTGCCGGGAGCGACGTCGTCTCGGGCGTGGGGCTCGCGGCAGCCGAGCTCGGCGGCGCGTCGGCGCGCTGCTCTGGCGGGTACCAGTGGTAGTCCGAGGCGAGCCACCAGCCCGCCTCCGGCGACGGACCAGGCCACACCCCTGCGGTAGGGACGGCGACGGGAGTGCTGGCGGCCGGGACGGCGAGCGCCGACGCATGGAGCTCGGGCGGGTACCACCGGCCGTCGGATGCGAGCCACCACCCGAACGTGGCGGACGAACCGTTGGCGACGTCGGGATCCACCACCATCTCGGCGACCCGCTGTACCGTTCCTGGGTACCACTTCCCGTCGGCGGCGAGCGTCCACTCCTCGGACGGGCCACCGGGGTTGTGTTGGGCGACCTGCCCCGTTGCGGACGCGCCAGTGTGACGCTCGGGCGGATACCACTTCCCGTCCGAAGCGAGCCACCACTCCTGCCCAAGTTCCCGATCGCTCAGGACTTTTCCCCTCCAGCGCGACCAGCGTGATGCTGGTCGGCGAAGCGTAGAGGATATTTCACGGCCGCAACGAGTCGAAGTCCGAGCACCGGTCGCGCCGAGGAGTGCCCCGATGACGGAGAATGGTGGTGTGGCTTCCGTGACCAACCCCTCGCAGACCCCCGGCGGTGCCGCCCAGCGGCAGCACATCTTGGAGGTCGCGTTGACGCTCATGTCCCAGCGAGGTGTCGACGGCACCAGCATGCGGGACCTCGCTTCCGCTGCCGGACTCAACGTGGCGACGCTCTACCACTACTTCCCCTCGAAGCGGGACCTGCTGATCGCTGTGCTCGATGAGCGCGGCTTCCTCCAAGAGATGGTGGAGGCGGCGGCCCCCGCGGAGGGGGCGCCCAACTCGGTGGGCGTGCTCGCCGACATGCTCGACGACATGCTGCGCTCGATGCTCGAGGTGGACGACTTCATCCGGCTCATGCTGGGAGAGGTCATGCGTGGCGAGGAGACCGCGCTCGCTCTCGGGCGCGAGCTCTTGAGCACCACCCAGGGCGCGCTCGAGCGCTGGCTGCAGGATACCCAGCCCGAGCTCTGCGCCGAGGGCCCCGGGGCGGCGCCGATGGCGAGGATGCTGCGCTCCATGCTGATCGGCGCCTTCTTCGAGCATGTCGCCGGCGTCTTGGAGGACGACGACCCGGCGATCGCCTTTCGCCGGCGTGCCGAGGAGGCCGCTGCCGTCCTGCTCTCGGTGCGGGGGTCGACCGAGAAGCCTTAAGGCGCCGGTGCCGTCGTGGTGGTCGGCGTCGTCGAGGGCGACGTCGAGCCCACGCCGGTGGTGGT
>PMFN01000055.1:0-12564 GCA_003155135.1 Acidimicrobiaceae bacterium | reverse complement strand
CCGACACCGAAGAGCGACGCCAACGGCTTGCCGGCAGCCAGCTCGATGACGGTGACGGTGGCCAGCGCAGCCACGAACACGCCAACGGCTGTCACGGCGACGACCGGCCAGCCCACCTTCCGCCGGCGCGTGGGCGCGGCGCGCACGACCGGCACCTTCGCCGTGGTTCGGGGCGCTGCCGCCTCGTTGCCCTGGTCGGCGGTGGTCGCAGGCGGCTCGCCGCCGGCCGCCGGGGTCGAGCCGAGAAGGGAGAGCTGGCGGGGGGCGTCGGCATCGGCATCGGCGGTGGGCACGACGACTCCCTCACCCTTTGGCTCGCTGGTGTCGTGGGCGACAACCGAGCCGAGGGGCGACGTGGACCCGAGTCTCGAGATGAGCCCCGGCTGGTTCTCGTCCCCGACGACGACCTGGCGGACGCGCTTGTTGGTGCGATCGATGGTGTTGGCTGCCACGGCCGTGCCGGTGGTGGCGATGATTGATCCCACGGCGACGCCGATGATGGTGCCCTTCACCCCGAAGAAGGAGGCGATGACCGCAGCCAGCACGGCCCCGACGGTGGACGCGACGATCTGTCTCGGGCTGAGTCTCATAACACGGCGACGCTGCGGGACGGGATCGTCAACCGCGGCGCGGGTGCCAGTTTACCCGGCGCCGGGGGCCGGACACCTGTCGGGCACCGCACGCCTCGCGCGGCTCACAGTCCCATGAGCGGGACCCGGGGGCTCCCCTGGCTCTCGGGGGGCGGTGCCGGCCGCCGCTGCCACGTGTCGGCGCAACTCGGCGAGCAGAACAGCAGCCGCTGGCCCAGGGCGTCGACGGCGGAGCTGTCGGCCACCTCGGGGGTGAGGGGGATGCCGCAGATCGGGTCCGGCGTGCCCGGGGCCACCAGCTCGGCGAAACCCAGGCGCACCACCCGCTCGGGCGCGTCCAGGCCGCGCACCGCGATCTGGTCGTAGCCGACGACGGTGGCCCATTTCGGTAGGTGCTCCGCCACCGCCATGGCGCCCATCACCTCGCCCCCCTTGGCCAGCTCGCACAACCGGGCTGCCAGGTTCACGTCGTGGCCGATGTAGTCGTCACCCTCGTGGAGGATGACCTGCCCGACGGTGATGCCGCAGCGGATGGCCATGGACGACGCGTCGGACTCGGCGCGCAGTTGCATCTCCAAGAGGGCCGCCACGACGGGCTCGGTCTCGACCCCGACGAGCATCGCCCCGTCGCCCAGCCACTTGGCGATGCGCACGCCCCGTCGGCTGCAGACGTCGCGCACCAGTGCCCGGAAGGTGCTGAGCACGTCCACCGCACGTTCGTCGCCCGCCCGGGCGGTGAGCGCGGTGAAACCCGACAGATCGATGAACGCAAAACAGCGGGACACGCGCACGTCGAAATCGTCTCACGGACCTGCGGCCGCTCGCGACCGCACGCGCTCACCTGGCCGTTCAGGGCGCGTCGTCGTGGCGCACGTGGCTCCCCCGGCCGACCTCGTCGGCGGCGACGCCGGGGCTCGCCTCAACGGGGACGGTGGCGGCGGGCGGTGCCGGCTCGACCGCGGGTGCCGAGGCGATGGCGCGGTTCGCGCGCGCCGTATGGCGGAGCTGCGCGATGCGCCCGATGCCCACGATGAGCACGATCAGCGCCCCGACCACTGCGCTCGCCAACAGGGCGACGGCCACCGGCGTGTGCCCGTGGACGCCGAAGAAGGAGATCTCGACACTCCGTGTGTTCTCGGCGATGAAGATGATCAGCACGATGACGAGGACGACGGCCACGATCACGGCCGTCCACGCGCCGCTCAACCGGGTGGGCGAGAGCTTGGCGCTGCGTCCAGTCGGTTCTTGTGCCACTTGCCTCATGTTACGGCGCGACCCGCTCGGCTGCCGCCCCGACCGGGCGCGGCCGTCGAGCTCATTCGGTCCGTGAGTGGCCCGTTCCCGGCAGCGCCAGCGAGCGCTCGCCGCGGGCGGCGAGGATGCTGGCCATGGCGGCCGGCGCGTCGTTCGACGGACCGGCGAATGCGACGCTGCCGCGCTCCAAGATGACGGCGCGCACAGCCAGCTCCAGCACCCGGTCGATCTGCTGTTCAACCACCAGCAGGGCGCACCCGGCACGCTGGATGGACCCGAGGGCTGTGTAGACGTCGTCGACCACCGAGGGCGAGAGGCCAAGGGACAGCTCGTCGGCGATGAGCAGTGCCGGGGGCTGGACCAGGGCGCCGGCCAGCGACAGCAGCCGCTGCTGGCCCCCTGAGAGGGTGCCGGCGCGCTGGCGGCGGCGCTCGTAGAAGAGCGGGAACTCGTCATAGGCGCGCGCCAGGGCCGCACCGGCGCCCTTGCCGGCACGCCGGCCGAAGGCGAGCTCGAGGTTCTCCTCAATACTGAGCGCGGAGAACACCCCGCGCCCCTCGGGGACGTGGGCGACACCGGCCCGGGCGATGCGCCACGTGGGCGAGCCCGTCATCTCGGTCCCCCCGATGAACAGTGACCCCGACGTCGGCACCACGAGCCCGCTGGCGACGCGCGCCACCGTCGACTTCCCCGCCCCGTTCGAACCGAGGAGCGCCACCGCCTGGCCCGCCTCGACGCCCAGGCTCACGTCGAAGAGCGCACGGTAGGGGCCGTAGGCCGCGCTGACGCCCGAGAGGCGGAGCGCCTCGGGGGCACCGGGCGCGCTCACGCGCTCTTCCCGAGGTACGCGTGGCGCACCCGCTGGTCGGCCATGACCGCATCGAAGGTGCCGTTCGCGATCACCCCGCCGACGTCCATCACGACGGTGCGCTCGGCCACCCGGGCCACGAGGCCGAGGTCGTGCTCGACGAGGAGCACCGCCATCTCGTGCTCGCCGCTGACCCGGCGCAGCACGCTCGCGAGTTCCGCCGTCTCGTGCGCGTCGAGGCCCGAGGACGGCTCATCGGCGAGCAAGAGCACCGGCTCGCCGATGAGGGCGCGGGCGAGCTCGACGAGCCGGCAGGTGCCGAGTCCGAGGGCGGCGACGGGGACGTTGGCCAGCCCGTCGAGCCCGACCAGGACCAGCATGGCCTCGACCCGGGCGGACTCCTGCGCGCTCAGCGCGCTGCGCCCGAGCAGGTCCTTCCAGAGACGGCCGTCGCCGCGGCGCGCCCGCTCGGCCACCATCAGGTGCTCGGCCACGGTCAGCTCGGGGAAGACCTCGACGCGCTGGAACGTGCGGCCGATGCCGAGGCGTGCCCGTTCGAAGGTGGGTTTCGAGCCCAGGTCGATGCCCCGGAACACGACCGTGCCCGCGTCGGCCTGCGTCTGGCCGCAGATGCAGTTGAACAATGTCGTCTTCCCGGCCCCGTTCGGGCCCACCAGGCCCACCCGCTCCCCCGGCCCCACGACGAGGTCGACGTCGCGCACGGCGGTGATCGCCCCAAAGGACTTGGTCAGCCCGCGTACCTCGAGCAGGGCCGCGCCCTCGACGCGCCCGGTCACGACGCGCCCCCGGGCGAGCCGCCCGGCAGGGCGAGCTCACCCTGGCCCTGCGGGTTGCGGCGGTCGAAGAGGCCCTCGAAGCGCTCCGTCCAGATCCGTTTTTGGTACTCGACCACGCCTTCGGGGTGGCGGGCGTAGGTGAGCGCACCGAGTGCGAACAGCAGCACCGTGAGGCTGCCCGAGCCGGCCCGGCCGGGCAGATAGCTGAGGAGCTGCTGGATGACCACGAAGCCGATGCCGGCCTGGATGGCGCCCTCGACCGTGTTCACGCCCGTGGTGACCACCACCACCACGAAGATCAAGGAGAACTCGTAGTTGAAGTCGACCGGGGTGACGACCTGCTGGAGGGAGCCGTAGACCGCACCCCCCAGTCCGGCGAGGCCCGCCGAGAGGGCGAAGAGCAGGACCTTGGTCCAGCTCAGATTGATCCCGATGCTCGCCGCCCCGACCGGGCTGCCCCGCATGGCGCCGAGGAACCGGCCCAGCGTCCCGCGCTGGATCAGCAGCACCACGGTCGAGGCGAGCACCAGCATCACCAGGGCGAGGAGGAAGAAGGCGCGGGTGCTCGAGGTGGCGAAGTTGATCGGCCCGATCTGGGGCCGTGGCACATTGAGGCCGGTGACGGGGCCGCCGGCCCAGCTCGGAGGGAACGCCACGTAGTCGGCCAAGAGCGCGAACGACAACGTGAGCAGGGCCAGGGGCAGCCCCCGCAGCCGGAGTGCGGGCAGGGCGGCGACCGCGCCGATGACTGCCGCGAGCAGCGCGCCGGTGACCGCCCCGAGCAAGATCGGCAGCCCGGCGTGGAGGGCCAGCTGCCCCGCCGCGAATGCCCCGATGCCGGCGAACGTCGCCTGGCACAAGGAGAGCTGGCCGCCCATGCCGGTGATGAGGGTGATCGACAAGAAGATGGTGGACAGGGCGATCCCCGTGCTCAAGGTGAAGACCCAGTTCCCCGGCACCCAGGTCAGCACCGAGAACACGAAGAAGATGGCGAGTGCCCAACGGCCGACGCGCACCACGCGGTCGATGTCGCGCGACCGGGTGGTGGTGATCGAAGGAGGGATTGGCGGGTCCACCGACGACAGCGGGTCGTTCGGCTCGTCGAGAGAGCGCATGCCGGGGAGGAAGAGCAACAAGAACACAAGGGCGAGGAAGGGGATGGCTGGCAGGAGGCCCGTGTGCAAGATGGATCCCGGAGCGAAGTAGCCCGACGCCAGGCCCTCGACGACGCCGAGCGCGATGCCGCCGACGAGGGCGAGGGGGATCGAGCGCAGCGCCCCGAGTGCGGCGGCGGCGATGGCGGCGACCAGCAACACGGCGTAGGTGTTCGACGAGACGGTCGGGTACTGGGGCGCGAGCAGCACGCCGGCCAGGCCGGCCAGCAGGCTCGAGATCATCCACGCACTCGACACCACGGCCGAGGCGTTGACCCCGTCGAGCTCGAGGAGGCGCCCGCTCTCGACGGCGGCACGCATCTTGAGGCCGTAGGCGGTGTAGCGCAGCAGCACCATGAGTGCGACCACCACCACGACGGTCACGATCACGGTGGCCAGCTCGATGCCGTTGATCGGGGTTGACCCCACGTGGAAGTACACCGTCGCCGGGTTGAAGAGCACGCTCGGCGGTGCGTAGCGGGTGGCGCTGCCAAAGACGACGGCCAGCAGGGATGGTAGGCCGACGAACAGCCCGAGTGCCGAGACGATCTTGGCGGTGACGTTCGCTCGGGCGATGCGCGAGAACAACAACCGGTCGAAGAGGAGCCCGAGGAGGGGGGCGAGCAGCAGTACCGAGACGGCGAAGGCGCCGAAGCGGTTCATCCCGTGCTCGGTGAGGAGGGCGTAGACGTAGGCCGAGACATAGGCCTGTGCGCCGAAGGCGAAGTTGAAGACGCCGGTCGCCTGGTAGGTGAGGACGAGGCCCACCGCAACGATGGCGAACGTGCAGCCATAGGGGATGCCCGGGATCGCGTAGCTGAGGAACTGGCCCACGATCTCAGCCGAGCGGCGAGCCCGGTGGCGGCTGCACCGGCTTGGTCGGGTCGGGGTCCGTCGTCGGGAAGCAGGTCCAGATGTTGGTGCCGTGGTTGAATGCCAGCTGGAATTTGGAACCCACGACGGTCACGTAGGACTCGCATTCGGGCGACGTCACCACCGTGTGGGCGAGGGTCCAGTTGACTGGCGTGCTGAGGCCCGCCGTGAAGTTCGTGATGTGGTTGATGTCGTCGACGAGCTTCTTCTGCGTGAGGTCGGAACCGGCAGCCTTCACGCCCTGGGCGAACAGGGCGGCCGAGAGCCAGCCGTCCATGGCGACTTCGTTGTACGTGTACTTCGGCTCGTACTTCTTCATCGCCGCGAGGTAGGTCTGGAGGCCGGGGAACTTGCCGGGGAAGGCGGACGCCGCCTCGAAGGGCACGTGTTGGACCAAGAAATGGGTGTGCTGCATGAGTGGGGCGTTCGCCTCGAGGGTCGTTCGGTCGTAGCCGTCGAACCAGAGCTGCTGGGTGTTGCCGAGGCCGTTCTGCTGCATGGTCCGGGCCAAGCCGAGGTTGCCGCTCACATCCATGCAGCTGACCACCAGGTCCACGCCCGCCTGCTTCATGCGCAGCACGTCCGAGCTCAGGTCGCCGAGGTAGGGGATGGAGAGGTCCGAGTAGCCGACGTGGATGCCGTAGCGGTTGAACGAGTTGACGGCGGTCTGGCACTCCTCTGCGGACTGCGGGACGTTGTAGGCGAGGACGCCGACCGAAGTCGTGTGCAACTGGTGCGCCAAGAACGCGAACTGCCCGAGCGACGAGGTGTAACTCACGATGGAGCCATAGGCGGCAAAGAGGTTCGGCGCAGGTGTCCAGTCGTTCTCGGTGGCGAATCCGAAGGTGGGCGTCCCGCTCGACGCCAGGTACGGCGCGCCCGAGAAGAAGGCCGTCGCCACGCCGACCACTGCGAAGACGTGGTCCTGCTGGACCAACGTGCGCGCCAGGTCGGCGTTCTGCGTCGGCGAACCGCCGTCATCGAGGGCGTGGGCCATGACGAGCTTGCGGCCGTTGATGCCCCCGTGGGCGTTGACCATGTCGAAATAGGCCTCGACCCCCGGGACAATGGGGCCGAAGTCCGCGGCGATCGGCCCCGAGAGGGTCGCGAGCGCGCCGACATCGATGGCCGTCGAGGTCACCCCGGGTGCGGTCCCGGACTGCGGGGTGGCGCTCGGGGGGGCGGCGTTCGAGCATCCGGCCAGGACAAGGGCCGCGAGGGCCGAGCCGATCGCGGCTCTTCCCCGCCACCGTCGTACTACTGCCAGCATGCAATCCCTTCCCTCGTGGGCTCGGTGGATGCACGGGGGCAAGTTCCCACATCGCTCCGCTGCATCCGGGCAACGACGGACACTGTAGCGGTCCCCTTGCGCGTCTCTGGTGCTCTCTACCCCATCTACCTGGGCTTTTTCCCAAGCGAACGTTTGATTCGTGGACGCGAGTGCAGGTGGGCGGTACTAGAGAGCGGGGTGCGAGACGCGATGGTGCTCGTCAGGCTGGCCGAGCGGGCGGATGAGGAGCTCTTGGGCCATCGAGGCGCAGAGCTGTCCCCCCTCGTCGTAGAACACACCGCGCACAGTTGCCCGTCCGCCGGCGTTTACGAGCGCGGAGAAGTCGACATAGATCCAGCGGTCGGCGCGTAGCGGCCGGTGGAACCAGAGCGCGTGATCCAAGCTGGCATCGCTGTGGGCACCCCAGCTCCAGAGGCTGTGGGGTCGAAACGACGCGCTGGTCATGTCCGAGATGTAGCTGAGCAGCACCTGGTGGAGGGCCACTGCAGCACCCAGTTCACCGTCGACCCGGATCCACATGCGGTGCGTCGATTCATAGGAACCGTCGGCCCTGCGCTCGCTCGCTCCGAGGTCTCGGATGTCGAAGGCAAGCCGCTCGTCGGCGCGTGCCAGATCGATCGGGCCAGGGACAGAGGGGGACCGTGCCAGCTGGTACTCATCGCCGGGCTCGGGGCGGTGGAACGACACGGTGGCGAGCACGGCCTCCTTTCCACCCGTCGTGGTCGTGACCTGCCGGGTGGCGAAGGACCGGCCGTCTCGAGTGCGCCGCACCGACAGCTCGCAGGTCGCCCCTGGCAAGACCGGCCGCAGGAACGCGAGGTGCACCGAGTGCGCCGAGAGTTCGTCACCGACCGTCCGCAGCGCCGCCGAGAGGGCGTGGGCGAGCAACATGCCGCCGAAGACGCGCTCTGTGCCCCACCAACCCGGGCACACCACGGTGAAGCGGTCCTCGCCGGCTGCTTCGACCTCGAGGCGGGCCAGGAACTCCCCGAGGGGGATGGTCGGGGCGTCGTGGTTCAGCGGGTCGGGTTCCACCACAGCCGCAGCCTAGGCATGCCGTATGACCAGGCCCCCTATGGTTTGGAGATGGCGACCGTGCTGATCACCCAGCGCCTGCTCGAGGGCTCTCTCGAGCCACTCGAGACCGACGGACATGAACTAATCCAACCGGGCCAGTCCGGCCCGATGAGCGAGGACGAGCTGCTCGACGCGGTGCGTCGCGTCGACGGCGTGGTCTGCACCCTGACCGACCGCATCACTGCGGCCGTGCTCGAGGCCGGAGCCAGAGAACGCCTGAAGGTCGTCGGCACCGCGTCGGTGGGCTTCGACCACATCGACGTCGCCGCAGCCAAGCGGCTCGGCGTCGCGGTGTGCAACACCCCGGGCGTTCTCGACGAGTCCACCGCGGATCTGGCGTTCTTCTTGATCCTGGCCGCCGCCCGGCGCACGTCGGATTCCGAGGCCGACCTGCGCGCCGGTGCGTGGACGGGGCCCACGCTCGCCGGACATCTCGGCGTCGACGTCCACGGCGCCACGCTCGGACTCGTCGGCTTCGGCCGCATCGCGCGCCAGGTGGCGCGCCGGGCCGAGGGCTTCGGCATGCGGGTCCTGCACCACAGTCGCCGCGACACGGGCGAAGCGGGTTACGTGGGCGTGCTCGAGGACCTGCTGGCGCTCGCCGACATCGTGAGTCTGCACGTGCCACTCGACACATCGACGCGCCACCTGATCGGTCCAGCACAGCTCGCCGCCATGAGGCCGAGCTCGATCCTAGTCAACACCGCCCGCGGGCCGGTCGTGGACGAGGCGGCCCTGGCTGACGCGCTCGAAGCCGGCCGCATCTTCGGCGCCGGCCTCGATGTCTACGAGAACGAGCCGGCCGTCGATCCGGGCCTGCTCGCCGCCCGCCACGTCACCCTTCTCCCGCACGTCGGGAGTGCCACGCTGGCGACGAGGAAGGCCATCGGCCGACTGGCGTGCCAAGGCGTGGCCGACCTGCTGGCCGGACGGGCGCCGGGCGCCCCCGTCACCTAGCGACGTCGCCCCATCAGGTGAGTGGCGAGGTCGGCTCGGTCGCCCGCCATACGCTGACCCAGGCGGCGAACGTGGCGAGCTCGTCCGCTTCGAAGGCCTCGGGCGACCAGTCGCCGTCCCAGCTCATCGAGGGCGGGAGGCGGTAAACCGAGCACTGCACGGCCTCGCCGGCCTCAGTGGCGGCCTCGACCGTCGCCAGCTCGTAGAACTCGTCCTCGTACAGGTCGATGATGGACCACTCGTGCGGCGAGAGCCCGCGCACCACGAAGCCCGAGGCCTCCTCCCCCCGCACCTCGACCAACCCCGGGTAGTTCACCCTCGGCAAACCGACCACCCTGTGGTCGGCCACGGTGGCGGGCTCGAACTCCGGTCGCCGAGCGAGCAGCGCCACGAGCACCTCGGGGAAGCGCAAGGTCCCGTAGACGAAGGCCGCCGCCTCATGGTCGTTCCGCACCGGTTACGCGCGCGGCATCGGGAAGATCAGCGGCTCAGGCGTCGTCGCCACCATCGCTGCTTCGAGCTCGTCGGCGCCCATCGGGGTGAAGCCGCCGGCCGCGTCGAGCGCCAGTCGCAGGACCGCCACGTCGCCAGGGGTGCAGAAGGCATCGACACCGTCGACGGAGAGGGCGAACCGCACACCACGCTCGACGGCGTCGACCTGGTCATAGGGCTCGTACCAGGTCGTGGCGAAGCGCTCCTCGTCGCCCCACGGGCGCCGAGCGGCTGCCTTGATGGCCATCACGCCGACATCGCGCCGGGCGCACTCTGCGAGCAGCGCCTCGGCGTCGGCCCGGTAGTCGGCATCGGCCCACAGGCGAGGGTTGACCGGGAACATGACCGTGTCGAAGTCGTAGCGCCGGAGGGCCTCCAGGTGCGACGACGGCACGGTCATCTCGTGGCCGGTGATCCCGATCCAGCGGCAGAGCCCCTCGTCGCGAGCTTCGAGCAGCGCCTCGGCCGCCCCCGCCCTTCGATCGAGCTCGTCGATGTCGGTCACGGCGTGGAGCTGGTAGAGGTCAAAGTGGTCGCAGTGCAGCTTCGTGAGCGACTCCTCGAGCTGGGCGCGCACGCCATCTCGGCTGTGCCGGAGGCTCTTGCACCCGACGAACATCTGGTCACGTACCGGTCCGAGCACCGGTCCGAGCAGCACCTCTGCTTTCCCGTACTGGGGAGCCACGTCAAGGTGGTTGACGCCCGCCGCCAGGGCGCCCTCGAACGAGGCGGCGACCTCGTCGGGTTCCGAGCCCCAGTACGCCGCCCCTCCGAGCACGGCGAGGGAGGACTGGTGCTCCGTGCGTCCGAGTCTGCGCGTCAACATGACCAGAACGTACCGCCTGGGCGGTGCCGCCGACCAGGAAAGCGAAGCGGTGGCGACTAACTTTGCGGGATGCCCTCCACCCGTAGTCTCCTCGTCGCGGTCGCGCTCGGCGCCGGCGCCCTGACGACGCTCAGTGCATTGCCGGCTGGCGCCGCCACCTCGAGTGCCCAGAGCCAGGTCACCGCCGCCCTCGCCGCAGCCAACTCGCAAAAGACCGTCCACTACGTCGCCACCAGCACGTACTCGACCCGGTCCATCGTGATCACCGGCGACGTGTCGGCTACCGAGGGCCAGCAGCAGGTGGTGTTGCACTACGGCAAGAACGTCGGCCACATGACCAACCTGCTCGTCGGCAGCGCCGTCTACTTCAAGGGCGACGCCTACGGTCTCACCGCCTACTTGGGACTCCCCTCCTCGCTCGCCCCCACCTACGCCGGGAAGTGGATCTCGGTCACCTCCTCCAGCCAGGGCTACTCGTCGATCGCCCAGTCCCTGACCTTGTCGTCGGCCGTCGACCAGATCTCGATCAAGGGCCCCTACAAGCAGGCGAGCGTCAGCACCGGTGGCCAGAAGGCGACCGCCCTCGTGGGGCTGACCAGCAGCCTGTCGACGGGCAAGAAGGTCGGCCCCGCCACGCTGTTCCTCACCCAGGCGACGACGCCGCTGCCCATCCGCTTCGTGGGCATCGGCCACCAGTCAAAGGGCACGGCCCACGGCCAGGTCTCGTACTCGAACTGGAACGAGCCGTTGAACTTCACCGCACCGACGGGTGCGATCCCCGCCAGCTCGATCAGCGCCGCCGCGGGCTGAGGCATCGCCGGTGCCGTGAACGCCCGGCAACACTAAGGTCTCTCCTGGGAGTGACGGGCACCGCCCGCGCCGCACTGGGAGGGGAAACATGGACGTTCGCGACAAGGTCTACATCAACGGCCAGTGGGTGGCCTCGAGCGGGTCGGGCACACTCGACGTGGTCGATTCGACGAGCGAAGAGGTCATCGCCACCATCCCCGAGGGGACCGCCGACGACGTCGACCGCGCCGTGCAGGCGGCGGCCGCCGCATTCCCGGCCTGGTCGGCCACCGCCCGGGACGAGCGCGCCAAGTTCTTGAACCGCATCTCCGAGGGCCTCGCGGCGCGCACCGACGAAATTGCGGCCACCATCTCCCACGAGGTGGGCATGCCGATGTCCCTGTCGGGGATGATCCAGGTGGGCCTGCCCATCGGCGCATTCGCCGAAGCGGCGCAGCACATCAGCGACTTCGTCTGGGAGGAAGAAGTCGGCAACTCGCTCGTGGTGCGCGAACCGGTGGGCGTGGTCGGCGCCATCACGCCGTGGAACTACCCGCTCTACCAGATCGCCCTCAAGGTGGCGCCTGCCCTGGCTGCGGGCTGCACGGTCGTGCTGAAGCCCTCCGAGGTCGCACCGCTTAACGCCTTCGCCCTCGCCGAGGTCATCGACGAGGTCGGCCTCCCACCTGGCGTCTTCAACCTGGTGACGGGGATCGGCCCGGTCGTGGGCGAGGCCATCGCCGCGCACCCGCTGGTTGATGCCGTCTCCTTCACCGGGTCGACAAGGGCCGGCAAGCGGGTCATGCAGGTCGCAGCCGAGAACGTGAAGAAGGTTTCCTTGGAGCTGGGCGGCAAGTCGGCCAACATCATCCTGGAGGACGCCGACCTCGCCGCCGCCATCCCCGCCGGGGTATTCGCCTGCTACCTCAACTCCGGCCAGACCTGCTCGGCGTTCACCAGGATGATCGTGCCGCGCTCACGCCTCGCCGAAGTCGAGGAGCTCGCCGCCGCATCCGCCGCGGGCTTCGCCCCCGGCGACCCGTTCGAGGCGACAACGGGCATCGGCCCGTTGGTTTCCGCCATACAGCGGGACCGGGTGCGCACCTACATCCAAAAGGGCATCGACGAGGGCGCCAAGCTCATCGCCGGCGGCGCGGAGACACCCGAGGGCCTCGACCACGGCTTCTTCGTCCAACCGACCGTCTTCTCCGAGGTGACGAAGGACATGATCATCGCCCAGGAGGAGATCTTCGGCCCCGTTCTCTCGATCCTCCCCTACGACACCGAGGAAGAGGCCGTCGAGATCGCCAATGACTCGATCTACGGCCTGGCCGGTGGCGTGTGGGGCGGCGACAAGGAGCACGCCATCGAGGTGGCGCGAAAGCTGCGCACGGGGCAGGTAGACGTCAACGGCGGCGCCTTCAACCCGTCTGCACCCTTCGGCGGCTACAAGCAGTCGGGCATCGGCCGCGAGCGCGGCAAGTTCGGCTTCGAGGAGTTCCTCGAGGTGAAGTCACTCCAGCTCTGATTCGACTCCGCACTGCGGTGCCCTCAGATCGATCGCCTACACTCGTGGGCGCGCGCCTCTAGCTCAATGGCAGAGCAACGGACTCTTAATCCGCAGGTTCTGGGTTCGAATCCCAGGGGGCGCACCAG
>PMFN01000018.1:30170-39110 GCA_003155135.1 Acidimicrobiaceae bacterium | reverse complement strand
GGCAACGTCACAGGGCACTACAACTAGATCAGCGCGGCGTCCGGGTGGAGCTGGCGCGACCTTCGAGCTCGGCATCGAGCTCGCGGGCCCGGCGGCGCAGGCGGTCTGCCTTCTCTGCGGCACTCTGCCGGAACGCCCGCACCCGCTCGAGGCGGTCGTCGACACGCTCGAGCAGCTGCTCGTTGGCGGCGATCGCGTCGCCGAGGAGGGCACGGCGACGCGTGGGGGAGGCACCGGAGCGGTACGCGCTGCGCAGCTTGTCGATGGCGTCTTCGGTGTCGAGGGCGACTCGGATCTCGGCGAGGGTGAAGCCCAAGAGGTCCTGGAGCTCCCGGATGTGGGTGATGCGGTCGACCTCGGCGTCGGAATACAGCCGCTCACCGCTGCTGCGGTGCTCGACGGGTCGCAGCACCCCCTGCTCCTCCCAGTAGCGCAGGGTCCGGGTGGTCACCCCGGTGCGCTTCGCGACCTCCCCGATGCGCAGCAGCTGCGGGTCGAGGATGGTGCCGGGGGCGGTGGTCACTGGGCCGCCACCGGCTCGGGGGCCGTCGGGACATCCTCGGTCCCGGCCTCGATTGCTGCGGCATCCGCCGCGTCCTCGTCGGCCTGGGTCGGGTGGACGTACTTGCCGCCCCGCAGCCACGACGTCCCCGCCGCCACCAGGCAGGCGAGCACCGCGAAGTCGAAGGCGGCGTCGAGGCCGTGCTTGAAGGGCGCCGAGATGAGCGACGGGAAGAAGCTGTGGCCGAGCAGCACCTGCTGGCTGTGCGCCGGCAGGCTGGCGAGGGTGCCCGCCCCCACCAGGTGCTGCACCGGGTTGTAGCCGAGGAACGCGGCGAACAGGGTGGAGACCGGCGGCAGGTGCGCGGCGCGCTGCGCGTCGGCGAGCGGCACACCGTTGGCCGCGAGACCGTGGAAGAGGGAAGCCGACAGCGTCGAGGACAGCCCGATGATGATCAAGGTGAAGAAGATCCCGATGGAGAACACCTGCGCCGAGTTCTGGAACGTGGAGTTCATCCCCGACCCCACCCCGCGGTAGGCGGCCGGCAGGCTGTTCATGACCCCGGCACGGTTCGGCGCGGCGAATGCACCCATGGCCAGGCCGTTCATGAGCAGGAGCCCCGCGAACGCCCAGTAGTCGAAGTTGACCGGCAGCAGCTCGAGGAGGGCGAAGGAGAGGGCCGCCGCCAGCATCCCGCCCGTGGCGAAGGGCCGCGAGCCATAGCGGTCCGAGAGGTAGCCCGACAGCGGACCGGCGAGCAGGAAACCCAAGGTGAGGGGCAGCATGTAGATGCCCGCCCACAGTGGCGTGCGCTCGAAGCTGTAGCCGTGCAGCGGCAGCCAGATCCCCTGCAGCCAGATGATGAGGATGAACATGAGGCCGCCCCGGCCGATGCCGGCGAGGAACGTCGAGATCGTCCCGGCGGTGAACGCACGGATCCGAAACAACGAGATATGGAACATCGGCTGTTCGACGCGCGTCTCGATGATGGCGAAGGCCGCCAGCAGCCCGATACCGGCCAGGAAGGAGAAGATGACCGTCGGGCTCGTCCACCCCATGGTGTGGCCCCCATAGGGCTGGATCCCGTAGGTGATGGCGATCATGAGGGCGATCACACCCAGGGCGAAGGTGATGTTGCCGGGCCAGTCGATGCGCTGGTGCGTGTGCCGCGGCACCTCGCGGAGCTTTTTGTAGGCCCAGACGGTCCCGAAGAGCCCGATGGGCACCGAGACCACGAAGATCAGTCGCCACTGGATCGGGCCGAGGATCCCGCCCAGCACCAGCCCGATGAACGAACCCGCCAGGGCCGCGACCTGATTGATGCCGAGGGCCATCCCCCGCTGGTCCTCGGGGAAGGCGTCGGTGAGGATCGCCGACGAGTTGGCCATGAGGAACGCCGCCCCGACGCCTTGCCCGACCCGCATGAGGATCAGGTACCAGGCGGCCGCGGGGCCCGAGAGCCAGGTGATGGCGAGCAGCAGCGAGAAGACGGTGTAGATGGCGAAGCCCAGGTTGTACATCTTGACCCGGCCGTACATGTCGCCGAGCCTGCCGAGCGAGACGACGAGCACGCTCGTGATCACGAGGAAGCTCAAGATGAGCCAGAGCAGATAGAAGCTGTTGCCCGGGATGAGGGGATCGAGGTTGATCCCCTTGAAGATGTCGGGCAGCGCGATGAGCATGATCGACGCGTCGATGGTCGCCATCAGCATGCCGAGCGTCGTGTTGGAGAGCGCGACCCACTTGTAGCGCTCGTCGTGCATGGAGATGGAGCCGTCCCCCTCTTCGGGGCGATGCAGCAGTTTGGGCAGAGTGATGCTCATAGACGCTTTCGATTTCCCTTTACGTGAACGGTAACATCTTCCTGCCGCGCCGTCACTCCCCTAAACGTGGCCGGCGACACCCGCCCAGGGCCGAGCGGTCCGGCGTCATCACCGACGACGTCGCACCCCCCGCCTACCATCTCGCCCATGAGCACCGCCGACGCCGCAGGAAGGTCCGCCCTGCTCCGTCGCTCCCGGGCGAAGCTCTGATGGCGGCCCGCCGGCCGACGGCCACGTCCAATTTCGGCGTCGGCCGTCGCGAGTCGCACGATGCTCGGCCCTTCTACGAGCGCTTCGAGGCCCCGGTGCAGTCCGACGACGCCACCGTGCTCGCGCCAGTGCCGGTGCCCGAGCCGTTCCTGTGTGGTGACGCTCGCCACATGGACCAGGTCGCCGAAGGTTCGGTGGCCCTCGTTGTGACGTCGCCGCCCTATTTCGCCGGCAAGCAGTACGAAGAGGAGCTCGACCGTGAGGGCGTGCCGGGCTCGTACCTCGAGTACCTCGAGCTCCTGCGAGACGTCTTCGCCCAATGCTCCGCCAAGCTCGAGCCCGGCGGCCGCATGGCGGTCAACGTCGCCAATCTCGGACGCAAGCCCTACCGCAGCCTGTCCGCCGACGTCATGGCCATCCTCCAGGACGAACTGCGCCTGCTGCCACGCGGCGAGATCATCTGGCGCAAGGGCGAGGGCGCCAGCGGGTCGTGCGCCTGGGGCTCATTTCGCAGCGCGTCGAACCCCGTGCTGCGCGACGTGACCGAGCGGGTGCTCGTCGTGAGCAAGGGCCGGTTCGACCGGGCCCGCAGCGTGCGCGACCGCGAGGCCCAGGGCCTCCCGCACCGCAACTCGCTCACGAGCGATGAGTTCATGGCCGCCACCCTCGACGTCTGGGAGATGCTCCCCGAACGGGCACGGCGCGTGGAGCACCCGGCCCCATTCCCCGTCGAGCTCCCCGAGCGGCTCATCCGGCTCTACACCTACGAGGACGACCTCATCCTCGACCCGTTCATGGGCTCGGGCTCAACGCTCGTGGCCGCCAGCCGCCTCGAGCGCCGCTATGTCGGCTACGACCTCGACCCGGCCTACGTCGCCATCGCCCGTGCTCGGGTGGCCGCTGAGGGGGCGCCACCCGAGCACGGTCGAACGCCGCTCCCGAAGAAGGCACCGCCACGTCGGCGACCGGTGGCCGACGACGCGGCCGTCATCGAGCGGGCGCGCCGGGATGGCAAGGCCGCCCAGGTACTCGCCACAGAGCTCTTGAGCGAAGCCGGGTTCGTCATCGAGGGACGCAACGTCCGCCTGCGGGGGGTGGGGCTCACGATCTCGCTCGTCGCACGTGCGGCCGACGGGGTTCCATGGCACTTCGACGTCACCGGCGGCTTCACGACCACCCGCAGCGGGCTCGGGCGCGCCGACACACTGTGGAAGGCCCTCGGGCGGGCCCACGTCCTCGCCGGCGCAGGGGTGGGACCGCTGATCCTCCTCAGCGCCTCGTTGCCGGCGAGGCCGGGCGACGCCGATGCGGCGCTGCGAAGCGGCGGGCCGGGGATCGTCTTCGACGCCATCGACCTCCTCGACCCCGAAGGGCTGGCCCGGCTGCGTCGCTACGCGGCGGGCGGTTTGGCGGGGCCGCTCCCGGGCTTCTGGCGGCACGCCGAGCTCGAACCCTCCCCCTGATGCCAACGATCTTCGCCTGTGCCGTGGTGCGGGACGACCCTCCGAGGGTCTTTGCCGCCGAGGACATCGACACGCTGCATTGGCTGGTGGCGCTCCAGCTGGTGGCGGCCACGCCCGGCGCGCAGCTCCCGGTGAGCGCACGAGAGGGACTGCGTGACGCATTGCGCGAGGAGCGTTGGGGCGACGCCGTCGGCCTGTGGATCGAGCACACGGGCATCGCCGTCGACGTCTACCCCTCGGTCGAACTGGCTTTGGCGGCGGACATCGCGCTGGCGAAGCTCGAGATCCAGTTCCAACCCCTTTTCGCTTCCTGACGTGCCGTCGCTGCGCACTACCGTCACCGAACTCGCCACCGGCCTCGGGATGACCGGCCACGCCAGCCTCGACGAGGCACTCGACGCCCGCCCGGAATCGATGGTCAGCCTCGCCCCCGAGCATTGGTCGCTCCTCGAGCGGGCCAACAGGGGCGGCGCGCACCGTCTCGACTTCTTCACCGCCTTCTCGAACGGGCAGGCGTTCTTGCGGGCCGACAACGGCCTGCGCAACAGGCTGCCCATCTCGATCGAGTGGAAAGGCTCCCAGCGCGCACCCGGCGACGAGGTGGCGCCGATCGACCTTCGGGTGGACCACGTGTACCTGGTGAGCTGCAAGTACCTCTCGACAATCCTGGTCAACGCCTCCCCCCGGCACCTCTTCGACGACCTGTTGCGGGGGCCGCACGGCCGACGAAGCGGCGACTGGTACGCCGACGTCGCGCCCGCCGAGTACGCCTCGCTCTACGACGCCGTCCGTCGTGGCGTCGCTGACGTGGACCTTCCCGTGCGGCTCGACCGGCTCGAGAGCGCCGAGCGTGCCCTCCTTGCTGAACGGCTGAAGCCGGGATGGCCGCCCGAGGCGGCCGGTGCCGTGGCGGCCTTCTCCTCGGCGGTGGCCACGGCCACCGCCGAGCGGTGGCATGGGGCGCTCGAGCGCGCCGGCGACAAGGAGGCCATGCTGTGGCGCCTGCTGCGGATGGGCAGTGCGCCCTATTTCGTACTCGGGACCTCACCTCGCCGCTCCCTTCGGCTGCGCATCGCCACACCGTGGGACTGGCGCCAGAGCTACCGCCTCCTCAACTTCGAGGTGGCCGCCAAGCCCGGCGGTCAGCCACTCGTGGCCTGGCGCGCCGAGGTCCGCCACGTCCACGACGCATCGGTCGCCACCATCGAGGGCCACATCGAGGTCCGCTGGAGCCACGGCCGCTTCGGTGGCCCGCCCGAGGCCAAGGCCTATCTCGACACGCCCCACGAACTCGTGCCGGGCTACTTCGCCCTCACCTGAGCGCTCGGGCGCGGCACGCCGCGGCCCCCGGCCCGCTAGACAGTCCAGATGGTGCGCCGCTTCGGTCCATTCGCCGCAGCCCTCGTCGCGAGTCTTGCCCTGGTCACGTTCGCCGTCGTAGGCGGAAGCGGTGCCGGAGCGGTCGTGACTGGCACCGAGGACTGGACCGTCTACCACGGCGACCCGACCGGTTCGGGCGTCGCCGCCGGTTCGGTTCTCAGTACCCCGCACGCGGTGTGGACGTCACCGGACCTCGACGGGCAGCTCTACGGCGAGCCCCTCATCTTCAACGGCTCCGTCTTCGCCGCCACCGAGAACGACACGGTCGTCGCCCTGTCGGCTTCGACCGGCCAGGTCCAGTGGCAGCAGCACCTGGCGACCCCCGTCCCGGCGTCGGATCTCCCCTGCGGCGACATCAAGCCGACCGTCGGGATCACCGGCACCCCGGTGATCGACCCGTCGAGGAGCGAGATCTTCGTGGTCGCCGACGAACTGGTGAACGGCTCGCCGTCGCACCACCTGGTCGGGCTCTCGACCTCGAACGGCTCGGTGCTCACGGACCAGGTCGTCGACCCGCCAGCGGTAAACACCGCTGCGATCCTGCAGCGCACCGGCCTCACGTTGGACGCCGGGCAGGTCGTGTTCGGTTACGGCGGCAACTACGGCGACTGCTCGAGCTACCACGGGTGGGTCATGGCCGCGCCCGAGGGCGGCGGCGCCGCCCGCTCCTATGAGAGCGACTCGGCGAGCGGCCAGTCCCAGGGCGCGATCTGGATGGGCGGCGCCGCCCCAGTGGTCGATGCCGCCGGGAACATCTGGGTGGGCGTCGGCAACGGGTCCGTCACCTCAGCGGGGGCGCCCTACGACCACAGCGACGCGGTGCTCGAGCTCTCGTCGTCGCTTTCCCTGCTCGCCTATTTCGCCCCGTCCGAGTGGAACGAGGACAACGCAGACGATCTCGACCTCGGCTCCTCGGCACCGGCGCTGGTCGGCAGCGATCTCGCCTTCCAGGCCGGCAAGTCGGGGATCGGCTACGTCCTCGACCGCCAGGCGCTCGGCGGCGTGGGCGGTCAGAAGGCCAGCCGGGGCGGGGTGTGCAACGGCGAGGTCGACGGCGGTGACGCCGTCTCGGGGACGACCGTGTACGTCCCGTGCGCAACGGGCGTCACCGCGGTCTCGATCGCACCGACGGGCACGTCGCTCTCGGTCGCATGGCACACGAGCTCGGGTTCGCCCGGGCCGCCCATACTCGTCGGTGGGGTGCTCTTCACCATCAACCAGTCCGGCACGCTGTTCGGGTTGAACCCGAGCACGGGTGCCACAGTCGAGCAATTCGCGCTCGGTCCGGTCGCGAACCATTTCCCGACCCCGGCGTTCGGCGAAGGTCTCCTGCTCGCCCCCTCCGCCGATCAGGTCCACGCGTTCGCCGCCGCCGCGACAACCCCTTCGACGCCCCCCACCTCGGCCGTTGAGCACCCCCACGCGCGGGCGACCACGACCACGACGCCCCACGGGCAGGGCGCAGGCGGTGGCGGTTGGCCGGTGTGGGCGACCATCACACTGCTCGTGGGTGTGGCCGCGGCACTATTGGGCATCGTGACGTGGAGACGACGCCGACGACCGCAGTAGGTGGTCCGCAGGAGACGCCGATCCACCACTACCGAGGAGCCCACCTTTGACGCTGCACCGTTCCCCCGACGCTCGATCGCGGCTGCACCGGGTGCTCGGGACGGCGACGCTGGCGGCGGTGGGGGTGGTGGGGGCAATCCCGCTGGCCTTGTCCGGCGCAGGGCCGGCATCGGCGGCGGCGCTCCCCGACTGGACGGTCTACCACGGCAGTGCAGCGGGATCAGGCGTGGACAGCTCGGGTGTCAGCTTCGCCAGCCCCTCGACCGCGTGGACCTCGGCGGCCCTCGACGGCTCCACGTTCGGCGAGCCGCTCGAAGACGCCGGGCGCGTCTTCGTGGCCACCGAGAACGACTCGGTGTACGCACTCGCCGCCGACAGCGGCACGGTCTTGTGGCGGGTGAACCTCGCGACGCCGGTCCCGGCGAACAAGCTCGGGTGCGGCGACGTCAGCCCCACCGTCGGCATCACGGGCACCCCGGTCATCGACTCGGCGTTGGGCGAGATCTTCGTGGTGGCCGACGAGTGGAACGGGAGCACCGCGGTGCACGTCCTGTTCGGGCTCAACATCTACACCGGCAACGTCGAGATGAGCCAGGTCGCCGAACCGCCCGGCCAGGACGGCCGCGGGGTGCTGCAGCGCACAGGACTCAACCTGGTCGATGGGCGGGTCGTGTTCGGCTTCGGGGGCAACTCCGGCGACTGCCAGTCCCCGGCCGGGTACCACGGCTGGGTCGAGACGGTCCCCGAGACCGGAGGGTCGGCCACCTATTACGAGGTCGACCCGCTGGCCGGGCAGTCCCAGGGCGCGGTATGGATGGGTGGCGCCGCCCCAGAGGTGGATGCGGCGGGCAACATCTGGTTCGCGGCCGGCAACGGCTCGCAGAATGGGGGGACCTACGACTTCAGCGATGCTGTGACCAAGATCACCGTCTCGTCGACGAGCGCGCACCCCGCCGACTTCTTCGCGCCGACCTACTGGGGGTCGGACAACGCGAGCGACGCCGACCTCGGGTCCTCGGCACCGGCGCTGCTGCCCAACGGGGCGGTCTACCAGCAGGGAAAGTCCCAGATCGCCTACACCCTCGACGGCGCCGCCCTGGGCGGCATCAGCACGCCTCCACAGACGGCCAAGGGCGCGATCTGCAGCGGTGACGTCGACGGCGGCGACGCCGTCGTCGGGGGAAGCAGCGGGGCCGACACGGTCTACGAGCCGTGCCTCGGCGGGATCGAGGCAGCCAGCGTCACGCCCGGGCAGGTGGCCGTCCCACTTGCCGGCTGGGACCGTTCGACGCCGACGGGGCCCCCGATCGTGACCGGGAGCTACCTGTGGAGCATCGACCAGAACGGGACCCTCTACGAGCTCAACTCGAACGGGACGACCTCTCGGACGTTCGGCATCGGGGCGAGCGAAGCCAACCACTTCCCGACACCCTCGGTCGGCGACGGCCTCCTCCTCGCTCCGGGCACCAACACCAGCGGTGACGCCGTCATCTACGCCTTCGCCGGCTCGGCCGGACTGCCGGGGCCCCCGGCGGCGGGCGCTGCGCCCAACCAACCGACGGGCCCGGTCGGGGCCGGGTACTTCGAGGTTTCGTCCGACGGCGGTCTCTTCAACTTCGGTGGGGCACCGTTCAACGGTTCGATGGGCGGCCAGCGGCTGAACGCGCCGATTGTGGGCATCGCCTCCACCGAGACGGGGGCGGGCTATTGGGAGGTTGCCGCCGACGGGGGCGTCTTCAACTTCGGCGACGCCACCTTCCACGGCTCGATGGGCGGCCAACACCTGAACGCGCCGATCGTGGGCATTGCGGCGGCCCCGGGCGGGGGCGGGTACTGGGAGGTCGCCTCCGACGGGGGCGTCTTCAACTTCGGCGACGCCACCTTCCACGGCTCGATGGGCGGCCAACACCTGAACGCGCCGATTGTGGGCATCGCGGCGGCCCCCGGCGGCGGCGGGGGCTACTGGGAGGTCGCCTCCGACGGGGGCGTCTTC
>PMFN01000018.1:0-30157 GCA_003155135.1 Acidimicrobiaceae bacterium | reverse complement strand
GAACGCGCCGGTTGTCGGCATCGCGTCGACGTCAGGCGGGGCGGGGTACCGCGAGGTCGCCTCCGACGGGGGCATCTTCTCCTACGGGACCGCCCTCTTCGCCGGCTCGATGGGCGGCCAGCACCTGAACGCGCCGGTTGTCGGCATCGCGATCGACGGGTCGCCTCCAGCCTGAAGAGGTTAACGTTGGATCCAGTCCAGCGAGGAGGCGCTCGTGTCGGTCATTGCCTATGTGCTCATCCAGACCGAGGTCGGAAAGGCGGCAGACGTCACACGGTCGGCCCGGACCATCGAGGGCGTGATCACCGCCGACGACGTAACAGGGCCCTATGACGTGATCGCCCAGGCCGAGGCCAGCACGGTCGACCAGCTGGGTCGGCTCGTGGTGAGCGAGATCCAGCGGATCGAGGGCATCACGCGCACGGTCACCTGTCCGGTGGTGAATCTCTAGAGCCGGCCAGCACCCAACCGCTACGGCGTCTCGCCGAGCGCGCCGGCGTCGCGCAGGGCCTCGATGGCGTCCTCGCTCAAGCCCCAGCCGGCGAGCCCCTCGTCGGTGTTCGAGCCGGGGGGCGACGGTGGGCGAGTGATCGCTCCCGGCGTACGGCTGAAGCGCGGAGCGGGCGCGGGCTGGAGGACGCCACCGGGCTCGACGAACGTCCCCCTCGCACGGTTATGCGGGTGGTCCTTTGCCTCGTGCATCGTCAGCACCGGCGCCACGCAGGCATCGCTTCCTTCGAAGACCGCCATCCACTCGTCACGCGTACGGGTGGCGAAGACGGCGGCGAAGCGCTCCTTCATCTCCGGCCAGTGCGCCTGGTCCATCTGGTCGGGCAGCTCCGCCCGCTCGAGCCCCATGAGCTCGACGAGCTGTTCGTAGAACTTCCGCTCGATGGCGCCGACGCCGAGGTAGGCGCCATCGGCGGTCTCGTAGACCTCGTAGAAGTGGGCGCCGGTGTCGAGCATGTTCGTGCCGCGCTCGTGGTTCAAGGTGCCGAGGGCGTCGAACGCGAAGAACATCGTCATGAGCGACGCGGCGCCGTCGACCATAGCGGCGTCGACGACCTGCCCGAGCCCCGAGGTGCGGGCCGCGAGCACGGCGGCGACGACGCCGAACGCCAGCAGCATGCCGCCACCGCCGAAATCGCCCACGAGGTTGAGCGGCGGGACCGGCCGCTCGCCGGCCCGGCCGATCGACCACAGTGCCCCGGCCATCGAGATGTAGTCGATATCGTGGCCGGCCACCTCGGCCAGTGGGCCATCCTGGCCCCAGCCGGTCATGCGCCCGTAGACGAGGCGCTGGTTGCGCGCCCCGCACTCCTCCGGTCCGAGGCCTAGGCGCTCGGCCACGCCCGGGCGGAACCCCTCGATCAGGATGTCGGCTTGCTCTGCCAGGTCGAGCACCAGGGCGCGCCCGGCATCGTGCTTCAGATCGATGCCGACCGAGGGCCGGCTGCGGGTCAGCAGGTCCCACCACGGGTCGCCTGCCTTGGCACCCGGTGACGGCCGCTCGATGCGCAGCACGTCGGCCCCCGCGTCCGCGAGCAGCATGCAGGCGTAGGGCGACGGGCCGATGCCGGCGAGCTCGATCACCTTTACCCCTGACAGTGGGCCGCTCACGTGCGGTTCCCGGGTGCGGCAGCAGCGTGCTGGCAGTGGCTATGCATGACCCGGATGCTGTCGGCTCCCGGGTCCGGGGTCAAGCCGGGTCAGCGGCAGACGTGCTGGCCCCGTGGAAAGATCACCACTGCCATGACCAAGAGCTCCCCCGCCCCGCTCCTCCCCGCGGACTTCCACTTCGGCGTCGCCACCGCCGGCTTCCAGATCGAGGGCGGGTACAACGGCCCAGGGGAGCCCTCCAACAACTGGGCGCCCTGGGAGCGGGCCGGGCGGATCGAACCGTCGGGCGTGGCCGTCGACTTCTGGAACCGCTACCCCGAGCACCTCGACCGGGTGGCAGCGCTCGGCTGTGACTCGTTCCGCCTGTCGATCGAGTGGGCCAGGATCGAGACCGAGGACGGGCAGATCGATGATGGGGCGATCGCCCACTACCGGTCCATCCTCGATGCGTGCCACGACCGCGGGCTGCTGGCACTGGTCACGCTGCACCACTTCACCCATCCCGAGTGGCTGGGCATCGACTACTGGCTGCGGCCCGACGCCCCGGGCCGATTCGGGGAATGGGTGCGCCTCGCCGTCGAGCAGTTCGGCGACCGCTGCACGAACTGGATCACCACCAACGAGTGCAACATCTACGCTGTCCAGAGCTACTTGACCGGCGACTTCCCCCCGGGTCGCATCGGGGCGCTCGACGCCACCATCACGGCCCTCGACCACCTCGTCAGCGCACACGTCCTGGCGTACGACGCCATCCATGACGCGCAACCCGGTGCCACCGTCGCCACCAACAACTACGCGCTGTCCATCTACGAGCTGGACCGCCTTCCCACAGACCTCCTCTTGGCCAAGGACCACGGTGTCGGTCGGGCGGAGCTCGGCGCGTGGTTGGCCGGGCGCCGAGCTGACCACTACCGGGTCGCGGGCACGCCGCCCGGCGTCTCCCACAACGTGATCGAACGTGCCTTGCGGGCCCTCGCGGCGCGGCGACTGCCGCTCGAGCGAGCGCTGCCGCGGACCGTCGCCGCCGTCTACGCCAGCCCCTCGGTGCGCCTCCTCGACGTCGCCCAACTGGACTACTACGCGCCCGAGACCGGCTCGCACTTCCGGGCCCCCGGTCGGCGCACGGCGGGTGGGCGGATCTCCGTGCCGGCCCGCCCACTGTGGGACGACCCCCCGACGCCCGAGGGACTCACCCGAGCGGTCGAGGTCGCCGGCGCCGACGGCCTCGACGTCTGGGTGGTGGAGAACGGAATCTGCAACCGGGTGCTGCGGGGACGCTCCCACCCCCGCGGTGACGGCTGGACCAGGGACCGCTACCTGCGAGAGAACCTGGAAGCCCTGGTCGTCGCCCGCCAGGGCGGCGCACCGGTGGCCGGCTACTGGCACTGGACCCTCATCGACAACTACGAGTGGGGCAGCTACGAGCCGCGCTTTGGGATCTACGGCGTCGACCGCGAAAGGGGAATCCGCGTCCTTGAGACCGACGCCATGGGCGTCGACGCGGCCGGCGCCTACCGCTCGCTCATCGCCGGCATCCGCGCCGGTGACGCCGGGGTCTTCGACGCACCCAGCCCCGCACCGAGCGGCTGGGTGGCGTGACCGGCGGCCCTTGACCGGCGCACCCGGCGGGCCGGCCGACTCGGGACCGCTGGTACTCGCTCGAGCGCCGGGGCGGGTGAACCTCATGGGCGACCACACCGATTACAACGGCGGCGTCGCCTTGCCGATGGCCATCGACCTGGCGACCGAGGCCGTGTTCGCACCGCTCGGGGGCGCCAACCTGCACATCGTCTCCGCCGAGGAGCGCGACCCGGTCGACCTCAGCCTCATCGCGGGAGGCGACGGGGACCTCGGGCCACCGGGCTGGGGTCGGCTCGCGGCCGCCGTGGTCGGGGCGCTCGGACCGGTCCCCGGGGGCGAGGTGCTGGTCTCGAGCAGCATCCCGATCGGCGCCGGCCTCTCGTCGAGCGCTGCATTCTCCGTGGCGCTCGCCCTCTCGCTCGGCGCGCCGCCCGACCCGAAGCGACTCGCCGTATTGTGCCGCGACGCCGAGGCACGAGCCGGCGCCGACGTCGGCCTGATGGACCCGTTCGTCATCGTCGCCGCCCACGAGGGCAGCGCCCTTCTGATCGACTTCGAGGACCTCGCCGCCTCCGATGTGGCGGTGCCCGACGACGCCGAGTTCACGGTGGTCCACTCCGGCGCCGTGCGGCAGCTCGCTTCGTCGGCCTATGCCGAGCGGCGAGCCGAGTGCGCGCGGGCGGCAGCGCTGATCGGCGTCCTCGGCCACGCGACCACCGGCGCGGCCGATGCGATCTCGGACCCGCTCCTGCGCCGTCGGGCGCGCCACGTGGTGAGCGAGTGCCGGCGGGTGCACGAGTTCGTCGTCGCGCTTGGGAGCGATGACCTCAGCGCCGCCGGCGCCCTGATGGACGAGAGCCACCGATCGCTGCGAGATGACTTCGGGGTCTCGACGCCGGCCATCGACGCGCTGGTCGAGCAGCTGGCGGCCACGCCCGGTGTCCACGGCGCCCGGCTCACCGGCGGTGGGTTCGGGGGGTGCGTCGTCGCCCTCTCCGAGCGTGGTGCCCTCGACCCGGGCTCGTGGCGCCATGGCGCCTGGCGGGTCCGCCCGAGTGCGGGCGCCCGTCGCCACGCGCTGGGCGAGCGCACCTGACCTCAGGCGGGGCTGGGCGCCCCTTCGACGACGGCCTGCTCGTGGGCGGCAGAGCGGGACACCTGGACGAGACGCTCGAGGACCACCGCTGCGAGGCCCGAATCGACGCTCGCCTCGGCCGTCTCGTAGCCGGCCACCATGTCGGGCGCCCGCCCGCAGAGCACCATGGCGGCCGCTGCGTTGAGCAACCCGATGTCGCGGCGCGCACTGCGCTCACCCCCGAGCACCCGGCGGATGACGTCCGCGTTGAAGGCGGCGTCACCTCCGCGCAGGTCGGCCAGTGTCGCCGGGGCGATACCGAAGTCCGACGGGTCGAGACGCCGCTCGAGCACCTCGTAGTCCCCCGTGCCGTCGCCGAAGAGATCGAGCACGGTCGACGGCGACGTCACGCTCAGCTCGTCGAGGCCGTCGTCGGCGTAGACGACCATGGCCCGACGGCTGCCGTTGGCCGCCAGCACGCCCACCATCTTGTCGGCCATCGCCGGGGCGCTCACGCCCACCAGCTGGTACTTCGCCCGGGCCGGGTTGGCCAGGGGCCCGAGGAAGTTGAAGACGGTCGCGAGACCGAGCTCACGGCGCACCGGCCCGGCGAAGCGCATGGCGGGGTGGAACCGCTGCGCGAAGCAGAACCCCATGCCAGCCTCCTCGACGCAGCGGCGCACGCCGGCCGCTCCGAGCTCGACGACCACACCGAGTGCCTCGAGCACGTCGGCGGTCCCGACCGAGGAGGATGCCGCCCGGTTGCCGTGCTTGCACACCGCGACACCGGCGCCGGCCACGATGAGCGCGGCGAGCGTCGAGACGTTGATGCTCGAGAGCCGGTCACCACCGGTCCCCACCACGTCGACCAGATCCCCGTCGATCTCCAGGGGCTCGGCGCACGCCAGCATGGCCCGCACGAAGCCGGTCATCTCCTCGACGGTCTCCCCCTTGGCCCGCAGGGCGACCAGGAGACCGGCGATCTGGGCCGACGTCGCCGCCCCGCCGAAGACCTCGCGCAACACCACCTCGGCCTGCCCGGTGTCGAGCGATCCGCCGGCCACCAGGTGGTTGAGGACCCCCGGCCATCCCCCCAGCTCGGCGAAGGCCGACCCGGTCAGTCCCACCACAGGTCGCCGTTGAGCACGCCGCGTGCGATCAGGCCCAGCTGGACCTGCGAGGTCCCCTCCACGATGGTCAACTGCTTGGCGTCGCGGTACCACAGCTCGGTCGGGTGGTCCTCCATGTAGCCGGCGGCGCCGAGCAGCTGGACAGCGAGGCCCGAGGCCCGCACCGCCAGCTCGGTGGCGTGGTACTTGGCCATGGACAGGAACGGCACGTACTCCTTCGTGAACTTCCCCTCGTCGGCCAATGTGGCGGCGCGATAGGTGAGGAGGCGGGCGGCCTCGATGTCCACCGCGCACTTGGCGATCTCCCACTGGATCCCCTGGAAGTCGGCGATCGTCGCCCCGAAGGCCTGGCGGCCCTTCACGTACTCGGTGGCGTACATGAGCGCGCCCTCGGCGAGCCCGATGCCCCGGGCGGCGACGATCGGGCGCATCGCGTTGAGGCCGAGCATGGCGAGGCGGAAGCCACCGACCTCGCCGATGACGTTCTCGGCCGGCACGTGCACGTCTTCTAAGACCAGCTCACCGGTGTCGACCCCGCGCACGCCCATCTTGTGGTCGGTGCGACCGACCGAGACGCCCTCCCAGGACCGCTCCACGATGAACGCGGTGATCGAGTCGTGGGCCCTGCTCGAGGGGTCCTGGGTCTTGGCGAAGACGGTGTACCAGTCGGCCTGGACCACGCCCGACATCCAGCACTTGGTGCCGTTGAGCACCCAGCTGTCCGGGTTCGCCGGGTCCGGCACCGCCCGCGTCCGCATGCCCATGACGTCGCTGCCGGCCTGGGGCTCGGACAGCCCGAATCCGGCCCGCTGGGTCCCCTCGGCGATGCCCGTCAGGTAACGCTGCTGCTGTGCCTCGCTGCCCGCCATCATGACGGGACCGGTCGGCAGCCTGGTGAGCAGCAGCATCAGCGCCGCCGTCTGGGAGTACTTGGCCACCTCTTCAATGGCGACGGTGAGCCCCAAGATGCCCGCACCGGAACCGCCGACCGACTCGGGAAGGCAGAGCCCAAGCAGGCCGGCGTCTCGGAAGGCCTCGAAAATGTCCTTCGGGTACTCGCCGGTCGAGTCGATCTCCCTCGCCCGGGGGGCAACCTTGTCCTGGGCCAGGCGTCGCACGGACGCCTGGAGCTCAACCAATTCGTCGGGAAGGTCGAAGTGCACGACGGTCACGCTACCGGCACCCCGAGGGGGTGCGCCCGATGTCAGGCCGACTTGCGGCGCTGGCGGACGATGCGGCGCCGCTCGCGCTCGGTGGTACCGCCCCAGACGCCCTCGCGCTCGCGATTGGCGAGTGCGTGCTCCAGGCACGCATGGCGCACCGGGCAGTCCTCGCAGATGGCCTTGGCTTCGGCGGCGTCGGCGTCGTCTTCTGTGACCGGGTAGAAGATCTCGACGTCGATGCCCCGGCAGGCGGCACGCTTGCGCCAGGTGGCAACCATGAAAACACTTCCTCTAGACAGGCGTTGATACGGTCCCGCTGAACCCGGGCGCTCCGCCCGGTCTCTCCCGTGCCTGCGCCGTTTTCGGCAGAACGACGATTATTGCGCATTCCAAAGCATCCTGTAAAGGGCATCCCCGGGCGGGCATGACGTCGCCCCCAGGATGGAGACCTCCCGACCCCTGCGCGAGGGCGGAATTGGGGCAGAATCTGCCGCACCCCGAAAACAATGAGGACAATGCCGCCCGGCCGATTGAGGGCACCACCAGGTCAGAACGGGTGCACCGGGCCGGGTGAGCGGGCCCGGCAGGTGGCCGGCGGGCGCCCCCCGAGCAAAGAAGGTGCAATGGGAACCCTCAGGTGGGGTCGGATCGCCGGCGTCGGCACCTCGCTGGCCCTCGTGCCCTGCATCGTCGTGGGCGCACGCCCCGCCGCAGGCGCTTCCGCTGCAGCGGGCTCGTGTCCGACGACGAGCTCGGCGGCACTCTCGGCTCGGTCCTTTCCGAGCAGCTATTGCGCAATGAAGCTGCTCGCGCCCGTCGCCGCTGCGGGGAGCGGCGACATCGCGGTGCTCCTCGGGTCTCTCGGCCCATCGGAGCGAGCAGTTGACCTCGACGCACCCGACCTGAGCCAGGCCCTCACCGACGCTGGACTGCCGTACGCCGACTTCATCGTCGACGACGCCAACGGCGTCGGTTCCGAGCAGGTGGCCCAAGCGCAGGCAGCGATCACGAATGGTGCGAAAGTCCTGATCGTCGACCCCGTCGACAGCGCAACGGCAGCCGCGATCGGGAAGGACGCCGCCGCACGGGGTGTGAAGGTCATTGCCTACGACACGTTCGCCGGCAGCGGCGCCAGCTACTACGTGGGCTATGGCAGTGAGGCCGTCGGGAAGCTGCTCGGAGATGGCCTGGTCGGATGCGTCACGTCGTGGAAGGTCCGTAGACCCCACGTGCTCGAGCTCACCGACGCTAACGGTGGCACCGGCGCCGCCGAGCTCATGAAGGGTGTCGACGCGGCGCTCCAGCCCTTGCTCGCCAGCGGCCGATACACGAAGTCGGGCGACCTGACGGTGCCGAGCGGGGACACGGCAGCCGCCGCCGTCGCCCGTGCGCTGCACTCGCATCCTGGGATCAATGCCGTGCTCGTGACCGACGACTCGCTGTCCACGGCGGTGGTCGCCGACCTGAAGGCCGCAGGGGTGCCGGCGCGCCACGTCGCCGTCGCCGGCCAGGGCGCCACCACCCAGAGCCTCGTGGACATCCTCGAGGGCTACCAGTGCATGGCAGCGTACGAGCCGGTTTCCGCCGAGGCGCAGGCGGCCGCCGCCGTCGCCCTGTACCTGCGCGCCGGCAGGCCCGTGCCGCGGGGGCTCATCAACGCCACCACCACGGGCGTCGGGAGCAGCCACGCTCCCTCGGTCCTGCTCACCCCCGAAGCCGTGACGGCCCGCAACATCGCCGCGACGGTTGCCGGCGGCGACGTCTCGGCAGACCAGCTCTGCAGCGGCTCGCTGGCAGCCATCTGCAGAAAGGCCGGCATCACTCCCTGAGGGGGCATCGACCATCCCCCTGCAGGGCTGCCACGCTCGGTGGCATCGCCGATCGGAGCGAGCCCGACCTGACCGACGAGCCCCCTAGATCGTCGTGCTACTCCCCCGGTTGCGGACCAGGGAGTCGACGCTCACCGCAGCGAGCAGGACCAGTGCCGTGGCGATCTGGGTGCCGGCCGTGCTGATGCCGAGGAGGGCGAGTCCGTTGTAGATGGCGGCGATCACGATGCCGCCGAGCAGCACGTGGATCGCCTTGCCCCGACCGCCGGTGAGGCTCGCGCCGCCGATGACGGCTGCTGCCACGGCGTACAGGACATAGGTGCCACCGTCGTAGCCGACCGAGATCGAACCAAGCCGGGACATGTAGACGAGCCCGGCGAGACCGGCGGTGAAGCCGGCAAAGGTGAAGGCGATGGTGCGGAGCCTCGACACGCTGATACCGGCGCGTCGAGCCGCCTCGGGACTTGCGCCGATGGCGTAGAAGTAGCGGCCGGTGCGCGTCCTGCCGAGCAGCCAGGTGGCGGCGGCGACGATGGCCAGCACGAACGGGATGACCCATGGGACACCTTGCAGCGGCACCAGCACACCCCGGTTCAGGTTGCAGATGACCACCAGCGCGGCGCCGGCGACGCCGGCGACGACGATGCCGAGGATGGTGATACTCAGCGGAGGGGTCGTGAGACCCTGCGAGCGGCGCCGGGCGGTCCTGGTGATCGAGATGACGGCGTAGACCGCCACGACAACGATCAGGAGGACCCAGGCGGCGAACGGGCTCATGTTCGAGTTGACCAGCTGGTACACGGGCGTGTTGTTCGCCAGGCTGATGACACCACCGACCGCGCCCTTGTCGACGTCGAAGATGAAGATCAGCACGCCGGCCCAACCGAGCAGTCCGGCCAGGGTGACGACGAAGGCGGGCAGGTGCAGCCGGGTGATCAGGGTTCCCTGGAAGGCGCCGATGAGCGCACTTGCCGCCAGTCCCACGATGACGCCGGCCCACCAGGGCCAGTTGCTCGGATTCGAGATCAGCGCGGCGGTGATGGCGGCACCGACCGCACCAACGAAGCCCACCGACAGGTCGATCTCGCTCAAGATCAAGGCGAAGAGCTCAGCGAGGCCGAGCAGGATGAAGAACGCCGCCTGGACGAACAGGTTGACGATGTTGCCCGAGGAGAGGAACTTCGGCTGCTGCACCTGGAAGATGATGATGATGAGGATCAGGCCGGCCAGGATGGGCAGCGCGCCGCTCTCGCCGTTGCGGATCCGCTTCCACCAGGCGCCGAAGTACTCGCCGAGCGAGTTGGCCAGGATGTCGGGGGCGACGGCGACGAGATCTTCGGGGAGGTCTTCTCCCGCCGGTTCCACCCCGGTCTGGGGCGGGCTCGCCTTGGGCTCGGGGACGGCTTCTGTGTCAGTCATGAGATATCCAGTTCTCCTGCTCGTCAGCT
Source organism: Acidimicrobiaceae bacterium (assembly GCA_003155135.1). Lineage (GTDB taxonomy): Bacteria > Actinomycetota > Acidimicrobiia > Acidimicrobiales > RAAP-2 > Bog-515. Next base: position 20,311 of record PMFN01000018.1, on the reverse strand, counting down.
CTTCGCGGCGGCGGCGGTTGCGACGCCGGCAGCCGCTCGATCCGAACGGCCGGTCGTCATGAAGTCGACCACCACCTGGCTGTCGAAGTCCGATGCCGGCCCGGAGGCGACCATGTGGCCGAGGTGGAGGATGGCGATGCGTTCCGCGACCTCGAACATGTCGTTCAGGTTGTGGGAGATGACGATCACGGTCACGCCGTGGTCGGCCAACCGCTTGATGAGGTCGAGGACCATGCGCGTCTGCGCCACCCCGAGCGCCGCCGTGGGCTCGTCCATGATGACGAGCTTGGCGTTGGACATCACGGCCTTGGCCACCGCCACCGACTGGCGCTGACCGCCCGAGAGGGACTCGACTGGCTGGCGGATCGAGCGGATGGTCTTGACCGAGAGGTCGGTCAGGGTCTGGCGCGCCGCCTTCTCCATGGCCCCCTCGTCGAGCACCAGGTGGCGCATCAGCTCGTGACCGAGGTACATGTTCTGGACGATGTCCAGGTTGTTGCAGAGGGCGAGGTCCTGGTAGATCGTGGTGATCCCCGTCGTCTCCGCGTCCTTCGGGGAGTGGAGGTGGATGGGCTCGCCCTCCCAGAGCAGCTGACCTTCGGACGGCTCCCACAACCCGGAGATCGTCTTGACCAGAACGGATTTGCCCGCCCCGTTGTCGCCGGCCAGGGCGGTCACCTGGCCGGTCATGACGTCGAGGTCGACCCGGGTCAATGCCTGGACGGGTCCGAAGTACTTGCTCACACCTCGCAGTTGCAGCAGCGGCTCCATGGCAGAACCGTGCCCCCCCTCGGTACTCATTGCGCAACCCCCTATGCCGAGTCCACCCCTTCCCCCGAAGGGGAAGGGGTGGAGCCCGACTTCAATGAACGTCTTGAACCTTACGCGACGTCCGGAGACGACCGCATAATCGACTGGCTAGCCCTTGATGCCTGCGGCAGTGCAGTCACTCGCGTACTGGCCGGCGCAGAGCTGCGCGGCGGGCACGAAGTTGTCCTTGACGACGGTCGCATTCATGTTCGACGGCGTGACCCACTCCGGCGTCTCGAGAACCGAAGGGACCGAGACGCTTGTCGTCGCGTCTTCAGTCTTTCCGTTCACCAAGCTCTTCGGAGGCGTCTTGCCGGCCCTCAGGTACAGGGCGAGTGCGGATGCAGCCTGAGCCTCCAGGTAGATCGGCTTGTAGACCGTTCCACACTGGTAGCCCGAAAGCACGTTTTGGAGGCCCGTCAAGGTCGCGTCCTGACCGGTGGTCGGGAACGTCTTGGGGGCGATGTGCAGGGACTGCAGGTACGTGATGATCGGCGCTGCCGACTCGTCGTTCGGGATCACGGCCGAGTTGATGTTCGGGTGAGCCGTGTAGGCCTCCTGGAACTCGGTCTCCGCGGTCGGCGGGTCCCACGTGTCAGCGGTCTGGGTCACGTCGGTCCACTTGCCCGTCTTGAAGAACGGCTGGATCACCGCGTCGTAGCCCTGGGCGAACAGGGTTGCGTTGTTGTCGGTGGCCGCACCGTGCATCACGACGACCTGAGGCTTCTTCACGTGCCATGCAGTGACGCAGGAGCGGAAGCCTTGACCGATCAGAGTGCCCACAGCGACGTTGTTGAAGCTCACGTAGTACGCGCGGCTCCCGCCCAAGGTGAGGCGGTCGTAGTCGATGACGGCCACACCGTGTGACTTGGCGTAGCTCTCGATCGATGTGCCGACACCCGAGTCGAGCGGGTCGACCATGAGCACGGTCGCCCCGTTGGTGATGGCGGTTTCAGCGTCCGTCAGCTGCGTGGCATCACTGCCCAGCGCGTTCTGGATGGTGAAGTCCGACGTCGACAGGCCGCCGGCGATGAGCGCCTTTTGGATGTCGGGGGCGTCGAACTCAACGTAGCGAGTCGAGCTCACCGTGTCCGGAAGGATCGCCGCAACCTTCCCTTTGCCTTCGGCTGCGAGGGGCTTGAGCGTCTTCATGGCCGAGAAGCTGTTGTTGAACGATGACACCGAAATGCTCGGCGTGCTCGCACCAGCTGCGGCAAGTGTCGGTACGGTAAGCCCCACCGCCAAGGTGGCCGCAAGGCCGCCAAGCGTGGTCACTTTCTTCATACTCACTGCTGTCCTCCGATCCGAACCCCCCCGGGGTCCGCCGCTCCGTCCGGACAAGCCTTGCGGGCCGATCCGTGGTGAGGGTCGGATGACCCCCCCTTGAAGGACCATAGTCAAAACGATGAAGGTCGTGTGAAGTCTTCTTAAAGATTTCCTTAGCTCAAGGCAATTCGATGCTCGGTGTCGTTCCCAAGAGATCGCCCCAGAGCTCCGCTTTGGTTTCGGGGCCGACGTCGGTGCGCGCCGCATAGTCGGCGTGGCCCGCGACCAAGGTGACCGCTGCAGAAGCGAAGAGCTCGACCTGCTCTGCGCTGAAGGGAAAGCGGAGATAGTGGACCGCGGCCGTGACCTCGTTGCGGGTCAACGCAGCCTCGTGCTCGGACTCGGGGACGGCTTGGACGAGGCTGGCCGGGGCGAAGTGGCCACCAGCCGGGTCATTCACGGATGCGAGCTCGAAGCCAATGGCGTGCTCGATGCCGACGAGCCGGGGAAGCCACTCACGCAGCTGTTCGTCGGAGGTGAGCTCGATGAACATGGTGGCCGACAGCTCGCCGGGAGCGGGCAAGAGCCGGTTGTAGACGTCGAGCTCAGTCTGGATGCCCTCGTCGGACAGGATCCGCTCAGCTCGTGCCATCTCCTGGACCTGGAAGCGGACCGTGTTGATGGACTCGAACACGAGGGTCATCACCGGCCCGAGCGCGACGCGTCGCCTGGCCTTGTGCTCGATGATCCTTCGGCGGAAGTCGTCGCGCACGCGCTCGTAGGCACGCAGGTCCAAGATGTCGCCGATGTTGAGGGGTTCGGGGGCGCTCACGCCTGCTCCTCGGCGATGCCGTACGCCCGGGCCATGAGCTGGATGGGGTGCACGGGCTTCGTCCCGGTCTCTTGGAGGATGGAGCCGTTGGCGAGGTGACAGTCACCGCAGACGACCTCGTTACCGGCCGCTCGCACCTCTCGCGCCAGGGGCGCGGCCACCTTGCGCGCCAGGTCGTAGTTCTCCTGGCGGTAGCCCCACGTGCCGTCGATCCCGCTGCAGCGCTGCACGAGGTCACACTTCACGCCGGCCAGCTTCAGCAGGTCTCGGCTCTTCAGGCCGATGTTCTGTGCCTGGAGGTGGCAGGGCACGTGGTACGTGACCGTGTCGGGCACGCTCTCGCGCCCGGGGAAGTCGAGGTCGAGCGAATGTTCCTCGCTCCGGTGGTGGCGCAGCAGGTACTCGGCCGGGTCGAAGGTGTGCTCGGCCACCAGCTCGGCGTCGGCACCCCCGACGTAGAGGGGGTAGTCACGCTTGAGCACGTACGCACACGTCGGCTGGGCCACGATGACATCCTTCCCGGCGCGAACCTCCTCGGCCAGGGCTGCGACATTCTGCCGGGCCGACTTCTCGAACTCGGCCACGTTGCCCTGGTGGAGCCAGGGGGCGCCGCAGCACTTGGTCCCTTGGGGAACCGAGCAGGAGATGCCGTTGCGCTCGTAGACACCGACGAGGTCGCGCCCGATCGCCGGCTCCATGTACTCGATGAAGCACGTCGGGAACACAGCCGCCTCTTTTGTCGTCGGGCGGCTCGACGGCTTGTGCCACTTGAACCACGTCGTGAACCGCTGGCGGGCGTAGGGGGGCAGGACCCGCTGGGCGGCCATGCCCACCGTCTTCTCCATGGCCCTGCGGCTGAGCGAGCCGGGTGACCCGGTCAGCCTGTTCACGACCGGTGACGCGAGCACCGACACCTTCCCCAGCAGGTCGGTCCGGCCCAGGAACTGGTCGGTCAGCTTCTCCTTCACCGGGGTGCCTGCACGGTGGCGCTGCGCGTGCACGCGCATCATGAGGCGCGGGAAGTCGAGCTCCCATTCGTGGGGCGGCACGTAGGGGCACTTCACGTAGCAGAGCTTGCACTGGTAGCACTCGTCGACCACCTGGTCGCGCTCGGCCGCGGTGACATCTCCGACTTCGCCGTCGTGCTCGTCGATGGCGTCGAACAGCGTCGGGAACGACGGACACAAGTTGAAGCAAAGCCGGCAGCCGTGGCAGAGGTCGAACACCCGGTCGAGCTCGCGGTCGAGGTCAGCGGGATCGAAGTACGCCGGGTCAGAGGGTTGGTACGTGGCGCTCACGTGCACTCCTTGGTCGCAAGAGAGGAGTCCGAACGCGCGCCGCCGCGCTGGCACCCGGTGGGACTGGCCGCCCCGCGTGCCGGGGAACGGTGCCCCCGGGCACACGGGGCGGGCGAATGACCGGCACGAGCACGACCCGGCGTCGCCGGATCAGCTGACCGACTCGAGGCCCTTGGTGAAGCGGCCGGCGTGGCTCTTCTCGGCGCGGGCGAGGGTCTCGAGCCACTCGGCGATCTCGGCGTAGCCCTCCTCGCGGGCAGTCCTCGCGAAGCCGGGGTACATCTCGGTGTACTCGTAGGTCTCGCCCTCGATGGCCGAGCGGAGGTTGTCCTCGGTGGCACCGACAACCGCGCCGGTCACCGGGTCGCCGACCTCGCGCAGGAAGTCGAAGTGGCCGAACGCGTGCCCGGTCTCGCCTTCGGCGACCGAGCGGAAGAGCGCGGCCACGTCGGGGTAGCCCTCCACGTCGGCCTTCTGGGCGAAGTAGAGGTAGCGCCGGTTGGCCTGGCTCTCGCCGGCGAACGCCTCCTTCAGGTTCTCCTCGGTCTTTGACCCCTTCAGTGCGGGCATCCCTGCTCCTTTCATTCCGTTGCTGTCGTTGCTGCTCGAAAACTTGCCCGGCGTCCTGAGCCCGCCGAGGCACCGGCTCCCGCTCCCTCGGCGGTGCGGCAGTCCTCGCATCGCCCCCGGAAGACCACCTCGGCGCTGCGCACGTCGTAGCCCTGCGCGTCGCTCTGTCCGATGGTCAAACCGTCTAAGTCGGCGTAGAGGTCGCGCACTTTGCCGCACTCGTGGCACACCAGATGGTGGTGCGCCCCGTCCACGTTCGGGTCAAAGCGTGCCATGCCGGTGCCGAGATCGAGTGCTTGGATCTCCCCGAGCTCGGCGAGGTCGTTCAGCGTCTGGTAGACGGTCTTGAGCGAGATCGTCGGCATTTCGGCGCGCGCCGCCTCGTAGACGACCTCGGCCGAGGGATGCGTCACGTTCCCCTCGAGGACCCGGAAGATGCACTGGCGCTGCGGGGTGACCTTGCGCCCACGCTGGCGGAACAACTCGCTCAGCTCTTCGGGGGTGCGCATGCCGACACTCTATTGCCAACGATTGTTAATTGACAAGGATTGTTGTGAAGACGTCCGCGGCCCCCGGGAGTCCCACGCGGCGTGTGGCAGGCTGGCGGCATGACCGAGCGCTCCGCGGGGTCCGACGACCCTTCACAGCCGACTCGCCCCGCTCGAACATGGAGCTTCGAGCGTGGGCCGGCGCTCGATCGCCTCGCCCGGGGCACGTTCGACGTCCTGGTGATTGGCGGTGGGATGACCGGGACCGGCGTCGCACTCGATGCGGCCAGCCGGGGGCTCCGGGTGGCACTCGTCGAGAAGGACGACTTCGCGTCGGGCACGTCGTCCAAATCGTCGAAGATGGCCCACGGCGGTCTCCGCTACCTCCAACAGCGCGAGTTCCGGCTGGTCTACGAGAATCTCGCCGAGCGTCAACGACTCCTCGACAATGCCCCGCACCTCATCACGCCCCTCCCCTTCCTGATCCCGCTGTTCGGCCACGAAGGCGTGGTGTCGAAGACCGTCGCGCGCTCCTACTCCTGGGCGTTGTGGCTCTACGACCTGACCGGGGGCTACCGGATCGGCAAGCGCCACCGGCGCATCGGGCGACACGAGGCGCTCGAGCACCTCCCGTCCCTGCACACGGACCGCCTCGTCGCCGGCTTCCTCTACTACGACGCGCGTGGCGACGACGCGCGGGTGGCGCTCACCCTGGCGCGCACTGCCGCGCTGTCGTTCGGCGCGGTCGCCGCCAACTACGCGCCGGTCGACGGGTTCCTCCATGACGAGGCGGGTCGGGTCATCGGCGCCCGAGTGGCGCCGCGGCGGATGGGCGACGAACCCGATCGGGACCCGATCGACGTGCGCGCCAACGTGGTCGTCAATGCCACGGGCGTGTGGGCCGACGAGGTGCGCTCGCTCGACGAAGGCGACGAGCCCGCCTCGCTCCGGCCAGCAAAGGGTATCCACATCACGGTGCCGAGGTCGCGCCTCGACTGTGACATCGCCGCGGTGATCCCGGTCCCGAAGGACAAACGCTCGGTCTTCGTCGTCCCGTGGCCCGAGGCCGACCTGGTCTACGTGGGCACCACCGACACGGACTATCAGGGCTCGCTCGAGGACCCCGAGTGCACCCCCGACGACGTGGACTACCTGCTCGACGCCGTCAACGGCTCGACCAGCGCGGCGCTCACGAGGGCGGACGTCACCGGGGTGTGGGCAGGACTGCGTCCACTGCTCGCTCCGAGAGGCGGTCGGCGGATCTCGGCGCGCACCGCCGACCTCAGCCGCCGCCACTCCGTGCACACATCGGCTTCGGGCGTGATCACGGTGACCGGCGGCAAGTGGACGACGTACCGGAAGATGGCCGAGGACACGGTCGACGAGGTCCTCGCCAGCTGGCCAGCATTCGGGCGCCGTCGCTGTGTCACCAAGAACCTGGCGCTCCTCGGAGCGCCCGGCACCACGCCGGCGACGACCGTCGAGCATACGGTCGACCCGGCGCTGCTCGAGCATCTCGCGCATCGCTACGGCACTGAGCTCGACGCCGTGCTCGCCCTGGCCGACGAGCGACCGGCACTCCTCGAACCGATCGTCGACGGGCTCCCCTACATCGGTGCCGAGGTTGTCTACGCAGCCCGCGCCGAGATGGCGCTCGGCGTCGAGGACGTCCTGAGCCGGCGCACCAGGGCTCTCCTCCAAGACGCCCGAGCCAGTGCCCGCAGCGCCGAGGCCGTCGCAGCGCTGCTGGGGGCCGAGCTCGGCTGGTCGAGCGAGGTCGCCGCCGAGCAGGCCCGTGCCTTTTCGGCAGGCGCCCTCGTCGAGCTCGCCGCTGCGGGGCTCCCCGAACCCCACGACGCGCCGGTCGAGGGAGCATCTTGAGCACCGCCCCGATCGCGGTGACGCCCATCGACGCCGCAGATGGCGATGCCCGCGAACACCTCGGCGGCATCCGCCCCACGCTGGACGAAGGCTTCGTTGACGTGCTGCGCTCAACAGGCGCCGATGTCGCCATCGACGCGGCAGCCCGCGCCGAGGCTGGTCGTGACTGGTGGCCCGTCGCCATCGGTTGGGCCGCCCGGGGCGAGGTACCCGCCATGGCGGCTGCCGTCGTGCGACCCCACAGCACCGAGGAGGTCGCCGCCGTCCTTTCTGTGTGCAACGCCGCCCGTGTGCCGGTCACGCCGGCGGCCGGGCGAAGCGGCGTGTGCGGAGGGACCGTCCCCCTCTACGGTGGCGTCTCCCTCGACCTCACCGGCGTGACGGGCACCTTCTGCGTGGACGAGGACTCGCTTCTGGTCGACGTCTCCGCCGGGGTGTTCGGCCCTGACCTCGAGGCCGCCCTGCGCGCCACGGGCACGGGCTACACCCTCGGCCACTGGCCCCAGTCCATGGACCTCTCGACGGTCGGCGGCTGGCTGGCGTGCCGCGGCGCGGGCCAGTACTCCACCCGCTACGGGAAGATCGAGGACATGGTGGTCGGGCTCGAGGTGGTGCTGGCCGACGGGCGCGTGCTCCGAACCGAGGGCCACGCCCCGCGAGCGGCGACCGGCCCGAACCTGACGCAGCTGTTCGTCGGCAGCGAAGGGACGCTCGGGGTGATCACCGAGGCGCGCCTGGTCATCCACCCCCTGCCCCCGGCCGAAGGCAGGAGGGCCTACGGCTTCGACACCGTCCACGACGGCCTCGAGGCCTGCCGACGGATCCTGCGCCGGGGTGCCACCCCTGCGGTGCTCCGGCTCTACGACGAGGTCGAGTCAGCCCGGAACTTCAGCGTGGAGGACACGTGCCTGCTGGTCGTCCTCGACGAAGCCGACGTCGCCATCGTCGACGCCACCCTCTCGGTGATCGACGAGGAGTGCGCGGCAGCGAGCCGCATGGACGACGACCTGGTCGAGCGCTGGCTGTCGCACCGCAACGATGTCTCAGCGCTGGCCCCGCTCTGGCGCGCCGGGATCGTCGTCGACACGGTGGAGGTGGCGGGGCGCTGGGCTGTCCTCGAGCCCCTGGCGGACTCCGTCCTCGACGCACTGCGCGCACTTCCCGGGACACTCGCCGCCTCGGTGCACCAGAGCCACGCCTACCCCGACGGTGCCTGCTTGTACTTCACGTTCGCCGGCCGCCCACCCGACGACGGCAACGATGAGGTTGGGGCCGCCGCCTGGCGTGAGGCCTACTACGAGCGGGCGTGGGAGGTGGCAACGGTGGCCGTCATGGAGAAAGGTGCGGCGATCAGCCACCATCACGGGATCGGGCTCAACCGCTCTCGGTTCTTGGCCGAGGCCCTCGGCGGTGCCTTCGGTGTCCTCGAGGCGGTGAAGTCCGCACTCGACCCGGCCGGCATCTTGAACCCCGGCAAGCTCGGGCTCCCCTCGGCGTTCGGGCCGGCGCCGTGGCCGGGCGGCGAGACAAGAGGCTTGTGATGAGCGACGCACTGCTGGTGATCGACGTGGGCACCTCCGGCGTGCGGGCGGCCATCGTGTCCGCCGATGCTTCGGTCAGCGAAGTGCGCCATCGCCAGGTTCTTCCCATCACCCCGGCCCCGGGCCTCGTCGAGCTCGATGCCCCTGCCCTGGCCGCCGCCGCGGTGGAGCTCGCCACCGAGGTGCTGCATGCAGCCGGACCCGTCGCCGGCGTCGGCATCGCCAACCAGCGTGCGTCGGCCATCGTCTGGGAGCGCGCCAGTGGGCTGCCGGTCGGCCCCGGCATCGGATGGCAGGACCTGCGCACGGTCGGGACCTGCCTGGTGCTCCAGGCCGAAGGCCTACGGCTCGCCCCGAACGCGTCGGCCACCAAGCTGGCGGCCATCTTGGACGAGGTCGACCCCGACCGGACGAGGGCCGCCGACGAGCTGTGCTTCGGCACGGTCGACACGTGGTTGTGCTGGGTGCTGGGCGGCGGCGCCCAGGGTCACGTCCATGTGACCGACGCCACGAACGCGGCCGTCACCGGGCTGGTGACCGCCGACGCCACCGGGTGGGACCCGGCAGTCCTCCAGGCGCTGCGGATCCCCGAATCCATGCTGCCGGCGATCGTGGACTCGTCGGGCGCAGTCGCTCCCGCCACCGCCCTCCCCGGCGCACCGCTCATCTGCGGCATGGCCGGTGACCAGCAGGCCTCGCTGGTCGGCCAGGCCTGCGTGCGCCCCGGGCAGGCGAAGGCGACCTTCGGGACCGGCGGCATGCTCGACCTGTGCACCGGGTCGGTGCGGCCCGCCGAGCCGGTGCGGGGGGCTGCGGGGACCTTTCCGATCGTGGCGTGGCGCCGTGGTGGCGCCGACACCTGGGGCGTCGAGGCGATCATGCTCTCGGCCGGGACAGCGGTCGAGTGGCTCCGTGACGACCTCGGCATCATCGACACGGCCGGTCAGTCCGCCGAGGTGGCCCTCGCCTGCGCGGACACCGGCGACGTGTGGTTCGTCCCCGCCCTGCTCGGCATGGGCACACCGGTGTGGGACTTCGGCGCCCGGGGCACCCTGCTCGGGCTGACCAGGGGGAGCGGCCGCCCAGAGGTCGTGCGTTCCGTCCTCGAGGGCGTGGCCCATCGCGGCGCGGACCTGCTCGAGGCGGCCGAGTCCGACAGCGGGTTCTCGGTCGAAGCGCTGCGCGTCGACGGCGGGATGTCGGAGAACCCGGTCTTCGTCCAGGCACTCGCCAACGCCGTCGGGCGGCCGGTCGAGCTCGCCCCGTTCCTCGAGGCGACGACCCTGGGGGCGGGATTCCTGGCGGGCATCGCCACCGGGACCTGGCGCGACGAGGACGACGTGGCGGCCGCCTACCGGCCCGCCGCCGTCGTCGAGCCCGACAAGGACGACGCCACCCGCGAGCATGACCGGGAACGGTGGCTCGACGCCCGCGGGCGCGCCGAGAAGACGATCCCCGAGCTCTCGGGCATCAGCTTCTGACTCCCCCACCCCCACCGGCCGCTCCGGCCGGTGGGGGTGGCGTCTCCGAACGGGGCCTGCTGCGCTAGGTTGCGCGTGCGGCGAGCCGGTCGATGGCAGACTGTTGCGGTCATCGGGGACCCAACGACGCGCAGGTGCACCACGGTGAGCACAACCGCCCGAGCCCAAGGACGATGATGGTGTGAGCGCAGTGACCGAGACCGACGCCGGCCAGGCCGAGGGGCGCGACCCGGTCGAGCTGGCCCGGGCGCTGCACGCCAACCTCCAGCACGTCCTGCTCGGCACCTCCGACGCCGTCACGATCGCCGTCGTCGCCGCACTCTCCGGCGGCCATCTGCTGATCGAAGACGTGCCCGGCGTCGGAAAGACAGTGCTGGCCCGCACGCTCGCCCTCTCACTCGGCGTCGAGCTCTCGCGGGTCCAGGGCCACCCGGACCTGCTCCCCTCCGACGTCACCGGGGTCTCGGTGTACCAGGCCTCGGGCAACTGGGAATTCCGCCCCGGCCCGGTGTTCGCCCATGTCGTGCTGGTCGACGAGCTGAACCGCACCCCGCCGCGCACCCAGTCCGCACTCCTCGAGTCCATGGAGGAGGGCCAGGTATCGATCGACGGCGAGACCTGGCTGCTCCCGAACCCCCACCTGGTGCTCGCCACCCAGAACCCGATCGGCCAGCTCGGCACGTACCCGCTGGTCGAGAGCCAGCTGGACCGGTTCTCGCTTTCCACGCCGCTCGGCTACCCCGACGCGCTGACCGAGACCCACCTCGCCCTGCGACACGGGGGGCGGAGCGCACTGGCGGACCTCAAGCCCATCTGCACGCTCGACGAGTGGCTGGCGGTGATCGAGGTGGTACGCCAGATCCACGTCGCCCCCGCCGTTGCCCAGTACGCCGTCGCCCTCGCCAGGGCGACGCGCGAGGCGCCCCTCGTCCGTCTTGGCGCGAGCCCTCGGGCCTCGATCAACCTGGTGCAGTCGGCGCAGGCACACGCACTGCTCTACGGGCGCAACTACGCGTCACCGATCGACGTCCAGGCCATGGCCGGCCCGAGCCTCTCGCACCGCCTCCTCACCGAGGTCGAGGGCCAGGGCCACCAGGTCGTGGCCGACGCCCTGGCGAGCGTGCCCGCACCGCGACCGTGATGCGGGCGGCACCGGCCGGGCACCGCCGCCGCTTCGAATCGTTCCCCCTGCCCCACAGGGCGCTCGGCCCGGTCCTTGCCGCCGCCGCCACGTTCGCCGCCTGGACCGCCGTCGCCCACAACAGCGGATCGGGCTGGGTCCAGACGCTCGGCGCCATCCTGGCGGGCTTCTTCCTGGTCGGCCTCGTAGTGCCCGGCTTCGCGACGCGCCGTGCACGGGTCGCCGTGGCATGGAGCCCGGCCGATGTGACCGCCGGGCAGCCCGCGATCATCGAGCTGACCACCTCGGGCTCGTTGCGCGTCGGACCGGTGTCGCCCGCCGGTCCGGTGCTGCTGACCGGCGCCGCCGGCCGGCGGGAGCTGCGGATCGTCCCGGACCACCGCGGGGTGCTCGACCGAGTCGTGCTCGACGTCAGCTCGGCCGCCCCGTTCGGCCTGGTGTGGTGGACGAAGCACGTGACGCTCCCGCTCGCGCAGCCCCTCTACGTCGCCCCGCGCATGGGCCTCGGCGATCCCGAGGCCTTCGTCGAGGCGAGCCAGGTGGGCGACGGCCAGCGCAGGGTCCGCGACGAGTCCGGCGAGACGTCGGGCGTGCGCCCCTACCTGCCGGGGGACAACCGGCGCTCGGTGCACTGGCCCGCCACGGCCCATGCCGGCGAGCTCATGGTGCGAGAGCTCGAGGGCCCTCGGGCCAAGCCCGTCACGGTGCGCGCCGAGTTGCCGAGTGACGAGGCCGCCGCCGAGCGGGTGGCCGAACGCGCGCTCGGCACGGTGGCCCAGGTGCTGCACACCGGCGCACCGGTCCTGCTCCTCACCAACGAGGCGGCAGGCGAGCGATCTGGCCTGGTGGCGACGACGGGGCAGGCCGGGCGGCGACTCGCACAGGCCCAATCCCCGCTGTCGGCCTTCCAGGTGCCACCGCCCCCCGGCGAGGCGCAGTGAGCCGGGCGATCAATGCCATCGTCCGGGCCAACCGGGCGGGGCCACCTGAGAACTCGATCGTGCTGCGGGTGGCGGCGGTCGGCGCAGTGGTGGTCTCGATCGCCGCGTGCGTGGCCGAGGGCGAGCTCAACCGGCCGGTAGCAATCGCATCGAGCGTGGCCCTCATCGCCGGGAGCGTCTTCTCCTACCGCCGACGCGCCAACCCGATGTCGTGGCTCAAGTTGGTGCTCGCCGTGGCGGCGCTCGGCGGCTTCTTCTGGTTCTTCTTGCATATCTCGCGCCACGGCGGCGTGACGAGCATCGCCGACGTCCTCGGTCCCCTCGCCCTGCTGTTCACCTGGATCCAGCTGACGCACTCCTTCGACACGCCTTCGCGGCGCGACCTCGGGTTCACCCTCGCCGGCTCGGCCACGTTGATGGCAGTGGCCGCGGCCCAGGCGGTCGACACGAGCTTCGCCTTCTACGTCCTGGTCTGGGGCTGCTGCTGCCTCGCTGGGCTCATGGCCATGTGGGGCTCGATGGCGGGCGGCTCGCCCGTGCGGGTGCAGACCGGCGTCATCGCCCTGCTCGGCGTGGTGGTGGCCTCGGCGGTGGTGGTGGCCGTGCTCCCCGCCCCCCACGCCTCGACCACGGTGATCTTCCCGTCGGACCTCGCCGGCGACGTCCCGATCGCCACGCCTAACGGGCTGGTCGGGGGGGCCAACGGCCAAGAGCCCGTCCACGCCGCCACCGCCGACGGCGCGACGCGTGTCGGCGGCTTCTTGGGCTTCGCCGGTCCCCTCAACACCGCGGTGCGCGGGACGCTCTCGAACCAGGTGGTCCTGCGGGTGCGGGCCGACAAGCCGACGTTTTGGATCGCCGAGACGTTCAACCATTGGACCGGGCAGTCCTGGGTGCCGGGCCCGGCCCCGCCCGGCACCGTCCAGTGGCAGGCCGTGAAGAGCGGTTCGCCGTTCTACCTGCCCCTCTCAGCGGGCAACGTCGTGCGCGGTTCGCCCGATGTCCAGACGTTCTACCTCGCAGCGGGCGGGCCGAACCTCGTCTTCCACGCGGCCACGGCCACGACCGTGTGGTTCCCCGCCCAGCGGCTCTACGTGCGCGACGACACCATCTTGGCATCCACCTCGCTCGGCCCCGGCTCGGTGTATACCGTGGCCTCAGCGGTGGCGAATCCCACCAAGGCCGAGCTCGAGGCGCCCGCGCCGAGGGGGGTCAACTCGACACTGCCTGCGGGGGTGCTCGCCCAGTCCACGCAACTCCCCCACCCCTACCCCGATGTGGCGCGCCTCGCCCGCTCGATCACCGCCGGGAAGACCACCACGTACGCGAAGGTGCTCGCGCTCGAGGCCTGGATCGGCGCCCACACCCGCTACACCACCGACATCCCGCCCCTCCTCCCCGGACAGGACACGGTCCACCAGTTCCTCTTCGTCTCGCGCCGCGGCTACTGCGAGCAGATCTCGACCTCCCTGGCGGTGATGCTGCGGACCCTCGGCATCCCCGCCCGCGAGGCGACTGGCTACGTGCCGGGGCCCTACAACCCCATCACCGACCTCTACGACGTGGAAGCCTCCGACGCCCACGCCTGGGTCCAGGTCTGGTTCCCCGGCTGGGGATGGCAGAGCTTCGACCCGACCGCCCAGGTCCCGCTGGCCAACCCGTCGCCCGCCGACGCACTCGCCCACGACGCACTCGGTGCCCTCGGCCAGCTCCCCCTGATCCCCATCGGGGTCGTCGTGCTGGCGGCGGGCGCACTCACCGTCGTGCTGCGACGGCGTCGGGCGCGCCCTGCGACGTGGACCCAGGCCATCTCCTTCGAGCTGCTCGAGGCAGCCCGAAGGGTGGGCGTCGTGGCGCCAGACGATGCGACGCTGTCGCAGCTCGCCGAGCGCCTCGACACCGTCCTCGGGCCGGCGCCACCCGGCGAGCTCAGCGCCACGGCGCTGGCGACCGCCGCCGAGGAAGCCGCCTACGGCACGGTCGAGGTCACTGACTCGAACCGCTCGGAGCTGATTATCGCCGCACGGCGGCTCCGGCGCCGCGCCCGCCGGACCGCCAAGCACGACGTCAGGCCAGATCCACCGCCCGGGCCTCGTCCCATGACGCCTCGGCAACCAGCAGGGGCCGGTAGGCCATGAGCTGGCGGGGCCGGCTCATGGCCACGACGGCGCTCAGCCGGCCGGCCCGCCCGTAGAGGGCGACGAAGCGCTGGCTCTCGAGGGAGCCCTCGACCACCTCGACCATGTCGTCGTCGGGACCGGGGTGCCCGAGCACCTGGAGCTTGACGCCGTACTGGTCCGACCAGAAGTAGGGCACTGGGTTGAACGGCTCGGCCGCCGCGCGGCCGGCCAGCAGGCTGTGCGCCGCTGCCGCCCCGCTGTCGGCGGCGATCTGCCAATGCTCGATGCGCACCCGCTCGTCGAAGGGCCCGTGGCGCCAGCGCCACCGGGCGACATCCCCGGCGGCGACGACGCCGTCGGCCGCGAAGAGCGCCTCGTCGCACTCGACGCCGTCGCCGAGGAGGAGGCCCGAGTCGTCGAGCCACGCCAGGTTGGGCAGCACCCCGATCCCGACCACGATCATGTCAGCGGCGAGGACGGTGCCGTCGGCGAGGACGACCTCACCGGGCTTCCCGTCCTTGGGCGCGACCAGCCGCTCGACGCCGACGCCCGTGCGCAAGGCCACGCCCTTGGTGGCGTGGAGGGCCGCGCATGCCGCTCCGACCTCTTCGCCGAGGATGGGCGCCAGCGGCACGTCGGTCGCCTCGATGACGGTGACCTCGCTGGCGAGATCGGCGCACGCAGAGGCCACCTCGGCGCCGATGAACCCTGCGCCGACCACGACCACCCTGGCCTCGGGGCCGGCCGCCAGGATGGCGGCGCGCAGCGTGACCGCGTCGTCGAGGGTGCGCAGCGTGAGAACGCCGGGATCGCCCTCGGTGCCCGGGAGATGGCGGACCCTGGCACCCGTCGCCACGATGACCCCGTCGCCCTCGACACTCGAGCCGTCCTCCAGGTCCACCCGCAGGCGTTCGGCATCGAAGCCCACGGCCCGCTGCCCCAAGGCCAGCTCGAGCCCGAGCTCGGCCAGGCGTGCTTCGCCCGCCAGCTCGGTCTTCTCCGGCGCCCACTTGCCCATCAGCACCTGCTTGGACAACGGGGGCCGGTCGTAGGGACGGTGGGGCTCGTCGCCGATCAGCACCACGCGACCGGAGAAGCCCTCGGTGCGCAGGGCCTCTGCCGCCCGCAGGCCGGCGAGCGAGGCGCCGACGATGACGACGCACCCATCGGCGGCGAGTGCTTTCTCCGAGGTCATCGCCCGCTCACCGCCCGAACATGGCGAGCCATTCGGCGGCCGAGCGCGGTGCGAGCACGAAGTTGTTCCGCCTCGTCTCCCCCATCGACGCGGAAGGCTCGGGTGAGTAACGATGTCCCGGGTAGAGGATGGCGTCGTCGGGGATGCGGGCGAGGCGGGTGGTCAGGGATTCGTACATGGCGGCCGGGTCACTGCCGGGCAGGTCCGTGCGGCCGCAACCGTCGAGAAACAAGGTGTCGCCCGAAATGAGATGACCCTGGACGAGGAAGCACTGGCTGCCCGGCGTGTGCCCCGGGGTGTGGACCAGCTCGACCTCGACGCCTCCCACGGTCACGATGTCACCGCTGTGGTGGGCGATGAAGTGCGACGAGTCCACCCCCGTGGCGCGCTCCACCCACGGCACCTCGTCGCGTTGGAGGTGAACCGGCACCGCGGCCAGCTCGAGCAGGGCCTCGATCCCCTCGATCGACCAGCCGGCCATCTCGCCGCCGACGTGGTCCGGGTGGTAGTGGGTGGCCAGGACGCCCACGCAGCGCATGTCGTCGGCGGCGAGGGCGTCGAGCAGCTCGCCGACGGCGTAGGCGGGGTCGACGAGGAGGGCCTCGCCGGTGGAGCGGTCGCCGATGGCGTAAGCGAAGTTCACCATCTGGCGGGCCAGCGGGTCGGCGACGGCGAAGTCGCGCCCGGAGAGCAATTGGCGGAAGTACAGCTCGGGTTGGCCCATCAGAACAGCTCGGGCGCCACGTCGCCACCCGAAGGCGACGACGGCGCGTCATCGGCGATCTCATACTCCTCGACGACGAGCTCATCAAGCACCTCGACCTCGTCGAAGTCCTCGGAGCCCTCGTCGGCGCGACGACTCGCCGGCGCCTCGGCGGCCACTGCTGCGGTCAGGCGCGGCACGAGCTCTTCGACCTGTGCTCGCGTGCGGCGCAGGCGGCGGTCGAGCTCGTCGACGATGGCCGTCGCCCGCTCGAGGCGAGCGACCATCTCGTCGACGTCGACGTCGCGCTGCTCGAAGAACGAGACGATCTCGTCGAGCTGGTGGCTGGCCTCGGTGAAGGACAGGTCTCCGACGGGCCGTCGGTCGAGGTCGGCGGGTGCTTCGCTGCTGGTCATTCCTGCTCCTTGTCACGATGGGGCTTTTCGGAGGTGGGCGCCGAGGGGGTCTTTGTCACCTCGTCGACGACCGACGCGGTGCTGCCGTCGGCGAACCGGGTGAGCAGTCGATCGCCGGGCCGCAAGCCGGCCACGGTGCGCACGACATGCCCGTCGGCGTCGGTCGTGAGGGAGTAGCCGCGCTCGAGCTGGCGTTCGATGTCGTAGGCACGGAGCAGCTGGCGGACACCGACGAGTCGGTCCTCGGCACGCCCGACATGACTTCTGGCCAGCGGGCCGAGCCGGGCGGAGCGTTCCGTGAGGTGACGCTCGAGGCCGACCAGCGACGTGGGCGCTGACCTCGCAAGGTACGACGCCCGCTGCTCAAGTCGGTTGCGGTGGGCGGCTAGCTGGTGGCGTGCCGTCGAGGTGAGGCGCTGGCGCGCGGTGGCGTCGCGCCGCTCGGCGTCAGCCAGGGTGTCCGCCGCCCGCCGGCCGATGACCGCACCGGCGTGGGCGACCTCGACCCACCAGTTCCCGACAACCAGTGCGAGCTCACGCCCGCACTCGGTCGGCGTGATGAAGGACCGGTTGGCCACGATGTCGGCCACCGACTCATCACCTGTGTGCCCGATCCCAGTCCAGACAGGGACGGCCGAGGAAGCGATGGCGCGAGCGACCGGTTCGCTGTCGAATGCGGCGAGATCGGCCTTCGAGCCGCCACCTCGAACGATGACGACCACGTCGCAGTCGGTCGCCGCCAGGTAGTCGAGCGCGCGGGCCACCTCGCGGGCGGCTCCGGGACCTTGGACCGCGGCGCGAACGACGCGGACGTCGAACGCCAGGGCGGAGCCGTCGAGCTGCCCGAGGAAGTCGGCAAAGCCCTCGGTACCGGGGCTCCCGATGAGACCCACACGAAGGGGGACGTCGGGAAGCGGGCGCTCGCTGTTCGCCTTCAGCAGCCCTTCCGCGGCGAGCGCTCGCAGCAGAGCGGCCCGCTCCGCTGCCATGCGCCCGAGGAGAGCCGTAACGTCGAGCTCGGCCAGGATGAAGCCGATCTCCGAGCGCGGCCGGTAGAAGTCGAGCGAACCGCGCAGTGCCACCACCATGCCCGGCTGGAGGTCGATGCCCTCCCTCGCCAGCGTGGCCTTCAGGGGACCCCAGGTCGTCTTCCAACACTTGACCTTCAAGGTCGGCGCCTGCCGGGCCCCCGCCGACTCGGGGTCGACGAGGTCCATGTAGCAGTGGCCGGTGCGGTCCGAGAGGCTCTGGACCTCTCCGCGGACCCACAGTGCGCGAGTACGCGGGAAGGTCCGGACCAGCGCCCCTTCGACCTCGTCATAGAGCTCGGCGATGCTCAAGGCCACGTTTCCAGCCATCGCGCTCGTGGCGCCGACGATGAGTTCTTCGACGCCGGGCGACATGGGCCACACGTTAGCGAGGGGCTGTGCCCGCCCCCTTCACCCACCTGATCTCCCTGCTCGGCACGGCCTGCGGCCGCACGACCCCCATTGCGCTGGCACAATGGAAGCGACGGTGAGTCGGCCGGGTGGCCGCGGACCGGGTCGTGCTCGCACGGGACCGGTTCGAGGAAGGTCGGGGCTCCAGAGGGCAGGGTGCTGGTTAACGGCCAGTCGGGGCGACCCGCAGGAAAGTGCCACAGAGAACAGACCGCCGATGGCGGACTGCGGTCCGCACAGGTAAGGGTGAAACGGTGCGGTAAGAGCGCACCAGCGTCCGGAGCGATCCGGTCGGCTTGGCAAACCCCACCCGGAGCAAGGCCAAGCGTGGGACATGGGCTGCCCGTCCGTACCCGAGAGGGTGCAGTCCCCAGGTAGGCCGCTCAGATGGATGGCCACCCATCCCTCGAAAGAGGGTGGACAGAACCCCGCCTACAGGCCGGCTCACCGTCACCACCCTGGACTAACGTGCTCGCCCGGGTGAAGCGGAACAACACCCACACGGTGATCGCCGCCATCCATACCATCTTCGCCCAGCCCGACGCGACCTCGCTCCGGGAGCAGTTCGACCGGATCGTGGCCAGGGCCAGTTTCCTGACGTCCCCCGTCTGGAAGGGCGCGCCCGGCGAGTGGACGCGGATGGCCATTGCCCAGATCCGCTATGAGGGCGACGGCAGCTGGACCCTCTACTTCGGCGACCGCCACGGCAAGTGGACGGAGTACTTCGACCTCGACAGCAACCAGCCCCGGGCTCTTGACGCAGGGATAAAGATCGAAACTGGCTGGTGATGCCTGAGACAACTGGGCACGCCGCCCCTGGAGAGGGAGGCGATCATGGCAGAAAGTGTCTACAAAGTCGTTGAGCTTGTCGGAACAAGCGAGGAGTCGTGGGAGAAGGCTGCCAGTGCGGCTGTGGCCAAGGCGGCGGCGTCCCTTCGGGACCTTCGTATCGCAGAGGTGTCCGAACTCGATCTCCAAATTGAAGATGGCCGCGTGAAGGCGTACCGAGCGAAGGTGAAGGTGTCGTTTAAATACGAGGGCGGCGACTGACAGGTGAACTTCCGCCACGCCAGTACGTGAGCGGCTACATCTCGGTGCCGCCGCCATCGAGTGCCCCCGGAGTGGCCGCCAGTGAACTGCGACTGTTGAAACGAAACTTCCTGTGCAATCGCTTGCACAATGGTCCTTAGCGGGGGCAGAATCCAAAGAGCACAGCTCCCCGCTGGATCGTGGCTTCGACAACCAGGCCCTCTGCGATGACTTCCGAGGGTTAGGTCGAGGTGGTGCTGACTTTCAGCGCTCAGTTGGAACGGACAGGTGCCGTCGCCGTGCTCCGACTCGCGGGCGATCTTGACCTGGCAACTCGTGAGCAGCTGGGTGACGTCCTTCGCGTCGTGCGGCGCGGCAGCCTCATCGACTGCCTCATTATGGACTTCCGTGGATTGACCTTCTTGGACGCCGCGGGGGTGGCACCGCTGGTCCAGATGGCATCGGCTGTCCTGCAATCCGGAGGGGACCGAACGGTCGCCGTGGGGGCGACTCCTGAGCAGGCGCTGATCCTGAGCATGACGCCCATCATCGAACTAGGGCAGGGTTCGGCAACACTGCCCTCCGCAGGAGCAGCCTGAGCCGCCCTTGCGGTGCCATCCATTTCGTGCAAGGTTGCAGAAAGCGGTTTCGTCGCCGTGGCTTTGACCAAGAGACCCCCTCTGCGATCCGCGAGTCGAGGGGAACCAGCATGGAAAAGCCTCCGCACTGTCCCAACTGCGATCAAGCCTGGCCCGAGGAGTACACCTTCTACGAGTGCAAGGTTGAAGTCCGAGAAGGACCACACCGGCACTGGGTGTGCCCGACTTGCGGCTACGACTGGATCGAGAGATTGACGACGAAAGCTGCTTCGTTGGGTCAACTCAGGACAGTCACGGTCCACCCTCGGTGAAGGACGGGGACCTGGTCGCAACCGTGAGCGCCGAAGAAGACGGGTCCGTCGTTGTGCGGTGGATGCTCGGGAGCGAACCAGACGAGCGATGGCTGACGGTGGCGCAAGCGAAGCGGTCCGTTGACGAGTCGCGGATCGCCATCGCTTGGGAGAATACGACGCCGAGCGAATGGCGAGCCCGCGAAACGGGCTTGGCGCAGGACTAACACACCCGTTTTCGTTGGAAGTCCCTAGTGTCCTGAGTCGGAGA
>PMFN01000046.1 GCA_003155135.1 Acidimicrobiaceae bacterium | reverse complement strand
CGGGCGCGGCGCAGGGGCGGCTGCCGGCGGGGCTGCAGCCGGCCGGGGTGCGGCCGGGGCTCGCGAGCTCGAGATCAGCCGTGGGCGCGGCGGTTCGGGCGCAGCTTCTTCGGCCTCGGTGCTCGTTGGGAGGGGCGGTGCAGCCGCAGTGGCCGGTGCAGTCTTCTTGGCGGCCGCCTTCTTCGCCGGGGCCTTTTTGGCCGGCTCGGGCTCTTCTGGGGAGACGGCGCGACGGAGCCCCTCGGCGTCGGCCTTGCGGCGGACCCGGTCAGCCTGGGCATCTTCGATCGACGACGAATGGCTCTTCACCCCGATGCCGAGCGACAAGGAGAGGTCGAGGGCCTCCTTATTCGTCAGTCCGAGCTCTCGGGCCAGTTCGTAGACGCGGATCTTCTTCGCCAACTCGTCCTCAGTGTCCTTCGCATCGCCGGGGCCCACACAGGCCACTCGGGCTTACCATCCTC
This sequence comes from Acidimicrobiaceae bacterium, assembly GCA_003155135.1. GTDB lineage: Bacteria > Actinomycetota > Acidimicrobiia > Acidimicrobiales > RAAP-2 > Bog-515. Next base: position 25,793 of record PMFN01000046.1, on the reverse strand, counting down.
GCACATCGGCGCCGCCGTGCTCACCGCGAGGGGCGAGCGAGCGGCCCCGGACCTGCGAGCCTTCGTTCGTTTCGTTCAGCGCCCGCCGCCCGACCTTGCCGTCGGGAAGGCGAATTCGCCCTCGAGCGCCACCACCGACTCGACGTCGACGGCCCGACGCAATGCCCGCTCGAACGCCCTCTTGTGGCGGGCCCGCTCCCAGCAGGCCGCATCGGGGCACAACCACGCCCCCCTGCCGGGCATTCCCGAGCCGGGGACCACCGCGCCCCTCTCGGTGCACACCACCCGCACCAACCCGCCCGCCGGCGCCCGGCGCCGGCAGCCGATGCAGGTCCGTTCGGGCGCTATGCGTCGCCCCCCTCGGTGGCCGGCGGCGTCGTGACCGCACCTTCGGCCTCGGGGTGGTGGAGGGCCTCTTCGGTCACCGGCACCTCACCGGCCTCGGCGTAGGCCTCTTCGATCGTGGCGTCGGTCGGCTCGCCCGGCACGACGTCCTCGTCGGGGCTCGCCTGCTCCTCGGCGGCATGGCTCCACTCGGCGGCCGAGATGGCGTCGCCACCCTCTGCGGGCTTCCAGACCATCTCGCCGGCCTCGTTCTCCACCCACTCGCCTTCGGCCCACTCCTGGCCGCCGTAGCCGGCCTCTTCCTCTTGGAGCTGGGTCTCGCTCTTGATGTCGATGCGCCAGCCGGTGAGGCGAGCGGCCAGGCGGGCGTTCTGCCCCTCCTTGCCGATGGCGAGGGACAGCTGGTAGTCGCTCACGACCACGGTGGCCGTCCCCGTCTCCTCGTCGAGGCGCACCTCACGCACCCGGGCCGGAGCCAGGGCGTTTTGGATGAGCTCGACGGGGTCGTCGGAGAACGGAACCACGTCGACACGCTCACCGCGCAGCTCGTTGGTGACCATGCGCACCCGTGAGCCCCGCGCGCCGACGCAGGCGCCGACGGGGTCGACGTTGGGGTCGTTCGACCACACGGCCAGCTTGGTACGGTGCCCCGGCTCCCTCGCCGCCGCCTTGATCTCGACGACGCCCGAGGAGATCTCGGGCACCTCGAGCTCGAAGAGCCGCTTGATGAGGCCTGGGTGGGTGCGGCTGACGACGATCTGGGGCCCCTTCGTGGTCTTGCGGACCTCGACGATGTAGGCCTTGAGCCGCGCCCCATGCTCATAGCGCTCGTAGGAGACCTGCTCGGCCTGGGGCAGCAACGCCTCGACCTTGCCCAGGTCGAGCAGCGTGTAGCGGTTGTCGGTCTGCTGGACGATGCCGGTGACGATGTCGCCTTCACGCCCGGCATACTCCTCGTACTTCATGTCGCGCTCGACTTCGCGGATCCGCTGGAGGATCACCTGCTTGGCGGTCTGGGCGGCGATGCGGCCGAAGTCGTCGGGAGTGTCGTCCCACTCGCGCACGACGTTGCCGTCCTCGTCCAGTTCCTGGCCGTAGACGCGGATCTCGCCCGATTCGGGGTCGATGGTGACGACGGCCTCTTCGGCCGCGTCCGGGCGGCGCTTGTAGGCCGCCACGAGGGCGTTGGCCAGCGCGTCGAGCAAGGTCTCGACGGAGATGCCCTTGTCGCGCGCGATCTGCCCCAGGGCGTCGAGAAACTCGAAGTTGGTCTTGCTCATGACGTGGTGACCCTCTCTGTTGCGTCTTTACTTCCTTCGGCGCCCGATCGGGCCCCGGCACTGCTGCGCGACTTGTGCTGCTTTTTCCCTTGGCCGGACTCGGCCGATTTCTTGGTCCGCTTGGACCCGCCGGGCTTGGGGGCCCCGCCCCAGCTGAAGACCGTCCGGGCGCGTTCGATCTCGCCGTAGGTCAGATGGGTCGTGCCCTCGTCTGCGACCACGTCGACACCCTCGCCGTCGGCCGACTCGAGGCGGCCCTCGATCCGGCGCGTGCCAGAGGTGCCGGGCCGGGTGCGGATGCTCACGGTCTCGCCCACGGCCTTCTCGAAGTGGGCCGGGGTGCGGAGGCGGCGCTCGACGCCGGGGCTCGAGACCTCGAGCGTGTAACGGCCCGGTATTGGGTCGAGCTCGTCGAGGGCGTCGGAGGCCACCCGGTTGGCGAGCGCGAGCGACTCGAGGTCGACGCCCCCGGGCCGGTCGACGGTGACCTTCACCAGGGACGAGCGCACTTCCAGATCGATCAATTCGAGGTGTTCAGCACCGAGCAACGGCTCGAGCACGTCAAAGATTGCATCGGACACTGCACCCTCCTCTCCTCGTTCGACCTGCTCCTGGCCCCTTCCGTGCGGCCGGTCGTCTCCCGACCCTCGGCCGGCGACCTGCCCGCCATCTGGCACCTTTGGGGCCAAACGACAAAGCGTGGGCGGCGGCCCACGCTTTGACGAGAGACTCCTTAGAGACCGGACAGCGAATTAATCATAGCAACAGGGGGCGCTCCCCCATGCCTTTGGCGGCCCGTTCTCCCTCGCACGAGGCCTGGGTGGGCCTCTCCGGCGGCCGCGCACGACGGGCACCGGCGAATGGTGCGCACACCGTCAGTACGAACGGCCCACCACGGCCACGAGGTCGTCCTCGTCGTCGTGCTCGGCCAGGCCGCCGTCGGGGCGCTGCAGGCAGCGCACCGTGATGGCGTGGGCACCGAGCCGGTCCTCCCCGTCGTCGCCCAGGGCAGCGAGCGCGATGGTGGCGAACCCGGTCTCCCCGGCCTCGATGGCCTCATCGACGGTCGCCACCGCCACGGTGTGCCCCAGGCGGAACTCGAGCGCCTCGGCACGCAGCTCGTGGCCCACGTCGCCCAGCGTCGTGACGACCGCACCGACGGCGCCGGAGAGCGGGACGGTCGCCTTCTGCCTGGTGTGGCGCGTGACCAGGGTCACGTTGCCCTCGGCGAGGTCGCGCGGGCCGACTTCGACGCGCACCGGGACGCCCTTCAGCTCCCACTCGACCGAGCGGCGCCCGAAGCCGGTGTCGGTTCGGTCGTCGAGTCGGACCCGGTGGCCGAGCTCGGTGAGGGTCGAGACGAGGTGGGCGGCCTCCCGGCGGACGTCGTCGTCGTCCTTCACCATCACGACGACCACCTCGAGCGGGGCGAGGGACGGGGGCAGGCGCAGGCCGAAGTCGTCCCCGTGCGCCATGATGATCGCCCCGATCAACCGTGTGGAGGCTCCCCACGAGGTCTGCCACGCGTACTGCTGGGTTCCCTGCGCGTCGGAGAACTGAATGCCGAAGGCCTTGGCGAAGTTCTGGCCGAGCTCGTGGCTCGTGCCCATCTGGAGCGACTTGCCGTCGCCCATCATGCCCTCGCAGGTCCAGGTCCTCGTGGCGCCGGCGAAGCGCTCTCGAGTGGTCTTGTGCCCGGTCAGCACCGGCACACAGGCGACGTCGAGCATGGTCGAGCGGTACACGTCGGCCAGGATCTCGAGGGCGTAGTCACGCGCCTCGGCCTCGGTGGCGTGGGCGGTGTGGCCCTCCTGCCAGAGGAACTCGCTCGTCCGCAGGAACACCCGGGGGCGCAGCTCCCAGCGCACCACGTTCGCCCACTGGTTGAGCAGCAGCGGCAGGTCCCGGTAGCTCTGGACCCACTTCGCGATGAAGCTGTTGATGACCGTCTCGCTCGTCGGGCGCACAATGACCGGCTCGTCGAGCTGGCGGCCGCCGGCGTGGGTCACGACCGCCAGCTCGGGGCTGAAACCCTCCACGTGCTCGGCCTCGAGCTTCAGGTACGACTCGGGGATGAAGAGCGGGAAGTACGCGTTCTCGGCCCCGGCAGCCTTGATGCGCTCGTCGAGGGCCGCCTGGAGGCGCTCCCAGATGGCGTAGCCCCAGGGCCGGATGACCATGGTGCCGCGCACGGGGCCGTTGTCGGCGAGCTCGGCGCGCGCCACGACCTCTTGGTACCAGCGGGGGAAGTCCTCGGCGCGCGGGGTCAGGGCCCCCTTGCGGGCGGCGGGCGCGGCAGCAGTGTCGGCGGGTGTCATTGCCCGGCAGGTTACAAGCAGTGCCTGACGGCCCTCGGTGCCCGATCGCCTGGCGGTGGGGGCAGCCGGCTCAGAACGAATCGAGTGCAGCGCCAAGGCCGGCGGCCGAGGCGGCCTCGAAGCCACCCTTACCCGACCAGTGGACCGCGCCCGTGTCGTCGAGCGCCAGCACCGTGACGGTCGAGCGGTCATCGATACCCAGTGGCTCGGTCAGACGACGCACGTCCCCGTAGACGGTGAGGGTGCGCCGGAGGATGACCGGCTCGCGGATGGCCGCCGCCATGCCCCCGTCGATGATGTTGCGCATCGGCGCCCAGAGCCGGCCGATCGTCGGCAGCTCGTAGAAGCGAAAGGCCGGGTCGGTCGCAGCTCGCGCCTCGAGCCACGGCACCCACGAGTCGACGAGCGACTGGTGCTCACGCCGGAAGGCCACGAGCACCACGTTGCGCCGGCCCTCGAATGCCTCGGGGAGCGACACGCCGACGCCTTCGAGATTCCTCGCCTCGAGTTGGGGGAAGGCGAGACCGGCGGGCACGAACGCAGCATACGGAGCCAGGACCCTCCCGGGCGCTGCCGAGAGGGAGGGTGGCCCGAAACGAGCCGGTCGGCGCACCCGCCGAGCATCGGGAGCGCTCGCTACCCTTGTGCAGGCCCGTAGAACGGGAGCACGCACGACGGAGGGGAACGTGACCATGGCGTACGACATCGCAGCTGACCCACGACTCGACCCGCGCATCAAAGCGATCCTGTTGGCCCTGCCGCCGATCGCCGCCAGTGACGTCGAGAGCCGAGAGGCGCTCCTGGCCGAGGCGAACACGCCCGAGGCGCTCGAGGTCGCCGAGGCCTTCCGGGGCTTCATGGACCTGTGCGACACCGAAGAGGCCGCCCCCGCCAAGGGCTTGCGCGTCCACACAGAGAAGGTCGCCTCCCAACCCGACGGCAACACCATCAACCTCCAGGTGATCCGGCCCGACACCGACGAGACCCTGGCGTGCGTCTATTACATCCACGGCGGCGGCATGGCGTCGCTCTCGTGCTACGACGGCATGTACCGCGGGTGGGGAAAGCTGATCGCCGCCAACGGCGTCGCCGTCGTCATGGTGGACTTCCGCAATTCGGTGGCGGCCTCGTCGGTCCCCGAGGTCGCACCGTTCCCCGCGGGGTTGAACGACTGCGTCTCGGGGCTCAAGTGGGTCGTCGGCAACGCAGAGCAGCTGGGCATCGACCCCTCGCGGATCGTCGTGGCCGGCGAGAGCGGGGGCGGCAACCTGACGCTGGCCACGGGGCTCCGGCTCAAGCGAGATGGTGACCTCGGGCTCATCAGGGGCCTCTACGCCCTGTGCCCCTACATCGCAGGCCAGTGGCCCCTGCCTGAGAACCCCTCGTCGGTCGAGAACAACGGGATCCTCCTCGACCTGCACAACAACAGAGGGGCCCTCGGTTACGGCATCGAGGCGTTCGAAGCGCGCAACCCGCTGGCGTGGCCGTCGTTCGCCACCGTCGATGACGTCGCCGGCTTCCCGCCGACGGTGATCAACGTCAACGAGTGCGATCCCCTTCGCGACGAAGGCATCAACTTCTACCGCCTGCTCCTCGAGGCCGGCGTTGCGGCCCGCTGCCGCCAGATGATGGGGACGATGCACGGCACGGAGATCTTCACGATCGCCTGCCCCGACGTCAGCCGGGACACGGCGCGCGACATCGCCGGATTCGCTCGCGCCTAGGCGCACCGCCCTCGGGCGACCGGTGCGGCCGCCCGCTACGACCTCACCGACGAACTGTTGCAGGCGGGCTACCGACGACATCGCGAGCTCTTCAGGCTCGCCAGCGACGCTCGTCACCGAAGGTGAGGGTGACCTCGCCAGCCAGGGTCACATGCTCTTCGACAACCTCTCCTGCGAGAAGGCGTTCCATGGCTTTTGCGGCGCCGAAGGCGCCGGTGGGCACTGCGGGGGCATGCGCGCCAAAAGGTCTGGGCGGGCGTGGTGGCCTCCTGGCTCACCTACCGGTTGGAGGATGCGGCGGCCTGAGCCCGCCGCCGCAGCGCCAACCGCTCAGCCCTCGTTCTTTCTCCCGACCAAGAAGTAGGCCACCGACCCCGTCAGATTGGCGCTGGCGAGCCGCCACATCCATTTGCGGCCGCGCACCTGCTCGGGCGTCCTGCGCTCGAGGTCCCGCCAGGTGAACGGCGTCACGACCGCCCACAGCACCAGGGCGATGATGACGGCGGCTTCTCGGTTTCGTTGCTGCATACCCGAGTATCGCCGCGCGCGCCGCGCCGGGTGACGCGCGCCGAGTGCCTCCTCTCCCAGCGCTTACCCGGGCCTTACCGGGGTCGCGCACGATGTACCGAGCGAAGTCCGCACCACTGCGAAGGAGGCGACATGACCGTCACAACGACGAACCAAGACCCGGCCCCCACCCGGCGAAGCCCCGCCGCGCCGGCAACGGCCGCCGACCGCACGCACCCGCCGCACTGGACGCCCCCGGTCGCGCTACTCCCGCGAGACGTCCACGCACCGGTCCGCCGCTCGTTCGGCGCGGCGATGCGCCCCGTCCTCCCCTATTTCGTGGCCTACGTGGTCATCGGGATCGCGCTCGCCCGTTGGGGAGGCACGGACTCCTCGGAGAGCAACGTCTCCTTCGCCTGGGAGTGGTTCACGATGCCGCTCGTCGTGGCCTTCTCCTACATCGTCGTGGTGCCGTTCCTGGCGCTCGAGTGGGTGCAGCGCCGGGTGCGCCGCAACCGCCGGCAGCCCGAGCGCGCCACCGCACCTGTACTTGCACCGGCGGCGTTTCGGGCCAAGGCCAAGCTGTGGCCGCAGCGCCGCCGCTGGTCCGCCCCCGAGGGCACACTCGTCCTCAACGACGAGTGCATCGCCTTCGAGTCCCCCGGCAGGCACCATCGCGGCGCTGTCGCGGTCCCCTGGTCCTCGGTCACCGAACTACGACTGCACCGGAGCATCGCGTGGGGCAAGGCACAGCGCGGGCACCTCACCATCGGTGTCACGGGTACCCGGCCCGTCGAGCTGATGGTGCCGCGAAGCGGCTACGACCGGTTGGCCGAACTGCTCGCGACGCCAGCTGCCGCCACCGAGGAGGCGGCGCCGGTCGGATGGGTGCCGCTGGGTTGGGACGCGCCCGAGGTGCACTAGGGCGTCGGCGCGCAGCTCGGCGTCGGCCACCCCCGGGAGGTGTCCGGACCGGTCAACGACGCCCGGTCCGGGCCCCTCCCGGGGTCGGCCATGCCCGGGCGGCTTCGCCACAGAGCGGGCCCAGGATCGCTGGGAGCGAGTTCACTAGAGTCGCCCTGTGACAGACGAGCGCGACTTCGACGTGACCTTGCTCGGCGCCACCGGGTTCGCGGGGGGCCTGATCGCCGACTACCTGGCCGCCAACGCACCGGCCTCGACGAGGCTGGCCATCGCCGGGCGCAGCCCGGCCAAGCTCGACGAGGTGCGCGCCCGGTTCGGTCGTGACGTCGAGGCCGTCACCGTCGACGTCGACAAGGAGGCTGCGGTGCGCCCGCTCGCCGAGCGCACCAGGGTGCTCATCACGACGGTCGGGCCCTACATCAGGTTCGGTGAGCCGGTGGTTGCGGCCTGCGCGGCGAGCGGCACCGACTACCTCGACCTGACCGGCGAGCCCGAGTTCACCGACCTCATGTACCTCCAGCACCACGAGCGCGCCGTCGAGACCGGGGCGCGCCTCGTGCACTCGTGCGGCTTCGACTCGATGCCCCACGACCTCGGCGCCCAGTTCACCGTGGAACAGCTCGCAGAGGGCGTCCCGATCACCGTGCGCGGCTACGTGCGAGCGCGCGGCACCTTCTCGGGGGGCACGGCTGCCTCCGCGCTCGAGATCATGGGCCGCTACCGCCAGGGCAAGGCCGTCCACGACGTGCGGGCCAAGGTCGAGCCAGAGCCCGAGGGCCGGCGGGTGCGCGTGGCAACCGGGCGCATCGGCTTCGACCGCGACATCGGCGCCTGGGTGGTGCCCATGCCGAGCATCGACCCGCTCGTGGTGGCCGAGTCCGCCCGCCAGCTCCCCCGCTACGGACCCGACTTCACCTACTCGCACTACTGGGCGGGGAACAGCCCGTTCGCCGCGGTGGGGGTGGTGGCCGGGGCGGCCGCCCTCTTCGGCGCCGCCCAGCTCCCGAGCGCGCGGCGTGCCATCGCCCGGCTGCGCCCGTCGGGCTCGGGCCCGACCCCCGAACAGCGCGAACGGGCCTGGTTCAAGGTCTGCTTCATCGGCGAGGCGGACGGCACCCGGGTCCTGACCGAGGTGGCCGGCGGCGACCCGGGCTACACCGAGACCGCCACCATGATCAGCGAGGCCGCCCTCTGCCTCGCCCACGACGACCTCCCGGTCACCGCCGGGCAGGTGACCACCGCCTCGGCCATGGGTGCGGTGCTGCGGGCCCGGCTCGAGCGTGCCGGGATCACCTTCACCGTGGCGCCCTGAGCTCAGCCCTCCTCGTGCTCGAGCCGGTGCCGGATCCGCTCGATCTTGACCGACGAGCGGTTCGCGTCAGCACCCTTTTCCTCGAGCAGGGCGACGCGGTCCGCCTCGGCCTCTGCGGCCGCACCCTCTTCGGCGGCGGCGAGGCGGGCCTCGACCCCCTCGGCCACCAGCTTCTCCGCCTCGGCGACGAGGGCCTCGACCATCTCGTCCTCGGGGACCACCCGCACGATCTGACCCTTGATGAAGAGGTGCCCGCGGTGGCGCCCGGCTGCGATCCCGAGGTCGGCGCCGCGCGCCTCACCGGGGCCGTTGACCACACAACCCATAATCGCGACCTGGATGGGCAGGTTGCGGCCGTCGAGTGCCGCCTGGGCGGCATTGGCCACCGCGATGACGTCGACCTCGGCTCGCCCGCATGACGGGCAGGCGATCAGGTCGAGGCCCTTGCGCTCGCGCAGGCCGAGCACCTCGAGCAGCTGGCGGCCGGCCTTGGCCTCTTCGACCGGATCGGCGGTGAGCGAGTAGCGGATGGTGTCGCCGATGCCCTCGGCGAGCAGGGTCCCGATCCCGGCACTCCCCTTCAAGAGCCCGGCCGGCGGCGGCCCCGCCTCGGTCACGCCGAGGTGCAAGGGGTGCTCAAAGGTCTCCGACGCCAGGCGGTAGGCGGCGATCATGAGGGCCACCGAGGACGCCTTGACCGAGATCTTGACGTCGGTGAAGTCGACCTCTTCGAAGTAGGCGAGCTCCATGCGGGCCGACTCGACGAGCGCCTCGGGCGTTGCCCCGCCGAAGCGCTTGAACAGGTCGGGGTGCAAGGACCCGGCGTTGACCCCGATGCGGATGGGCACGCCGCGGTCGCGCGCCTCGGCCGCCACCTGCTTGATCTCGTGTTCCTTGCGCAGGTTGCCGGGGTTGAGCCGCAGGCCCTGCACGCCGGCCTCGAGGGCGGCGAGGGCCATCTCGTGGTGGAAGTGGATGTCGGCCACGATGGGCACGGGCGAGCGCGGCACGATCTGGGCCAAGCCCTCGGCCGCCGCCTCCTCGTTGCAGGTGCACCGCACGATGTCCGCCCCGGCGGCAGCCAGGGCGTAGATCTGGGCGAGCGTGCCCTCGACGTCGGCTGTCTTGGTCGTCGTCATCGACTGCACCGAGACCGGAGCCCCGCCGCCGACGGGCACCGAGCCGATCCGGATCTGGCGGGTCGCCCGCCGCGGTGAGAGGAGGTCCGAGGAGTGTTCCATGTCACCTCCATTGTGCCGTGCCGGCGGCGGCGCCATGCGGGCGCCCCCATTCGGCGTGCCGCTCCCTTAGTGGAACGGGTTGGCGACGGGGTGCGCGATGTCCAAGAAGACCGCAGCCGCCACCACGACGATCAGCACCGAGACGAAGGCGTAGACGACGGGCATGAGCTTCGCCGCATCGGCCTGGTAGTAGGGCTGACCCTTCTTCGTCCTGATCCGCTCGTAGATGGCGATGGCCACGTGGCCACCGTCGAGGGGCAGCATCGGCAGCATGTTCACGAGCCCGATCACGATGTTGAGGGCGATCAGGATCTCGAGCAGGTAGAGCACACCGGCCTGGACGGCCTGGGTGGCGACCCGTGCGGCGCCGACGATCGACATGACCCGCCCGGAGCTCTGCGGGTTCGCCGCCGCGCTCTGGGCGGCTTTCGAGCTCGTGACCTGGGACGCCAGCGAGCTCAGCCCGTGCGGGGAGAAGACGTGCCCGAGGCCCGCCACCGTGGCCGCCGTGATGCGGCCGACGTCGACGCCGGCCGTGCCGAGGGCGCGGAACGGCCCCTCGGGGGAGAAAGTGGTGCCGCTGTCGGATTCGATGCCGATGATGCCGATGGGCTTGGCACCGCGCACCGGGGACAGGCTCTCGTCCCCGGACGTGGTCTTGTAGCCGAGGGCGGGGGTGACCGAGAGCGTGGTGTCATGCCCGTCGCGCCGGACCTCGACGGCGAGAGGCTTGCCGGGGGACTTCTGAATGGCCGAGGTGAGTGCGCTCGGGTCGGTGACCTTGGTGCCGTTCACCGCCAGGATCGTGTCGCCGGCATGGATGCCGCCGAGCTGGGCGGCGTTGCGCTCGTGGCCCGGCCACTGGACGAAGCCCGCCACCTTGACCGTGCTCGACCCCGGCACACCGAAGGCGACCACGGCGATCCATGCCAGGACGAAGGCCATGACGAAGTGCATGAACGAACCGGCCGACGCCACGATGATCCGGTTGTGGAAGGGCTGCTGGCGGTAGGTGCGCGGCTCGTCGACCGGGTCGATCTCCTCCAGGTTGGTCATGCCCGGGATCTTCACGTAGCCGCCCGCCAGGATGGGCTTGACGCCGTACTCGGTCTCGCCGCGCCGGATCGACCACAGCGGCGGCCCGAAGCCCACGAAGTACTGCGTCACCTTCATGTGGCTCCACTTGGCGGTGGCGAAGTGGCCGAACTCGTGGACCATCACCATGACGATGATCACCGCGAGGACGAGCAGGAGGTCGCCGAGGCCGAGGACCAAGAAGACGCCGGTGATCAGCGCGAGGGCGCCAAGCAGCCGGACGAGCGCCCACGCGCTCGACGGGGCGCTCGGCGTCGGAGCGGCCTCGGGCGCGGCCTCGGGGGTGGCGAGCGTCGTCACAAGGACCCCTACGTTACCGGGGCGACCGGCGAAAAGAGCGTCGTCACGGCCCCGGGCGCCCGGCCACCGCCTCGGCCGCGCAGCGCCTGGCGGCGGCGTCAGCGGCGAGCACGTCGTCGACCGATCGCAGCGGGCTCCGGTCCCACTGCCCGAGGGTCTCGGCGACGACGGCTGCGATGTCGAGCCACTTGAGGCGCTCCTCCAAGAAGGCGGCGACCGCCACCTCGTTGGCGGCGTTGAGCCACGCCGGCGCCCCGCCGCCGGCCCGGCCCGCCTCGTACGCGAGATCGAGGCAGGCAAAGGTCGCACGGTCGGGCTGCTCGAAGGTGAGCGACGTGGTGGTGGCCCAGTCGATCGCCCCGAAGGGGATCGAGAGGCGCTCTGGGTAGCACAGGGCATAGCCGATGGGCAGACGCATGTCGGGGAGTGAGAGCTGGGCGATGGTCGAGCCGTCGACGAGCTCGACCATCGAGTGGACGATCGACTGGGGGTGCACCACCACGTCGATCCGCTCGTAGGGCACGAAGAACAACTCGTGGGCCTCGATGACCTCGAGGCCCTTGTTCATGAGCGTCGAGGAGTCGACGGTGATCTTCGGGCCCATCTGCCATGTCGGGTGGGCGAGCGCCTCGGTGACCGAGATGCTGGCGAGCTCGTCGCGCTGGCGGCCGCGGAACGGTCCACCCGACGCGGTGATCAACAGGCGGGCGAGTTCGGCGTCACCGCTGCGGGCAAGGCACTGGTGGATGGCGCAGTGCTCCGAGTCGATCGGGACGAGGAGCGCGCCCTCGGTGCGACGCGCCGGCTGGACCACCGGCGCGCCGGCGATGAGCGACTCCTTGTTGGCCAGTGCCAGGCGCCGGCCCGATTCGAGGGCCGCAAGGGTCACGGGCAGCCCGGCGAAACCCACCACGGCGTTGACCACGACGTCGGCGGCCTGGGCGGCGGCCACCAGCCCCTTCTCGCCGGCGAGCACCTCGGTGCCGGCCGGAAGGCGACGGGCCAGGTCGGCGGCCAGCGACTCCTCACCGATGGCGACCAGCTCGGGGCGGAGCCGGGCCGCCTGGGCGACGAGGGTGTCGACCGAACGCTGGGCGGCGAGGGCGGTGACCCTGAAGCGCCCCGGTTCGGCGTCGACCACGTCGATGGCTTGCGTGCCGATCGACCCGGTGGATCCAACCAGGCTCACCGTGGTCTCGGCCATGTGCAGTCCCGTTCCTTCTCAGGTGGCGCCGGCAGGCACCGCCGCGGTCAGCTCAGCCGAGGTGGACGGCCTTGACCAGGTAGTAGGTGGCCGGCAGCACGAACAAGAGCCCGTCGACCCGGTCGAGGAGGCCCCCGTGGCCCGGCAGGATCCGGCCCATGTCCTTCACGCCGAGGTTGCGCTTGATGAGCGACTCGCACAGGTCACCAATGGGGGCCACGATCGAGACCACCACGCCGAGCAGGAGGGCCTCGCCGAGCGTCCAGGGGGAGATGAAGTGGACGATGATCCCTGAGCCCACAATGGCCACCACCGCGCCGCCGATCGCCCCCTCCCAGGTCTTCTGCGGGCTGATGCTCGCCGCCAGCGGACGTCTGCCCATGCGGCCGCCGATCACGAGCGCGCCGACGTCGTAGAGCACCGTTGCGATCACCGCCCCCAAGAGGAAGGCGATGCCGTGGCGGTCGGGGAAAAGCGTGGGGTTGAGCAGCAGGGCTGCGAACGAGCCGAACACCGCCACCCACGCGTAGATGAACAGCGTCGAGGCCGTCCCCGACATCGGGTCGGCATGCTCGACGCCGATCATGTACCAGATCATGGTGAAGGCGACCAGGAGCACGGTGACCAGCGGCAGCGCCGCCTGGCCCTTCGTATAGGTGGCCACCATCAAGGAGACGGCCGCCACCAACCCGAGCAGGGTGGCCGGGTGGTACCCGCCGCGCCGCACGGCGGCGTAGGCCTCGGCCACGCCGAGCAGCACCAAGACGGTGACCAAGACGAGGGAGGGAACCGGCCCGAGCTTGAAGCAGATGAGGGCCAGTACCCCGATGCCCACACCCGTGGCCACGGCCACGGGGACGTTACGACCGCCGCCTTGCACCTGCTCCTCGGGCGCGGGCGGCTTCGGTGGGGTGAGCGAGCGGCGAGGGACGGGACGCGAACGCACCGGCGGGCGGTCCGGCACCTCGGGAACCGGGGTCGGCTCGGACGGCACACTCGCCGCGTTGGCCACGTCGTCGGGGACTGCACGGACCCGCAGGCGCCGGGAGATCCCCCCGCGCGACGGGCGGCCACGCCGGCGCTCAGCCTGGTCGGCATGGAGCGCCTCGTCACCGGGGTCGACGACCGGGACCGCCGCGGTGGCGTCGAAGTCGTTGGGCTCGGGGATCGCGCTGCGCGCTTCTTCGGGCTCACTGAGCGGCCACGCCGTGGCGGCCACCGGGTCGACCGTGGCGACATCGGGTTCGACCGTGCTCTGGGCACCCTCGGGGGCCGGGATGGCACGCACCGAGGAGATGAGCGTCTCGTCGTCGTCGAAGTCGTCGATCGGGCGAACCGCCGGTCGTTCGCCGGTGACGACCAGCCAGTCGTCCTCGTAGTTCGCCGAGCTGGTCGTGGGCTCGGAGGCCGCCGGCGGGCCCGCCGGCTCGTCGGGGGTGGGCGAGGTCAGCTCAAAGCTCCACGGCTCGCGCTCCGCGTCGGCTCCATCGGCGTCGACCAGCGGCTGTTCGCCCGAGAGGATGGAAGGGTCGAAGCGCTCCTCCTCCTGGGCCCAGTCGGCATGCTCCTCACGCCAGCTCGGCGCGGGCAGGGCCGACCACGGGTCGGCGTCGGCACCGGTGGGCTCGGTGGCCCCACGCGAGAGCACCGCCGGCACCTGGCCGGTCGGGGCGTCGGTCCAGTCGGGTAGCTCGGTTTCGGTCCCCTCATCGCTGGCGAGGGGCGTGCCGAAGAGGGTGTCGTCGTCATTCGCCCCCTCGGTCGCACCTGATGCCGCGTGGCGCCCGGTCGGCTCGTCCGGCTCGGCGGCCGCCTGGCCCGCAGGCTCAGCGCCGATGATCCGCACGCGCCCGGTCCGGCGCTCCTCGGGGTTTTCTTGGTCCATGTCGTCGCTCATGCGCGCTCCTCAGACCTCGAGCAGTTCCCGCTCTTTGTGAGCAAGGACTCCGTCGATGGCGGCCACCTGCTCTTGGGTGATCTTGTCGAGATCCTTCTCGACCCGCTCCAGCTCGTCGGACGAGAGGTCGCCTGCCTTCTCCATGGCGTCGAGCTCGTGGCGGGACGCTCGGCGCAGGTTGCGCACCGCCACCCTGCCCTCTTCGGCCTTGTGGCGCACGACCTTGACCAGGCTCTTGCGGCGCTCCTCGGTGAGGGGCGGGAACGAGAGCCGGATCACCGTGCCGTCGTTGGTCGGCGAGATGCCGAGGTCCGATGAGGTGATGGCCTTCTCGATGGCGCCGAGAGAGCCCTTGTCGTAGGGGGAGATGACGAGCAGGCGGGCGTCGGGCACGTTGAACCCGGCGATCTGGCGGAGGGGCACCATCGAGCCGTAGTAGTCGATGATGAGCGTCTCGACGAGGGCGGGGGTGGCGCGCCCGGTGCGCACCGCGGAGAACTCCGTGCGCACGTGGTCGACGGCTTTTGCCATCTTCTCGCGTGCGTCGTCGATGACCAGGGCGGTCAACTCAGAATCGCTCATCTGACAAGCGTACCGATCGGCTCGCCCGCGAGGGCTCTTCTCAGATTTCCGGGCTTCATGAGGTCGAACACCTGGATCGGCAGCCCGTTGTCCTTGCAGAAGGTGATGGCGGTCAGATCCATCACCCGCAGGTCCTTGTTGACCACCTCCATGAAGGTGATCTCCTCGAAGCGCGTGGCGTCGGGGTCGACCTTGGGGTCGGCCGAGTACACGCCGTCGACGCCGCCGTGGGTGCCCTTGCAGAGCAGCTCGGCCTCGATCTCGGCCGCTCGGAGCGCGGCGGAGGTGTCGGTCGTGAAGTAGGGGTTGCCCATGCCCGCGGCAAAGACCACGATGCGGTTCTTCTCGAGGTGGCGGATGGCCCGGCGGCGGATATAGGGCTCGGCCGCCTCGGGCATGGCCACCGCAGTGAGCACCCGCGTGGGCTGGCCCGAGTGCTCGAGGGCGTCTTGGAGGGCGAGCGCGTTGATGACGGTGCCCAGCATGCCCATGGTGTCCGACGTCGCCCGGTCCATGCCCGCCCCGACACCGGTCGTGCCGCGCCAGATGTTGCCGCCACCGACCATGATGGCGAGCTCCAAGTTGAGGTCGGATCTGGCCTCGGCGATCTCGCCGGCCATGCGGTCCACCACGGCGAAATCGATCGTCTCGTCCGATGCCGACGAGGCGAGTGCCTCTCCCGACATCTTGAGCACGATTCGCCTCGGCTTAGCCACGCATCCTCGCCTCCCCAGGCATCGACCGCCTCATGCTCCGGTGTCTCAGGACCCGATGACGACCTGTGCGAACCGTACGACCGTGGCGCCGCCCAGCAGCTTGGCAACGGTCACCTTCTCGTCACGGGCGTAATTCTGATCGAGCAGCACCCGCTCCTTGAACCAGCCGTTCAAGCGACCCTCGACGATCTTGGGCAGTGCCGCCTCGGGCTTGCCCTCGTTCTTCGATATGGCCTCGATCGTCTCGCGCTCGGCGGCGACCTCGTCGGCCGGCACATCGTCGCGGTGCAGGTAGGAGGGGCGGGCGAAGGCGATATGGACCGCAAGGTCGTGGGCGAGCTCGGGGGTGCCGCCCTCGAGCTCGATGGCCACCGCGTTGACCCCGCGGCCGGCCTGCTGGTGCAGGTAGGTGTCGACGATCGAGTTGTCGCCCGCCTCGATGCGCACGACACGCCCGACGGAGATGTTCTCCTTCAGCGTCGTGCTGAGGCGGTCGACGTCGTCTTGGAGCTCAGCTGGTGCCTCTTCGCCTTTCGAGGCCACGAGGGCAGCGAGCTCGTCGGCCAGGGAGACGAACTCGGCGGACTTCGCCACGAAGTCGGTCTCACAGCGCAGCTCGACGATGGCGGCCACGTTGTCCTGGCGCACCACGGCCACTGCGCCTTGGCTGGCCTGGCGCTCGGCCCGTTTGGCCTTGTCGGCCAGGCCCTTCTCGCGCAGCCAGCGGGTGGCGGCGTCCTTGTCGCCCCCGTTCTCGTCGAGCGCGCGTTTGGCGTCGAGCATCCCGACGCCGGTCGCCTGGCGGAGCGTTTGGACGTCCTTTGCGGTGAATGACGCCATGCTCACGCCTCCGCCGCGACCGCCACGGGAGCGGCAGCGTCAGTCGCGAGGTCGGCGCCGGCCGGGGCGCCCACCTCTGCGGGCACCGTGTCGGGGACAGCCGCCTGGGCTGTCTCGACGGCGGCGGCGGGCTGCTCGGCAGCGGCGGGAGCCTCGGCCGCAGGCGGGGCGGTGGGCCGCGGCGCGGGCGCTGCGGCCTGGGCGGCGGCCTTCTCGGCGGCGCGTGCCGCGGCCTGGGCGGCGGCGCGGTGCGAGGCGATGAAGCGGCCTTCCATCACGGCGTCGGCGACCACGCGGCACATGAGGCGCCCGGAGCGGATCGCGTCGTCATTGCCCGGAATCACGTAGGTGATGATGTCGGGGTCGCAGTTGGTGTCGACCACGGCCACCACCGGCAGGCCGAGCTTGTTGGCCTCGGTGACGGCGATGTGCTCTTTGTTGGTGTCGATCACGAACACGGCCTCGGGGAGGCGGTCGAGGCCGCTGATCCCGCCCAGGTTGCGCTGGAGCTTCTCGAGCTCGCGCACGTGGCGGAGGGCCTCTTTCTTCGGCATGGCCTCGAAGTCGCCCGCTGCCTGCATGGTCCGCAGCTCCTGCATGCGCTTTACGCGGCCCGACACGGTCGAGAAGTTGGTGAGCATGCCGCCCAGCCAGCGCTGGTTCACATAGGGCATGCCGCAGGCATCGGCGAACTCGGCGATGGGGCCTTGGGTCTGCTTCTTCGTGCCGACGAACAAGATGTTGCCGCCGTCGCCGACCAGGTCACGCACATACGCGTAGGCGGTGTCGATCCCGCCCATGGTCTTGTGCAGGTCGATCAGGTAGATCCCGTTGCGCTCGCCCAGGATGTACCTGCGCATCTTCGGGTTCCAGCGTCGGGTCTGATGCCCGAAGTGCACGCCAGCATCAAGAAGCTGGCGCATGGTGACTACAGCCATTCAATTCCTCCAGTCGGTTGGCTCCCCCGGGTGCAGCACCTCCTCGGAGGCGACCGTGGAACGCACCTGGGCTCTTCTCTCGGTTCACCGCCACCGGTCGGTGGGGCAGGACAATCCTAGTCGGCGATCGTCCCTGTAGAAACAGGGTGCCCACCCGGTCCGGGTTTCATGCCCGCGGGTGGGTGCCCGAGTAGACGCTCAAGAGGCGGTCCTTGCTCACGTGCGTGTAGATCTGGGTCGTCTGCAGGCTGGCATGGCCGAGCAGCTCCTGGACGACGCGCAGGTCCGCCCCCCCGTCGAGCAGGTGGGTGGCGAAGCTGTGGCGCAGCGCATGGGGATGCGTCGGGACCGGCGACCGGCGGTCGAGGATGCGGCGCACGTCTCGAGGACCGAGGCGGTTCCCCCGCCGGTTCACGAAGACCGCCCCCGACGGGGTGCTCGGTCCGGCAAGCATGGAACGGCCCGCAGAGAGCCACCGGCCGAGAGCAGCGACGGCGTGGTCGTGGATGGGGACACGGCGCTCCTTGCTACCCTTGCCGAGCACGGTCACGGTCGCCGCGTCGAGGTCGAGGTCGGCCCGGTCGATGCCGCACAGCTCGGCCACCCGCAGCCCGGCGGCATAGAGCAGCTCGAGGACCGCGTCGTCGCGCAGCACGATCGCCGCGTCGAGCACCGAGCGCGTCCCCCCTGGTGACGGCTCACCGTCGAGAAGGGTGTCGATCTCCGCGTGCGACAGGAGCGTGGGCAGGCGACCACCGGCCGAGGGGGCGCTGAGCCCGCGCGAGGGGTCCTCGGCGAGCAGCCCGGCGCGCCTGCACCAGGCGAAATACCCGCGCACCGCCGCTGCCTTGCGGGCGATCGACGACCGGGCGAGGCCCCGAGTGCCGAGCGACGCGAGGTAGCGGCGCAACAAGAGCCGCCCCACGCCACCCGGACCCTCGATGCCGCTGCGCCCGGCCCACTGTGTGAACGCGGCCAGGTCCGAGCGGTAGGCACGAACGGTGGCGGGCGAGCGCCCGGCGAGGGAGCGGGCGAAGCGCTCCAGCTCCCACCCGCTGTCCGCAGCACCTGGGCCGCCCCCGGTGACATCGCCTCCGACAAGGCCTTCCATAAGCCGAGCGTACCGCCTTCTCCTCGGCGCCCATCGGATGAAGCGCGCCGGGTCGTCACGCGATCGCAGAACACTCTTCATGAGACTGACAACTGCGCCCCCCATCGGCATTGCGCGAGGGCTATCGTGACCGCCAGACAAGTCCGGGCGGCGACACGGTGCCGAACTCCGGGGGGACCCAACGGGGAGGAAATTCGGTGGCAAAGCCTTTCGACAGGAGATCATTCCTCGCGCGCTCGGCCGCGACCGCGGCCGGTGTCGTGGCCGCGGGCAGCGCGGGCGAGCTGCTGCTGTCGGGGACGGCCGGGGCCGTCACCAACGGCAAGGGCCGCAACGGCATCTCGACCGCTAAGCCGGTCAAGGGCGGCACCCTCGTCTTCGGCGTCGACGCCGAGGAGCAGGGCTTCAACCCCTCCACGTCCAAGTTCGACGAGGTCGGGGTCATGTACGCCCGCACGGTCTTCGACCCGCTCACCATCATCACCCCGAACGGTGGGTGGGCGCCCTACCTGGCACAGTCGGTCACCTCCAATGCCGAGTACACGAGCTGGACCATCACCTTGCGCCCCAACGTCGTGTTCCACGACGGCACCCCCTGTGACGGGGCGGCCATGCTGCTCAACTTCGAGGCGCAGGCGAAAGCATTCATCACCGGCCTCGCGTGGGGTCCGGTCCTCGACAATTTCCAGCAGACCGGACCGCTCTCGGTCGTGGTCAACCTGAAGACCCCCTGGGTGCCGTTCCCCTACTGGCTCGCCGGCGGCATCGGCGGCCAGGTCGCCTACATGATGGCCCCGGCCATGATCAACTCTGCGAACGGCGGAACCGACAACCCCATCGGGACCGGGCCCTTCAAGTTCGTCGAGTGGATCCCGAACGACCACTTCACCGCCAACGCCTTCCCCGGCTACTGGCGTTCGGGTTACCCCTACCTCAACACGATCACCTACAAGCCGATCGTCGACCCCAACGCCCGGTCCGAGGCGTTGCAGTCGGGCTCGATCGACATGATGGTCACCGACACGCCCCAGGTCATCGTGCTCTACCGCGGCCAGAAAAAGTGGTCCTACATCGACGACAGCGGCCCGGTGATCGGCCAACCGGACATGAACTGCGTCATGCTCAACATGGCCGCCGCGCCGTTCAA
This sequence comes from Acidimicrobiaceae bacterium, assembly GCA_003155135.1. Taxonomy (GTDB): domain Bacteria; phylum Actinomycetota; class Acidimicrobiia; order Acidimicrobiales; family RAAP-2; genus Bog-515. The sequence continues at coordinate 6,312 of PMFN01000046.1, read as the reverse complement.
CAACCCCGACGTGCGCCTGGCCATGGCCAAGTCGCTCAGCGCCGAGCAGTACTCGCGCATCATCGACCTCTCGATCGACGCCCCCTCGACCGGTCTGTTCGTGCCGGGCACCCCGTACTACTCCTCGTCGGGCTTCCCGACACAGGACGTCTCGGGGGCCAAGTCCCTGGTGAAGAAGGTCCAGTCCCAGACGGGCAAGCCGGTCTCGTTCACCTTGACCTCGACCAACGGCCCCGAGGCCATCCGCGCCGCGCAATACATGCAGCAGCTCTTCCAGAATGTCGGGATGAAGGTGACGACGGCTGTCGTCGAGCAGAACGACCTCATCAACCTGGCACTCGCCGGCACCTACCAGGCACTCGAGTGGCGCCAGTTCGGTGCGGTCAACCCCGACCTCAACTATGTGTTCTGGTCCCCCACCCAGGTGAACACCACGGGCATCTCGATCAACATGGCGCGCAACACCGACCCCAAGGTCGAAGCGCAACTCCAGATCGGGCGCACCAGCACCGACCAGTCGGCGCGGATCGCCGCCTACCAGCAGGTGAACGAGCTGCTGGCCAAGGACCTGCCCTATATCTGGAACGACCGCGCAGTGTGGGCCGTCATCTCGAGCCCTCAGACGCAGAACTGGAACAACCCGACCACGCCCACCGGTGCGCCGGCGGCTGGGATGATCGGTGGCAGTATCTGGCCAACGCAGATCTGGAAGAGCTAAGAGGGCCGAGCGTCCCCGGGGCTGACCCAGGGTCGGCAGGGACGGGAGAACCATGAGCAGCCGAATCCTGGTGGTCGAGGACGACGAGCGGATTCGCTCCTCGATGCGCCTGGCCCTCGAAGGTGAGGGCTATGAGGTCGACGAGGCGGCCAGCGGGGAGGACGCGCTCGACCGCTTCGCCGCCGAGCCCGCCGACGTCGCGCTGATCGACCTCATGCTGCCGGGCATGGACGGGTTCGAGTGCTGCCGGGCGCTGCGCCGCCACAGTGCGGTGCCCATCATCATCGTCACCGCCCGCACCGACACCCATGACGTCGTGGCCGGCCTCGAGGCCGGTGCCGACGACTACGTCACCAAGCCCTTCGTGGCAAAGGAGCTCGGTGCGCGCATCCGGGCGCTGCTGCGCCGGGCGCGCCCCGCCGAGGACGAGCCGACCGTGCTCACGTTCGGGGACCTCGAAGTGCTCCCCGACGAGGGGCTGCTGCGGCACATCGACGGCGAGGAGGTGCACTGCACGCGCACCGAGTTCCGGCTCCTGTGCGAGCTGGCCGCCAACCCCAACAAGGTGCTGAGCCGCGAACAGCTGCTCGACCGGGTCTGGGGCTACGACTACTTCGGCGACGGTCGTCTCGTCGACGTCCACATCCGTCGCCTCCGGACCAAGGTGGAGCCCGACCCGGCGCTCCCCCGCCACATCCTCACCGTGCGGGGAATGGGCTACAAGCTGGTCCCTTGACGACCACGCCGGCCGAGGACGCACCCCCACGCCCGGAGAAACGGACCCGCCTGTGGGCCGGGCTCGGGCTCCGGGCCAGGGTGACGGTCACCTTCGGTCTCGGCGCGCTGCTGCTCTCGGTGGCCATGGGCTCGCTGTCCTATTTCACGGCGCGGCACTTCCTCGTGGCCGAGCGGCACAACGCGGCCGTGACCCAGACCTACGTGAACGCGTCGCAGCTGCGCTCGGACCTCCACGGCGGGACGGCATCGGTGGACACCGTCCTCTATGGCCTCGACACGTCGCCAACGGCCAGCTCGGTGCTCTACCAGGGCGGTCAGTGGTACGCCACCGACCCCTTCACCGAAGGCCAGTCGGTGCTGCCGGTTGGGCTGCGCGCCATGGTGCGGTCCGGCAATCCCGCCACGCAGACCTTCTACGTGGCCGACGACCCCCAGATCGCCGTCGGCGTCCCGATACCGTCCATCGGTGGCGCCTACTTCGAGATCTTCGACGAGAGCGACCTGGCCCACACCCTGCGGGTGCTGGCCCTGGCCATCGTGGCCGGCGGGATCGTGACCACGCTGCTCGGCATCGCGGTCGGGCGCTCGGCCAGCTCGCGTTCGCTTCGTCCCCTCACCGGCGTGTCGCGCGCCGCGCTCGCCATCGCCGGCGGCCAGCTCGAGACCCGCCTGCCCGAGGCGAGCGACGATCCGGACCTCGCCGGCCTTACGTCGTCGTTCAACCTCATGGTCGACCAGCTGGAGGAGCGGATCGACCGTGAGGCCCGCTTCACGAGCGACGTCAGCCACGAGCTGCGCTCGCCGCTCACCACCATCTCGGCCACCCTCGGCGTGCTCGAGGCCCACCGCCAGGAGCTCTCGGCCCCGGCCCGCGAGGCACTGATGCTGCTAGGTGAGGACCTCCGGCGCTTCCAGCGCATGGTCGGCGACCTGCTCGAGATCAGCCGCTCGGACACGGGCTCGGCCGACGTGTCATTGGAAGAGGTCGATGCCGGGGCGCTCGTGCGCCACTCGGTCGCCGCCGGCCTTCGCAACCTCTCTCCGAACGCGCCCATGCCGCGCATCGAGATCGACCCGGTGGTCGGCGAGGCCCGACTGCAGGTCGACAAGCGCCGCTTCGAGCGCGTGATGGCCAACCTCCTCGAGAACGCCGCCCTCTACGGCGGTGGCGCAACGTTGGTCTCACTGCGCCCCGAGTCCGACGGGACGCACAAGGTGGTCATCACAGTCGAGGACAACGGTCCCGGCCTCGAGCCGAGCGAGCGGGCCCGGGTGTTCGAGCGCTTCTATCGGGGCACCGCCTCCGGGCGGCGCGGGGCGGGAACGGGGACGGGCCTCGGGCTCGCCCTCGTCGCTGAGCACGTGCGGCTCAACCACGGCAACGTCTGGGCTGAAGAAGCCGAGGGCGGGGGCTCCCGGTTCGTCATCGAGCTGCCGCTTGCCAGCGAGGACTCCGGGCTGTGAGGCGGCGAGCCGCGCAGCCGTGGCTCCTCGCCGGCACAGCCCTCGCCGCGGTCGCGGCCCTTTCGGGGTGCGGCATACCGACCCAGTCGAGCCCGCAGGCGCTCCCGCGCGATCAGGTCCCAGGAAACCTGCTCTCCCCGACCGTCCCGTCGGTGGCGACGACCACCACGGTCCCCTCGGCCTTCGTGCCGGTGCACATCTTCTTGCTCGGGAGCGCCAACGCCTCGGTCTCGGTGGTGCGCAACGTGACCGTGCCGGCCTCGATGTTCGCGGTGATGAACGCACTCGTTGCCGGCCCGACGACGTCGGAGCGGGCGTCGGGCATCACCTCGGCGATGGGGGCCGACGTGCGAGTGCTCTCGGCCAACGTCCAAGGTGGCGTGGCCACCGTCGACTTCAATCTCGCCTTCGGGCTGATCAGCGGCATCGCCCAGATCGAGGCGGTCTCCCAGGTGGTCTTCACGGCCACCGACCAGACCGGCGTGACGAGTGTGGCCTTTGAGATCGTGGGCTCCCCCGCCGACGTGCCGACGGCGAATGGCGTCGAGGTCCCCGGGCCAGTCAGCGCCTCGGACTACGCCTCCCTGGCGTCATCGACGACGGCCCCCTGAGGGGCCGCCTCCCTCAGCTGTGGCCGACGGGCGCAGGCAGGTGCTCTGCAGCGTGCTCGAGTGAGCGGTGCGCCCGCCATCCGAGCGACGGCCGGCCGTCGGTGTCGGTGGCGGCGAGCAGCAGGCCACCGAGCATGGCGACGTTCTTCAAGAAGTGGATGCGCTGCGCGGCGCGGTTCTTGTCATCGGTATCCTCCCAGAACCGGTGCCCGGCCATCGTGGTCGGCACGAGGGAGCCCAGCAGGGCGGTGGACGCCAGACGGGGGAAGACGCCGAGGGCCAGCAGCAGGCCGCCGCCGAGCTGCACCGCACCGTTCAACCGGACGAGGTCCTCGGTGCGCGCGTTCATCCCGAGGGTGTCCGGGAGCCCTCCCACCACCTTGTCGGCGGCGGGCGCCTTCGAGGCGGGGTGGAGCACCGAGTCGATGCCGCCGGTGATGAAGATGGCGGCGAGCAGCGGGCGGGCGAGGCGGTGAGTCAACATGCCCCAGCTCTACCCGGCGCGGGACGCGTGCAACCTGGTCGGCGGCCGGAGGCCTGCCGCGAACCGGCCCGCTCAGCTATCGAGCTCGTTCCAGTAGGCCTCCACCCACTCGCGGGGCACCGTCGAGGGGATGAGGATCGGCGACCACGTGAGGATCTTCCAGGTCGAGTACGCCATCACGACGGTGATGAACAGCGGCAGTAGGACGAAGAGCACAGGGGCACCTTTCGGCAAACAGGCATCAACGACGGTACTTCCCGCTCCTGCCACATTCAATTGGAACGAAAGGATTGACGGCCATCTCGGTGACCCTCGAATTCCCGACTGCACTTGGGCCAGGTCGACGCACGACAGGGGGCTCGAAGGGCTCCCATTCCCGGGACGACCGACCACCCCTGATTCGGCGCCCTTCTTCGGCGGTGGCCGTGGCACGGCCTCCGAGGTGGCCAAGCGGATCGACATCGCCGCCGGCGCCATCTTCAGATGACAGTCGATGCCGTGAGCGCGCTCGACCTCTCCTACACCCCGCTGCTCGGAAGCCCCTGGGACGCGGTCCAGTCCGGGGCACAGGCGCAGACCCGAAGAGGACTTTGTGGTTGGGGGTCATCAGGGCTGCTCAGCCTCCACCAGGAGAACACTACGATCACGACCTGCGCCGCCGGTATCGATGGATCTGCACAGTGCATGGCCGCCGTATGGAACCGACGAGGACACGTGACCAAGTACACAGATGACAGCTCAAATTTTGGAGCTGATGGCCCCTTCTTCCGCATCATTCGAGAAGGTCTGCAGGGCCTCGCCGAAGGCGAGGACTACTTCGACCTGCTGGCTGACGATGTCGTCTTCGAGTACGTCATCTCCGTGCCTGGTTATCCCAAACAGGTTGAAGGTCGACAGAACATCATCGACCTGTATAGCGACTACGACAGCTTCATGACCGTAAGCAGCGCTGACAATCTCCATGTCTATCGAGATCCCGCAGCGTCAGTCGTGGTCCTTGAGTATGAGGTGCATGGCGAATCAGTTCAGACGGGGCGTCCGTACGACAACCGGTTCGTTTCCATCGTGACGATAAGAGACGGCAAGGTGACACGGTGGCGGGACTACCTCGACCCGGTGGCAGTGTTCGACGCCACGGGTTGGCCTGGACGTCTTGATTAGCCAACGCGCGTCGTACCGCAATATTCGACAAGAGGTTCCTTCCGCATGACCGCCTCACTGCCGGCGTTCGGGGACCCACCTATCGCGCTCAAATATTCATACGAGTTCCGTCGCTCCATTAAAAGCCTCCTGGATCAAGAGGTCCCAGCTGGGCACCGTGGAATAGGGCGACGCAGAGGACGACAAGCCCGAACATGACGATGGAAAGCGAGAGGACGAGGGTGACCGCCCATGATCTGGGTGGCGCGGATGACATCGACACTGCGTGGCGCTCACGAACGTATACCGCCACGTCGATGACACCGAGGACCAGGCTGTACGGCATGAGCCAAATGAGAAGTGCGGCCGAGATGGATGGGAACACGAAGAAGAGAACCACTAGCGACGAAGCATTCACTGCCAGATTGAGGCCACCGATCCATACGGCCCAGATCACCATCGGCCGTGGGCTACCTAGACCGGATGTCGGTACTACATCCATGCATCCCGGCCCAAGGGTCACAAGACCGACGCCCCAGAACAGTAGGAATGCGAAGATGAGACCTACCTGCACCACGCCTCCCAACGCTAGGGCGGAGACGAGTCAGAGGGGGCGCATCATGCCGGATACCGCTCGATCTCGGAACGATCAGTCGACTAGCCCGTGGCGCTGCCACGCCTGAGCCCGGCGATCAGGGATAGTGCGGGCGAAAACTACCGATTAGTCACAGCTGCTGATCAAGTCCGCATGAACTAGCTGGCCCTGCCGCAGTGAAACGTTGGCTGGGACAACGTAGGACTGGTCGGAAGTGACTTCGTACTGGCCCGGCGCCAGCGAGAACCGATAGGCGTGACTTCCTAACGTGGCCTGGTGGGCGACAACCCGATGGTCCCTGTACACAATGACCTTTATCTGGTGAGTTGGCTGGCCCGGCAGTCCCGAACACTGTTCGGCCATGCCGGCAATCACGCCTGGCCGCTGCGTCGCAACGGGTGATGTGCTGCTCGTGCTTCCACACCCCGCTAGGGCAACTGCGGCGGGTACTGATATGAGCACCAGCCATCGTCGGGCCCTTGACATCCGCACATGCACCATTATTGGTCCGGTTCGGCCCTCAACGGTTTCAGCACTTCCCCACCGACGATGTGCGATCTAG
>PMFN01000040.1 GCA_003155135.1 Acidimicrobiaceae bacterium | reverse complement strand
CAGTGGGCAGTCACCCCCCCTTTCTCACCATCCGAAGTTCGTCCGGGTGCCGTCGCTGTCGATCAGCGCGTAGCCCGGAGTGTTCGGGGATGCGATGAGACCTGCCGCCGACTTCCCTGACGAGCCGCCCGATCCGTAGAACTGGGCGTCTCCGAAGGTGAAGATCCCGCCGTCCGAGGCGATCAGCCAGTAGCCGTGGCCGTCCCTCGACTCGGCCATGCCCATCACCGGCTTGTTGAGCCGGATGTTCCCGGTCGAGCCGTAGAACTGGGCGTCGCCGAAGGTGAAGATCCCTCCGTCGGAGGCCACCAACCAGTACCCGTTGCCGGTCTGGTCGGCGGACATCCCGACGATCGGTTGATTGAGCCGGATGTTCCCGGTCGAGCCGTGGAACGGGGCATCGCCGAAGGTGAAGATGCCGCCGTCGGAGGCCACCATCCAGTAGCCCTGGCCGTCGGGGGTGCTGGTGATGCCCACGATTGGCTGATTAAGCGGCGTGCCGCCCATGGAGCCGCGGAAGGCAGCGTCGCCGAAGCTGAAGATCCCGCCGTCGGATGCCACGAGCCAGTAGCCCTTGCCGTCCGGCATGCTGGCGATACCCACGATGGGCTTGTTGAGCGGCTTCCCGGCCATCGAGCCGTAGTTGACGGCGTCGCCGTACGTGGTGATCGCCCCGGTCGGCGTGACCATCCAGTAGCCGTTGCCGTCAGGTGTGGCGGCCACATGGTCACCGCCGGCAAGGTTGGCGTTGCCGATCACCGTGAGCAAGAAGGCCTGGTTCACGCTCCCGGTCCCGTTGGTGGCGAGCAGGGTCAACACGTGGCCCCCGCCCGTTCCCTCGGCCGGGCTCCCCGAGATGGTGGCGGTCCCGTTGCCGTTGTCCTTCAGGCTGATGCCCTGAGGCAATGTCCCGGACCAGCCGATCGACGGCGCCGGGCTGCCCGAGGTCGTCACGGTGAATGAGCTGCTGATCCCGACCGAGAAGGTGGCCGAGGCCGCACTCGTGATGGCCGGGCCCTGGCCCGCCACGATGGACAGCGTCTGGGTGGCGTTGGGGCTCACCCCGTTCGCCGCCGTGACGGTGATCGGGAAGGTCCCCTGCGTGGTCGGCGTGCCCGAGAGCAGTGCCGTGCCGTTACCGCCGTCCACGAACGTCAGGCCGTCGAGGCTCCCCGTCTCGGTGATCACCGACGTGGGTGCACCGGTCGTGGTCACCGCGAAGGACCCGACGTGCCCGACGGTGAAGTCCGCCGTTGCACTGCTGGTGATCACCGGCGGCGCAGGTGCGACGATGGAGATGGTCAGCGCCAGCGTAGCGGTGCTCCCCGAGCTGTTGGTGGCGGTGATGGTGACCGGATACGTCGCCCCGGTCGCTGCCGTCGTCGGTCCCGAGATGGTCGCCGTGCCGTTGCCGTTGTCCTTGAAGGTCGTTCCCGGCGGAAGGGGCGTCGCCGTCCCAAGGGCGATGGTCGGGAGCGGGAAGCCGGTCGTCGTCACTGTGTAGGTATTCGACACCACTCCACCGTTGGCGAACGTTGCCGTCCCCGGGCTCGTGATCGTGGGTGCTCCCGAGTTGGTGAGCGAGAACGCCTGGGTGGTCGTCCCCGAGCTCGACGTCGCCGTGATGGTGATCGGGTAGAGCGCACCGGTGCCGGTCGCCGGCGTCCCCGAGAGGGTGGCGGTGCCGTTGCCGTTGTCGACGAAAGTGAGGCCCGTCGGCAGCGCGCCGGTCTCGGTGATCGCCGGTGCCGGGTAGCCGTTCGTGTAAATGGTGTCGCTGAAGGCGAGGCCCACGATGGACGAGGCCGTGTTGGCGCTGATGATGGTCGGCGCCACGTGCTCGGTCAAGGTGAGCGATGCGCCGGGTGCGAGCGAGACCCAGTCGGACTGCGAGCCGCCGTAGGTGGTGCCCCAGGACGCAGTGCCCTCGGTCGTCCCAGCAGCGGCCGTCACCGGCACCGACACCGTCGAGGTGCCCGAGTTGGTGACGGTGACGACACCGTTGGTCTCCGACGCCTTAACGGTCCCGGCGGTGTTCGCCGTTGCCCAGGCGCTCTGCTCCGCCAGGGTCTGGGCGTCGGTCACGTCGGTCATCTGGACGAGTGGCGCCGATGTCCAGCTCTGGTACTGGCTGAGCATGTTGTTGATCAGCGTCAGGATCGTGTAGCCGTAGTCGGCTCCGTTCGAAGTGGCTGGGCCGATCAGGTCCGTCTGGTGCGCGTAGCCCACCCTTGGGTTGTTGGCCAGCACGTGGCTGAGCATGATCCTCGACTCCGACGCCAGGATCGTTGTCTCGTTCGGCGGCGTGGTGGCACAGGTCGTCGCCCCAGAGGCGGCGCAGTGGCCAGTCTCGGTCGGGTAGGTGGCGTTGCCGAGGTTGACCGTCGGTGCGGTGTAGAGGGTGTCGTACTCGTTGATCTCATCGGGCCAGTTGCTGGCGTTGTAGTAGATGTTGCTCGGGTAGCGAGGTGCCGAGAGCGCCGTGTTCGAGCCCGAGGTGAGCGAGTAGGGGTTGGGCTGCCGGGAGGCGTCCGTCGCAAAGGTCGTGACGCCGGTGCCGGCCAAGGCGGCCGGCATGTTCGGGCTCTCGATGCCCGAGTGCTCGCCGGTCACCACCGCCGCGGACGTGTAGTTGGGCAGACCGTTGGCGGCGGCGAACGCCTGATTGAGCCCGATCTCCTGCTCGATCGAGGAGTCAGCGGTCGTGCTGGTGGCGGGGTCCCAGCTCCCGGCCGCACTCGAGCAGTCGATGCCGGGGTTGGTGGCCGTCGGGTAGGTGTCGCTCGAGTCGGGCGCTGCCCCTGGTGTGGCCACGGTTCCGGTGTCGGTGAAGCTGTAGGTGGTGGCGCTCGACTCGGCCACCTGGCCGACCAGGCCATAGGTGGTGGCGCCCGGGTTCTCCCGGTAGATGTTGTAGCCCCAGAAGCCCGAGCCACCGGTGTGGTTGGCCTCCTCCTGGGCGAGCGTCGGGCCCACTGTCCCGTCCGTACCGGTCCCATTGGTGGCGTCGGGCCAGGCGAGCGTGACCGAGCCGCTGGCCGCGACCACGGCCGACGCGGTCGTCGAGGGCTCGGACTCTCCGTAGGCCGTCGCCGCGGTGATCTCGTAGCTGTAGGTGCCGGCTGCCAGCGAGCCGCCGGTCGCGTTGGGGGTCACGCTGGTGAGGGGCTGGGTCTGCCAGACGATGCAACCGAGGAACTGGTGGGACCAGGTGTGGTTGATCCAGTTGAAGTCAGACTTGTCGGCGAGGAGGGCGTTGATGAGCCCCTGGTCGTTCGGGGCAGTCGCGTCAACGGACTGGCCAGGATCGGTGACCGTCCCCCCCGCGGTGCTGATCGATCCGGTGCAGTTCGCGCTCGACTCGTCGGCAGCGGTCGGCGCGGTGCAGGCGCCCACGCCGTTGAAGGCGAGGTTGAGCTTGATGCCGGTCGTCTGCTCCCACGCCACGACGTAGGCGACATCGGCCGCGCTCATCTGGACGTCGGCGGGGACGCCGGGGGCGGATCCTGGGGTCGCGCCCTGCTCGGCGGCGGGGCAGGTGTAATCGACGGGATCGGTTGCTCCCGGGGTGCACTGGTACTCCGAGCTCCACTCGTTGTCGGAGATGAAGTTGTCGTCGATGTCCTGGCCGAAGAAGTTCCTGTAGAGGCCTAGGTGCGTGGCCTGGGTCACCCAGTTCACGAGCCCGGGCGAGAGCAGCAGCCACTGGAGGTAGGTGGCCCCGTAGTTGAACCCGATCTCGAGCTCGCTCACGCCGGCCTGCGCATCGCTCGAAGGGTGCTGGTAGACGCCGGCGACAACCTGGCCGGCGGCGTCGGTGATCCACGGGGTGAAGGGGGCGCCGGCAGTCACTGTGGCGCCGTAGCCGTAGGTGCCCGTGTCGAACGGGAGTGGGCCCTTCAGCTGTGGGAGGGCCACCAGGCCCGCCGGGGTCACCGTGCCGGTGGTGCCGTCAAGGGCACCCGCAGTGCCCGAGGTCTCGCCCAGGTACGGGGCCGTATAGCCGTCGATCTGGCGCACGCCATAGGAGGACTCGTAGGAGAAGAGGCTCGTCAGCTGCCCGGAGGCGAAGGCGGCGGGCGAGTCGGCAATCACCACGCCGTTGAAGTTGCCGACCGTACCGGTGGTGAGTGCGGGGAGTGTCACTGTCTCTGCCCCGTAGGCGCCGGTGGCCGTCGCCAGTGTGTAGGCCACCCCCTCGCTGCTGAGCGCCGACTGCCATGCCGCAGTCGTGGCGTCTGAGGTGCCGTCCCCGATGAGGAGGACGTTGAGGTTGAGGGAGGGAGGCGACGCCGCCGCAGCTCGGCGGGTGACCGTTGACAGGACGGCGGCAGCCACCACGACCACCACCAGCAGGCTTGCAATCACCTTGACGAGCGACCACTTCGAACTAGACATCTGTCGACTCCCTCACGCCAGACGCGCACCGTGCGCGCCGATCTCTCGGCACAGTAAGACGGACGCCATGGCGCAACTACCCCGCACTTTCGGCCTAGTGGTGCCACCGGACCCCTGCGTTTTGTGGGGTGGTCCCTGCCGCTACCCCGGTGTCGTCGCACAGTGCCGCCGGATGGTCGCGAGCCGTTCGCACGGGCCTCAGGAATGGGTCGTTCGCGCGCCTTCTTCTTCTGTGCACACCATGGCGCTCTGGCCGAGGCGCTAGTGCAAGGGTGCGCGTGATTTGCTCCCGGGGTCCGCCCAGATTTCGCTCGGGTACGACCGTCCAATGACCGGGTTGAAATGAGCCTCGCCGGCACAAAGTCCGGGGTGGTGGGATCGGGCCCTGCTCCGTACTGTCAACCTCGATGAGGAAATCACCTGCCCCGACCCGCCTCGAACGCGAGCGCTGAGCGATGGACATCGCGCTGCTCGCGGAAGGCACCTACCCGTACCACCCCGGTGGGGTGAGCGTGTGGTGTGACCAACTCGTGCGCGGCCTCGCCCCCCACCGGTTCGACATCTACTCGATCATCGGTGGCAACGACCACGAGCCCAGCTGGGAGCTCCCCGACAACGTCATCGGCCTGCACCCGATCCAGCTCTGGGGTGGCGCCCCATCGTCGCGCCAGTCGAAGGCATCCTCGGCCGAGCTCAACGCCGTGTTCTCACAACTGGCCAGCTCCATGGTCGAAGCCAACGGCGAGCCCGCCTTCCTCGAGGCGCTCCGGCACCTGTTCGAGCTCTCGCTCGAACGCCCCCTGACCGGTGCGCTGCAGAGCAAGGAATCACTCGAGATCCTGCTCGGCGCCATGCAGCTGGCCGGCCCGACCAATCGGCGTCTGGCCGGCACTGCTGCCTCGGCGACCGTATCCGACGCCAGGATTGCACTGGAGCTCATCGAACACCAGCTCCGGCCGCTCTTCGTGCCGCCCCCCAAGGTGGACATCTGCCACGCCACCGCAAACGGCCTCTCCGTGCTCCCCGCCCTCGGGGCCTACTGGTCCCGAGCCACGCCCCTTGTGCTGAGTGAGCACGGGATCTACCTGCGCGAGCGCTATCTCTCCTACGACGCGCGCACCTACGCCCCGGCGGTCAGGGCGATCATGCTGCGGTTCTTCAAACGCCTGACGTGGGCCGGCTACCAGATCGCCGACGCCATCGCACCGGGGAGCGAGTACAACCGCCAGTGGCAGGAGGCGAACGGCGGGGCATCCGAGCGCATCCGGCCGATCTACAACGGGGTGGACGCCGCCAACTTCATCACCAGCCGGTCCGAGCCCGAGATCCCCACCCTTGTGTGGCTGGGCCGCATCGACCCGCTGAAGGACGTCGAGACATTGCTTCGCGCATTCGCCATCGTGCGCGAGAGGATCCCGACCGCTCGCTTGCGCATCTTCGGCGCCGCGTCGAACCAGAACCTCGACTACCTGGAGCGCTGCATCGCTCTTCGGGACTCGCTCGGCCTGGTCGGTGCGGCCACCTTCGAGGGCAGGGTGGCCTCGGTCATCGACGCCTATCACGCCGGGCACGTGGTCCTGTTGACCAGCATCTCGGAGGGCTTCCCCTACACACTCATCGAGGCCATGGCCGCGGGCATGCCGACCGTCGCGACCGATGTCGGGGGCGTCCGCGAGGCGACCGGTGACGCCGGCGTGATCGTGCCGCCGCAGAACCCCGAGCAGACCGCCGAGGCCTGCCTGATGCTGCTCGCCGACGCCGACCTCCGCCACGACATCGGCTTCGCCGCCAGGTCCCGCATTCTCTCCATGTTCACGTTGGAGCAGAGCCTCGCCATCTTCGGCGACCTGTACCGGGAAGTGACCGGACGTATCACCAGTGCACCCGTGCTCGAGCGTCAAGAGCGCGCACGTGAGAGCGAGCACATCGACGGACCGCAGGTGGCGGGCACGGGCACGGAGCCGCTGCGTGCGCTCGCCCCCCTGCCGGGATCGTAAGGAGATCGCCCCTCATGACGACACTGAACGGCACGCGGCCAGAGGAGGCGGTGCCCAACGACGACCCGATGCCGAGGCTCGCGAGCAACGGCGCGCTCACCACCGGCGACACCACCGGCGGGTACGGCGCTGAAGGTGCCCTGGTCAGAAGCAGCCGACCTGACCAGGCCATCATGGACTGGGTCCACAACGACCCCGAGCTTGCGAGCGCCTGTGCCGCCGCTGTCGACCCCCTCGAGATCGCGGCCCGACTCGAGACCTACGGCCTCTCGAGCCGCGTGGCCGGCGACGTGTTCGGCTATCCCGACGTCTTCGCCGCCGCCCAAGCCGTCTACGACGGCATGCCGTTCGTGGATACAGAGGCGCCCCCCAAGCCCAGCCAGCCAATGGGCTCGCCGTTCGACCTCCTGCGCGGCGCGCTGTACGCCATCCCCGCCCTGTTCTTCACTGTCCTCGTGAACGGCTTCGGCGTCCCCATGAAGTGGTGGGTGCTTCCCGTCGGCCTCACCGTGGCGTGGGGCATCAGCCAGGCGGCGGCCACGGCCGGCTGGGCGCTGCGCGGGCGGGGCAGCGACCGGAGCGATGCGCTGGTATCGCTGAGCTCGATCCTCGTCAGCGCGGCCGCGACCCTGGGGGTCGCCGTGCTCGCACGAGCCGAGTTCGGTGGGACCAGGGCCTGCGTCGTGGTCGCCGTGGTCCTGGCCGCCTATCTCGCCGCCAGTGGCGTCTTGTTGTTCCAACAGGCCGAGTGGCTGCTTGCGCTGTGCCTCCTCCCCGCAGCCGTCGGTTCGGTGCTCTCGTTGCAGGTGCTGCCCTACAACATCACGCAGCGCAACGCCGCGTGGACCGTCGTCGCCTCCGCAGCGCTGGTGCTGCTGGTTGCCCTACGCCACGTGCCGAGCTCGCGTTGGCATCGCACGCGCCTTGGACGTGGGGACTGGGTGCGGGCGACGAAATTCATGTTCTACGGCTTCGGGTGTGGGTTGCTCACCTCGGTCATCATCGGGTTCGGTCAAGAGGCGCGGGTGGGTGACGCCATGGCCATCGCCGTGTGGCCGCTGCTCCTCACCCTCGGCCTCATGGAGTGGCACCTTCGCTCCTTCCGCAGCCGGGCCACCACCGCGCTCTCAGCCAGCAGCGACCTGGACAACTTCGCCCACCGGGTGCGCATCGCGTTCCTGCGCTCGGTCGGCACCTACATCGCGGGTCTCGCCGTGCTCTCGGCGGTGGCCGTCGAGGTCGGCCGGGATCGCCACGCCGCCATGGTCCCCCTGTTCCTCGGTGCCATCGGCGCCCTCGGCATTGCCTTCTTCTTGGCCCTGATGCTGGCGTCGTCGGACCAGATCAACCTGGTCCTCGTCTGCTGGGCCGCGACCTTCGTCGTGCTCGGCGCCTGCCTGGTGGCGGTGCGCGTCCACTACGGCCACATCGCCCCGCTGGCCGGGATCACCTCGCTGTTGATCGCTTGCTCGGTCGCGATCGTCATCCTCGCCGCCATGTCCCGGCGGCTGCTCACCTCTCCCCTCAGCTACTAACCACGACAAGAGAAAGCAACAGGGTCATCATGTCTACGACCATTGCCATCACTGGTGCGGACGGCTTCATCGGCTCGCACCTCGCCGAGACCCTGGTCGGGTCCGGATACCGGGTCCGAGCCATGGTCCAGTACAACTCCTTCGGCTCGTGGGGCTGGCTCGAGTCGCTCCATCCCGAGGCGCTGGCGTCCATCGAGGTGGTTCCCGGCGACGTGCGGGACCGAAACTCGGTGCTCTCGCTCATGACGGGGGCGGACATGGTCTGCCACCTCGCCGCCCTCATCGCCATCCCGTACTCGTACCAGGCCCCCTGGTCCTACCTCGAGACCAACGCTGGTGGCACCTTGAACGTGCTCGAGGCCGCCCGCACGCTCGGCACCACGAGGGTGGTGTGCACCTCGACCAGCGAGGTCTACGGCAGCGCCCAGTTCGTGCCGATCTCCGAGGAGCACCCGTTGCAGGCCCAGTCCCCGTACTCGGCCTCCAAGATCGCCGCCGACAAGCTGGCCGAGAGCTACCACCTGAGCTTCGACCTCCCGGTGGTCACGCTCCGGCCGTTCAACACCTACGGGCCTCGCCAGTCCATGCGTGCGGTCATCCCGACGGTGATCGCACAGTTGGCGGCGGGACGACGTGAGATCGCCCTCGGCTCGCTCACCCCGACGCGCGACTTCAACTTCGTGCTCGACACGGCCCACGCCTTCCAGTCGATGCTCGAGGCACCGCTCGGCGAGGTCGCCGGGCACACTTTCAACGCTGGCTCAGGGGTCGAGATCTCGGTGTCGGACACCGTCGAGCTCATCGCCGCACTGATGGACGTCGACGTCGACATCCGGGTCGAGGACCAACGGCTCCGCCCCGAGCGCTCGGAGGTGACCCGGCTCGTGTCGGACAGCACCGCCATCGAACGGGCGGCCTCGTGGAAACCGTCGCACACCCTCGCCGAAGGCCTGCTCGCCACCATCGACTGGTTCTCCCGCCCAGAGAACCTCCGCCGTTACAAGACCGACCAGTACAACGTCTGACCCTCGGAAGGGGACCCTGCCATGTCTGAGCTCCACACATACCAATCACCGATCAGCACCGACACACGCCATGTGGTGATCCTCGCGGGCGGCAAAGGGGTGCGCCTGCGGCCCTACACAACCGTCATCCCGAAACCCCTCGTCCCGATCGGCGAGCAGTACTCGATCCTGGAAATCGTGCTGCGTCAGCTGTCCCACAGGGGCTTCACCAAGGCGACGCTCGCCATCGGCCACCTGGGCCAGTTGATCCGCGCGTACGTGGGTGACGGCTCCCAGTGGGGCATTGAGGTCGACTACGTGCACGAGGAGTCCCCGCTCGGGACCATCGGGCCCGCCCTCATGGTGCTCGACCGGTTACCGGAGAACTTCCTCCTCATGAACGGCGACATCCTGACCGACCTCGACTACGGCGACCTGCTCGACAGCCACGTGAGCTCGGGGGCGCCGCTGACCGTCGCCACCTTCAAGCGTGTCCACCAGGTCGACTTCGGGGTGCTCGACGTCATCGACAGCCGGGTGACCAACTTCACCGAGAAGCCCCCGATCTCCTATTCGGTGAGCATGGGCATCTACGGGATCTCGAAGCGCCACCTCGAGCGCTACACGCCCGGCCTTCCCTACGGGTTCGACGAGCTCATGCTCGACCTGATCGAGCGCGGCACCCTGCCCGCCAGCTACGCCTTCGACGGGTTCTGGCTCGATATCGGGCGGCCCGACGACTACGACCGGGCGAACAGCGAATTCGACATCCTCGGCCCACGGTTGCTTCCGGGCATGCGGTGACCACGTACCTGCTGCTTGGCGCCAGCGGGTTCCTCGGGAGCCAGGTCCACGCGGCGATCGAACAGTCGGCCGACGCGCCGACGTTGATCGCCGTCAGCCGCCGGCCCCCCCGGCAGCGCATGCCACCGCTCGGGTCGTGGGCCCAGATGGACCTCGTCGGTGCATCGGTGCGCGACTTCGTGCTCCTTCTCGAGAAGTCCCGGCCTGACGCGGTCATCAACTGCGTGGGCGCGACCTCGGGCTCCTGGCACCAACTCGAGGCGGCGAACACCTCGGTGGTGGACAAGCTCGTCCAGGCCCTCTCCCTGACCGAGAGTGTCCCGCTGATCCACATGGGTTCGGCAGCTGAGTACGGGCGCCAACCCGAAGGTGCCGGCATCGCCGAGAGCGCACCGGCCAACCCGGTCGGCGACTACGGCCGCACGAAGCTGGCCGCCACCAAGCTGATCAGCGACATGGTGGCGAGGGGGGCCATCCGCGCCACGGTGCTCCGGGTGTTCAACCCGGTCGGGCCCTTCTGCCCGAGCGACTCGCTGGCCGGCACAGCGGTGCGCGAGATCAAGCGGGCCTTGGAGGTCGGTCGGGGTTCGGTGATCCTCGGATCGCTCTGGGCGCAGCGTGACTTCGTCGCCAGCAGCGACGTCGCGACCGCCGCCCTGCGGGCCGTCGCCACCGTCGACCGGCACCCGATCCTGAACGTCGGGAGGGGCGCTGCGATGTCGTGCCGCTCCATGGTGGAGCTACTCGCCGCGGCGGCGGGGTTCGAGGGCGACGTCCTCGAATCGCCTGGCGGGTCGTCCCGCTCCGCCACGGTGCCCTGGCAGCGCGCGGACGTCACCCTCTTGCGCCAACACCTCGGATGGGTCCCAACAACACCAATCGCAGCGGCCGTCTCGGCCCTGTGGCAGACGGAGGTCTAGAACCATGTGCGGCATCATCGGAGTCACCGGCGTCGACGACGCCCTCCCCGTCCTTCTCGAGGGACTCGGTCGCCTCGAGTACCGGGGCTACGACTCGGCCGGCGTGGCGCTCGTCACGAACACCGGCCTGTGGCGTGCGCGCGCTGCCGAGGGGACGCACTCGGTGCGCGACCTGCTCGTCGGCGGCGGCGACCCGCCACCCTTGGCCAGCATCGGCATCGGGCACACCCGCTGGGCGACCCACGGGCAGCCCGACACGGGCAATGCCCACCCCCACTTCGACTGCACCGGTCGCCTCGCGCTCGTCCACAACGGCATCATCGAGAACCACGCCGAGTTGGCACGCGACCTCGTGCGGGGTGGCCACGTGCTGACGTCCAAGACCGACTCAGAGGTGCTCTCGCACCTCATCGAGACCGAGATGGTGCGCGGGACCTCCCTCGCAGAGGGCCTCCGGCGTGCGCTGCGCCACGTGCGTGGATCCTTCGCCGTCGCCGCCGTCCACGCCGAGGAGCCCGACCTGATCGTCGCGGCACGGCGGATCTCGCCGCTCATCGTCGGTGTCGAGGGCGGCACCTCATTCCTCGCGTCGGACATCCCGGCCCTGCTCGGCGCCACCCGGCGCCTCTTCGCCCTCGAGGACGACCAGCTCGCCGAGTTGCGACCCGGCACCATGCGGGTCACCGACCTCTACGGCGCCCACGCGCGGCCCGCGGCGCTCACCATCGACTGGGACGCGGCCGCCGCCGGCCAGGACGGCTACGACGACTTCATGACCAAGGAGATCCACGAGCAGCCCAAGGCCGTCGCCGCGACGCTCCGTGGACGCCGTGCTCCCGACGGGACCCTGGTGCTCGACGAGTCGGCCGGCTTGAGCCACGACGACCTCCGTTCCATCGAGCGGGTCTGCATCGTGGCGTGCGGAAGCAGCTACCACGCCGGCCTGGTGGCGAAGTACGCCATCGAGCAGTGGGCGGGCCTCCCGACCGACGTCGACATCGCGAGCGAATTCCGCTACCGCAACCCGATCCTGAACGAGCGCACGTTGACCATCGGCGTGAGCCAGTCGGGCGAGACCGTCGACACCCTTCAGGGGTTGCGGGCAGCGCGCGAGCGCGGGGGGAAGGTGCTCGTGGTCTCGAACGTCGTCGACTCGTCGATGGCCCGGGAAGCCGATGGCGTGCTCTACACGCGCGCCGGCCCCGAGGTGGGGGTGGCCGCCACCAAGACCCATCTCACCCAGATCGTGGCTCTCGAGCTCTTGGCCCTCGTCCTGGCCCAGGCACGCGGCACGCGCGCCGCCGGGGAGATCGCGTCGCTCATGGACCAGCTGCTCGCCCTGCCCGACACGCTCGAGGCGGTGCTCGAGCGCACCAAGGACGTGGCCGAGGTGGCCCAGGAGCTCACCGACGCCCGGGACTTCTTCTATCTCGGCCGCCACGTCGGGCACCCGGTCGCCCTCGAAGGGGCCCTCAAGGCGAAGGAGATCTCCTACGTCCGCGCCGAGGGCTACGCCGCCGGGGAGCTCAAGCACGGCCCCATCGCCCTCATCGAGCCCGGCACCGTGGTGGTCGGGGTGGCCACGCGCAACTGCCTCTGGGAGAAGATGTGCTCGAACATCGAAGAGGTCCGCAGCCGGGGAGCGACGATCGTCCTCGTCGGCAACGACGGCGACGAGCGGACCGCCGATCTCGCCGACCACATGCTGTGGGTGCCCGCCGTCGACCCGATGCTGGCCCCCGTCGTCGATGCCCTGCCGCTGCAGTTCCTCGCCTACTGGCTGGCCCAGGCCCGCGGCCACGACGTCGACCGTCCGAGGAACTTGGCCAAGACCGTCACGGTCGAGTAGCGAGCCTGCCCGCCGTCAACCCCGAATCAGCGACAGGGG
>PMFN01000049.1:18650-20809 GCA_003155135.1 Acidimicrobiaceae bacterium | reverse complement strand
GTATTAGGCGTTCAGGGGCAGGGTCCGCTCCGGTCTGCGCTGAGTTATTGGGGCACTCCTAGAAATCTTTAGCTCGTCGTCGCCGGAACCAGCGTTGGGAAGAAGTTCGCAAAGAAGCTTCGCAACACCGTCATCACCTCTTCTGGAGGCACGTCAACCTTGGGGTCCTTTGGCATTCCGTCAATCTCAATGTTGGCTTGCTTGGCATACGCTCGAATCCCATCGAACAAGGCTTTGCCCAATGGCCCCAGGGCCTGTCCGAGGGCCGTCAAATCCTCCATGAACGGAGGAACCGGCCGAGGTTGGGGAACAGGCCATGTCTTCGGGTCCCTTGGCGTCTCCAGAGTGAAGACATGCGAGAAGGTGCGGGCGGCGGCGTCTCGCCCCGTGAACGGGTCACCCAGATCCCATTGTTCCCGGAGCGTGGCGATCAGTGACGTGTGCCGGTGTTCCTGGTTGAACACATCCCCTTCGGCCACCCACGGTGACACGATGATGGCTGGTACTCGGTAACCCGAACGGTCGAACTTGAAGCCATCCTGACCTGCCGGAGCCGATGCGTCCGGTGTCGGCACAGAGGGGGGCGGAACATGGTCGTAGGTTCCTCCCGGCTCGTCCCAGCCGATGAGCAAGGCGGTGTTCCAGACGTTGGTTCCACTCGAAGACTGCATCCCCTTGTAGGCGGCGTAGATCCGTGACAGGAGCGCCTCACCGCCCAGAATCGACGACGGGGGGTCAATGCTGGGAATGGCAACGCCGTGTCCCATGGCTCGTCCGCAGGCCGGGTGATAGTCGTTGTGTCCCAGTGCCAGGCAGGGTTCGATGAACGAAAAATCAGGCAGGTCCCCGTTGGCGGCGTCGGCTTCGAACTGGGCGAACGGCACGATGTTGGTGGCCAGCTGGTCCTTTAGCCGCTGGAAGTGGGCCAAGGCGGTGCCGGAGAGCTGCATCGGTTCGCCGACGTAGATCTTCCACGTCTTGCCGTGGTCGTCCAACCGGTTGAAGATGGTCTCGGCGGTGTTGTGCTGAATGAAGTTGGTGACCGGCGCGTTCACCGAGAACCCCGAGGATGTCGCCGCAGTCCAGAACGACCGGTTGGGCAACGTCTGCGATGGCACCTCGCAGAACCAGTGGTCGAAGACGCCGAAGGCACGGGCCAACCCATTGAGCACCGGGATCTGTTCGGGGGTGAACCCGGTCATGATCTGCGAGTACTCATCGTAGGTGGGCTGGCGGCCCATCTCTGCGGTAAAGCAACTGATGTAGTCAGTGACGTAGCCGTCCATAGTCGGATTCTGACCAGGCTCGGGAGCGTTGTACGGAGCGGTGATGTCCTCACCCAGTTTGAACCGGTTCTCTTCGCTCAGGATGTTGTAGAGCTGGGTATTGGTGTGCGGGTACTCCTCCCCCGAGTCGGGGTTGGGGCTATCCATGTCGGTGGCTACCGTGTAGGCGACCACCTTGCGCTCGGCACCATGCTCGGCCCACTCGGGGATGGGATTCGAGAGGTCCTTGCCGATCACACCCTCAAAGGTCTTGCCGTCCTCGGGTCCGTAGAGGTGACCGAGGACGTTATCCAAGGAGCGGTTCTCGAAAAGGACCACCACGATGTGGTCCATNNAACCAGACAAGGCCATAACGCCCCACTTTGCTCCCGCAAGCCTTAGAACAACTGCGTGGCTGAAGTGCCGTTCC
The DNA here is from genome assembly GCA_003155135.1 of Acidimicrobiaceae bacterium. Taxonomy (GTDB): domain Bacteria; phylum Actinomycetota; class Acidimicrobiia; order Acidimicrobiales; family RAAP-2; genus Bog-515. The sequence continues at coordinate 19,114 of PMFN01000049.1, read as the reverse complement.
GAGCACAGCAACTTTTCCGAGCACCAGAGTCGGCGTATGGACTTCTCCGCCGCACGTNNGCTCGGCTCAGCGAGCGCAGATGCGGCGTTCCGGCGCCAGAGGGGATGCGGCCCTCGGTCAGGTCGCCTGCTACTCGCCGACCGAGCCGTCGATCGCCTCGCGGAGGAGGTCGGCGTGGCCGGCGTGGCGAGCGGTTTCCTCGATGAGATGCCGCAGAACCCAGCGGAGTGAGAAGTGCCGGCCGTCGCGCCACGGCTTCGCTGACAACTGATCCGCGCCGCCAGCAGCGGTGACGACTTGCCGGCTCCGCTCGCAGGCCCCGCTGTAGCGAGCTCTCAACTGTTCAGGCTCCATGCTCTCGGCAGTGCGGAACTCCCAGTTGGGATCCGCGTCCCAATCGACGCTCGCCCATGGCTCCCGGTCAGGCAGCCCGCTGAATCGCACCTCCATCCAGTTCTCCTCCA